>CAIPVV010000022.1 GCA_903868595.1 uncultured Pseudomonadota bacterium
ATCGCCAGCCTGGTCGCAGGTCAGGCAGAACGCGCTGGCCCACCGAGCAGCCGCGGCAACCCTATGAATTTCGCTAGTCCGCCCGGCTCGGGACTTGCCGATGGCTTGCGGACCTTTTTTTTGAGCGCCAGTTGCGTCGGGATGCACCTTGACGATCGTGCAGTCCAGGCTCACCGCCTCGATCTTGATACGGATGAGCTGTTGATGCTGCATTTGCTCAAACAACCGGTCCAAAGCGCCTGCCTTGGCCCAGCCGTTCATCCGCGCAGAGATGGTGTGCCCGTTGCCATAGCGCTTCGGCAGACCGCGCCATTCGCAACCATTCCCCGCGACGTAGCGGATCGCGTTGACGACCTGAAGCTTGTTAAGCGAGACGTTGCCGCGCTATACCGGCAGGCGAGCATCGAAACAACTGAACTGCTCTGCGGTGATTGCCACGACGCATGGCCTATTACCTTGCGTTAATAGGCCCTAGCGGGCGGGCACCGTTGCCCGGGCGCTCGGCCGGTCTAGGACCCTCGCGGTCCACGCCTGCACGCGTGGACCCGCGTTGACCTGCATCAGGTCCAGGAAGTGCAAGAAGGGAAGATACGCAACATCCGCCAGCGTGAAGGAATCACCCACCAGGTAGCGCTGGTTGCCGAGCTGTTGTTCCAGGATCGCGAAATGGTTGTCGATCTCCGCCCGAGCCGCGTCCATCGCGGCCGCATCCCAGCGATCCGGCGGCAGGAATCGCTTCGGGAAGAGGATGACGCCGGCATAGCGGCCCAGCTGTGCGTCGCAGAGGCGAAGGTGCAGGTCCACCGCGGCCCGGCCACGCGCTCCGGCAGGCAGTAGCGGCGGCGCCGGATGCGTGTCCTCCAGGTACATCAGGATCGCAGAGGACTCATAGAGCACGAATCCCTCGTCCTCCAGCGTCGGCACGCGGCCGTACGGGTTCAGCGCCGAGTACCAGGCCGACCTCTGCTCCCGCGCCGGCAGGTCCAGCTCCACCAGTTCGCACGGGATGGCCTTCTCGATCAGCGCGACGCGCACTCGGCGCGCGAAGGTGGATGCCGGGTGGTAGTAGAGCTTCATGGTCGCCGCCCTCGTAAGGTTTGGCGGACTGCGTGCCGCCTTGAGCCAGGTTTCTTCGCAGGAATGTAGCAGAGGCTGCGAGCCTCGCGCTGCACCACGCTCCCGCTTTCCCGATCCTCGCATTGTGAACGGATGCTGAACGGTCCAGTTCAGTTGCGATTCATACCCGCCGGCCGAGACTGGCGCCGTCGGATGATTTGCACACACTGCGAGGTAACGCGCTTGAACAGAACTGCACAATTGATGGCCGTGGCCCTGGGCCTGGCTGGTGCCACGGCTGCGATCGCGGGTGGCTACTATGACTCCGGCTATGCACGCCGAGGCGCCTATGACTACCCGAGCGCCTATGTCGGCCTGAGCCTGGGCTCCCTGCGCTATAGCGAGGATGGCCTCGACACCCTCACACCCACTGCGGCGCTGCTGCGTTTGGGCGTACCGGTCAGCCGGAACCTGGCCTTCGAGGTGCGGGCCGGTGGCGGCTTGGCCGACTCCTCCCACGGTGGCTACACCGCCTCCCTGGACACGATCTATGGCGCCTACGTGAAGGGCTCGCTGCCTCTGGGACCGGCCTTCTCGCTGTACGGCGTGGGCGGCGTTGCCGGGGTCACCATGCACCGTGACTTCGGCTACAGCTCCAGCCGGGATACGGGCCTCTCGTTCGGGCTGGGTGCCGACATCAACCTGGGCGGTGGCGCAGGGATCAATCTGGAATGGACCCGACTGCCCTCCGGAAACAATGCCGGCTACGACTATACAAGCAGCATGGCCACCGCCGGCGTGACCTGGCGCTTCTAACCGAGTAGTCCGCGCCCGCAGGCAAGGGGCTCTGCCGCCAGGATCGGGCAGACCGCGTCCCCGGGAACCGCGGCTGCCTCCGCCAGCGCCAGCCCTGCGCCAACACTTAGCAGGCCAGAGGCGCTCACAGGGCACCGACCGGCGGCTGCGAGCCCCGCAAGTCCGGTGTCCCGTTGCGAGGCGAGGTAGAGATAGGGGTTGGCAGCTCCCCCCGGCGATTCTCGATACGTGCAGCGGCCGGATTCGCGTCACCACGCGGAGCCTGGCGCCGCGCTAACCAAGGGTGTGCGCTAGTCTTGGCTTGGTGAGCCTGCCCGTCCACCGGACTGCCTCATGACTGCCGCAGGAAGGATTGATGGCGTGCGACATTCCGCGGCTGGGTACCCCTCCGAAACTGACGCGCAGCTGACGCACTGCTGGGCCACCACGCCTGCGGTGGGCGACGAAGTCCATTCGCCCCCTGCCGCTGCCCCGATCCAGGTTGTGCAGAGGCTGCCAGGTCGCGCCTTGGACGTCGCTTGGACGGCGACCTATAGTAGCGGCGTCCCGTGACAAGACTTCAGAATAAGGAAGCCATCGCGTGCGAACGATACTGCCGGTGTTCGTAACAGGCCTGCTCGGGGTGTGCGGGACCCTGGCGTCTTGCCAGACCCCGACCACCTCCGCCGTGCCCAAGGCGCCACCCAGCGGGGGATCCGCCCCCGTGCTTGAGTCCGTCAGCCTGCGATACAACGTGCCTGCCGGCACTGGCAGGATCGTCAGCGTGGTGCCGGATTTCCACTTCATTGACGCGGATGGTGACGCCGTCGTCATCGTGCGCGAGATCGTGGAAACCAACGGCCCGCAGTACAGCCTGCATGTACCGCCCAGCTCGCCGATCGACATTGCCGCGGCCGCGCAGAGGAAGGGCGCGGTGTTCTCCGGTGGCTGGACCTGCGGGACCGCCCAGTACTACATCACCCTACGGGCCTATATCATGGATGCCGAAGATCACAAGAGCAACTCGCTGCAATACACGATCCATTGCAACGGCGGCTGAGCGACCCGATCACCAGGGATCCCGCACGGCGCTGACCGCCGGCTGCAGAATGAGAAAAAGGGGCGCCTCGGCGCCCCTTCTTTATTCCTGCAGCGCGACACCGTAACCGTCAACGCAGCGCCGAGCGTTATTCCCAGCCGGTCGGCGAATCCAGCGGTGCCATCACACCGATCGCCTCAATCTCGTGGATCTGGCCGCCCCAGATCTTGAAGATATGCAGCGCCGGCATATCGAACGGCTTCTGGTTGCTCATGTCCGATTCCTGACGGTCCGGATTGCCGGTGATCTTGAACTTCTTCTGCGTCATCGGATGGTGGAAGTGCGAGAAGCCGATCGCCAAGCCCGTCGCCGTGTCGGCCACTTCCACGCGCCGGTCCTCGATCGTATCGATGTACTGGAAGGTTCCGGAGTCGATCTGCGTGGTGCAGTCCTGCATGCCCAGCAGGCCCGCCGGCCGGGTTGGTGCGCCGCCCGGAGGGGCTGCGCCCAGGGAGGGGCCGCCGGACGGCGCCGTGCGCATGCCGTTCTCGTGCCGCTCGCAGTCGGAGGCGAAGGGCGCCAGGTGCCCGTTGTTGTTGTCCAGCGCATCGTAGTAGGACTTGGCGATGTAGATCAGGCGGCCATGCGAGTCTGCGTATTCATCCGGAATCGGCAGCGGGATGGCCGGACGCACCTTTTGCAGGTTCGGATTGCTGGCATCGCGCAGGGCCACGACCAGGTGCTCGGCCTCCACGATCTTGCCGGCCGATAGCTTGAGCCGGAACCCCACCTGCGTCGCCTTGCCGTCGACCTGCATCACCACCAGGCCACCGACCTCCTGCGTGAGGGGATCCGGCACCACAATCTTGAACTGCGTCGGGGCAGACCCTGCCGTCTTCCACAGGCCCTCGCCGGCCTTGATGCGCGTGACGTTCTCCACCACCTTCACATCGCGGGCGAGCGGCGCCTTGGCCGGATCGTGGGCGAGCAGGGCGGCCAGGTAGGTGTCGGCCAGCTTGAGCAGCGCCGCGCGGTCCAGGCCCGCATCGGCGGCCTGCGCGGCCCCTGCCAGCGTGGCCAGCGTCATCGCGCCCAAGCACACGGTAAGTCTTATCGTGTTCATGCGTGTGTACCCCAATCGACAGGTTGAGTTTCTGTGTTGTTTTCCAGGCGTCCTGGCACCCACCCTACGCGGCCCGTCCGGCCCCGGGGCGCAGCGTGTGGCTCGTCTTATTCTTCGCCGAACCCTACGCCGGATTGCTCCACCTGCAAAGGAGCCGGCGGAGCCAGGCACTTCATACCGGGCGGGGTGCGGCAACCGGTCCCCTGCGCGGGATGAGCGCCTTCGTCACCGTGATGCCGGGGCGCGCAACCGCTATCACGGCGCGCCTGAGCA
Organism: uncultured Pseudomonadota bacterium; assembly: GCA_903868595.1. GTDB lineage: Bacteria > Pseudomonadota > Gammaproteobacteria > Steroidobacterales > Steroidobacteraceae > ZC4RG30. The sequence goes on from CAIPVV010000022.1 coordinate 4,287, forward strand.
CCCCTACCGACCGAACGCCTCGCCCCCGGCCCTCGGACTGGGCGGCGGCATCGGCTTGCCCGTCACCGGATTGGGATAGTGGAAGGGCTCGATGTAGTAGCTCGGGTAGGTCAAGTAGACAACGCTGGGCGGCAGGTCCGGCCACGGCGGGAACTTCTCGGGGAAGGTGTTGACGATGACGTTGTCAACCCAGCCCAGCTTGTAGCCGGAATACATGTTGAACGGCCCGTGCAGCTTCTTGAACTTCCACACGCCGTTTTCCTTGACGAACTTGTCCTCGTAATAATTGTGGCCCCAGCCGCCGGAGCTCATTACGAAGGCGATGCAGCGCACCGAGGCGGTCACGCCGTCCTCGTTGATCGTGGGCAGGCACTGGAACTGCTGATGGTCGATCAGCAAGCCTTCCCGCGGGCCGATGGGACCCAGGCCCACGTTCATGTATTCAAAGACGCGCGGGCGCCCGAGGAAGATGCCCTTCCCACCGATCTCCAGCGTACCGTCCTCGGCAAAGAGATCCGCGAGGGAGTGCCACTGCGCCTTGTCCACGTAGTAGCCGTAGGCGTCCTGCACGATCTCCACGTCGGTCAGGTCCTGCAGTCGCTGGATGCGGGTGCCCAGCACGCCCAGATCCTGCTCGACCGACTTCAGCGCCGCATCGCTGACTGCCGCTTCGGCTGCCGGAATGCAGCATGACGCGAGGACGGCGAGTAGCGCCCAGCGGCCCAGCGAGCCGGCGTATTGTCTTGCCTGGTTGAGCATGGCCCTACTCTCCCGCGTGTGGCTTGTTGGTGACCGGGTTCGCGTAGTGGTAGGGCACCACCTGCAGTTTCGGGAACGACTGGTAGACCACCGTCGGCGGCTGGTCCGGGGGAACAAGGCTGCTGGGCAGATCCACGGGGAAGGGCTTGGCCGCCCAGCCCTGGTCGTAGTCGCCCCAGAACGTCACGTAGTAGTGCAGCGTGCTGATCTTCCAGGTGCCCTTGTCGTTGACGTATTCATTCTCGTAGACGCCCCCGCCCCAGCGACCCTTGCCGGCGCGGGCAAGCTGCACATCGCTGCGCCAGCGGGCCTTGGCGGTGCGGTTGTCGGCGGACACATGGATGATCGGCTGGACCATCACGTAATTGTTGAGCTGGCCCTCCTCCAGTCCCTGCGGCCCCATCAGGGAGAGGCCGCGCTCGATGCTGGCCGTGCCCACGTAGACACCGCCTTGCCCGAATTCATACCTGCCCTTGCGATCAAATAGCATCGCGGCCTGCTGCCACTGTCCCTTGTCGATGTAGTAGCCGTACATCGCCTGCAGGTTCTCGATGGCGCGCACCGAATGCGCGCGCGCCAGCTGCCGCTCCTTGTCGTCGGCCAGCGACTCCAGCTTCCCCAGTCTGTCGTCGGCGCGCTTGGGCGGATCCACGGCCGGCCGGCTCTGGATCGACACGAGGCTGCCGCCTGCATAGTGGTAGGGCGGCACGAACACGGCGGGGAACGGCCGGTACTGCTGCGGTGCCGGGGCATCCGGCGGGAAGTCCCGGGCAACGGCCGTCTGCCAGTTGCCGGTGACCGGCTTCAAGGCGGCCCAGCCCCCCTGGTACGGCGCCTCGAAGTTCTGGTAGTACTGGCGCGCAGCGATCTTCCACACGCCGCCGTCCTTCACGTAGCGATCCTCGATGATCGCATCGCCCCAAAACGCTTCCTTCTTGTACTGGCCCAGCAGGCCCCACTCGCGCCAGCGGGCCTGCGCACTCTTGCCATCGGCGGCCACCGTCACCAGGGGCTGCAGCTGCATGCGCAGGTTCAGGCGCCCGAATGGCAGGCCCGGCGCCTCCTTCAGGCTGCCACCACCGTGGCGGGTCAGCAGTTCGCGGATGTGCGCCCTGCCCTTGTAGATGCCGTCGACGCCCCACTGGAAGGTGCCATCGTCGGCAAACAGATCGGCAGCTTCGCCGAAGTAGCCCTTGTCCGTGTAGTAGCCGAAGGCGCGCCCCAAACGCTGGACCTGGGTAATGGCCTCCACATATTGCGTCTCCGCGGCGATGGCCAGCACGCGGCTTTGCAGCGCCTTGAGCCGCGCGGCGTCATCCTTTGCGAAACCCGTACCGCACAGGCCGACCCCTGCGAGCAGGCCCAAGGCCAACGCCTGGGCTTTGCGGAAAGTGCTCATGGACACACCTGCGGATTCTTCTTGGACGATGGGTGTTGAATCATCAGGCACCCCTACCCCGATAACGCAGCGCCTTGGCGGCATCGTAACGGATTTGGGGAAGGGGGTTACCCCCGGGAAGACGGCGCGAGGACGGGATGCGAGGGCGCAATGCAGGCCTTACTGCCTGGCAGTATTGATCCCCGGAGCAAGGGGGCCTGCGCCGGCACCATCCCCAGGGAGGCGGTGGCCCGCCCCAGGGCGGTCTTAGTCCGCGACGGGCGTCAGCACCACGTGCCCGACGGCCGTGTTGGAGGCCGGCACGTGGTAGAAGCGGCGCAGCTCGCGCACCGCGGGACCCAGCGCGCCGCGCATGGTCATCCACATGATCAGCTCCATGCCCTCGGAGCCGGCTTCCCGGATGTACTCCTCGTGCGACATCCTGCGCAGGGCATCCGGATCGCTGGTCAGCTGATCCAGGAACTTCGTATCCCACTCGCGATTGATGAGGCCGGCACGCGTGCCCGAGAGCTGGTGGCTCATGCCGCCGGTGCCCCACACCTGTACGTTGAGATCCTCGGGGAAAGACCTCACGGCACGGGCGATGGCCTCGCCCAGCCTATAGCAGCGGTTGGCCGTCGGCGTCGGGTACTGGATGACGTTTACGGCGAGCGGGATCACCTTCACCGGCCATTCCTGCGGCTGGCCCAGCATCAGGGAGAGCGGCACGGTCAGGCCGTGGTCCACGTCCATCTGGTTCATGAAGGTGAGGTCAAACTCCTCCAGCACCACACTGTTGGCGATGTGCCAGGCAAGCTCGGAGTGGCCGTGCACGTGCGGGATGCGCCGTGGCCCCCAGCCTTCGTCTGCCGGTGCAAAGGTGTCGGCACAGCCGATTGCAAACGTCGGCACCATGTCGAGGGAGAACGCGGACGCGTGGTCGTTGTAGACCAGAATGACGACGTCCGGCCGCTGCTCACGCTCCCACTCCCGGGTCCACTCGTAGCCCCAGAAGATCGGGGCCCAGTCGGGATGGGCGCTGCGGCCGCCGTCCAGGGCGGCGCCGATCGCAGGCACGTGGCTTGAGCCGATGCCGGCGGTGATCCGGGCCATCAGAACCGTCCGGAGACGGACCGTAGGCCAATGGGGTTGCGTCCGCCACTGCGCATCATCTCGGCGAATTCCTGCGTCGACTGGCCGGCCAGCGAGGCAGCGACGGACTGCGTGGTGCGCCCATCGACCGCGGCGATCTTGAGTACGCGGAAGATGTTGCCGCCCAGGTCCAGCAGCGCGCCGAAGTCGCGCCCGATCACGGCTACCTTTTGGCTCTCGCTCATCGGCCACTCGTCCAGGTACGCGCGCTCGTCCGCCTTGAAGCGGGCGCGATTGCCGGGGCTCATCAGCGACATGCAGAAGCGATTCAGGTGACGACCCTGGATCGCGCGCTCGCCGGTGAAGACGTAGGTGCCGGGGATGTCTTGGAAGGTGGGTGTACTCATGGAACCATCATATTGATTGCGAACTGCGACAGCCAAGTCCATATTGCGACCTCAGTTTTTGCGAATCGCGAGCAATCATGGATATCATGACCAATCTGCGGGCCTTCCTCGCTGTGGCCCGGTATGGCGGCTTCTCGGAGGCCGCCCGGCAGCTCAATGTCGTGCCGTCCGTGGCCGCCAAGCGAGTCAGCCAGCTCGAGCACGCCGTCGGGACCCGCCTGTTCGAGCGTTCCACCCGCAAGGTGGTCCTGACGGAGGCCGGCGAGAGCTTCCAGGGCCGTGCGCGCAGCCTTATCGCCGAGCTCGATGACACCCTCGCCGGCCTGCGGCGGGCGGGGGACCGGCTGGAGGGGCGCATCCTCATGATGGTCCCGACGACGCTGCACATGCTGGTGCTCTCCGATGCCCTGAGCGGCTTCCTGCGCCAGCACGCGCACATCACGATGGAGCTCGCGCTGGTGAACCGGTCGGTGAACCCCGCCGAGGAGGGTTTCGACCTGGCCATCAGCGGTCACGCTGCCAGCAGCTACGAAGGGGTGCTCGACGTACCGCTGTATCCCTTCGAGCAGGAGCTCTGCGCGTCGCCCGAGTACCTCCAGCGGCGCGGCACGCCCCAGCATCCGCGCGACCTGGAGGATCACGATGGCCTGTTCTTCAAGCCCCTGGGCACCGCCTGGCGATTTCAGAGCGACCAGGGACAGCTCAACGTGAACGTGCAGGCTCGCCTCATCGCGGACGACAACTTCACGCTGCGCGCGGCCGCGCTGGCCGGCACCGGCATCGCGATGCTGCCCAGCTACGTCTCCGGCGACGCGATCCGCTCGGGGCAGCTGGTCAAGGTGCTGGAGGCGTATCCGGTCCCCAACTCCTGGTTCCGCGCCCACGTGACACAGCACCGCGCCCACGTGGCCCGGATCGTGAAGCTGCTGGACTGGCTGAAGGTCTCGTTGGAGAAGGCATTGCCGAAGATCGAGGGATGAAGCGGTGCGGCATCGCCGGGAGGCGCTTACCGGATAAAAAGGGCGGCCCGTGGGCCGCCCTTGAAAGCGCGCCTTCTGGGCGCGCGACCGGTTACAGCAGGGTCACCGCCGGGATGTCAGGGGTGGGAGGAGGGAAGGGGAATCCTTAACCGCAGCTGACGGGCGACCCCGTCGCAGACCTATCGCGCCGGGAGGGGGTTTGTCAGACTCGCGTCCTAGCGGCCGGGACGGGTCACGTTTGACCGTAGCCACACCAGGGGAAAGCACGATGTCCAACGCATCCGACCTAGACCGGCGCACGCTGCTCGTGGGCGCCATCGGACTGGGGCTCGCCCGGTCGGCCTCGTCGGCCGACGGCGCCAAGGGCGCCCTGATCCACCCCCCCCAGCGCCCCCCCGTCCCGCGCCCGGTCCTCGTCTACGACGCCCTCGCCCTGCTGGAGCCGACCGTGCAGCACGGCCAGGGTCGCTACGGCGAGCGCGCGCGGGTGCCGATCATCGGCGGATCCGCGCAGGGCCCCGGGTTCTCGGCCCGGATCATCGCCGGCGGCGCGGACTGGCAACTGCTGCGGGCCGATGGCTACAAGGAGTTGGAGGCCGACTACTACATGGAGACTGACGACAAGGTACAGATCCACGTGGTCAACCGCGGACTGCTCTCCCCGCCGCCGGCCGGCGGCGGTGCGCGGTACATGATGTCGACGCCGTGGTTTGAGGCCCCTGCGGGCAAGTACGCCTGGATGAACCAGCACATCTTTGTCGGCACGGTCACGCCCGGCACCGATCCCAAGACGCCTTCCGTCCGCCTGTCCATCTACAAGCTGGTCTGACGGCGCGAGCACGCGCTCATCTGCCCAGGTCAGGAGAGTTACCATGGTTACCGCTGATACCCGCTGCGACAGCCAGAGCGAGGCCGCAAATGGTCTCGCGCCGTGAGCTGCTAGTGGCGGCCCTCGCTGGCGCTGCGACATCGGCCGCCGGAGCCACAGCGAAGCCGATGCTGGGCCTCGTCTCCCCGGTTGACGCCGTTGTGCCCCCGGAGACCGCGGTCCTGTATCCGCGCGGCATCGACTTCCAGACGGCCAGCGTGGGCCTGAAGACCATGACGCCCGATGGATACGACGCGGTGCTGGAGCGGATCGAGCCCGTGGCCAAGGCGCTGGTCCGCCAGGGCGCGCGCGGCATCGTCCTCATGGGCACCTCGCTGAGCTTCTACAAGGGCGCCGCGTTCAACCGCGAACTCACGCGCCGCCTGCAAGAGGCCAGTGGGCTGCCTGCGGTCACCATGAGCACCGCGGTGATCGAGGGTCTGCGCCGGGTAGGCGCCCGGCGGCTCGCCGTGGCGACCGCCTATGGCGCGGAAGTGAATCACCGCCTGCAGACGTTCCTGGGCGAGGAAGGCTTCGAGGTCGTGGCGCTGCAGGGTCTGGGCATTGAAAACGTCGCGGACATCCAGGACGTCACGCAGGAGGGGCTGCTTAAATTCAGCACCTCGGTGTTTGAATCCGCGCGCGGCGCCGATGGCCTGCTGATCTCCTGCGGTGGCCTGCGCACGCTCGACCTGATCGAGCCGCTCGAACGGCACTGCCACGTCCCGGTGGTCTCCAGCGTCCCGCACGCGCTGCTGGCAGGGGTGCGCCTGCTGGGCCTGGGCGGCCGAGTTCCCGGCTACGGGCGCCTGCTATCGCTATAGTGCGCGGCCGCCTACTCCACCGCACCGCACGACCACCGATTCCCCAAGCGCCCTGCCGGCGCGCCAGGCGGTAACGTTTGGCGTCCCGGGCTGTTATTGTGCCTCGAACGTCCCTGGCGTAATCCCGAGCGAATGAAAAGAACAACAAGATACCTGCGACAGGCAGGGCTGGCGATCGCCGTTGCCACCTGTGTCGCTGCCTGCGGCAAGGCCGCAGCGCCGCCGCCGGCGCCCCCAAGCGTGCTGGTCGCGCATCCGCTGGCACAGCGGGTTGCCGACTGGGACGACTACGCGGGCCGCTTCGAGGCCGTCGACGCCGTGGAGGTCCGGCCAAGGGTGGCCGGGGCCATCGAGTCGGTGAACTTCAAGGACGGGGAGATGGTAAAAAAGGGCCAGCTGCTCTTTGTCATCGACCCGCGGCCCTACGAGGCACTGCTCGCCCATGCGCGGGCGGACCAGGCGCGCGCCCGAGCGGCGCTGGCCAATGCCGATGCGGAGCTCAAGCGCGCCCAGTCGCTCGCCGCAACGCAGCTGGTGAGCCAGTCGCAGCTGGAGCTGAAGGCCGCGGCGCAGCTACAGGCCGCGGCGGACCTGGCCGCCGCGCAGGCGGCGCTGGAGACCCAGACCCTGAACCTCTCCTTCACGCGGGTGACCGCCCCGATCGCGGGACGCGCGTCCTACCGGCGCCTTGCGCCCGGCAACCTCGTGGCGGCGGATACCACGCTGTTGACCACCCTCGTCAGCGAGGATCCGATCCGCTTCGTGTTCGATGCACCGGAGTCGGCGCTGCTCAAGTACAAGCGCGAGGCTGCCGGCGCCCGCACGAGCCCGGTGGAAATCCGCCTGCAGGATGAGACCGAGTACCGGTGGAAGGGCCGCATGGACTTCATCGACAACGCGATCGACCGCAGCTCAGGCACGATCCGCGCCCGGGCGGTCATCGACAACCCGAAGGGCTTCATCTCCCCCGGGATGTTCGGCCAGCTGCGGCTGTTCGCGGCGCCCGCCTTCGACACGCTGATGCTGCCCGACCAGGCCGTCGTGACCGACCAGACGCGCCAGGTGATCTACGTCGTGGACGCGGACGGCATCGTAAAGCAAAAGTCCGTGCGGCCGGGGCGGCTCATCGACGGCCTGCGCGTCATCCGCGACGGCGTATCGGCGCAGGACCGGGTCATCATCAGTGGCGTGCAGCGCGCGCGGCCCGGGCACATGGTCACGGCCACCGAGAGTAGCGTAACGGCCTTCCCGACGGGCGTGTCGCGCGGCGAGGACAGCCAGCTCACGCTTCCTGCCGGCGGCGCGCGCTAACGGCTGCCCAACGCATGCGCCTGTCACACTTCTTTATCGATCGGCCGATCTTCGCGGCGGCTGTCTCGGTGGTCATCACGCTGGCCGGCCTGATCGCCTACCTCGCGCTGCCGGTGGACCAGTACCCGCAGATCGCGCCCCCGACCGTTACGGTCAGCGCCACGTTCCCGGGTGCCACGGCCGAGGAGCTCGCCGCCAGCGTCGCGGCGCCCCTGGAGCAGCAGATCAACGGCATCACCAACATGCTGTACATGTCCTCCTCGTCCTCCGGCGAAGGGCGCATGGCCATCACGGTGACCTTCAAGGCGGGCACGAACGTCGACCTGGCGCAGGTGGAAGTCCAGAACCGAATCCAGACGGTGCTGCCACAGCTGCCGCAGGAAGTACGCGACCTGGGCGTCTCGGTCCGCAAGGCTTCCACCGAAACCCTGCTGATCGTTCACATGTTCGCCTCCGACCCGAGCGTGGACCGCAAGTACATCGCCAACTACGCCAGCCTTCAGGTGCGCGAGCGGCTGCTGCGCACGCCGGGCGTCGGGGACGTCACGGCCAACGCGGCGCGGGACTACGCGATGCGGGTGTGGATCGATCCGGAGCGGGCTGCGACCCACGACCTCACCGTGCAGGACATCGTCGATTCGCTGCGCAACAACAACCTGCAGGTCGCCGGCGGCGCTATCGGTACCCCGCCCTTCAACGACAGGCCAGCCGCCTACCAACTCAATGTCCGCGCCCAGGGGCGACTGGACTCGCCGGAGGACTTCGCCAACTCCGTCATCAAGCGCGACGCCCAGGGACGCGTCACGCGTATTTCAGACGTCGCCCGCGTGGAACTTGGCGCGCAGAACTACGCGATCAACGCATACAAGGACCGCGAGCCCGCGGTGTCCCTGAGCGTGAACCAGGCCCCCAACACCAACGCCCTGGAGACCTGGGACAATATCCGCCGCACGATGGAGGAGCTGAAGAAGGACTTCCCGCCCGGCGTCGCCTACGAAATCATCTTCAACCCGGTATCGTTCACCCGCGCAGCGGTGGAGGCCGTACAGCACACGCTGCTGGAAGCGATGCTGCTCGCGGCAGCCGTCGTCATCCTGTTCCTGCAGAGCTGGCGTACTGCGCTCGTGCCGCTGCTGGCAATCCCGGTCTCCCTGATCGGCACGCTGGCGGTCATGGCGGCGTTCGGCTTCTCGCTGAACAACCTCTCGATGTTCGCGCTGGTACTCTCCATTGGCATCGTCGTGGACGATGCGATCGTCGTGGTGGAGAACGCCGAGCGCCACCTGCGCGCCGGCATGGCGCCGGTCGCGGCGGCCCACCTGACCATGGATGAGGTGGGCGGAGCGCTCATCGGCATCGCGCTGGTGCTGATCGCAGTGTTCGTGCCGACGGCCTTCATGGGCGGCATCGCTGGACAGTTCTACAAGCAGTTCGCCCTGACCATCGCCTCGGCCACGGTCATCTCGCTCGTGGTCTCGCTTACGCTCTCCCCGGCACTGGCGGCCAAGATCCTCAAGCCCCACGCCATCACCGAGGGCGGCTCCGCGATGGGCCGGCGCCTGCATGCGGTCGGTGAAACGCTGAACCATTGGATGGAGCGCCTCTCCGGTGGCTATGGCAGGGCCACCACGACCCTGCTTCGCCGCAGCGCGCTGGTGCTGGTGCTCTACGGCGCTCTGGTAATGCTCACGGGCTGGCGGGTAATGGATACGCCCCGCGGCTTCATCCCCGCGCAGGACCAGGCCAACGTCGCCATCTCCATCACGATGCCGCCGGGCACGAGCCTTGCGCGCACCGATGCGATCGTGCAGCAGGTCATCCCCATCGTCCTGGGTACGCCGGGCGTCGCGCATGCCTCCGTGTATTCGGGCATGGACGGGATCAGCTTCACCAACGCCACCAGTTCCGGCCAGCTCTGGGCGGTGTTCGAGCCGTTCGAGGTCCGGCTACCCCGGGGACTGACGGCCGCCGTCATCGCCGCGGAGATCCGCAAGCGACTGGCGGGCATCACCGCCGCCGACATCCGCGTCGTGAACCCGGCGTCCGTCCGCGGCCTGGGCTCTACCGGCGGCTTCCGGATGATGGTGGAGGATCGCGGCGGGCTTGGCTACCGCGCGCTGGAGGAAGCCGTGAACAAGCTGGTGGAGGCCGCCAGCACCGACCCTGCGATCAGCCAGGCATTCACCAATTTCAACACCCGCAATCCCTCGCTCGACGCCTTGGTCGACCGCGACAAGGCGGAGATGCTGGGCGTACCCGCGCGCAACGTCTACGCGACGCTGCAGACGTATCTGGCCGGCACCTACATCAACAACATCACCCTGTTGGGCCACACGTTCCAGGTCATCGCCCAGGGGGATGGCGCCTACCGCCAGGACCAGAACTGGATCGGCAACCTCAAGACACGCTCCACCTCCGGCGGCATGGTGCCCATCAATGCCGTGGCGACGCTGCGGCCGATGACGGCGCCCTACCGCGTGATGCGCTACAACCTCTATCCCGCCGCGGACATTCAGGGCGACACCGCGCCGGGCTATTCCTCCGGCCAGGGCATCGCTGCGATGGAGCGCCTGGCGCGCGAAACCCTGCCCACGGGGATGAGCTTCGAGTGGACGGACATGGCCTACCAGCAGCAGGTCTCGGGCGATGCCGGCGCGCTGGCCTTCGTGCTGGCCGTTGCCTTCGTGTTCATCTTCCTGGCTGCGCTGTACGAGAGCCTCACGCTACCGCTGGCGGTCATCCTCATCATCCCGATGTGTCTGCTGGCCGCGCTCCTGGGCGTGAACCTGCGGCACCTGGACAACAACATCCTCACGCAGATCGGCATGGTCGTGCTCATCGGGCTGGCGGCGAAGAACGCCATCCTGATCGTGGAGTTCGCCCGACAGGGCGAGGAGCGCGAGGGCCTGACGCCCACCGCAGCCGCCATCGAGGCGGCCCGCACGCGCCTTCGGCCGATCCTGATGACCTCCGCCGCGTTCATCTTCGGCGTCATCCCGCTGGCCTTCGGCAGCGGCCCGGGCGCGGAGCTTCGCCAGGCGCTGGGCGTCGCCGTGTTCTTCGGCATGCTCGGCGTGACCGCCTTCGGACTCGTGTTCACACCCGTCTTCTACATCCTGTGCCGCAAGCTCTCCGGCCATGTCTCTCGGGTGCCGCGGGTGCGAGTGACCGGGTCAGCGCCGCCACCGGACTGACGCCGATTTCCAGAGACTGTAGCGGCCGGGAGGACCCCAGGCCGCTCGATGACGGCGATACGCTGGCGGGCCCAATGCCCGCGCTGCCCGGCGGGCGGCTCGACGCCGCGGACCGGACCGGACAGGCCTCCTGATAGACACCGCAGGGCGAGCCCGCCCGCGCGGAAGCTGCCAAGGGAACAACGCTACCGAGTCAGCGTGGAAGCCATCTGTTCTTATGGGAGATGGGTAGCGTAGGTGGGACATCGCACTACGCGCTCGGGACTTAGGTCATCGCCACGGTCACTGGGCCCGTACTGGAGGATCGCGGCAAATACTGCGGGAAGTGCCGGTGGTGTTGCCGGTAGCAGGCTGGACCCGGAATGACCGGTCACGCTCAACCAGAACCCTCGGTCACGACCAGCCGGAATATGCACCGGCCCGCAGAACCGTCCGACGACACCGGTTTGGCCCGGATGGACGAACTCCCGCCTGGAACGCCAAATCGGAGGAACGGTGCGGCCGGCGGGCGGGGAGCTAGCATTCCCTGTCAGGGCCGCCCTGTCAGTGCCGCCCCGCACTGAGTAGTATCGAAGGCCACGGCATCAGCGACGGCTCGGGAGACCGAGCCGAACAAAAAAGGGGCCAACCATGCATCGACTCCGGGACCGGCGCTCGCTACTCAAGACCGCACTCGCAGGAGGTGGCGCTGCAGTCGCAGGCCTGCTTCGACCGTCGTTGCTGGAAGCCGCCGAACATCCGGCCGTCGAGCAATCAAGGCGTGGTATGCCGGCCCCGCGCATCAAGGACCTTCGCGTGATCCAGCTCGGTGGCGGCGGCGTCAACGACTCAACCGTCGTCAAAGTCGTCACCGACCAGGATGGCCTGTATGGCTACGGCTGTGCGACCGACACGTTCCCGGGCGGCCGGACGCGCCTGGTCGCGGCCGCCGTGGAGCAATACCTCAAGCCCCTGCTGGTCGGGCGCACGACGGATCGCATCGAGCAGATCTGGCAGATCAGCTACATGAGCTCCTACTACAAGAATGACACCATCCTGAACTGCGCCATCGCTGGCGTCTGCGATGCGCTGTGGGACATCAAGGGTCGTCAGGCTGGCATGCCGGTGTACCAGCTGGTCGGCGGCAAGTGCCGTGACGCGGCGGACATCTACCTGCACGTCAACATGGGTGCCCAGGACCCGGGCCGGCAGCTGGTCGAGAACTCGATGAAGCTGGTGGACCAGGGCTGCCGCAACCTGCTGGTCGCGATGTTCCTGCGGGATGGCGCCGGCGACACGCTCTACGGGCAGCCCAAGTTCGACGACGGTTCTGTCCCCTTCGACCGCGACAAGGAGACACGCAAAATCCTGCGCGCTTTCGAGACCTTCCGGAAGGAGATGCCGGCCCACATCGGGCTCGCGGTCGACGTGCACTCCCTTCTCGACACCGTCCGGGCGGTGCAATTTGCGAAGGACGTGGAGCCGTTCCGGCTGTTCTACTGCGAGGACCTGCTGCCCCCGGAGGAATCCGACCACTACCGGATCATCCGCCAGCACTGCACGACGCCGCTGGCCCTGGGCGAGCTGTGGAACAACGCACACGAGTGGCAGCCGCTGGTCCAGGAGCGGCAGATCGACTACCTGCGGCACCATATCTCGCACGTTGGCGGCTTCACGGCCGCGCGCAAGATCGCTGCCTATGCCGAGAACTACCAGGTCCGCTTCGCCTGGCATGGGGCACCGAATTCCCCGGTGGGTCGCATGGCCAACCTGACGCTGGACCTGACCTGCGAGAACTTCGGGTTTCACGAGCACATCGACTATCCCTCGCTCGTGCAGGACGTGTTCCCGGGCTATGCCCAAATCAAGGACGGCTACGCGTGGATCAGCGAAAAGCCGGGCTGGGGCATCGAGGTCGATGAGGCGCTGGCCGCCAAGCATCCCATTACGGATGAGCGTCCCAATGAGTTCCGGACCCGCGACGGATCTGTCATCCAGGGCACAGGATAGCCAGCGGGCGAACTTACGCCTGAATCCGGACGCCCGCTCGCCGGGGCCTCTCGCTACCGCCGGTCCGGGCCCACCGCCTGCGTCAGCTGCCATCTCCAGGATCGGCTGGCCAGGCCGGCTTTACTCCCTTGAACGCGCGCCACCGCCGGGCCGCCAGCGAACGTGGGCCATGCCGTCGCTGCGGGCTCAACGCTTGGGGGCAGCGGCTAGGACGCGGCGCCACAACCGGCAAGCCCTTGCTGGAGCCCGCCGACGTGGCGCGCCCGATCCACTTACGGGCTCCTCTATCGCTGCCGGTGACGCCGCTGTCCCGACATGAACGGGCTTGGCGCGGAGGCCTCCTGTACCCGCGCAGCATTCCGCTGCGTCAGCTCATACAGCGGGCTGTCGGGCTTATCAACCTAATCGTTGCCGGCGGACTGTGCCTGCGACGCGGTGGCGACCTACGCCAGGATGTCGGCGGGCACCTTGACGGCGGCGTCACGAGACCCGGATGAAACCGGCGCCTCCACTATATCCAAGCCCGGCGCAGCATCCACATCTTCACACCCTGCGTCAGCAGCACGTAGCACAGCAGCGTCACCACCAGTACCGGCCAGTAGAGCGCAGGCAGCGGCGAAAAACCCAGGTAATGCCCAAGCGGCATGAATGGAATCGCGACGCCGACCGACATGATCGCCACACTAGTGAGCATTACTGGCCAGGAAGACCTGCTCTGCAGGAACGGAACCTTATTGGTCCGGATGACGTGAATGATTAGCGTCTGCGTGAGCAAGCTTTCAACGAACCATCCTGTCTGAAATACGCTCGCGCTATGTAACGCGGCCACCGGCGTGGAAACATCCCAGCACTTGAATAAATACAGCATCACAAGGTAGGTCGTGTAGTCAAATACCGATGAGCAGGGACCGATGAAGAGCACGAAGCGGGTCAACTCCCCGATATCCCACCTTCGCGGCAACGTGATGCGCTCCGGATCAACTGCATCCGTTGGGATTGTGGTCTGGCCAATATCATAGAGAAGATTGTTGGCGAGGATCTGGACAGGCAGCATTGGTAGAAACGGCACGAAGATACTTGCGCCTAGCACACTAAACATGTTTCCAAAATTGCTCGACGCTCCCATTCGCACGTACTTGACGATGTTCGAGAAGACCTTTCTACCCTCAATAACACCCTCGTCCAGTACCAGAAGCGACTTTTCCAGAAGGATCATGTCTGCCGACTCCTTCGCAATGTCGACGGCGGTGTCGACACTGATCCCCACGTCAGCGACATGCAGTGCGGGAGCATCGTTGATACCGTCGCCCATGAACCCCACAATGCGTTTCCGCGATTGAAGCGCCCTGATTATCCGCTGCTTATGCGCCGGAGAAACGCGGGCAAAAAGCGTTGTTCTCTCCGCAACTGCAGCGAGCTCCTCGTCGCTCATCCGCTCCACCTCATCGCCCATCAAGGAGAACTCAGTGGGTAGCCCCACGTCCCGACATATCTTGCGGGCCACCAGTTCGTTGTCCCCGGTAAGGACCTTGACGGCAACGCCGTGGAGCTGAAGCGCTCTGAGCGCCGCCGCGGCACCTTCCTTGGGCGGATCCAGGAACGCCACATAGCCGCGCAAGGTCAGGTCGCACTCATCGGCCTTGCCGTAAGGTGTTGCGCCGTGTGCGCTTTTCTCTCGCAGCTCAACGTCCCTGGTCGCTATGGCAAGCACCCTAAAACCATCAGCACTCAGAAGCGCATGCTCCTTCTTGAGCTCCTCGATATGCTGGTGATCCATCGGCAGCAGCGCGCCGTCCAAGGCCGCACTTGCACAGCGCGGAAACATGGATTCCGGGGCCCCTTCGCAATAATACGATCCTTGCCTTCCGGCGTTCGCACCACCACGGACATGATGCGGCGCTGGAAATCGAAGGGAATCTCGTCGACCTTGGCATAAGCGGAAACACCGGCCTGGGCGTGGGTCTCCGTATGGGCTAGCACTGCACGATCCAGGACGCTCTTAAGACCTGTCTGAAAGTGGCTATTGAGGTATGCAAGCCCGAGTACCTCCTCGTCTTCGCGAAGCATGACGTTACAGTGGCGCTCGAGAACGACCCGATCCATCGTCAGCGTCCCGGTCTTGTCGGTGCAGAACACGTCCATCGCGCCAAGGTTCTGAATTGCGTTGATTCGCTTGACGATGACCTTCTTGCGGCCCATGGCCACGGCACCCTTTGAAAGGCATACCGTCACGATCATCGGTAGCATTTCAGGTGTAAGACCAACGGCTACGGCCAGTGCGAAGAAGAAGGCCTGCACCCAACTTCCTTTGGTAAGCCAGTTGATGGCGAACACCAGGGGAACCATGACGAGCATGAACCGAAGCATCAGCCAGGTGAACTGGCGGATGCCGCGATCGAACGCCGTTTCAGGCTGCTGCACCCCGAGCGACTCAGCCATGCTGCCGAGATAGGTACTCTTTCCGGTGGCCAGGACCAGTGCGTGCGCCGTACCGCTTTCGATGCTGGTACCGAGGAAAGCGATGCTGCTGAGCGCAATGGGTGCGGATGCGGCATTAGCTGCATTTCTCTCGATCTCACCCTTCTCGACAGGGAAACTTTCGCCGGTTAGCGCACCCTGAACCACGAAGAGGTCTTTCGCTTGAAGGATGCGCACATCGCCGGGAACCATGTCTCCGGCAGCCAGCTGCACCACATCTCCGGGTACCAACTGGGAGATGGCGACTTCCTGCGGCTCTCCGTTGCGAATGACGGTAGCCTTGACAGAAATCATCGCCTTGAGCTTCGCTGCCGCGCTATCGGCTCTAGCTTCCTGGAACAACTTAAGTCCGACACTGAGCAGGATCATCAACAGCATCATGACGGATGCCCGGACATCACCTGTTGCGAAGGAGATTGTTGCGAGCGTCGCGAGAAGAATCACCAATGGATTGAGTACGGCACGACCGACTAGCCTACCAAATCCCGGGCGCTGGTCCTTGGCAAGCACGTTGGCGCCGTATTGCTCCAGACGGGCCACCGCTTCTTCAGCGGTCAGACCAGCCGGGCGCGATGACAGTTTCTCGTAGAGGCTGTCGACATCGGTTGCCGCTGCCGCCAGGACGATGGGCGATACGCCGATGGACCGTGTCGTGTGGCGGCGCGCGTCCAGTGAGCGTCTGGGCAGAACGTCTGTCAAAGTATTCGCTACCCCTTGATTTTCCGCTTTGCGCAGAGCTTAACCCGTGCCCCGGCATTTACCTATTTGGCGTGAAGCGCAGGAGTTTGTCCTGCGAATGCGCGGCTTGCAGGCGCCCGGCGCCTTTTTCCCTGTCTCTCTTCGCAGCTTTTCGTATCGGATGGGTAGATGCCAACAGTGCCAACGGCCTGCGGAACGCGCCACCTGTCGCTTACTGTTCACGGATGACGCACCAACAGGAGCCGCAGATGCGCGCCTTCCACCGGGTCGTGCCAGGCGTTATGCAGGGTGCGTGATGCAGAATGACCCTGGCGAGGGTTCACGCGTCGAGAGTTCGTCGTCGCCCGGCAGCGCAGACGGGAATTCAACCCCTTGCCGCTGAGGCTAGCCAATCGTATCGGCCAGCCACTGTTCGGTGATCGTCGCCTCCTCCAGCCACCACTGCCGGATTCGACGGACCTTGGGGGCGCAGCAGTACGCTGCTGTGGATGCGCACGGGCAACGCAGGCGAGGCCTGGCGAACGCCGGACAGCGGCACCTACAGCGTGAGCACCCCTGCCGCCAGGCGCTGGCGTGTCATCGCGATGCAGCACAAGACAACCCCTGCGCCTTCGACCACGGTCTCAACCGCCAGCGCACCGCGGTTGAAGCGGCTCCCACGCCGCGTTGCGATGCACTCGTTGCCTTCAGCCGTTACCCACTGGGGCCACTTTGGCGCCTGGGGATCCTCGGTATAGACAGCGCCGTGGTTCAGGGAGCGGCCTTCCAACCATTCCCGCTCCGCGCGATCGGGCACCCGCGCAGCCCTCTCCGGCAAGCGGATCGCACGACGAAGTCCGGGAACCGCTTGTCCGCCTTGCGTTTGGCAGGTTGCTGCGCCCGGAGCAGCCCGAAGAGGATTTCGCAGGCGATGCGGTCTACCCGCAGGGGCGCTGCCTTCGCGCCGTTGACGTTAAGGCGGATCTTGGGATGGATCGCGGCAACCCGGGGCACGCGGCGCTGCAGCCACAGGTCGGCACGGTCTAACGCCGCGTGGATGTGGATTTTTCGGGTTGCGCTGCCTCTCCAGCAGCTCGGTGACCGCGCCCAGCTTGCGGAACGCCGCCGCAGCGAACCTTCCTGCCGGGTGCACTAGCAGTGTGTGGATTCGGCCACCCAGGCCCGGTTCAACGCGAACAACGCGTCGGGTGCCGTGCGTTGGGTCGAGTCCAGCGAGACTGCCCGGAAGACCAAGACCTGCCGCAGCCACGAGGGCCTGAAGGAGCCGGCGAGCTGCGAAACCGGCACGCTCAACGCGCTGCCGGTCGACAGCATGGTCGAAGTGCCGGTGAGGCTCCCGCCGAAAGGGAGGCTGTGCAGTCTCTCGGTGAATCCCGATGAACCCAAGGCCCTGCGGCGGCCGCCAGGATAAGTCCTCCGGCCGCCCGGCAGCTGAGCCTGCGCCGCGCGCCGTCGCGCCCGGGCCCTAACTAAGGCGCCTCGCAGCGGAAGTTCTTTTCTTCGTCCGTGTTGCCACTGTCGGCGTACTTGGCCACCTTCGGATACGCACACAGCGGTCGCGTGCGTGCAGGCAGGCCGGGCGGATTGCTCGCCACGAGGCGCTCCGGCGCCTTGCCGGTTTCCACCCACTGGTCGATCGCACCAAGCACGTCGACGGCCGACGGACCGCTACCGCCCCCGCAGTGGCCCATGCCGGGCACCATGAAGAGGCGCACGTCCTGACCGGCGCGCTGCTTACCCGCGTCCTGCACGACGGCCTGGTAGAAGTTGACGGTCGATTGCGCCGGGATCAACCCGTCCGCCCAGCCATGGGAGAGCAGCAGCTTGCGACCACCCGCGAGGAAGCGGCGCAGTCCCGTGGCCGGCACGTCAAGTGCGTCGCTGCCGTAGGCCATCGCGCGCTCGACGTCATGGTCATAGTCGAAGCTGCGGAAATCCCAGGCGGGGTCATTGAACACGGGGCCGCGGAAGAAGGTCGTAGCCACCGGGAACGGCTCCTTGCCCAGGGTGAGCGCCGGCATCTGCGCCTCGCTGCCCACCGACAGCCCCGGGTAGATCTGCTTGCCCGTACGCGGGTTCTTAGGGCCCGCATAGATCGCTTGCAGCGCCGCCACCTGGGGGCCCGTCAGGCAATCGGCCGCATCGCCAGCCTTGCACTGGAGCACGGCTGGGTCGAAGTGGCAGGCGGGCGGATTGGTGATGATTCCGTCCTTCACCGCATCGTTGGCATCGCAGGCCTCCAAGGCCGCCTTCTGAACCAGCGCGAATTTCGGCGGCGGGATACTGCTCTGCGGGTCCTTCATCGTGGCGGCACCCGTCCACAACGACATCACCATCAACGGGACCATCTGGTTGGCCGGCGCCATCGCCGAGATGGCGTCATAGTCCTCCGGATACCGGTAGGCCTCCATCAGGCCGATCCGCCCGCCGGTGGAGCAGCTAGCGTAGAGCGAACGCTTCGGAGCGTTGCCGTAGAACGCGCTGATCGCAGCCTTCGCGGCGACGGCGGTCTCGTGCACGGCCCGGTGACCGAAGTCGGCGAGCTTCTCTGGGTGGCCCGTGAGGAAGTTGCCGTCCAGCGGGCTGCCCTGGTGGCCGACGTCGGAGGCCGCCGTCGCATAGCCGCGCGACAGCGGCGTGATGAGGTCGCCATAGGCTATGGAGCCAGCCCACACGCCGTTGCCGCCGCCGACGAACTTCCCGTTCCAGCCGGACAGCGGCATCCAAACCTCGAAGCGGATATCCGAATCGGCGGTCGGACGGATCGTGCCGGCGACGCGGCAGAACGCCGGGAGCGCGGAGAAGTTCATGGGCGGGCCGCCCGGGCCGCCACCGGCCTGCGGCAGTGTGAAGGCTCCGGCCGCCACTTCCGTCGCCAGCGTGATCGTGGTGTGCGGGAGAGCAAGCTCCCGGGACAGTGCGGCACAGGACGCGGCAGCGTTCGCGCTCGCGCTCGCGGCGGCGAACAAAACCAAGCAGGCTGGCGACACCCACAACAAACGACGGGTGGTGCTTTCCATAAACCCTTTCTCCGGAATTTTTTAGAGCCTAACACGTCGCGAATGGGCTCGTCCTGCAGCCCCCGGAGCCTGCCTCGAGCCCCCGACCTGGAATACCGCGTCGGCACCGCTGCCAATTGAGCCCGCAGCCTGCGCTGCCCGCCCATCCCGGAAAGACCGGCAGCATGGTGCCGGCCCACTTGATCGGCTGCTCGAATGCGCCATACCCTCCAGCCAGGCGACGAACTGCCGGTGTTCCGGCACGAGGCGTTCCGGATCCTGCAGTACGACTACCCGATGGATTCCTTAGGTGGCGAAGAGGAGCGACTTGCCGTGCTCCCGCGGTCGCCGGCGCAGCTCCACCAGATCGTTGCCGGGGGGCGCGAAGGCGCATGTGCCTTCCGTACCAAACTGCTGGGATACCAACCGATCGGTGGCGTCAGCGCTTGCCTCGACGTCCGGAATGACCGCGTCGCGGTTCGGGCAAAAGGTTTGGTTTGGCTTGGCCGCAGCGCGCAGCTTTTCCCAGATCCGTCGCTTGATACGGTGGCGCGATATTTCATCTTCCGGTTTCCGGGGGGATAGCCACTGCTGAATGAATCTTCTCGATGGAGCATCGGGCGCGGATGGTTTGCTAGAATCCTTCGCCGGCATGGGACTATTAGGTCCCCCTCTCGAGAGCGCTCACCTTCATGCCTTCGATCCGACCCATCCACCTGTTTGCTCTGGCCGCCCTGGTGGCCATGGCAGCCGCTGCCGCAGACGATATCAAAGGAGACGCAGCCAGAGGCAAGGAACAGTTCATGGCCAGTTCCTGCCCGACCTGCCATGCCGTGACCAAGGATGACAATTCGAAGTTATGCCCCAATCTCGTCGGTGTCGTGGGGCGCAAGGCGGGCACCACGAAGAGCCTCCTGGGCCCCAGCGAGAACATGAAGAAATACGGTGTGATCTGGAGCACCGAAACCCTGAATGAATTCCTGGCCAACCCGAGCGCCAAGGTGCCGGGTACAGCGATGGCGGGCATCCTCGAAGACCCACAGCAGCGCGCTGATGTGATTGCCTATCTCGCCACGCTGACGAACTAAAAGCCGGCCTTGGCCTCGAGGCCAAGGGCTACTACCCAAGTACCGGAATCATCGCTTACCGGCTAACCTGCACGGTCGTTCCACCACCCAGGCCAAGCTCACCGTTGTCAGGGGAGACCACCTTGACCCAAAGCGCATCCTTGTCATTGAAGTAGGAGGTCTCACTGGCCTTGCGCAACGCATCCAAGCTGGTCTGCGGCGTTCCAGACTCCGCCGTGTTGAAACCCGGCAACTGGAAGATCACCCAGGAGCCCTTGTCCAGCTCCGTCAGCCGCAGGGCCACCATCGGCCTTTCGGTAGTCAATTTGATCTCGGTACCAGCTCGTACGTTCGATCCCCCTATAATGGGGTAGTCCCTGCCGTTGCGGCTGAGAACCACTGGCGGCTGTGTGGGCGCGGCACCGAGGCCGCCGGTCCTGGCACCACCCGCGCCAGAACCCCCAGCGCCCGGAGCGACCGCTGCAGAGGGGGGAGCGCCTGCACCCGGACCGCCGGCACCAGCGCCGGGAGCAGCACCAACAATTCTGGGGGGGCCAGCCAATGCCAGACGACCGACATCGCCCTTGCACACCGCGGCGTTCCAGGTGGACTTGATCGTGCAGGCCTTGGAGTCCGTAGCGACGCTGTCGTTGACACCGTCGTTGATGAGGACATACGCATTGGGACCATAGCCGAGTGAACCGTCCTTATCGCGAATCACCGCGGTCCTGTACGCCTGGCTGTTGCCATTGTCGTTTGCCCACCTGGCATTGCCCTGCATCGGCGGGAAATACACCGGCTTGGCGTGCTCAAACTTTACCTTCTCGATGGCATTGTTCGAACTGACCCCGAAACTGGTGAACAGCAGGTAAGACAGGGCTCCGGTCTTGCGCGTAGCGTTGTCTTCGAAGTTTCGGAAGGTCGTGTTCACCACATCATGACGCGCGTCGTAGTACTCGAAGCCGCGGATCGGGAAATCCGGCAGCATGGGCTTTGGCAGGCTGCGGCCATAAGCCTTTTCCGCATCGGTGCTGGGGTTGCCGAGATTATCGCTCTCGCCCACGAACAGCGAGTCAAGGACTCGTGACGTATAAGGATCAGCGTTGCTGGCACCACCACCCAGGCCAGACGCCTGCGTATAGCCGATGGCGTTGTCGGCCGACTTGATGTTCCGATAGGTACGCATCTCGCCGCGGCCCCAGAAGCCTCCATTGCGGTTCTTGTAGGCGGTGAGATCCTCGAATACCGTTTCCACAATCTTGCTGCTTCTGTCGGCAGGGTTTTCATGGGCGATATGCATGTTGCCCGTCACGCCGAAGGTGTTGTTGGCCGCAATGTTGCGATCCATCATGAATGCATCGTAGTTCGAGTGTGCCGTGTTGCCCTTAAACTCGCGGATGCTCATATTGCGCGGCCAGGTGGCCTTGCTGATCTCCGTGCCTTCGAACTGGCCGTTCGGGTGTTCTGGAAATGACATCCAGAAGCCGTTTTCGTCGGAGCCCGCGGCTACGTTGTCGCGGTAGGTGTTGTCCGGATTGGTGATCCAGTAGCTGGCTACCGTGTTGTCTGAGGGCAGCAGAACATCCTTGGACTGCTGGCCGTTCTGCCTGCCGGCCTGGCGATCCTCGTACTTGTATGGGGCCTCTCCGGACGCGGCCAGGTTGGTCGGCACACAGGGCTTGGAGGTATGGCACTTAGTCTGGATAGCCAGGTTGTGCACGAATTCGTTGTCGTGCTCGATGCCGTCTTCCATGAAGAAGCAGTGGCCGACGGTGTTGTAGGTCACGTTGTTTTCAACGCGAAGGAAATTCGTGCCGTGCACGGTCACGCAGCGGTTGTAGGTATCGTGGATCGCCGAGTTCTTGATGTACTGGCCCTTCGCGTCTCCGACCAGGTGCCAGTGGATCGGGTACCGTGCGAGAGTCAGGTTCTGACCCATCCGATTGAGCTCGATGCCGGATACATACATGTGGCTCGACGGCATCGCCATGATATGTCCGCCAAAGAAGGTCTGTTCCGCGTCGCTGGATGCCTGCACCTTGATGTTGCGCGTGAGCAAGCCCACCTCGCCGCGCTCATCCACGCCGAAAGTGACTCTCCCGAAGTGCATATAATCCAGTTTCTTGTCGAGCGTGATCGTGTTGCCGCTGATGGAGGCAATGACGCGATGCTCGGCCTGGCGCGGATTGAAGTCCGTCGAGGCCACTACGATCTCATCGCCAGTGCGCCAGCTCTTGGCGTCCAGCACCTCGAGGGTGATACTGCCCACCGCGGCGGTCTTTGCGAGCTTGGTCCAGGAGTTGGTGCGGTCACCGTGCAGATTCAGGGTGCCGCCGGAGAGCATGATTCCGCGATCACCCATCCCACCCATGACGTCTTCGCCCTTGACGTTATCCGTGAGGGTGATGGTCGCCTTGTGTGTGTAGGGATTGGCTTCGGTACCGATCGCCAGTTCACCGTGCACCATGATCCACTCCGTGCTCAGCTCCAGGTCGGCGTTATCTGAGAAGCTGAGCTTGCCGTCGATGGACAGACCGCCCAGCGTCGGCGGACTGACGTCGAGCACTACATCCTTGTCTCTGCCGATAGTGACCTTATCGCCGGCGACGGGCACCTTGCGGTTCGGCCAGGAGGCGGGATCAGACCAATTCGTCTGCCCTGCCTCAACGACAGCGAGTCCGCTGACGAGGAAGTTAGCCAGAACGAACAAGGCAAAATGGAACGGCGGAAATTTCTTTCTCATGTCCTCAACCCCCGTGCTCCCGGCAATAAGCCCACGCTTTCGAGCCGCAAAAGGATAACGCAGTTATCTAGCGCCGGGCCACATCGGGCTAGCCAGGCGCCAGATTTCTTGCTCAGCCGAGGATTTCGTCTGCCTCGGGCACGACGGTGACTTACCGGCTTACCTGGACACTCTCACCACCGCCCATACCGCGGCTGATGTCACCGGTCGAGACCAGCTTGACCCACAGTGCATCCCCAGCCTTGTAATACGACGTGATACTGGCCTTCCGCAGTGCATCCAGGCTGTCCTGCGGGGCACCCGAGGCGGCCTTGGTGAATCCAGGTATTTCGACGATCACCCACGAGCCGGCGTCCAGCTCAATCACGTTGAGGTCCATAGTCGTCCGTTCGGTGGTCGCCTTGAACTCGATGCCGGACCGCACGTTGGTGCCGACAGAGATGCTGATCCTCTGGTCCTTGCGACTGAGGATCACGGGCGGCAGCTTCTCTCCGCCGCCTGGGCTGATGGTGCCGAAGCCGAGGCCATGACCATTAACAAAGCTCATGCGCCCGACATCGCCCTTGCACACTGCGGCGTTCCAGGTAGGCTTGATCTGACAGTCTTCCTTGTCGACAGCGATGCTGTCATTGACGCCGTCATTGATGACAACGAAGGAATTTGGACCAAGGCCGAGCGAGCCGTCCCGGTCCTTGAACACCGCGGTCTTGTACGCCATGCTGCCTGCGTTGTTATCGCTGCCCCATTTCTTATCCATCGGCGGGTAGTACACCGGCTTGGCATTGTTGAACTTGACGCGCTCGACGGCATTATTCGAGCTGGCCCCGAAACTGGTGTACAGCAGGTGAGAGATCGCGCCCGTCTTGCGGGTGGGGTTGTCCCGGTAATTCCGGAAAGTGGTGTTCACCACGTCATGACGGAAGTCGTAATACTCGTAGCCGCGGATGGGGTAATCCGGCAGCATCGGCTTCGGCAAGCTTCGCCCGTAAGCCTTTTCTGCGTCAGAGCCCGGGTTGCCGACATTTTCGGTTTCGCCCACGAACAGCGAGTCGAGCACCTTTGAGGAGTAGTCGTATCGCCCATCGGCGCCAGCGGCATGCGTAAAGCCAATGGCGTTGTCCGCAAATTTGATATTCCTGAACAGGTGGAGCTCTCCGCGGCCCCAGATGCCGCCATTGCGGTTCTTGTAGGTGGTGAGATTCTCGAAGGTCGATACCAGCCCCTTGCTGTTGGGATCAGCGGGGTTCTCGAGTCCGGTTTGCGAATTGCCGGTAACGCCGAAAGTGTTGTTGGCGTTGATGTTCCGATCGAACATGAATCCATCGTAGTTCGAGTGGGCGGTGTTTCCCGTGAACTCGCGGAACTGCGTGCGCCGCGGCCAGATGGTCTTGCTGATCTCCGTGCCCGCGAACTGACCCTGAGGGTGCTCGGGCAAGGACATCCAGAAGCCGTTCGCGTCGGAGCCCGCGGCCACGTTGTCGCGGTAGGTGTTGTCCGGGTTGGTGATCCAGTACGACGACACCGTGTTGTCCGAAGGCAGCAGCACCTCCTTGGATTGCTGGCCACTGGCTGCTAGGCCCTGGCGGGTGTCAGTTGCCTCTCCGGCCGCAGCCAAGTTGGTCGGCACGCAGGGCTTCGAGGTATGGCACTTGGTCTGGATCGCCAGGTTGTGGATGAACTGATTGCCGTGCTCGATGCCGTCCTCCATGAAGAAGCAGTGACCCACGGTGTTGTATGTCACGTTGTTCTCAACCTGCAGATCATTCGTACCATGCACGGTCACGCAGCGGTTGTAGGTGTCGTGGATTGACGCGTTCCTGATGTACTGGCCCTTAGCGTCACCCACCAGGTGCCAGTGGATCGGATACCGCGCCAGCGTCAGGTTCTGGCCCATGCGATTGAGCTCGACACCTTCCACAAACATGTGGCTC
>CAIPVV010000023.1 GCA_903868595.1 uncultured Pseudomonadota bacterium
GTCCTCAAGATCGCCAAGGAGCCCATCTCGATGGAGACTCCGATCGGCGATGACGAGGACTCGCATCTGGGCGACTTCATTGAGGACACGTCGGTCGCTTCGCCGATCGACCAGGCCACGATGGAATCCCTGCGCGAGACCACCCATGCGGTCCTGGCCCAGCTCACGCCGCGCGAGGCCAAGGTGCTGCGCATGCGCTTTGGCATCGACATGAACACCGACCACACCCTGGAGGAAGTCGGCAAGCAGTTCGATGTGACGCGCGAGCGCATACGCCAGATCGAAGCCAAGGCGCTGCGCAAGCTGCGTCACCCCTCCCGCTCGGAGCAGCTGCGCAGCTTCCTGGTCGACGACTGAGCCGGTCGACCGGCGCCGCCCAGAACAAGGCCCGCTTTAGGCGGGCCTTTTCTTTTTTCCCCTCCGGCAGCCGCGCACGCCCAGGCGCCCTGGACGACTCCCAACCGGTCTTGGAAAGGCAGGGCGCCATGAACTGCTTTGCCTCGATCTCGTGGACCTTGTCGCCGCTGATCTTGTCAAGGTGGGCGGCTGGCAGCTCCAAGGCCCTGAAGGGCATGGCCATCTTTGGGACGCCCGGCACGCCGACGATGTTCACGTACGGCTGCTTCGTCGAGTGACGAAACTGCAAGAGGCCAAAGAGCAGCCCGGCCTGCGTATCGGCGATTTCCACGCGGCGGTTGTCGATGCTGTCGATGTAGCGCATGGACTTGGTGTCGAGCTGCGCCGCGCAGCCCATGGCGCCCAGCGTGCCCCTGCCGGGCGTCTGCGGCGGCGGGTTGCCCGTAGCCTGCATGCCGTTCTCCCGGCGCAGGCAGTGCTGGGCGCAAGGGGCTTCGCAAGGTTTCGGCAGCGAGGCCTCCCGCAATCCACGCGCGATCAGCTGCTCGGCGGCGCTGATCTTGCTGTCCTGGAGTTTCAGGCGGCTGGCGACCTCCACGGGCTGGCCCTCCGCCTGCATGACCCCCAGGTACCCAACCTGCTGGGAGACCGGATCCGGCACGTAGATGCGATAAGGAGGTAGCCGGTGCACCGGAGTCCTTGCACAAGCCTTCGCGCGGCTTGCGACGCGTGAGGTTTTCCACGAATTTCACGTCCGCGGCCAGCGGGACCCCGGACGGATCGGGCGCCACGAGCGCCGCGATGTAACGGTCAACGACCGCCTGGCGGCAGGCCCGCAGTCGGGCTCCGGCGCCTTCTGGGCCGCCCATGCCGCACCCCCGAAACCCAGCGCCAGCACCGTGAGCGCCGGCACTCCCGTTCACTGGTTCAGCTTGTTCTTCTACCCGACTGACGCCGCAGCCGCGTAGCTTGTGCCACCGGATCCGCGCGTCCAGCGGGGCAACCTCTAGGGATGCGCAGCGCCCGGCGGAGGCTCGATGTGGTAACCGCGGCGGCGCAGCCGCTCCAGGCGGCCATCGGGCTGCAGCATCTCGGCCATCGGCAATACGCTAAAACTGCTGCGGTTATTGGCCAGGGCCGTCATCGCAGCGGCCACCCAGTCCTCGAAGACTCGCGAACGCACGCGCTCGTACTGCTGGTTGATGCTGGCGGCACCGGTCGCGGCGGCGATGCAGGCTGCGTCCCGGTCCACGTAGGAGCCCTGCCGTAACAGCTCCACGTCCCCGGTGGCCCAGGCCTGGGCACGCTGCTTCATGCCGTCCAGGTCCTGCTCCAGCCGCTCCACCGTCGCGCGCAGGCAGGCCACGTCCAGCTCCCGCGGCGTGGACTTGAAGTCCCGGATCATCTGCTTGGGATCCGCGACCTGCACCTTGGAGTCCATCTTGCGGATCTGGACGTGATGCTCGCTGGCCAGGCGCAGCACGGTGGGCCATATGATGCTCCTCAGGCTCAAGCCGGATCGATTGAGCGCATGCTGGTAGAGCTCTTGCGCGGCGAACATCGGACGCCAGTGCTCCACGCCGGCGTCGTGCCCCATGAAACGCAGCTTCTGCCGCTCCCAGCGCTCGTAGAGCTCCGGCGGCAAGATCTGCTGCAGCGTCTGCCCGTCCGCGTTCTGGCGCAGCTTCAGCAGCGAGGGCAGCAGCGTCACCGTGCGAAAGAAGCCCAGGCTCGGACGGACGGTCGCCTCGCCGATGACCTCCTGGGAACCGGCGATCACGCGCTCCACCTGCCGCGAGCGCCACTGCAGCTGCTTGGGCAGCGGCGTCACGCTGCCCAGGACCCACAGCACGTGGTCCCCCTGGGTGACTTTCCAGAGTCCCGGCCCCGGCTGCTCGCCGGAGACCAGGATCTCCTCGATGTCTTCCGCGGCCTGCGCCAGCAGGGGCATGGCAAGGCAACACGCGAACAGCAGCCCGCACAGCCAGCGCCCGGCCCTGCCGCGCGCGACAGCGCCCGACCGGACCGGGCCGGCCGCGCTCGCCACCGGCTGCCACCGTCCCCTGCCCATCGCTGCTGCGACCCTGCTCATCACCGCGCTCTCCACTGTTGGGCTAGCCGCTGGTCGACTCCGCCAGCCGCCGCGCCGAGAGGATCTCGATCCAGTAGCCGTCCGGGTCCTTGATGAAGGCCAGTCCCTTCATCTTGCCGTCGTCCGGCCGCTTGACGAACTCCACCCCTAGCTTCTCGAAGCGCTCCGCCGCCGCATACACGTCGGGCACCGAGATGCCGATGTGACCAAAGCCGCGGGGCTCGCTGTTGCCGCTGTGGTAGCCGGCGAACTGCGGGTCGGACTCCGTGCCCCAATTATGCGTCAGCTCCAGCGTCGCCTTCTGCAGGAAGGTGTATTCCGCGCGAGCCGCCGGATCCTGCGGCAGCGGCGTATCCCCTGCGCGCACGTAGGCCATGAAGTACAGGCTGAACTTCATCGACGGGAAGTCCACCTGATGCAGGAGCGTCATGCCGAGCACATCGCGGTAGAAGGCCACCGACTTCTTTGGATCGCGGACGCGCAACATGGTCTGGTTGAAGATGAAATCTGCCGTGGCGGGATCGTTCTGCATGGCGGTCCTTGGGTGGAGATGCGAATCAGAATGCCGGCGTCGTGCGCGGCGCCTGCGCCTTGAGCGCGGCGGCATCCGCCGGCTCGAGCCATCGGTCGGCGAGTGCCGCATCGACGGCTTCGTTGAAGCGTTTAAGGTAACCGGCGCGGCTGCCGTAGAGAGCCTTCAGTTCCGCAGCATCGTAGCGACGCATCGCGCCCGTCCGGCCACAGCGCTCCTCGCTGCGCGGGTTCGCCTCCCGTGGCGTGCTGCGCCCGGCGTAGGTGGCCAGCGGCACGGACAGCTGCGGCAGGCGCAGGCCACCGACGGCGTTGCCCTTGGCGTCCAGCACCACCTTGCCCTGCTCCCCCACGCCGATCGGCGCCGCGTGCTGCAGCGGCACGCTGCGCAGCAGGTAGTCCTCCAGCTGCATCCACAGGCCGTTGAAGGCGTAGCCGGCCGGAAAGGTGCTCGCGGGCTCCACGCAGGCCTCGGCGGAGTCGGGGCCAGGGAGCCCCGCGATCTTCAGGTCCATCACCGCCGGTTGGCCGGCCGGGAACGGGCCGGAATGAGCGGCCCCGGCGATCTCGTAGAGCCGAAAGTAATCCTCGGGCGCATCGCTGTCCTGTCGCCGCACGTCCAGCGCCCTGGCAAAGTCCGTCTGCGTCATGACCGTGACTACCGGCGCATCGCGGTGGCTGACCCTGCGGCGTGCATCGCCGGCAGCGAGCGCTGCGGCGCATTGGTTGATCGGCGCCGGGGCCATGGCACCGTCGGCCTCCACGTAGGCATCGTACACCGGCAGGTCATTGCCCAGGCGCAGCGCATCATGCACCGCATTCAGGTAGGTCACCAGCTCGCCACCGGCCTGCGCGTAGCCGGCGACGACAAGGCGGCGCACATCGAATCCGGCGAGCGGATTCTCCTTGGTGGAACTGCGTAGCAGCGCGCCGACCTGTGCCGTGACGTCCCAGGCCAGGCCCTCCTCCGACTGCGCGTTGCCCGCGTCCTGGCAGTCCGCTGCCTGCGCGTACGCGAAGCTCAGCGGCGCATAGCGCACCGGGTCAAAGCGCTTGAGCGTCTCCACGGCCGCGGGCCTGACAGTGAGCCCGACCCAGATATCGCCGTGGCGCAGGAAGTGCTCCCAGGAGTAGCCCCACAGGGGCGCCGTGTCGTAGGCCCCGCTGGCCTCCAGCAATTCGACGATGACCCGGCCGCTGGCCCGGCCCGGGTCCTGCGGCCGCCGCACCAGCAGGCGGGTCGCATACGGCACCCGCGCGGTGCGCAGCGTGACCGGGGACTTGGCGCCGGGCGCGCTCCAGTCGTAGATGTTCGCGTTACCGCTGACGAAGAACTCCTCCTCGACGTAGCCGCGCGGAGCCAGGTCGACCGGCTGCAGCGCCGTCCGCGCACCCAGGAAGGGGCGGTTGGTGGCCGTCACCGGCACGGCGACCGCGCGGGGGGTCGGCGTGATCTGCGCGGCGTTGGCAGTGGGTATCAGGGCGAGGCCCAGGGCGGCGATCAGTGGCAATATGCGTCGATTCATCGCGACAATTAATCCGTCGCGCACGCACAGTGTCAATGAGGTAATGGCCTTGAGCGACCCGCTGCAGTCCGGCTTCGACGATTACCTTCGCCGCTCGCTCGAGCGGCCGGGTCTGTCTCGCCATGTCGAGGCGACCGGCATCGACATCCATTACCTGGAATGGCCCGGCCCGCCGGACGCGCCGGCCCTGTTGCTGCTGCACGGGTTCCTGGCCCACGCCCATTGGTGGGACTTCATCGCCCCGTGGCTGGCCGAGGACTACCGAGTCATCGCCCCGGACTTCGGGGGCATGGGCGACAGCGGGCGTCGCCCCGAATACCGGCACGAGCATTTCGTGGAGGAGATCGGCGCGGTCCTGCGCCATGCTGACATCGCGCCCTGCACGGTCATCGGGCACAGCTTCGGCGGCCGGGCACTGCTGTATGCCTGCCAGCGCTACCCGCTGCTCATCCAGCGCGGCATCGTGGTGGACTCGCGCCTCTCCTCGCCGGCGGATCCCATGCGCGGCTTCGATGAGGCCTGGCGGCCCAACAAGCGCTACCCCGACCAGGAAACGATCCTGGGGCGCTTCGTTCTGCGGCCGGACGAGCCGGCGCCGGCGGCCGCGCTGGCTCACATGGCGCGCCACTCGGTGCGCAGGGATGGGGATGCCTGGGTCTGGAAATTCGATGACCAGGTAACGCGCCTGTTCCGCGGCGGCGACGCGCGCCCGGCGGTGGACGAGGCGGCAGAGCTGGCCGACCTCACGACGCCGCTGGACATCATCCGCGGCGAATGGAGCAAGGTCGTGACCGCGCCGCGCGCCGCGCAGCTGGCGGCCGCCTTGCCTACTGCGCGCGGACCGATCGTGATCCCGTGTGGCTACCACCACTTGCCGGTCGGCCAGCCGCTGGCGCTGCTGTCGGCCTTGAGGGCGCTACTGGCCAATCCGCGCTAGAGTTGCCGCACTCTTAAAGTTCAAGGTTCGGAGCTACCCGCATGAGCCAGCCGCAGACCCCGTATCGCCCGTACATCGCCGCGGGCACGCGTTTGCCGGAAATGACCCTCCGCGCTGTGCTGGTCGGCACGGTGCTGGGCATCCTCTTCGGGGCCTCCTCGCTGTACCTGGTCCTCAAAGTCGGGCTCACGGTCAGCGCCTCGATCCCCGTCTCGGTGATCTCCATCACGCTGTTTCGACTGCTCTCCAAGATCGGCATCCGCGATGCCAGCATCCTGGAGAACAACATCGTGCAGACGTCAGGGTCCGCGGGAGAGTCGATCGCCTTCGGCGTGGGCGTCACGATGCCGGCGATCCTGATCCTGGGCTTCGACCTGGAGCTGACGCGCGTCCTGCTGGTGGCGGTGCTGGGCGGCCTGCTGGGCATCCTCATGATGATCCCCCTGCGCCGAGCCCTCATCGTCAAGCAGCATGGGGTGCTCAAGTACCCGGAAGGCACGGCCTGCGCACAGGTCCTGAAGGCAGGTGCCTCCCCCGCCTCGCGCGCCGCGGCGGATCCGCTGGCCGAGGGCACGGATAACCAGGGCATCAGTGCCCGCACGATATTTTCAGGCTTTGGCCTGGGACTCGCCTACAAGAGCCTCAACATCGCCTTCAAGGGCTGGAAGGACGTCGCCGCGTACACGTTCGGCGCACCGCTGCAGGGCGGCTCCATCGCGATGGAGGTCACGCCGGAACTGCTGGGCGTGGGCTATATCATCGGGCCGGCGATCTCCAACATGATGTTCGCCGGCGGAATCCTGGCCTACATGGTCCTGATTCCGGCGATCAAGTACTTCGGGGAGAACCTCATGGGCGCCCTGCCACCGGGCACGATACCCATCGCTGACATGGGCCCCAGCGAGGTGCGCAGCGCCTATGTGCTGTACATCGGCGCCGGCGCAGTGGCCGCCGGCGGCATCATCAGCCTGATCCGCGCCCTGCCGCTGATCGCCGGCAGCATCAAGAGCGGCGTTGCCGACATTGCCGCCGCGCGCGCGGGCACGGCGAGCAAGCTGCGCACCGATGATGACCTGTCGCTGAAGTTCGTGGGGGTTGGAATCATCGTGCTGCTCGCGCTGATCATGCTCTCGCCCTCGCTGCACATGAACCTGCTGGGGGCGGTACTCATCGTGCTGCTGGGTGCGCTGTTCGTGACCGTCTCCTCGCGCCTGACGGGGGAAATCGGCTCCACCTCCAACCCGATTTCCGGAATGACCATCGCCACGCTGATGCTCACCTGCCTCACCTTCCTGCTGGTCGGCTGGACCGGTGGCGTCTGGTACGTGACTGCACTGTCGGTAGGAGGCATCGTGTGCATCGCGTGCTCCAACGGCGGCACCATATCGCAGGACCTGAAGACGGGCTTCCTCGTGGGTGCAACGCCCCGCCACCAGCAGGTATCGATCCTCATCGGCGCGTTCGCGTCGGCCCTGTGCATGGGTCCGATCCTGCTCAAGCTCAACGAGACGGCTACCGTCTACGTGCCGATCGCGCAGGTCGCCCCGCAGGGACTGAGCACGGACGTGGCGGCCCTGGCGGGCGCGCGCGAGACCCTCACCGGGCCCCAGGCCAGCAGCGATGCTGCCAGCTACCACGTGTGGCACAAGACCGGCACGGATGGCGCACCGGCGGGCAAGTACCTGGTGGATGACACGGGCAAGGCGGTCTACCTGGTGGATCCGGGTATCAACGGCACGCACAGCAAGCGTCCGGACGGCAGCGAGGTGCGCAAGTTCGACGCCCCCAAGGCCACGCTGGTTTCCTACATCATCAAGGGCATCCTGGACCAGCAACTGCCCTGGGGCCTGGTGGTGTTCGGGGCGATGATCTCCGTCGTCATGGAGCTTTCCGGCGTGCCGTCGCTGGCCTTCGCGGTCGGCGTGTACCTGCCGGTGTCCACCTCCGCCACGCTGAGCGCGGGCGGCTTCATCCGCTGGCTGGTGGACCGCCGCGCGCGTCGCCAACCGCAGAACGCGCAGCTGACCGAGACGCAGTTCGTGGCGATGGCCGACCGCGGGCCCGGCGTGCTGCTGGCTTCCGGCTACATTGCGGGGGGCGCGATTGCCGGCATCTTGATTGCCTTCCTGGCCGGAAGCCTGGGGAACGTGGATGCCTCGCTGCAGGCCTGGGCCCTGGCCAACAACCCGGCCTTCAACGGTCCCTACTCCGACCTGCTGGCACTGGGGCCCTTCGTGCTGCTGATGATCCTGCTGTGGCTGGTGGGGCGCGGCAGCCTGATGGCGAGCCCGCCGCAGCACGAAGCCGGCAAGTAGCACGGGCCTGGGACTATTCCCGCGCGCGCCCGCGCCCGGCCGCTCGCCGTTAGCTCAAGCTGCCGGCTTCCAGCAGGCGCACGGTGACGAGCAGCGCCACCGTGAAGAGCACAGCGACATAGACCAGCGCGGCCTTGGCGGCACGGGGCTCCGATGCCGTCTCGGTCGGGGGTGCGGAATCGATGTTCAGGTGGGCAAGGCCGCGGGCCGCGCGGATGGCCAGAAGATCCGGCAGCTCCAGGTTCTGCTGCGTCTCCTCCAGCGGGTCGTAGCTCAGATCACTATCCATCTGGGCGCCGCTAGCATCCTTCATTCTGGCTCAACTCCTTTACTGCCCTCGGCGGGTCGGCACGAGCGCCGATCCACCATGCAATCAAGTTTTGCCAACTTTGGGTTCCGCGACATTGCGCGCTGTCACAGATCTGTCATCCCTGCGATGGGGAGTCGCCTTGGCGTGGCCGGCGCCATGCCCGCGCACGCCGCCCCGGGACGCGGCAGTGGGCTACCGCGCGCTCAGCTGCACGGTCTGCCCGCCTGCCAGGTGCTCGCCCGCGCCGCGCAGGATCACGGCGTTATGTCCGAAAACGACGCCTTGGAGGGCCCGGTCATAGCGATAAGCCTTCAGGGTGTGCAGGGGTTCCTCGCCCTCGCGCTCGCCCGACACCTGATTGGTCGTCGTGATCACGCAGCGCGTGCAGGCCTTCACCAGGCGCAGGGCGACCGCATCGATCTGCAGCTGCGTGGAGGCGTCCTCGGCATAGGCCGCGACACCGCCCAGCACGAGGTTGGGGCGAAAGCGGTTCATCGGCAGCGGCTGACCCAGGCGCGCGTTCAGGTCTGCCAGCGAAGCCGCCGACAACACCAGCAGCGGATAGCCGTCCGAAAAGAAGTTTGCGGCCTGCTGTGAGCCGGTGAATTCGCTGCTGCTCAGGCGCCGGTGGCGTGCGTCAAAGCGCACCAGCCGGGCTGGCCGGCGCAGCCAGGTGGAGAAGAACTCCGCGGCCTCGGCACCAGCGTCAAAGGCCGGCACCAGCGACCGCCAGACACTGACCTCGCGCAGCACGCCTTCGTGCCCCAGCGGGATGCTGATCGCGGCGGTGCCGCCCGCCGACAGCTGCAGGCGCCCGTCGTGGATTGCCGTGGTGACTAGCGCCAGACAAGGCTCCTCGCGCTGCGTGATGAAGCGGCCGGTCGGATCGATGACCATCCACTCCCGGTCGTGCTCCAGGCCGGTGGGGGTCAGCAACATCCGCGGCAGCGAATACCCCGCGCAGGACTTCACCGGATAGACGTGCAGCGACTGGAGGTGGGGAGTGGCGTTCATGCTGGTTAAGATACCGCGCTGCAGGCGTGACGGATCACACGCGTGGCACGGGACGCTGCCGAGGCCCATCCGTTGATCGGTGCGCTGAACCGGGAGCTCGACGAGCGTTACCCGGAGGAAGCTGCCAACCACTTCCGCACCGATCCGCAGGAAGTGGCGCCGGCGCTGCTGGAGGCAGGGGCGCGCCACCTGGGTGCACAGCGCCTGGAGCGGGAAGCCGGCGAGCGCCAGTTCGAGTCGGCCGCGGCTGACCGCCAGGCAGGATGCGTGGCCCTCGAGCGCTTCGGGGAATATGTCAACTGGCCCCTGAGCCGGTGCAGGGCCCAGGCGCTGGCCTAGGCAGCCGCGCCCGGGAAGCGCTCAAGTCGCGCGACGTGTGGCGGGCCGCTTCGCCGGACGCTGGGCCGGGCGGGCCGCAGGGGCCTTGGATTTGCTGGCCGCTGCCTTGACCGGGCGCTCGGGGCGACCCATCTGCCGGGCTTCCCGGCGGTTCTCCCGCTCCAGGCCCTCGACACAGCGCTCCAGGAAGCCGCGCAATTCGCCCACTTCCCCAGCTGACAGCAGCGAGAGCATTTGCGTCATGACGGGGGCGCCAGCGCCGCGTCCCGACGCCAGGCGCTGCTGGCCAAGGGGCTGTATATACCAACGGTCGGCCCGGCGATTATTGGGATCCGGCCGCCGCTCGATGCTGCCCTCGCTCTCCAGGCGCTTGAGCAGCTCGGTCATCGTCTGGGCGGTCACGAGGAGGCGGCGCGCGAGCTGGGCGCCCGCGACGCCAGGCTCTTCGTTGATCTGATCGAGCGTGACGAGGTGGGCGAAGGACATGGCAGCGTTACGCCGCAGGCGCAGTTCCAGCAGGTGACGGAAGACATGCATCAACCGCTTCAGCAAATAGCCGATTTCTTCTTCCGGGGCGCGCTGCATCAAGCTAAACCAGACAGGACTCGTGCTTGCAGATTATCAGTCTCCTGATAATATATCAGCTGCCTGATATTAACAACGTATACGGTCTCGCCCTCATGCCCAGCTTCCTGTTAAGACCGACCATTTCCGGCAAAGTTCAGCGTGCGCTGGTTGTTGCGCTAGCCGCCTCCCTGGCCCTCGCCGGGTGCGGCCGCCGGGGCCCCCAGCCGGACGCGGCCAGTGCCGGCGTCGCTAGCAAGCCCAATTCCGCCATGACGGTGACGGCCACCCAGGTGCTGGAGGAACCGATCACGCGCTCGGTGGAGGCCACCGGCTCGGTCCAGCCCTGGCAGGAGGTCATCATCGGGCCGGAGGTCGGAGGCTACCGCGTCTCCGCCGTGCTGGTGGACGTGGGTTCGGTCGTTCATCGCGGCCAGGCCCTCGTGAAGCTTTCCGCGGAGATGCTCAACGCCGAGGTGAACTCACGGCGGGCGGCGTTGCGCAGTGCCGAGGCCCGGGCAGTCAATGCCGATGCCGCCCTACGCCGCGGTCAGGCCATTGCCACCTCCGGAGCCCTGTCGGCCGCCAACCTGGACCAGCTGGCGGCCGACCAGGTCGCAGCCCGCGCGGCAGTGGAGACCGCCAAGGCGGATCTGGCCACGTCGGAACTCCGGCTGAAATACACCGACGTGACCTCCCCAGACGACGGCGTGGTCACCTCGCGCCTGGTCAGCGTGGGCCAGGTCGCGCAGGCTGGCGGCGAAATGCTGCGCCTGCTTCGCCAGGGCCGCGTGGAGTGGCGCGCCGAAGTGCCGGAGTCGCTGCTGGGGCAGCTCAAGGCCGGTCAGGACGTCTCGCTCACCGGCTCCGATGGCAGCCGCATCGCCGGCAAGGTGCGCACCGTGGCGCCGACGATTTCGGTCGCCAATCGCACCGCGCTGGTGTACGTGGACATCAACAGCGGCAACGCCCGCCCCGGCATGTTCGCCAGTGGCAGCATCGACATCGGCCAAGGTAACGCCGTGCAAGTGCCGGTCGCGAGCGTCGTCGTGCAGGACGGCTACAGTTACGTGTTCGTGGTCGGCGAAAACGATGTCGTCTCGCGCCGGCTCGTGGTACCCGGCGGGCTACACGGCGGGAAGATGGAGATCACCCAGGGGCTGAAGGCCGGCGAGCGCGTGGCGGTCAAGGGCGCCGGCTTCCTCAAGGACCGCGACACTGTGAAGGTGGTCTCATGAATTTCGTCACCTGGTCAATTCGCAACCCGGTTCCGGTTGTAATGATGTTCCTTGCCCTCGTGCTCGGGGGCGTACTGAGCTTCCCCAGGCTTGGCGTACAGGACCAGCCGGACATCGCCTTCCCATTCGTGTTCGTCCAGGTGGCGTATGCCGGCGTCCCCCCCGCGCAGATGGAGACTGAGGTCACGCGCAAGATCGAGGACGCAGTCGCCTCCATTGTCGGCATCCAGCACATCACCTCCACGGTCAGCAAGGGCAACTCGACCACCAACATCGAATTCAAGTTCGGTACCGACCTCTCCCAGGCGATGAACGATGTGCGCGACGCGGTGGTGCGCATTCGCCCGAACCTGCCACAGGATGCGACCGAACCGTACATCGCGCGGGCCACCACGGCCGCCAACCCCGTGCTCACCTTCGCCGTGGCCTCCGACAACCTCTCCGACACGGAGCTGTCGTGGTTCGTCGACCTGAACGTGATTCGCGCCATCAGCGGCGTGGACGGCGTTGGCCAGGTGACCCGCGTGGGCGGCGTGGCACGCGAAGTGCGCGTCAACCTCGACCCCAACCGCATGAGCGCACTCGGCGTGACGGCCGCTGACGTCTCCTCCCAGCTGACTCGCACGCAGGTCGAACTGCCTGGCGGGGAGACGCGCATCGGCACGCAAGCCCAGACGGTTCGCACGCTGGGCACCATCGACTCCATCCAGCAGCTGGCCGCCCTGCCGATTTCACTCAGCGGCGGTCGCTCCGTGCGGCTCGATGCTATTGCCAACGTGCGCGACCAGGCCTCCGACGTCGTCCAGATGGCGCTGCTGGACGGCAAGCCAGTCATCGGCTTCCAGGTCATGCGGGCCTGGGGCGAAGGCGCGGTCAAGGTGGCCGACGGCGCGCGCGCGGCCGTCAAGCAACTGCAGGAGCGCTACCCGAACATCCAGATCACCGAGATCAACTCGGTTGCCGACGGACGCATCCGCGAAAGCTTCCACAGCTCCATGACGATGCTCGTGGAAGGCTCGCTGCTGGCGATCCTCGTGGTGTGGTTCTTCCTGCGCGATATTCGCGCGACGATCATCTCCGCAACGGCCCTGCCGCTGGCCGTCATCCCGACCTTCTGGGCGCTGCACATCTTCGGCTTCTCGATGAATACGCTGACGATGCTGGCGCTCACGCTGGTGGTCGGCATGCTCGTGGACGACGCCATCGTGGAGGTCGAGAACATCGTACGACACCTGCGCATGGGGAAGACACCGCTACAGGCTGCTTCCGATGCGGCCATCGAGATCGGCCTGGCCGTCGTTGCGACCTCGCTGACGCTGTGTGCGGTGTTCATCCCGGTCGCCTTCATGGAAGGCATTCCCGGCGAGTTCTTCAAGCCCTTCGGCTTCACGGCAACGGTCGCCGTGCTGTTCTCGCTACTGGTGGCCCGCACCCTTACTCCGATGATGGCGTCCAGGTTCATGACTGCGGGCCACGAACACGAGCAGTCGGGCCCGGCGAAGGACTGGTACCTGCGCAACGTGCAGTGGGCGCTGTCTCACCGCAAGACCACGATCATTGCCTCCACCAGCATCATGCTCGGTGCCTTCGCACTGGCTGGGACACTCTCCACGAGCTTCTCGCCGACTGAGGACTTGGGATACATCAGCTTGAATGCCGCCCTGCCGCCGGGCGCCCGGGTCGAGGACACCGCCGCGACGGCCGAGCAGATGCGGGGGATCATCGCCCGGCACAAGGAAGTGAAGCACGTCTATACGGTCGTTAACGGGCAGCGCGCGTCCGTGTCGGTCATGATGGTCGACATCAAAGACCGCAAGATTTCCCAGCAGGAACTGCAGAAGCAACTGCTTACCGAACTGCAGGCCGTGCCGGGGACACGCGTCACGGTGGGCGGATTCGGCACCCCGGGCAGCGGACCCTTGCAGATCGAGTTGACGGGCGACGACTCCGCCCTGCTCGCCTCGGCAGCGGCTGCGGTTGAAGAACAACTGCGCAACTCCCCCGGCATCAGCAACGTGGACACCAGCACCAGCCTACTGGCACCGGAACTGGTCGTTCGGCCACGGCCGGAACGCGCTGCCGAGCTTGGGGTGACCACGTCGGCACTGAGCCTGGTCACGCGCATTGCAACCAGCGGCGACATCACGCTTAACCTCCCGAAGATGAATCTGCCGGACCGGCAGATCCCCATCCTCGTGCGGCTGGATGACTCGGCCCGCGCCGACATCGACCAGATACGCCTCCTCTCCGTGCCCTCGGCCGGCGGCCCCGTGCCGCTCATGAACGTCGCCGACGTTTATCTGGGCGCCGGCCCCTCGCAGATCACCCGCCGTGATCGCAACCGCAACATCACCATCTCGGCCGAGCGCGGCACTATCCCGCTGGGCGACGCAATCAAGCTGGTGAACAACCTGCCCGCGATGCAGCACCTGCCCAACGGCGTGCACTCGGTGGAGTCGGGCGAGGCGGAGATCCTGAAGAACATTGTCAGCGGCTTTCTGCTGGCCATGCTGATCGGTGTCATGTGCATCTACGCGCTACTCGTGCTGCTGTTCCATGACGTGGTGCAGCCGGTCACGATCCTCTCCGCGATGCCTCCCTCAGCCGGTGGCGCGATCGTCTCGTTGTACCTGTTCCACATGGACCTATCGCTGCCGGCCCTGATCGGCCTGCTGACGCTGATGGGCATCGTGACCAAGAACTCCATCCTGCTGGTGGAGTACATCGTCATGGCGCGTCGCGAGCATGGACTTACACGCGCCGAGGCCATCATGGATGCCTGCTCCAAGCGCGCACGTCCCATCATCATGACCACCATCGCGATGGTTGCCGGAATGCTGCCGATCACGATCGGCCTGCACGGCAACTCCTCGTTCAGCAAGCCGATGGGCGCGGCGGTGATGGGCGGTCTGATCGCCTCCACGGCGCTGTCGCTGTTCGTGGTGCCGGTGATCTACACGCTGTTCGATGACCTGGAGCACCGGGTGAAGCGGCTCTTCGGCATCAAGCCGAAGGCCGCTGCCCTCACGGCGACCAGTACAGCTGTGGGCGCGACGTCGAGCGACGCAGCGTAAGCCCCATGGGCAGGTCGCCTGCGACCTGCCAGAGCAGCCACTTCGCCTCGCCGGTGAAGTGCACGTACAGGTGGCGTACGTTCAGCAGCGCGGCCAGGTTCAGGGACAAGCGCTCCCTCGGCTCCACCGGCGCCGTCATGGCTACGCAGCCGGGCTGCGCCTGCGCATCCATCGCCGCCGCCAGGCCCGGGGAGCCCGGGAAGAGCGAGGCGGTATGGCCGTCATCGCCCATTCCCAATATCACCACGTCAAACGGGCACAACGGGGCAATGGGCGCCCATGCCGCCACCGCGCCCGCCTGCGCGCTCGCGGCTGAATTCTTCAGCGGCAGGAACGTGGCGCAGGCCGCGGCATCGCGCAGCAGCTCACGACGCACCATATTCTCGTTGCTGGCCGGATTCCCCGCATCGACCCAGCGTTCATCGGCCAGCGTGATGCTCACCCTCTCCCAGGCCAGCGGAACCTGTCGCAGGTGCCGGAACAGCAAGGCGGGCGTACTGCCGCCGGAGACCACCAGGCTGGCCCGGCCACGCGCCAGCAGCGCCGCCTGCAACTGCTTGGCGAGCGCCTGCGACAGCGCACCCGCAAGCTCCGCCGCATCAGGGTAGC
Source organism: uncultured Pseudomonadota bacterium (assembly GCA_903868595.1). Classification (GTDB taxonomy): domain Bacteria; phylum Pseudomonadota; class Gammaproteobacteria; order Steroidobacterales; family Steroidobacteraceae; genus ZC4RG30. The sequence goes on from CAIPVV010000023.1 coordinate 14,907, forward strand.
GGTGAACGTCGACGGCGGGTGTCACAGCTCACCGTTCCACGCAAAGCCGTCTCGTCCTATCAGCGCACTGGAGGCCGCCGGACCCCAACTGCCCGCCGCGTAGCCCTTCGGGTCCGTGTCGTGCCGTGCCCAACCCTCCCGGATGGGGTCGATCCAGCTCCACGCCGCGTCGAACTCGTGGCGACGCCTGAACAGCGTGAGGTTGCCCTTGACCACGTCCATCAGGAGCCGCTCACAGGCGTCCAGCGGCTGCGCCTTGAAGGAGGCGGCCAGGTACAGCGACAGGTCGACGGCCTGCAACGTCATGACTTCGCGCGGCTTTTTAGCAAGGATCGTCAGCGTGATCGAATCGCAGGGCTGCAGGCCAATGCGCAGGCGGTTGGGCGACGGCAGGCCGGTCGCGCCCCCAAAAATCCAGTGCGGCACCTCGTCGAAGGTGACGACGATCTCGCTGACCTTCTCCTGCAGGCGCTTGCCGGTACGCAGGTAGAACGGCACGCCCGCCCATCGCCACGTGTCGATTTCCGCCTTCAGTGCAACGAAGGTTTCCGTCGTCGTGTCCGCCGGGACACCCGCCTCCTGCAGGTACCCGATCACCGGCTTGCCGTCGGCAGCGCCGGTTCGGTACTGCCGGCGCACGGTCTTGGCCAGCACATCGGCGCCGGTCAGCGGGCGCAGTGCCCGCGGCACCTTGAGCTTCTCGTCGCGAATGGCATTGGCCTCGTTGCTCGTCGGCGGCTCCCTGGCGATGATGCACAGCAACTGCAGCAGGTGGTTCTGGACCATGTCGCGCAGCGCGCCCGTCTGGTCGAACAACGAGCCCCGAGACCCCCCGCCGAGGGTCTCGGCCACGGTAATCTGCACGTGGCGGATGCTGCCGCGACGCCACAGCGGCTCAAACAGCAGGTTGCCAAATCGCAGGGCGATGGGGTTTTGCACCGCCTCCTTGCCCAGGTAATGGTCGATCCGGTAGATCTGGCGCTCGGCAAACACCGTGGCCACCTGCGCGTTGATCTGGCCAGCCGAGGCCAGGTCCTGCCCCAGCGGCTTCTCCAGCACGACGCGGGAGTCCGGCGTCGCGATGCCGGTGCGGCCGATCGGGTCACAGATGCCAGCGAACCGGGCCGACGTGGTGGAGAGGAAGAAGATGCGGGTCACCGCCTCCCGGCCGGCCAGGACAGCCTGGACCGCACCAAAGCTGTCCGGCTGCCGCGCATCGGCACTCACGTAGTGCAACAACGAGGCGAAGCTCGCCCCGCGCGTGGCGTCGAAGGCGCCCTCGCCAAACTGGCGGCAGCTCTGCTCCACCCGCGCCAGGTAGGCCTCGCGCGACAACGCGCCGCGGGCGACTCCCAGGACGCGCGAGTCGGCGGGGATCTGGCCCGCCAGGTGGCGGCGAAACAGTGCAGGCAGCAGCTTGCGCATCGCCAGATCACCGGTCCCGCCGAACAACACGAGGTCAAAGGCCTGCATTCAAGGCCCTCCAGTTTCCAGGGCGCACCCGATGATCCTGGCGCAGATTGATGCCAAGCTGCCTGCAAGCTGCACGCCAAGGCTCGCGCGGCACGGCATTTGCTTACTCCTTGCCAGACCTACCCATAGCATATTCGTATGAAACCGATTGCAAACGCGCTGAACGCGCAGCTCCAGGCCGTTACCGAGCGTATCGCCCAGCGCTCTGCCGGACCGCGCGCAGACTATCTTGCGCGCATGGAGGCAGCCCGCGTGGAGGGCACAGCGCGCGCCCGGCTCGGTTGCACGAACCTTGCGCACGGTTTCGCCGCCTCCGCTGCCGACAAGGAAGCACTCAAGCGCAAGCCTTGGCCGAACCTGGCTATCGTCTCCGCCTACAACGACATGCTCTCTGCGCACCAACCCTACGAGCGGTACCCGGCGCTGATCAAGGCTGCGGCACGCGAGGCCGGCGCGGTGGCGCAATTCGCGGGCGGCGTGCCGGCGATGTGCGATGGCATCACGCAGGGCACGACCGGCATGGAGCTGTCGCTCTTCAGCCGCGACGTGATCGCGATGTCCACGGGCGTCGCGCTCTCCCACGCGATGTTCGACGCGGGACTACTGCTGGGCATCTGCGACAAGATCGTACCGGGTCTGTTCATCGGCGCCCTCTCCTTCGGTCACCTGCCGATGATCTTCGTGCCGGGCGGACCGATGACCTCCGGGCTGTCCAATCCCGAGAAGTCCCGCATCAGAAACCTCTACGCCGAGGGCAAGGCGAGCCGGGAGGAACTGCTGGAGGCCGAGTCAGGCAGCTATCACGATGCCGGTACTTGCACGTTCTACGGGACGGCCAACACCAACCAGATGCTGATGGAGGTGATGGGACTGCACCTGCCCGGGGCGGCCTTCGTCAACCCCGGAACGCCGCTGCGCGAGGCGCTGACCCGCGCCGCGGCAACTCGCGCCGCCGCCATCACCGGACTGGGCCCACAGTACCTGCCGATCTCCCAGCTGGTCGATGAGCGCACGATCGTCAATGGCATCGTGGGACTGCTGGCCACGGGCGGCTCCACGAACCTGACGATCCACCTGGTTGCGATGGCACACGCGGCCGGCATCCTGATCAACTGGGATGACTTCAGCGCCCTCTCCGCCGTCGTACCGCTGCTCGCGCGCATCTATCCCAACGGCAAGGCCGACGTGAACCATTTTCAGGCCGCCGGCGGCATGGCGTTTCTCACGCGCGAGCTGCTTTGCGCAGGTCTCCTGCACCCGGACATCCCCACCGTCATGGGCACAGGGCTCGCGGCGTACACGCAGGAGCCCTGGCTCTCCCCGACGGGCCTTGCCTGGCGCGACGCGCCCGCTGTCAGCGGCAACCCCGATGTCCTGCGGCCGGCCAGCGACCCGTTCAGCGCGCACGGCGGGCTGCAGCTGCTCCAGGGCAACATCGGCCGCGCGGTCATCAAGACGTCGGCCGTGCAGCCGGAGCACCAGGTCGTGGAGGCCCCGGCGCTGGTGTTCAACGACCAGCAGCAGGTACTGGCGGCCTTCAAGGCCGACCAGCTCTCCCGGGACGTGGTGGTGGTCGTGCGCAGCCAAGGCCCGCGCGCCAATGGCATGCCCGAGCTGCACAAGCTGACGCCCGCGCTCAGCGTGCTGCAGAGCCGCGGGTTCCGCGTCGCCCTCGTTACCGACGGCCGGATGTCAGGTGCGTCGGGCACCGTGCCCGCGGCCATCCACGTGAGCCCGGAGGCACTGTCTGGCGGACCCATCGCCAGGCTTCGCGATGGCGACATCGTGCGCCTGGACGCAGAGGCCGGCGTATTGGAAGCGCTGGTGCCTCCCGAAGTCTGGAACGCGCGCACGCTTGAGGCGGCGCAGACCAGCGGCTACCAATACGGCAGTGGCCGTGATCTCTTCGGGCTCTTTCGCGCCAATGCCACCGATGCCGAGTCCGGTGCCCGGAGTTGCCAGCCATGAACATTCGAAGGATCCTGGGCCTTGGCCCCGTCATCCCGGTCATCACCCTCCGCGATATCTCCCAGGCCGTGCCACTGGCGGAGGCCCTGGTACACGGTGGACTGATGGTGCTGGAAGTGACCCTGCGCACGAGCGTGGCGCTCGAGGCGATCACGGCGATGCGTCGCGCGGTGCCGCAGGCCGTGGTGGGCGTGGGCACGCTGGCCAGCGCCGCGCAGTTCGCCCAGGCCAACGACGCCGGCGCGCAATTCGGCGTAAGTCCCGGACTGACGACGGAACTGGCCGCTGCGGCACGCAGTGTGGACTGGCCGCTGCTACCAGGCGTCATGACGCCCTCGGAGCTGATTGCCGCCCGCGCCCATGGCTACACGGCCTGCAAGCTGTTTCCAGCGCAGCAGGCCGGTGGTATCGGCATGCTCAAGGCACTGGGCGCGGTATTCCCCGAGGTGCTGTTCTGCCCGACCGGCGGGATCAGCCGGCAAACCGCCGCGGACTACCTGGCCCTGCCGAACGTGGCCTGCGTCGGTGGTTCCTGGGTCGTGCCGGAGGATGCCCTGGCAAGCGGCGACTGGGCCCGCGTGGCGTCGCTCGCGGCAGACGCGGCGACGCTAGCCAGGGCCTAGCTGGGGCAGCACGGGTTCTTTCGGCGGCAGCGCCGCCACGGCTTGGCGGAACACGGCCGCCACATCGTCCTCGCCCGTGGCGCAGAAATTCAGGTCACGCACCAGCCCATCCGACACCGCGTAGACCCATCCGTGCACGGCCAGGTGCTGACCGCGCTTCCAAGCGTCCTGGACAACCGTGGTGCGACAGACGTTCAGCGCCTGCTCCAGCACGTTGAGCTCGCAGAGCCGATCCTGCGCATGCGGACCGGCCGCGGCCAGCATTTCGCGATGATCATCGCGAATGTCCTGCACATGACGCAGCCAGTTGTCGATCAGCCCGAAGCTACCGTCGCGCAATGCGGCGGCGATGCCGCCGCAGCCGTAGTGGCCGGTCACGATCACGTCCTCCACCTTGAGCACGTCGACCGCGAACTGCAGCACCGAGAGGCAATTCAGATCCGTATGGATGACAAGGTTGGCGACGTTTCGGTGGACGAACAGTTCGCCCGGCGCCAGGTCCACGATTTCGTTGGCAGGAACCCGGCTATCGGCGCAGCCGATCCACAGGTAGCGCGGGCTCTGCTGGTTCACCAGGCGGGAGAAGAAATCCGGCTGCTGACGCACCATGGCGGCCGCCCAGGCGCGATTGCTATCCAGCAATTGGTCAAGTCGCTTCATGAGCACGCATCCTAGCAGGGTTGGCCTTACTATCCGTTACTGGGGATCCAACATGATCGACATCGCCATCATCGGCGCCGGCGCAGCCGGCATCGCCGCAGCCCGTCAGCTTGCCGACAGCGGACTTGAAGTCCGGGTACTGGAGGCTCGTGGGCGCGTTGGCGGGCGGGGCTGCACCGACACCGCCACCCTGGGCGCGGCCGCCGATCTCGGCGCGGCGTGGCTGCATTTCGCCGACGAGAACCCGTGGACCGCGCTGGCCCGTGCCCAAGGATGCACGGTAATCGAGCGCGATCCCGGCTGGGGTGCGTCCAGCCGGGTCCGCGGCGCCACCCCAACGCCTGCGCAGTCGGCGGCGGCGGAGGCCGCCCTGGGTCGCAACTGGGAGCTGATCGGCGCCGCGGCACAGGCAGGTCGGGACGTGCCGGTCAGCACGCTGCTGCCAGAGGATGCCTTCCGCCCGCGGTTCGACGCGATCATGACCTGGATCATGGGCGTGGAGAGCCGGGAAGTCTCCAGCGTGGACCTGGACCGCTACGCCGAGTCCCGGTGCGACTGGGCGGTCGCGGAAGGCCTGGGAAGCGTGCTGGAGGGGGCTGCGCGCGGACTGCCCGTGCGGCTGAATACCCCGGTGACGCAGGTCCATTGGGGCGGCTCTCGACTGCGCCTGAGCACTCCCGAGGGGGAGGTGGAGGCCCGGGGTGCCATCGTCACCGTGCCCACCAGCGTCATCCACGGCGGCGGGCTGCGTTTCGCGCCCCCGCTTCCGCAGAGCCACGCCAGCGCCCTGGCGGACCTGCCCCTGGGCAGCTGCAACAAGGTGTTCTTTCGATTCGACGAGGCACAGCTCCCGCCCGAGAGCTTCCACTGCCTGGCCGACGCGACCCGCTCGCGCACCATCCATTTCGGGATGCGCCCGGCCGGTCAGCCCCTGGTCATGGCCTACTTCGGCGGCGACCTGTCACGCGACCTGGAGCGCGAGGACGCCCTGGCGGCCTATGCCCGGGAGGCGCTTGGCGACATCTACGGCGCCCAGTTCGCCGGCGGCATCTGCGGCACGCTGGCCACGGCCTGGAATGGCGACCCCTGGGCGCGCGGCTGCTATTCTTCGGCTCGCCCGGGCGCCGCCGATCAGCGACGCACCCTGTCCCAGCCGGTCACCCCGCGGCTGTTGTTCGCGGGGGAGGCCTGCGACGAGAATCACTACGGCACGATCTACGGCGCCTGGCGGTCGGGCGTCGCGGCGGCCGATTCATTGCTCCACACCTTGAGGACCACACCATGAAAGCCGTTGGCTTTACCCGTTCGCTACCGATCTCGGATCCGGAATCACTGCTGGACTTCGATGCGCCGATGCCGGCTGCATCGGGCCATGACCTGCTCGTGGAGGTCAAAGCCGTCTCGGTGAACCCGGTGGATTACCGCGTGCGGCGCGACATGGGCCCGGCGAACCTCGGTACGCGCATCCTGGGCTACGACGCGGCGGGTATCGTTACTGCGGTCGGCGCGGACTGCCGCCTCTTCAAGCCGGGCGATGAGGTCTACTACGCCGGCGAACTCACCCGCCAGGGTAGCAACAGCCAGTTCCAGCTCGTGGACGAGCGCATCGTCGGCGCCAAACCCCGCAAGCTCTCCTTCGCCGACGCCGCCGCAATGCCGCTGACGCTGATCACTGCCTGGGAGGCGCTGCACGTGCAGCTGCGGGTGCGCCCGGATGGCAGCGATGCCGGCCGCACCTTGCTGATCCTCGGCGGCGCGGGTGGCGTGGGCTGCATTACCACCCAGCTGGCCAAGCTCGCGGGCCTGAAGGTGATCAGCACCGCCTCGCGCGCCGAGAGCGTCGCGCAGTGCAAGCGCTTCGGGGCGGACCTGGTGCTGGACCACAAGCTCGATCTCAAGGCACAACTGGCCGACGCCGGCCACCCGACGGTGGACCTGATCTTCAGCTGCGCCGAGCTGGATGCCTACTTCAAGCTCGCCACCGAGATCCTTGCCCCCTTCGGCGGACTTTGCACGATCGTTGCACCCAACACGCCGGTGGACCTGCGCCTGTTCATGATCAAGGCGCTGCGCTACAGCCATGAGTTCATGTTCACGCGCTCGATGTTCCGCACGCCGGACATGATCGAACAGCATCGGCTGCTGGATGCAGCAGCGGCGATGTTTGATCGCGGCGTACTCACAAGCACGCGCAGCCAAACCGTGGGCACGATCAACGCCGCCAACCTGCGCAAGGCGCATGCTCAACTGGAGAGCACGCACACGCTGGGCAAACTCGTGTTGGAAGGCTGGGGCTGAGGGCGCCCCGGCCTACCGCAGTCGCGCTAGCCCGCGTTGAAGGCGGGCAGCGCGCTGTGGGCTCGGTAGTAGAAGACCTCACGCGTTGCACGCAGGCCGTTGATCCAGAACGGCTCGGAATCCGACAGCGCCAGCACTGCCTGCCGGCTTGGCGCCGTGACTATCCAGATCGCCGCCACTGCAGCCGCCTCCGGCTCGGGACGGATCGTGCCGGCCACCAGCACCTCACTCGCATGGGCGTCGAGCCAGGCCAGGTGCGCCTTGAGGTGCTGCTCGCGCAGCGCCAGGGAGCCGGGTTTGTCGGTGAAGCGAAGGATGAAAAGCATGGCAGGAGGTTCCTTTACAGATAGGCGGCTGCCGGCGCATCGATCGCGGCAAGCCGCTGCGACAACGCCGCGTCGTCTCGTAGAAAACTAAAGTCAGCAAAATCAAAGCCTGGGCCCACGCTGCAACCCGCCAGGGCAAAGGCGCCCAGCGGACGCGCGGCCTGCCACCAATGGGCCGGGATCGTGTAGGCCGGACGGCGCCCGGCGGCCACCGGGCCCAGCGTCACGCGTGCCACGCGCTCCAGGAGCGGGGATGCCACCAACAGTTCCAGTCCCTCGCCTTCGTAGTAATGCCAGGCCTCATCGGAACTGACCCGGTGCCAGCGACTCGATTCGCCCGCGTTAAGCAGGAAGAAGATGCTGGTCAGCGCGCTGCGCGGCGGACGCGCATCGGTCGGCTGGACGCGATCGGCCGACCGGAACACCTCGCGGAAGTGTCCGCCCTCGGGATGGGGCGCCAGTCGTAGCGTGGCGATGATGTGCGCGGCGCGGGCGTTCGGGGATGGGGCAGTCATTGGATTTCCAGTGTATCCGGGCGCAGTGGTGATTAATGCCAGGCTGGATTAGGCCACGGACGCTCCGGGACGACCACCCGGGCCGCGACTGCCCCGCCCGGATGGCAGCTCCGATCAGCACCTCGCGCCCGGCTTGCGCCCGGGACAGGCCACCGGCCACCGGCGCGCACGCGCCGCTGGCAAGGTAGGCGGCAGCGGCGACCCGAACGCCCCGGGGAGGATGCCGGCCTTTCCCGGGTGTCAGGCGACCGCCATGACTCCCCCAGTGAACTGGGTTATGTTCGCGCTCCGGCGGTCGACGGACCGCCTGCCCTAACCCCACGACAGAGGCCTGAATATGAAGTTTGCAAAGATTGCGCTGGCTGTTGCCGGCCTTGCCGCCGGCGCCGCCTACGCAGCCCCGGCCACCTACAACATCGACCCGATGCACACCTACCCCTCCTTCGAGGCCGACCACATGGGCGGCCAGTCGATCTGGCGCGGCAAGTTCAACAACAGCACCGGCAAGGTCGTCTACGACAAGGACGGCAAGAGCGGTACCGTTGAGATCACCGTCGACATGAAGTCGATCAACTTCGGCTTCGACAAGATGAACGAGCACGCCTCGTCGCCGGATATGTTTGACGTCGCCAAGTTCCCGACGGCCGTTTTCAAGGGCAAGCTGGCCGCCTTCAATGGCGACGCACCGACCCAGGTCGATGGCACGCTGACCCTGCATGGCGTCACCAAGCCGCTGGTCCTGAAGATCAACAGCTTCCTGTGCAAGCCGAACCCGATGACAAAGAAAGAAGTCTGCGGTGCCGATGCATCGGCCTTGCTCAACCGCGAGGACTTCGGCGTGGGCTATGGCAAGAACTTCGGCTTCAAGATGGACGTGAAGCTGCTGATCTCGGTGGAAGCCATCAAGGCCGACTAAGGGCCTAACGGCTCATGGCGGATCCGCGCTGACAAACCGCGGGTCCGTCAGGCTCTGCAGAAAGGCGAGCAAGTCTCCTCTTTCCCGTGCCGACAGGCGCAGCGGCTTCAACCGCCGCTGGCCCGCTCCCCGATCGTAGAATTCAATCACCGCCTCCAGCGACGTCATGCTGCCGTCATGCATGTACGGGGCAGTGAGCGCAACGTTGCGCAGGCTGGGCACCTTGAAGGGGCCGCGCTCCTGCGCACTGACACCCGTGTCGGCATAAGTACCCGTCGCCTGCTCGTGTCCCCAGGCGCGGATCTCACCCGAAAAGTCGATCCCCGAATGGCATTGCCCGCAGCGCGCCCGCGACGAATAGAAGAGCGCCATGCCGCGTCGGGCGGCCGGGCTCAGGGCCTTCTCATCGTCATCAAACACATAGCGATCAAAGGCCGAGCGCCCGGAGATCAACGTGCGCTCGAAGCTGGCGATGGCGCGGATGAGGTTCTCGATAGACAGCGGCTGCGCGTCGGCCGGAAAGGCGCGCGCGAAGCCTGCGCGGTAGCGCTCATCCCCCGATAGCAGGGCCAGGACCTGCGGCTCCCGACCGGCCAAGCCCATCTCCACCGGATGAACGCCGCGCAGCGGGGTCTGCATCTGCTCCTCCAGCCGCGAAGGCCCGCCAGGACCCCAGCCGTAGGCGGGGCGATAGACCACATTGGCCAGCGAGGGGGCATTGCGGGAAAGCGCTTCACCGCGCGCACCACGCGGCCGCGCAAGCCCGTCCGTGTAGGCGCGCCGGGGTTGGTGGCAGGTGGCGCAGGCGATCTGGCCGCCCTCGGACAGTCGCGATTCGAAGAACAGGCGGCGACCCAGCTCGACCTTGGCCACCGTCAGGGGATTATCGGCGGGGACCGCCGGCACCGGGAAACCCGGCGGCAGCGGCCAGTCCCACTCCTGTGCCGACAGGGCTGCGGCGGGCAGCGCGGCCAGCAGCAGCAGGCCCAGGCGGGGGATCAGTCCCAGCGGCGTACCACCGTGTGGTCCAGCGACAACGAGGCGGTCTGCTCGGCCACGGCCGCGCGACCCTCGACCCATTTGGCGAAGCCGTCCAATTCCGCGGCGCCGACGCCCGCCGCCTGCTTGCGGCGCTCCACGACCCACTTCTGCATGCCCTGCATCAGCACGCCCGCGTGGGGGCGGGACGTCAGGAACAGCGTCATGTAGGCGTTCTTCACGTCGTCCAGGCGGTTGAGCGCCAGATACGCCTCGGCGCGGTACTCAATGGCCTCGCTGTAGTTGGGATTCAGCTCCAGCGCCTTCTCGTAGGCGGCGAGCGATTTCTCGTAGTCCCCCAGGCGGCGGCTGGTGTAGCCGATCATGTTCCAGGCTTCCTTGGTGGAGGGATCGGCCTTGGCCGCTTCCTGGAACTTCACCCGGGCCTGCGCCAGCCCTTCCTTCACCTTGGCGGCGGAGGCTTTGGCCTTGGCTCCGCTGAGGGCTTTACCGGCAGCCTCTTCGGCCTGCGCCTTCTCAAACTCCTCGTAGCCCAGGTTGTACGCCAGGCGGGCCTGCATCGCTGCATCCGGCGCCACGGCCGCCACCGGGGCTGCATCCGAGATCGGGCCATCGGGCACGGCCCACGCGGGGGCACTGAGGGCAGCCAGCAGGGCAACGGCGGCGGCGGTCCGTACCGAATCAGGGCGGTGGGTCATGGCAGCTCCATCGGGATCGAATCCGAGTCAGCAATTATGCGTCAGGTTGCGCTCAGGTGCGCTGCAGCGCGCCTGAACCGCTTGGCAGGCCTGCGCCAAGCCGTTGAAGCCGGCGGGCGAACGAGACCGGGACAAGGGCTTGCGGCGCCAAATAACCCGGGCCCTCCCGCATCGCACCAATTTCGAATGCTGGCTGCCTCCGCCGCCCGCCCAAGCCGGACTGCCGCGGCTTGCGGCCACGGGGCCCTATTGCACGGCCTGTGCAGGCGCCAGGGCATCGCTGAACGGAATGTCGCCCTGGGCGACCCGGCGCGAGAATGTCCAGCGCCCGTTCTCGCGCACGAGTTCGTCGTCATAGTGCCCTGCCCTTTGCGGGACCGGGTGCCCCTCGGGGCTTTTAACGTAGAACAGCAGCTTGGAGACTGACCGTGCAGGGTGGCCGTCGACTTCGATCAGTTCGTTGGTAAGCAGCCGGATGTTGCTCGTGTTGCACGTTCCAGGCGCCGCCGGCCCCAGCTACTGCACGAGCATCGCCTCGATGTCCGCCGGACCCCGATGGGTGCCGAAGCCGCCGATCCACACCCCGTCCTGGGCAAACAGGGCCGCGTAGCCCTTGTAGTCCCGCAGCAGGCCGTAGCGGATCAGCAGGTCAGGGATTTCCTTCGTGTCTTCCAGCCTTAGCAGGCGCTCCGCGACACTGCGCGGCCCCGCACAGACGGTCCGTGAGCTCACCGCCGCCATGACCGCACAGGCCAGAGCCGCCAGGCCGCGCCGGGCGTTTACCCGGCCATCGGAGTACGTCATTCTGATGCCCCCGTTATTCTGGATTTACCGACTACAGCGTCGCGGTGAAAGCCTACCGCAGGGCTGCGCACCGACGTACCCTTGGACGACCAACGATCCCGCTATACCCAGCCCGGAGACCCGCCATGACAACACGCACCCCGAGCGACACCCCGTCCGCCCCTCGCCGTGACTTTCTCGCTGGCGCCGCCGGCAGTGCAGCGATATTGGCCCTCGCGGAACCCTTGGGGATGGCTCTAGCCGCCGATGCACCCAGTGTCATCGTACAACCGCCGCTGCCGTATGCGGACAACGCCCTGGACCCGGTGATCAGCGCCCATACACTGGGCTTTCACTACGGCAAGCATCACAAGGCCTATGTCGACAACCTGAATAAGGCGATCGCTGGCACGCCGCTGGCGGACCTCGCGTTGGAGAAGATCATCACGACGACGGCCGGTCAGGCCGACAAGGCGGGCGTGTTCAACAACGCCGCCCAGACCTGGAACCACACTTTCTACTGGAACAGCCTGCGCCCCAATGGCGGCGGCATACCGCCGGCTGCGCTCAAGGCCCAGATCGAGAAGGATTTCGGCAGCGTGGAGAACCTGAAGAAGGAGCTGCTGACCGCCGCCACCGGGCAGTTCGGGAGCGGCTGGGCCTGGCTGGTCACCGAGGGTGGAAAGCTTGCCGTGACCAAGACGGGCAATGCCGACCTGCCGATGACCAAGGGCCAGAAGGCGCTGCTCACCATCGACGTCTGGGAACACGCCTACTATTTGGATTACCAGAACCGTCGGGCCGACTACGTGACCGCCGTGCTGGACAAGCTGGTGAACTGGCAGTTCGCCGCTGACAACCTCGCGCGTGGCTGAGCCCGCCGACCGCCCGACTCGCCGCGTCCTCGTGACCGGCGCGACGGGCTTCATCGGACGCCACCTGGTGCAGCGTCTGCTGAGCCAAGGGGATGACGTGATCGCTTTGAGCCGCGACCCGCAGCGTGCATCCGCCGTGCTGGGGCCGCAGGTTCAGTGCGTTGCCGATCTGGCACAACTGCCGGCTGACACCGCGATCGAGGCGATCGTGAACCTCGCGGGCGCCACCATCCTGGCCCAGCCCTGGACCCGTGCACGCCGGCTTCTGCTGCGCGAAAGCAGGCTAGGCACCACCCGAGCCGTGGTGCTCCTGTGTGAGCGCTTGCAAAAACGACCCTCGGTACTCGTCAACGCCAGTGCCATTGGCTACTACGGCGTTCGCAGCGATGAACCGGTAGATGAGCAGACCGGCCCTCAGCCGATCTTTCAGTCCCAGCTGTGCAGCGACTGGGAGGCCCTGGCGGCCCGCGCCGGACCCGCCACGCGCGTGACCTCCCTGCGATTCGGCGTGGTGCTGGGTCGTCACGGGGGGGCCTTGCCGCAGCTGGTGCGGGCCACGCGGCTCGGGTTGGGCACCATCCTGGGCACGGGACGCCAAGGGGCGCCCTGGATCCACCTGGAGGATGCGCTGCGACTGATCACCTGGGCCCTGGAGCAGCCCGCGTTGACCGGAGCGGTCAACGCCGTGGCGCCCGAAGCGGTGACCCAGGCGCAGATGATGACCGCACTGGCCCAGATTCTGCAGCGCCCCATCTGGTTGCGCGTACCGGCCTTCGTACTGCGCGCAGCGCTGGGCGAAATGGCGCAGCTCCTCGTCGACGGCCAACGCGTCGTCCCGAGCCGGGCGCTGGCGGCAGGCTTTGCCTTCCGGCACCCAACCTTGGCCGGGGCGCTCGAGGATATCCTGAGCCGCCGCTAGCTAGGCCTTCAGGCCCGGCGCCTCGGGCGCCGCATCGGCCCCCGCATCACCGGGCTGGCAATCGGCTGGCAACAAAGCCACATCGATGTCCGTGAGGTTGCGGTAGTCGTCATACACCACCGTATACCCCTCGGGCACATCCGCGAAGCCACAGACCCACGCGACATTGCCCTCCGTGTCCAAGGCCGGCGTCAGCGTCAGCGTATGGGCATGCAGTGCCGGATCCGCATCGCCCCCGAAGGTCAGGTGGATACTGCCCGCGACGACCTGCAGCGCCGCGATCGTACGGGCGGCCTCCTGGTCCAGCGGGATATCGCTGATGTTGACCGATGCGAAATCATGCCGCTCGTCATACAGACTCACGACCTGATCCATCGCATCGCCGGCGTAATACAGCGCTGCGGCGACCTGGGTGCGGGCGTTGTAGTGTTCAGCGGGTTCGACCACCGCCACGGGATGGTCCAGCTGGGCCGTCAGCACTGCGAGCCACGCTGCAACAAGGGGCCCGATTACCGCCGCGATCTCCCACCTCGACCAGCGCCGCGCCATCGGTGCAGAGGCAATCTGTGCGGGGGCATAGGCCGCGCGTACCACCAGCGTGCCGGCAATCTTGTCGTGCAGGCACTGCCGGCGCTGCGTGAAGGCCGCCATGACGTAGCCCAGCATCAAGCAGAGCGCCGACAGCAGCTGGGCAAGGTGACGCAGCACCGCCCTGCCACGGGAGATACGTTGCCCTGCCAGGTCTGTAACCTTGATACGGATCAGGCGCTTGCCAGGCGTTGCCTGCCAGGCCGAGGACTCGAACAGGACCCCGTAGGCCAGGCTTACCAACCCGCTCAGCAGGCTTGGAAACCAGTCCTCGCGCAGCAGGAAGCCCGGCTGGCCCAGCGCGTGACCCAGCACGATCAACAGCACCAGCAGCAGGCCGGCATCAATAAGAGCCGCTGCGACTCGGCGCCAGAAGCCGGCATAGACCGACACGGGAGAGAGTTCCACTGACATGGGGCGATGCTACCTGAGTCCGGACCGGCGGCAGATAGTGGCGTTGATTGGCGTCAGGCGGCGAGCTTGCGGGGCGGCCGCTGCGCGCCGCGCCCGCAGGGCGGCGGGCGCCGATCGGGGACGAGAGAAAGGCGGGTCGTCGCCCTCAGACGGTTGAGGGACGCGGCGTCACCCGCGCGTAGCGGCCCGACTGACCCAGGATCTCGTGGACCACCCGCGCGCCGACGCGGTCGCAGGCCTCCAGGGCAGCCAACTGACCCGGCTGCTCACCCCCGCTGGAAGCCAGCGCCTCCCTACCCGGCCGTGGGCCGGATGGATCGCCGGCCGTGCACAGGACCCTTACGAGCTGCGTGTCGATGCATTTGAGCTTCCCGAAGTCCTTCCGCAGCAGGGCTGCCTTTTGAAGCTCCCGGTTGGTCAATGCGAACAAGCCCGGTCCCCCGCTTGACGCAGTCCCGCGTCCACTGTGAGTACCGCGGACCATGCCCGGAGCGCACCGAACCCCTCAGGGGCGCTGCACGACGAGCCCCTGGCGACGCCCGCCGGCGTCTGGCCTGAGCTATCCCCAGCTCAGAACTTAAAGGTTCCAGATACCAGTACGGTGCGCGGCAATTCGGGCAGAACAACCGACGAACCGAAGAGATCAGGGAAGTTCGAGCGGAAGTAGCGCTCGTCCGTTAGGTTCTTTACCTGCAGGTTCCCGGCCCAGTTGCCCGTCTCGTAGCGCACACCGGCGTTTACCAGCGTGTAGGCGGGCAACTTTACGGCGTGGGAGATGCCCGAATACACCGAATCCACGTGCGAGACACCGATCGTTGAGCTCAGGCCCTTTACCCAAGGATCAAATCCGAGCATGAAATTCATGCTGTACACGTTTTCCGGGATACCGGCCTTCTTGGCATTGGGACCGACCAGCACGATAGACGGTACGACACCACCATACATCAGCGCCGGGTTCACTCCCTTCAGGTCGCCGGCGCCCGCGAAGCTGAACTGCGTGCCGTCCCTGCCGGCCGTCAGGTTCGTGACCTGGATATTGGCGTATGCGCCGGTAATCGTGAGCAACTGGTTCACGACATAGCGCCCTTCCAGCTCGTATCCCTCGGCGCGGGTAGTGTTGTTGTTTACGGTGTCCTGCGCGTTGTAATCCGTCCGCTCCTGCGAGTAGTAGTCGGCTGCCAGGTACAGGTGGCCTCCGAGCAGCGTCGCCTTGATACCGCCCTCCTTCAGCTTGGAGCCCGCAAGTGCCGTTCCGCCCTCGATCTGGCTGGGATCGATCTGGCCGCCCTGGCCGAGGATCAGCGTCGACTGCTTCGCGTAGGTGATGTATGGACGTATGCCGTATGGCAGGGAATACGACAGGCTGCCGGTATACGAGAAGGCACCCTTCTTGTCAGCGGTCTTCAGCCCGGGAGACCTTGTCGCGTCGAGCTGCGAGTCAGACCTCATATCGACGTAGTCGTAGCGGGCGCCGGCCAGAAGATTCAACTTGCCGAAGATGGTGCTGTCCGCCAGGAAAGCAGCACCAAAGTCCGTGTACGAGCCGATCGCGTGGTCGGTATACGGATCCTGCCCCAACGTCGCCAGCGTGCGACTGTCTATCGGCGTATTTGGGCCCGTGATGTCGCGACGGTCAAAGTATTCGTAGGTGAAATCGTCGCCGTGGTCGAAGTGAGAGTGGCGGATGGACGGACTGAACTGCACGGCCGTCTTGAAGCCGTCACCCAACTCGAACTTCTGCAGGAAAATCAACTGGTCTTCAAACACCCAGGTGTCGGCGAACTGGGAGTAGCCATAGAGGTTCTCGTTGTTGTTCTTCAGGGACTCGAAGAAGCTCTTGTTGGTGACTTTCAGGCCACTGTCGAACTCTCCGATGAAGTCCAGATACAACGTCGTGACAGTGTCTTCCAACTTATCCAGCGGAGAAACCAGAACCTGATTTCCGCTGATATGGGTGGTACCCGGGTTGACGAGCGCCATGTTTGGGTGCGCCGCAAGTGCCGTGGCGATCGCGGCAGGTGTCTGGCTCGCCGGCCCGAAGATGAACGCAGAAATACTGCCTGCCTTGGCCTCGGCGTTGGACAGTAACCCGTCACCATTGGTATCCAGCGACTTGGGGCTCCCGGTTACGTAGGTCCCGGTGTCGATCAAGCTCTGCGAGAGTCGATTCCAGCCCGCCACCTGGTTGCCGCGGAAGTACTGGTACATGCCGCCAAATTCGGCCCGCGCGGAATCGGAGATCTTCAGGTCAAACGACGACTGGAAAATGCTCTGAATCGTATGGCTATTCTCGTAGTAGCTTCCCGAGTTCTCGGACTCACCATATACGTAGTAGCCCAGCTCCTTGCCGAACAGCATCGAGGGGCCACCCACTTCGGCGTGGATCACCTTTTTGTCCCAACTGCCGGTGGTGATGCCGATTTCTCCGGTCGGCTCAGTGAGGTATTGACCGCTGCCGGCGCGAGCCGACTTGGGTATGAAATTCAAGTATCCGCCGATTTGGGATGGCCCGTAGATCGGAGAGGCCGGTCCACGGACGATGTCGATGCTATCGCTGGCACCAATTGGCGTGGGGTAGTTGCCCGGGTTTGCGATTCGCTTGATGCCGCGGAAGTAGTTCTCGCCCGGCGTGCCGCGCACGTCCAGGGAGCCGGCTATACCGAAGAACGACTGGGTAAACGAGCCGGGCGTCAGCGCAACCAGATCGCTGATGCCCGTGATGATCGTCTTGCTCAGCAGATCGTTGCTGATGGTGGTTATCGCGCGCGGTGTCTCGGCCACCGTCTTGTCAAAGCCGAAGACCGAAGCAATAGGCTTGTTTGACATCACGGAGAGGCGGTCGCCCGTGACAGTGACTTCGTCCAGCCCGGTCGCCGGCTCCGGCAGAGTCTGGGCGACGGCGGCGCCTACGCTCAGCAGGGGGACTGCAGCCGTGGCGGCCAGCATGAAGTTGCGGCGCTTGCGGAGTAACGGGAGGCGGTGGGGAGCTTTCATCGGAATCCTTCGCAGTTGCTGAGTTGAGACCGGCGGCACGCCTGCGCAGCCCTATGCAGTGCTTTTGCAGGAAGCGTGGACAGGTCACTTTCACAACGGAAGAGACACCACAGCCAAGCCAAGCCGCTCTCATTCTGGCGTTTTTTGGTTCTTAGCCCATCAGCCGGCTCGGGTTGACGGGCACACGGTCGTCATTACTAGTTTGTTGTTACCCCACAGCATACTGGCAGGAGGGCGGCCGTGGCCCAACATCGGTGTATTTCCCCGGCTCGGAAGGGTGCGACGTGGAGTCGTGTACCACCGAGATCCATCCAGGCCTGTCCTGGTGCGTCGTGCGCCTGTCGATCCAGCCGGAGCGGCAAGGCCGGTACAGTGGCTGCTTGAGGCCCTGCCGGGCCATCCATGACGTGGAGCAAGGCCGGATCCGCGACCTGCCGGTATTTATGCACCGCACGGTTGTTATCAGTCCGCGGGTCCGGGTGGCC
This sequence comes from uncultured Pseudomonadota bacterium, assembly GCA_903868595.1. Classification (GTDB taxonomy): domain Bacteria; phylum Pseudomonadota; class Gammaproteobacteria; order Steroidobacterales; family Steroidobacteraceae; genus ZC4RG30. The sequence goes on from CAIPVV010000023.1 coordinate 32,441, forward strand.
TGTCCGCACTGCGGTCCGCGCATGGCGCTGCTGCGCGGGCTCGGCCCGTACGTGCGGGTCACCCGCCGGCTGGGGGAGCCGGTGGCCCGGCTGAGCAAGGTGGCCTCGGTGCCGCACGTGGCGGGGCACTACGAGCTCCACTGGAAGACGGTCAGGGAGCGGGACAAGGCCTACCTGGAGCGGGAGCTCGGGCCGGGTGGCCTGGAGGGCCTGGAGGGCCTGGAGGTCATCGGCATGGACGAGTTCGCGATCCAGAAGGGCCATCGTTGCGCCACGGTGAGCGTGGCGCTAACCCGCAAGCGAGTGCTGTGGGTCGGCCGCGGCCGGGGCCGATCGGCCGGGCCGGCGGATCGTCAGAGGGGCTCGCGGGCTGCTGCCGATGAACCGCGACTCGCTACGGCCCGGGGCCGACGTGGCGCTGCACGCGCTACTGGCCGCCAACCACCGCCTGCTCGTCGTCCACGGGCTGCGTGATGGCCTGGAAGATCTGTGGGCGCAGCGTCCGCCAGAGCTGGCCGCCCAGGCCTGGAACAGCTGGCACCGCAAGGCCTTACGCAGCGGCATCGAGTCGATGAGACGCTTTGCCCAGAACCTCAGCCCCTACCTGCCGGGCGTCCTGGCCCACCGTCGATGCCCGCTGGGTACCCACCTCATCCGGGGCATGAACAACAAGATCGAGCGCCTCAATCGCAGGGCCGACGGCTTCCGCGACGACGCCTACTTCTTCCTCAAGATCCGGGCAGCTTTCCCCGGAGGTGGGTGAAGAACCTTTTTTGGGTGCGCGTAGGCGCCGCAGATCGACCCTTTCCCCACACCATCCGCGCCTTGCCTGCACAGGCAGCACAGGAGCGCCTCACCAGGACGCCCGGTCATGGCTACCACTGACGATCCAGCGCACAACGGTCGTGGGAACAGGCCGGCGGCCATGCTGTACACCGTATGCTCGGTGGTCGAACACCCTCTGCGCCTCGTTGCCTTCGGCAAGCACTTATTGTTGCTTTTGGCTGAAGAGTTGATCCTTGCGGACCACGAGACCTGTTCTTAACGGAGCCGCATATGCAATATCCCCACGGCACAACGATCGCGGTGACTGACGGCAACAAACTGCGCGTTTTCCGCAATACCGGGAATGAGCAGCATCTGAAGTTGCTGGAACTGGCTGAGCCGGATGTCCACGCCCACAGCATGGGTGCCACCCGGGCCCATCATTCCGGCGCGGCCAATCCCTCGGAACGGCATCAGCAGGAGGACAGCTACGCGGCTGCAGCAGCGTCCTGGCTCAATTCCCAAGTCCTGGGGGGCCAGATCGAGCGGTTGTACGTTGTCGCACCGCCGCGCACCCTCGGGGAATTGCGGCGCCACTACCACGAGAAGCTCAAGGACCGTTTGCTAGGCGAGCTGGGCAAGGAACACACCCACGATACCGCGGAATTTCTCCATGAGGCGCTTGTTCGGGCCTGATTCCAGGGGGCTCCCGATCCTGTACCATTCGGTTCCATGAGCCTCTCCCTCCGCGACCAGCTGCTACAGGCAGGCTTGGTTACCGAAAAACAGGTCCAGCAGGCCGAGCGCCAGCAGAACCGCCAGCAATACCAGGCGCCGCGCAGCAAGAAGCGGCCGGCCGGGCCGAGCCCGCAGCAGTTGGCTGCCCAGAAGGCCCAGGCCGAAAAGGCGACCCGTGACGCGGAGCTGAACCGCAAGAAGCAGGAAAAAGCCGATCGCAAGGCGCGCTTTGCCCAGATCAAGCAATTGGTGGAGCAACACCAGGTCGCCCGGGTCGAATCTGAGGATTTCTACAACTTCGTCGATGGCACCAAGATCCGCCGCGTGCCGGTCAATGCTGAGCTGCGCGCACGTCTGGTCGGCGGGGAACTGGCCATTGTGCGCAACGAAGGCCGCTACGCGTTCGTGCCGGCGCCGGTCGCAGCGGACATCCGCGCGCGGGTCGAGCGAGCCGTGATTCACCACAACGTGCCGACGGCGATCGAGGACAAGGACGATCCGTACAAGGAGTTCGTTGTCCCGGATGACCTGATGTGGTGAGCGCCCTACCGGCGCTCAGGCCCTACGGCGATGCCGGGGAGGCCCAGCTCGTCCTGGAACGAACCCATCGTTGGCTGGAACGCGCTGTCGTTGGCCTAAACCTGTGCCCGTTTGCCAAGGCGGTGCATGTCAAGCAGCAGATCCGGTTTGTGGTAACCGGCGCAACAACGCGCGCGGACCTGCTTGAGGAACTGGTACAGGAGCTGACGCTGCTGGACCAGGCGGATCCCGAGCAGCTGAGCACCACCTTGCTTATTCATCCGAAGGTCATGGGCGACTTTCTCGCCTTCAACGCATTCCTGGAGGAGGCTGACGCGGCCGTGGAAGCCCTGGAGCTTAACGGGGTGCTGCAGGTGGCGAGCTTCCATCCGGACTACCAGTTCGCGGATAGCGGACCCCACGATATCGAGAACTACAGCAACCGCGCCCCGTATCCCACGCTGCACCTGCTTCGCGAAGAGAGCATCGATCGCGCCGTGGAGGCATTTCCGGACCCGGAAGCGATATTCGGCGAGAACATGAAGACCTTGCGGCGCCTGGGCCACTCCGGCTGGGCGGCGCTCTTCGAAGACGGTTGAGAACCCCCAGAAAGGCAAGCGCCGCGAGCTGCGGTGCTGTACCTTGGGTAGAGTTGGCGGCTCTATCCGCCCTCATCCTAGTCCAGCGCGTTCGGCGCGGCCTGCTTACATACCCCGTGCGAGTACCCCCATCGTGGCAGCAGCATTCATCGGATGCCTGACGCTCGCGCTGCTGTATGTCGGCGGCCGCTGGCTCGCAGAGCGAGCCAGCAATCAGGCTTTGAAACTGCAGTTATTGGCCTTGAAACGCAGAATAGCGCGTCAGGGACTCTGAGGAGCGAGCGCGTGGAAAGACTTAATCTGGCCGAGGCTTACGCACGTTACGGCGCACAGCTGGAGAACAAGCTGCGCGGACTCTCCGCAGTCGCGACAGACGGCTCGGTGATTTTGACCTGCGAGTCCTCGCGCCTCGGGCGTCCCAGCCTAGGAGTGCTGCGGTTCGAAGGGCAGATAAAGGGCGAAACGCCGGCTGCGAAGACAACAACACTGCTGGCCGAGCATTTGGCTTTGGCTCGCGACGGCGAGCGCCAACTTCGCATGGTTATCGTGACTCCCTCGACGGGACGCACCAAGCGCAGCATTCACGTGCGGCAGGATCTGATTGGCAGCATCACCAGTTTCGACGGCGACCACTATGTGGTCGATTTCACTCGCGTACCCCAGCCGGCGCGCGAGAACAAGGTCCGCCGTAAGCGCTGACCGGCCGGTAGCAATGCCGCTAGGGATCAGGCTCACGGTTTGCTACCGTTTGGCGATGCGTATCCTCCCCTGCAAGGCATTGATTGCGACGGTCCTGCTCAGCCTGCTGAGCAGCAGGCCGGCACTCGCCCAGGACCCCGGGGCGGTCGCCCAGCAGCCCACCGAGGACCCGCTCGCAGAGGTCATCATCCGCGCGCCAGAGCCTCGCTACGTCGCTCCAACGCGGCGGGATCGTATTGGACGGGTCTGGGTGCCGGTGTCGATCAACGGGCAAGGCCCCTTGCGACTCGTCTTGGACGTTGGGGCCTCGCGTAGTGCAATCACAGCGAACGTCGCGGCACGACTGGGCCTACGCACCGATGAATCCCCGCCCGTCATGCTGCGCGGGGTAACGGGCACCGCCCAGGTCCAGACTGTTCGTGTGGAGAAGCTGGAAGTCGGTGACTTGTATATCGCCCCGACCGTGCTGCCCATCGTCGCCGACGCCTTCGGCGGCGCCGAGGGGCTGCTGGGTAACGAGGAACTGGGCGACAAGCGCATCTACATCGATTTCCACAAGGATTTCATCAACATTGCCCGCTCCAAGGGAGTCGCGGCAGAGGCGGGCTTCGTGACCATTCCTATCCACAAGCGTGCTGACCGGCTACTGGTCGTGGACGCGGTGGTTGGAGGGGTAAAGGCCATCGCCATCATCGATAGTGGCGCGCAGGCCTCCGTGGCAAACCTGGCCATGCGCGAGGCAATGGAGCGCAGGCTTCGTAGCGGCCAGGCCAGTCACGACGAGATCATCGGTGCCACCGGCGAAATGCAGAACGGCGAAGGCTTCACGGTCTCCCAGATCACGCTGGGTGAGGTGGCCATACAAAGCGCACATGTTACGTTTGGGGACATGAACATCTTCGCTCACTGGCGACTAACGACGCAGCCGGCGATCCTCGTCGGAATGGACGTGCTGGGGCTGCTCGATACGCTGGTCATCGACTACCGACGGCACGAACTGATGATCAAGCTAAATAATCGCCGCGCCTTCAGGTAATCCAAGCTCAGCTGAAATCCAGAGCCATATCCGGCCTTCGCGGCTGGTTCGGCGCATCCAGTCCGGGCAGCGGATAGCTAGCCGTTGCGGGCGCCGGAAGCGGATCGACAAGTGCCCGGTTGACCAAGGTAATCTCGACTGTCAGCGGTACCCGCGTGCCCCGGACATAAGGGTCGTTGTTGTTGCCGTGCAAATGGGCGACATAAAAGGTTGGCGCGAGCGCCGCCATGATGGCTTCGAACCTCGCCCAATTGCGATCCAGTTGATGGAACTCGATGGCCAACGCGCTCACCCGCTGCAGTCGCTCCGCGACTGCCGGCAGAACCTCGTACTCGGTACCCTCAATATCCATCTTGAGCAGCACCCAGCGCTGCGGATCACCGCCCCGGACGCGCTCCAGCAACTCATCCACGGTAGCCAGCCCGGGACCAGGCGCCCCGGCCACCATCAGCTTCTGGAAATCATGCCGCTCGAAGAAAGCCTCGAACTCCCGGTGTCGGTTCAGGAGTTTCAACATGCGAAGCACTTTGCCGCCACGCAGCCTAAACACTGCCCGCCACAATTCCCGACGCACTCGCGCACGAATAACCTCTGCACCCGTGGTCCCGTCCACGCAGGTCAGGCTAAGGGCCGGGTTCAGGTTCAACATACCCTCCTCGAACGACCAATCCGCCTCCACCCCTAGGCTCAGCACGCATTGCGTGGCCCGGATAGCCGCCAGTGGGAGGACATACCCGCCGTCGTAACGATTACCTACCCTGACGAGATCAGCGCCGGGGTGGGGGCGATAGGCGCGAAGCGACAGCGAAACGGTTGACGTCATGGGCACTCGATAGTGGCCGACTCGGGGCTCGTGGCCGGCTGCTGCAGATTATGGGTCTGCAGCAGCGCGGCCGCCAGTCGCCAGCGCTGCGCGCCTTACCTAGCCCCGCCGACCGGCGCGGCGTCAGCCCGCCACACCACGGATTCCCGCCCCCTACCGAGTCCGCAATCGAACCGCACGAGCTGCGGCCGATGCCCGATTGCCCACGCCGAGTTATTTGAAGCCCTGTTCCAGAGGCTGGTTCACCGTACGCGGGCTAATGCCCAGAATCTCGCCGCTCTCGAAATACGCTAACCTGCGCGTGCCGACGTCCGCGACGCAGGTGAGAAGTCCTGTGCCCAGGAATTGCGGCAGCGCCGCCGCGGTCGTTAACGACGCCGGTTCCGCCTGCGCGACCTTCTTGGACCGTCGGGATTCCCACCCTCGTGAGAAACGGCACCGGAGGCCACAATCGCAAGCACAGCGTTTTTACCCTAAAATAAAGTGAACGCAACAAAGAGGTCAGCCATGACGAGAACCCGCGGCGCGCGCCTTCGCGCAGCATCCGTTTCCTTCCTGCTCGGCTGCGCGGCAGTGCTGCCCGCCGCATCGTCCTGGGCGGGCGGCGAAGCCGGCCCCATCAGCCTGCGTGACCAGGGCTTCTTCTGGGTCGGCGCACGGCCCAAGCCCGCGCCCACTGGCACCGGCACCGTGATCGAAGGACAAATGTACGTCGGCTTCCAGCTTGCCGCCCACAAGCGCCACCCCTACCCACTCGTGCTGGTGCACGGCGGCGGTGGCCAGGCGACCGACTGGATGGGCACGCCGGACGGGCGCGATGGCTGGTTGGACTACTTCCTGGTAGCGGGCTTCGACGTCTATTTCGTCGACCGCCCGGCGCACGGCCGCTCGCCGAACAACGTAGCCTATGGGGCGTTGCGCACTGCACCGACGACGCAGTTCATGACGGATACCTTCCTTGCCCAGAGCAAGCAGTATCCCGGCGGTGGCGGCGCGGAGACGCCAGAGGTCATTCAGCACACCGCAAGCTCAGAACCCGGCCCCACCGTCTCCAACGCGGTGTTGCAGGAGGACCTGGCGGAGCTGCTGGATCGGATCGGTCCGGCCATTATCGTCACGCACTCGGCCGGCGGCGCCTCGGGGTGGCTGGCTCTGGCGGCGCGTCCGAAGCTGGTGAAGGCCGTGCTCGCCATCGAGCCGGTCCTGGGCGTTACCGACATTCTGGCGCCGTTGATCACCTTCAAGCCGGCGCTGGCCGCGGGGGAGGCCGTCAAAACCGTCGAACTGCCGGCGGAGCGCGCGGGGCTCAACCCCTGCCGCCTGCAGCCGCAGGAGAGCCTGCACACCGTGCCCGCCTTTGCAGGCAAACCGGTCCTCTTCGTGGTGTCGCCGCAGTCCACACCGATGTTCACGCCCAACGTGCACTGCTCCGTGCACACGCTCAACCAGCTCGGCGCCGACGCAAAGCTGGCGCGGCTGGAGGACTACGGCATCCTGGGCAACGGCCATTTCATGAACGAAGAGAAGAACAACGGGGAGATCGCCAAGAAGGTGTTCATTCCCTGGCTGTCGTCGATTCGCTAATCGGGGGGGGCACGTCCACAGACCGTGGACGTCGCCCCTGTCCGGCTAGCGCCCAGCCTGCACCGTGCGGAGCACCGGATCCCCTGGCGACCGCCGACAGAGAACGCGACAGCCGACTCCAGGGGGATCTGCGCTGCGGGCCTACTGTAATATCGGCCCCGCGCCGGATCTGATCATTCTTGGGCCTGCTTGGATTCGAACCAAGGACCAAGGGATTATGAGTCCCCTGCACTAACCGCTGTGCTACAGGCCCGCGGAATGTGGTGCAAAGATACCATCCGAGGCCGGACAAGTAGGAGAGCAAATCGCGATTTGCCCCCCAAAGAACGCAGCTGCATCTGGAAGCAAGCCCCAGCCGGACCCGTCACTGGCTCTGCCTGCCAAGCTATCAGGAAGCCCTTCAGGCCACCTCCTCGGGCGTAACGAACACTTAATCCGCGAGGCTGCTGCGTCGCCGATAGGCACACACACCGGCAGGGTGTCCTACTCCTTCTCACCCCATCGACCGAACGTTGCGGACCAACGCTCAAGCGTTTGCTTCACTGCGGCTCGGGAGACTCTACCCCTGAATGCACTTCCCCCTTGCCCCCGTTGCGGATCAACCTCGACCTACCAGGACGCTGCAGCGTTTGTCTGCCCCGAGTGTGCCAATGAATGGCGTGAGGAGGCTGCCACCGACAGGACGACAGCAGCACGGGGGACCCGCGACGCCGTTGGCAATGAGCTCAAAGACGGGGACTCGGTTACCGTCATCAAGGACCTGAAGGTCAAGGGGTCCTCGGCCGTGGTCAAGGTCGGCACAAAGGTGAAGCACATCCTCCTCGTAGACGGCGATCACGACATTGCCTGAAAATTGGCGGGATCGGCGCGATGGGTCTTAAGTCGGCGTTCGTCAGGAAGGCCTAGCGCCGGGTCCATACCCCGACAGAAATGCGTCGCAACTGGCGCGGGCCGTCTCCTCGGCGGGAATCTTGCTGCAGATTCCCTGCAGGTGACTCCTCAATTGGGACAGAGCCGCTGCATTCTTTCCCTTGGCCTGCAGATCCCACTTCCGTAGCGCCTTGTCGAGGCCTTCCAGACGCAACCTGGCGCGACGGTAGATGCGATCGGAACCGTCCAGCTCCGACAGCACCGCGGTGGTGACCGCGACGATGGCCGCGGGATCCTCCGGACGGATTCGAATCAGCGCCGTGGCGTAGTTGAATCCCCATTGAAAGCGCGTTGCAGAGCCCTTTGATTCATTGAACGCCTGCTGATACCAGTCCAGCGCTTCCTGCTTGCGACCCAAGGCCTCCGCAAGGTCCCCAAGATCGCCCTTCCAATAGAACGGATTGGGACTTCTGCCGAGCTCCGCCTTTACTATGTCGTACGCCACATCGTTGTGTCCGCTCGCATCAAGACCATTGAGGGAGGAATCGATGATTCCGGAGCGGATAAAGGCGATGCTCTCCTTTGCGAGCTCCTGCTTCAGACGCGCGATCAGGTCAGCCGCATCACTGTCTCGCACCCTTCCGGCCACGAGTTTCTGGGCGAGCAGTCCCTGCGAGAGCGCGAGCAGCTTATCGGCGGTAGCGTAGCGATCGCTGACGGAGATCTTCTCCATTCCCCGCTCAAAGCTGTGCAACCAGGCACCCGCATCGGGCAACTGATGGGCAGCCACGAAAACACCCTGCCCGACCCCCAGCAGCGCATCACCGGTCGCCATCAGGCGCGCATCGTCATCCAGGGCTGCCCTCGCAAGCACGAGATCCTCGACAAGCCTGGAATCGATCTTGGCGCCCTGAGCCTGGGGATCCGCTAGTTTTTTAGCCCTGAAGTCCATGCCAGCAATCGTCAGGCGATCCTTCATGGCGGTCGCTTCGACAGGACACGCCCCGGCAGCACTCTCCAGCGCGCTGGCCTTGGTCGCCAGCTCAGCCTCTGGCACCTCTTCCAGCGACCAGGCGTTGAGCGCGAGGCGCTCGCACTGCTTGGCCGATAGGCGCTTGCCGCCCACCGCTGCATCGAGCAGACCCTGGGCCGGCTCGATGTGATCAAGCGCAAGGTCCAGTACGTTGCCGTACTGGGACAAGTCCATCCCGCCCGCTATGCGCATGACCTCATGCCCCACGGGATCAAACGCCACCAGCGTCGGGTACCCGGTGACCCTGAACGTTTCGCCGACCTTCTGGGCAGCCTCCTCGTCGCCATCGAGGTAAACCGGTATGAAGAGCTTGGTCTTCTCGATGAAGCCCGGGCGCGAGAATACCGTGGACTTTAGCTGCTGGCAGGGCGGACACCAGCTCGCGCCCCAGTACAGGAATACTGGCCGCTTGAGCTTGGCCGCGCTTACAAAGGCCTGCTGGACGGTGCCGCCGTACCAGGCGATCCCGGGGGAGTCGGCATGCCGATGGACAGGCAGTGCATCACCGGCATCGGGCCCCTTGGAGCAGGCCGCCAGGACAAGCATGCAGGCGTACAGGGCAAAGTGCTTCATGGGGCGACAATAGCGAGAGCCGCGCCTGGTTGGAAGATGGGCCGCAGGGAGAGCCGGGGGATGTCAGGGAAGCGGGGGTGGCCGACCGGACGCCCCCGACCAGCGAGGATTCAGGGCTTGGAGGGGGCCGGCGCAGGCTTGAGCATCACTACGGGCGAGGGCAGGCGGGAGCCGACCGGACCCGTGAATTCTTCCTGCGTTCCGTCGTCGTAGGACTGCACGAACTTCCATACCAGGTCGCCGGGCGCGGCCGGGTTGATCGCCAACATCCCGAACTCGAGGAACTCGTAGGGCTTGAGCACCCCAGTCCAGGTGGCACCGACGATATCGCCCTTGTCGTTTCTCTTGATGGCGACGTTCCAGCCGGGCTTGGGTTCGAACGCGTAGACCTTCAGGCCTTCAGGAAACTGCCCCTCGATCCGCGAGGAATTCACCTGCTTCTCGTTCGGCACGCGCATCCGGTACATCTCCCGTCCGCCCGCTGTCGAGTCGGTCGGGTTGATGCGGATATGCGCCTGCGCCGTACAAGCCAGTACTGCCAGGAACAGCGTCAGGGATCGAACGACGGGCTTCAGGACCATGGTCCACCTCTTAATGTTTTTCTCGCCGGATGCGCCCTCGGACGGATTCGCATTCGGCGCCGGATACGATGCCTGCCCAATCTTGAGTCGTGCAGCGGTGCTGCGCAAGCCGAGACCCGGACCGCTCCATCAGCAGCGCGTTTGCGATCTGACGCCGCAGTGCTTCGGGACCGCCGGCAACGCGCCTTGGCAAAGCCGTCGCACTGCGCCAGTCTTAGGGCCGGGTCCACCTGCGGCCGTGCGTGGAGGCCCGACCCGGCATCGGCACTGGAGCCGCTCACTGAGATGGAAACCCATGGATCAAACCGACTACCACCGCTACATCAAGGCCTTCAACGCCCGGGACTACGCCACCCTCGAGACGTTCTTCGCGGACGATTTCGCCCTTGAGAACGCCGGGTTCATCGTCAAGGGCAAGCAGCAGTTCCGGGATTTCTACCAGTTCTTCCACCACTACTGCAGAGAAACCGTCCACTTCAAGCAGTTCTTCCCGGGCAAGGACGCCTTCGTCACCAACGTCGTCATCCGCTTCGAAGGACTCAACGATCTGTCACCGCAACTGCTGGCCGAAAAGGGCTTTTCGGGCATGACCCCGGTACCTCGGGGCGCCACGGTTGATGTCGAGTTCCTGATTCTCTACCAACTGAACCCGCAGGGACTCATCCAGCACATCAAGGGCGCGGTGTGGATTCCGGCAGCCCGGGCGGTCGAGGCCTAAAGCCGGTCCCTGTGCAGCAGCCCGGTCCAGCGAACCTCTAGGGCGATACCCCTGCCGCCCGGCCCCACCCTGCCCTGCCTTCCGAGGCAGTCGCCGCACGACGCGAGAGGCGAGGAAACAGGCGCGGCCGCCTTTTCTCGGACCGCGAATCCCCTCAAGTTTAGCCCAGGTTGGTCCCACCCCAGCGAGGCAGTATGCTGCAACAGGTGCGCATCCGCACTGAGGGGGAACAGCATGCCCAGCACGATCCATCGCCTTACCCGACGAGTCCTGCTGCCGCTGGCGGCGCTGTCAGCAGTCGCCTGCGGCGTCACCGCGCAGAACGCGCCGGACGCCCGGCCCGTCAGCGTGGGGCGGGGTGCCCCCCTCGCCATCGACCCTCGCGTCTCGGTCGCGCCGCTGCCCGCGCAACCGACGCAACAGCAGATTGACACCTACGTGAATCAGACGCAGTCGCGGGTCGTCGGCCCGGTGCGCGTCCGCCTCCGGCCCTTCGGGGTGCCGGTACCAGAAGGTGCGGTACAACTGCCCGGCGTGGACGTCGGCTCAGCCTGGAGGGGCGAAGCGCCCAAAGGCGTGAAGCCTCTGGCCGTGGACCTCTTCACATCGAAGGATTTCTATCAGGACCGTACGCTGTGGAGCGACCCAAGGTATTTCCGCTGCAACAGCCCCTCGGCGCTCGAGAATCAGCGCGGTGCGGTGGGCGGCGCAATCATCACGAACAACGATCCGAAGACCGCCGCCTGGGGCTACTGCGATCGCGACCTGCCACGCAAGGCGCTGGCAAGCCCCTACCCCTTCAAGACCGCGCAGGCCCACTACGAGGCGCTGCTCGCCGAGACGACGGCCCGTGGTGGCCCGACACACCACACCTACGGCACGGTTCCCGGGGAACTCTCGGGACGTTATGCCGTGGATTTCTTCAACGGCGACTGGTACGCGACCATGGGCTACAACCAGGTCCCGACCATCCTGTCGCTGCTGACGCCTGAGTACCAGAAGCGCATGGTGCAGATGCTGTACCACGAGGTCGTGACGGCTGCCTCACAGTGGCCATCGCAGTACTGCTGGCCCGAGGGTTTCATGCGGCGCTTCGATCCGGTGGCGACGCAGCCACCGATCAACCCGCACTACGTGCTCGTACTGCCGCAGCTGGTGCAGTTCTCCACGGGCGTGGCACGCAACTTCATCACCAACGTGAATATCGACCGCAAGTTCCGCATGGATGGCCCGGTGCCGCGGCTCGGTGCCGACGTCCCGCGCTGGTACGGCGATACCATCGGCTTCTGGGACAAGGACGCGCTGATCACGTGGACCTCGAACATCCAGGGCTGGATGGTGCACGGCAAGTTCGAGTTCTCAAGCAAGCTGCAGACCGTCGAGATCTACATGCCGGTGCGAGATGCGTCCGGCAAGGTGACCGGCATCAATCACGAGGCGATCTTCTACGACCCGGAAGCACTGGTCGAGCCGATCCGTATAGTGCGCACGCTACATCGTATGGGTGGCCTGGAGGAGGGCAACCCCTACACCTTTATCGAATGCATCCCGAACATCTATCCGATCAAGGGCCATGCCACGCCGGTCACGCCGGACGAGAACATTCAGTTCGAGGTGCCGGACATCTACGGCAGGCCCTGGGCAAAGAACTGGGAAAAGTATTATGAGCAGGGCATGAAGCGCCCGGACGCGGACGAGGCATTGTTCAAGTTCGACTAAAAGACGGCGACCTCAAGAACGGCAGGGTGA
>CAIPVV010000024.1 GCA_903868595.1 uncultured Pseudomonadota bacterium
CAGCAGCCTTGAGTCCGGCGAAGTGCCATTTCGTCTTCTTTGCTTGTTTCATGGGCAAACCATACGACATGAGGACAGCGATTTTCAGTCGGGACTTCGCCGACGACTATCGTTGATAATCTCAGGGCAAGGCAGAAACATATTTAGAAACAGTTACTTGCAGCTACTCGAATTGCGAGCGGTAGCAATTCGGTAGAGATCGGCGGGGGATTTGAAAGTTTTCGACGTATCGTAGTGAAGCTACGATTCAGTCAACTTTCCTAAGTTGGCAGTCACTTGAAAAAGTGCTATAAATCGTAGCGTGGCTACGATACCGAAAAGCAAACTAAACGACCTATACAGGCAATGGCCGCCAGGGACACCCATGGCGTCCCAAGACCTGGCCAAACGCGGCATTTCGGCTGATCTAGCCGTGCACTACGCCAAGGCGGGCTGGCTCGTCCGCCTCGCTCACGGCGTCTATAGCCGACCAGGCGACTCCCTGGCACTGCATCCCGGCCTACGATTCCTGGAGCGAAAGGCATTGGGGCTGCATGTCGGTGGAAGGACCGCGCTCGATTGGTATGGCGTACGGCAATACGTTGCGCAGCGACCCGTCACCCAGCTCTATGGCTGGAACGCGGCAAAGCTTCCCGAGTGGTTCACGAACAAATTTCCCGCCGACTACCACCGAAAGCGCCTCTTCAAGGAAGAGCCGAGCGCACCTCTGCACGTGACATCATTCGAAAGGCAGTCCGATGCGCCCCAGGTATCGGAACCGGAAAGGGCGCTACTCGAAGTGCTGAGCGATGTGGGCGTGCGCCAACCGCTGCAAGAAGCGCGGGAGCTCACGCAGAGTAGCCACACTCTCCGTGCCAATGTCCTGATGGAGCTTTTGCGCTTGTGCGTGAGCGTCAAAACCGTGCGACTGTGCCTAAGTCTTGGCAAGGAACTCAGGTTGCCCTGGTCGTCAAAACTTGATCCGACCGAATTGCCACTGGGTAGCGCGCGTCCCTGGGTGTCCCGTTCGTCCGACGGCTTGCTAGTCCTGAAGCGATGAATCGCGAGTATCTAGAGACCGCGCGTTTGCTGATCCAGGTAGCACCGCTGGTGTTCGTCGACGATCAATTCGGGCTCAAGGGCGGTACGGCGATCAATCTGTTCCTTCGGGACATGCCCCGATTGTCCGTCGATTTGGATTTGGTCTTTATCGATCACACTGTCGGGCGAGAGGAAGCGCTTGCCCGAATCAGCGCTGCTGTCAGAGACGCGGCAGCTCGGTTGCGAGCACGGCGATTCGAGGTATATATGCCGGAGGCCGGTGGTGACGGCGAGACGAAGCTGATGGTTCGAAGTGGCGCTGCCGAAGTAAAAGTCGAGATCAACCCGGTCATGCGTGGCACGGTTCATCGCGTGCGTCGGGCCAATCTGACGCCCTTGGCCCGCGATACCTTGCTCGCCGACCTTGAGATTCCAGTTCTTGCATCCGAAGACGTTTACGGCGGAAAGCTCGTTGCCGCTTTGGATCGACAACACCCCCGCGATCTCTTCGACGTCATGGAACTCTTCAAGCATGAGGGTATTACTCCTGCCATTCGTCGAACATTCGTCGTCTACCTTGCAAGTCACAACCGACCGGTCCATGAAATTCTCTTTCCGAAGTTGCGTGACATTCAAATGGACTACGAGCGGAGTTTCGTAGGTATGACCTCGCAACCGACGGAGCTTGCCGTGCTCCTCGCAACTCGCGATCGAATGATTGAGGAGCTGCACGCTGGTCTCGACGTGGACGAACGCCGCTTCTTGCTATCTCTCGTCAAGGCAAAGCCAGAATGGGAGTTGTTGGGCATTCCGCACGTGAGTGAACTCCCGGCCGTCCGCTGGAAGATTCAGAACCTAGCGCGACTCCAACGAGAGCAGACCGCGCAATTCGAGCTGCAGTACACCACGCTTGCTGGTCGGCTACACCAGTAGGTCTACCGGTGACTGAGCGCGCCGTACCACCTGCCTCATGACGTCGTGACGTATGCCGATGTCTGATCAGGATGTGCTCGCTAAGCTGCAAGCCGAGAACGCGAGGCTAATCGCGCTGCTCGAGGCCCGCGGAATCGAATGGCGCCTGCCGGCGTCATCGGCATCAACATCGGAGCCGTCTAAGCTATCTACTGGCGACAAAGTCGCGCTGTTTCGCCGCCTATTTCGTGGGCGGACGGATATCTACCCAATCCGTTGGGAGAGCAAGACCACCGGCAAGTCTGGGTACAGTCCGGCGTGCGCCAACGAGTGGCGCCCCGGCGTTTGCGAAAAGCCGCGCATCAAGTGCGGCGACTGCGGCAATCGCCTGCTGATCCCGCTATCCGATGCGGTCATCTACGGCCATCTGGCCGGTGAGCACACTGTTGGCATATACCCCTTGCTCGAAGATGACAGTTGCTACTTTGTCGCCGTCGACTTCGACGAAGCGGAATGGCGGGAGGATGCCAGAGCATTCATGGGGTCGTGCGAGGCGCTGGGCGTGCCTGCGGCGCTAGAGATTTCGCGCTCCGGGTGTGGCGCTCACGCCTGGGTATTCTTCGCCGGCCGGGTTTTGGCCCGTGACGCACGGCGGTTGGGCACGGCCATCATCAGCCACACGTGCGCACGCACACGGCAGCTCAAGCTGAACTCCTACGACCGGCTGTTCCCCAACCAGGACGCGATGCCCAAAGGCGGGTTCGGGAACCTGATCGCGTTGCCGCTGCAGAGGGGGCCACGCGAGAGAGGCTGCAGTGTATTTGTCGATGCCGAGCTGCAGCCCTACCCGGATCAGTGGGCGTTCCTGACGGCTGTCCGCCCAATGGACGCTCACGATATCGAGCCAACCATATTGCGGGCCACCGGTGGTGTCCATCCGCTGGACGTCACGTTCATTGACGACGAAGACTTGGCTACTCCCTGGAAGGGCGCGAGCACGTCAGGCAAGAAGCTTTCGGGGTCTATGCCCAAGTCACTGAACGTGACACTCGCCAACTTACTTTACTTCGATAAGGCGCAACTGCCGCAAGTATTGGCCAATCGCCTGATCCGGTTGGCCGCTTTCCAAAACCCGGAGTTCTACAGGGCCCAGGCAATGCGGATGTCTGTGTGGGACAAGCCACGGGTCATTGGCTGCGCCGAAAACTTCCCTCAGCACATCGCATTGCCACGGGGCTGCATGGATGCTGCGCTGTCCTTGCTGCGCGAAAATGGCATTGCCTGCAATCTGCGAGACGAGCGTGTCCACGGCCAGTCGCTGGAGGTCGATTTCGCCGGTACTCTACGTATGGACCAGGAGGCTGCCGTCTCGGCGATGCTGCATCACGATGCCGGTGTGCTGTGCGCGCCGACGGCATTCGGCAAGACGGTCTCCGCTGCCGCGATGATAGCTCGTCGGCGCGTGAATACACTGGTGCTGGTGCACCGCACCGAGTTGTTGAAGCAGTGGCAGGAGCGGCTGCAGGCCTTTCTCGCCGTCGACAGAGGCGTGATCGGCGTTATCGGCGGCGGCAAGGCCAAGCCCACCGGTAAGATCGACATCGCCGTGATGCAGTCGCTGTCGCGCCACGGGGAAGTGAGTGCGCTGGTCGAAAGCTACGGCCAGGTTATCGTCGACGAATGCCATCACGTCGGCGCCGTCTCTTTTGATGCGATCCTGAGGCGAACAAAGGCGAGGTACGTGCTCGGGCTGACGGCGACACCAATTCGCCGCGACGGACAGCAGCCGATTATTTTCATGCAGTGTGGACCGATACGCTACACGGCCGCCAAGCCCGCTACTGCTCCCCGTGATTTGGAAGTGGTGCCCCGGTTATGGGGCGCACACATCGACTTGCCCCGGGAGGCTGGCATTCAGGACGTGTTTCGTCACCTCGCCAACGACCAAGCCCGGACCGACGCCATCGCGGCTGAGATCAGCGGTGCGTTCGGGCAAGGCCGGAAGTTACTGGTGCTCAGCGAACGAACTGAGCATCTCGACGCCATCAAGGCCTCCCTGGGCAGCATGGTTCCCGCACCGTTAGTGCTGCACGGCCGCATGTCGAAGAAGCAGCGAGCAGCCGTCATCGTCGAACTGGACTCACTTCCGGCAAATGCTCCACGCATACTGTTGGCTAGCGGCAAGCTGGTCGGAGAAGGCTTCGATCATCCGCCGCTTGACACGTTGGTACTGGCGATGCCGGTCTCCTGGAAAGGCACGTTGCAGCAGTACGCGGGGCGTATCCATCGAGAACACGCCGGCAAGGCCGACGTGCGGATCATAGACTACGTTGACACGGGTCACCCGGCGTTGCTTCGGATGTGGGTGAAGCGGCAGCGCGGCTACCAGGCGATGGGATATCACCTGGCAACTTCACACCCGACCGCGGATCTGGATGCTTGATCGCTCGCGAAGCCCGCCTCTCACATGGTGGCGACGGCACGCTGGGGCCTGTTTTGAGCCCTTTGCCGGTCTACCGGTGGAACGACGCCGAGGTCTACCGAAAGTCGACCAGCAAGGGCAGACCGACAAAGTAAACGCGGGGTTTCTGTGGGATTTCCAGCCTCCGGGCGCACTACCACCAGCAGTACCTCGCGAAGAATCCTAACGGGTACTGCGGGATTGGAGGGTGCGGAGTTCCCTTCAAACTCGCGGAGTTACAAGTTGGTGAGAAGGCGTAGGCGTCGCTTAACCGAGGGTTCTCGCGTGAAACCAGCGGGTTACCAGCCGGCCAAGTCGAAGATCCACGTATTCTCGCGGGAAAACGCCAGCTGAGTTCGGCGTCGACGTCTACCGGAAGTCTACCGGGGACCTACGCGGAGGATAGTATCCGCGGAAGCAATTTTCCTTCGACGTCCTGAGGGTCGTAATGCTGATCAAACGCCGCTTTCCACACGGCCTCAAGCGCCAATTCGTGATTTCGGCGATTTGCGGGACTTTCCTGGCAGCAACCTGCTTTGGTCAAGATCGGACACCGCAAGACCCAGCCGCAGATACGACGCTCAAGGCATTTCTTAAGGATTACCTCAAATCAGGCAGCACTGAGTTTGATAAGACAACGAGGTACTCGGCTGCATTCGCCGATTTGAGCGGTGCCAAGGCGCCTGAGGTCGTCGTCTACGTGTCCGGCCGCGCGTGGTGCGGGAGCGGCGGTTGCTCCATGCTAATACTGAAAGCGGAGGGGGCTGCGTTTTCGGTGATTGCGCGTACCACCAGCACACGGCCTCCGATTCGCATTTTGCAGACTGTAACCAACGGTTGGCACGATGTCGGCGTCTGGGTGCAGGGTGGCGGAATTCAGACGGGATCCACCGCGGTGCTTTCGTACAATGGCAAGACGTACGCGAGTAATCCAACTGTTCCACCTGCTCGCCCGTCAACTACTGATCCGGGTGGAGAAATCTTGATTCCGACATCTGCAGAAGGATTCCTGCTGTATCCATAGCTGAGCGTCTGAAAGCGCGACGGCGGGCGTGGGCCTCGTCCTGACCTCAGGATCGGTCGGCGATCGGGAAATTGACAGAATCGCAGCAGAAATGGGCTATGGCGAAGGAACGGCCGCAGAAGTATGCTGTCCGGTAGCAACTGATCCGGGCTGTATTCATGAACTCCAAGCTACAAATGCTTCCGTTTGACGAGCGTATCAAGCTCGTTGAAGACCTGTGGGACAGCATAGCGTCGGATCAGCAGGCGCTTGCGCTGACCGACGAGCAGAAAGCTGAGCTAGACCATCGCCTTGATGCCTATGAACTCGACAAGAATCGCGGGCAGTTGGCGACAGACGTAATCAGCAGTATTCGCCGTCGCCTATGACGTTCGAGGTCCGCATCCGCCCCGAGGCGGAACAGGACATGACCGAAGCAGCATCTTGGTACGAGCAGCAACAGCGCGGGCTGGGGCACGATTTTCTCGACGAAGCTCTCGCCGTGTTCATGCGACTTGCTGAAACTCCACTCAGTTATGGGCTTGTTCATCGCACTGCCCGCCGCGCCCTTCTGCGCCGCTTCCCTTTTGCTGTGTTTTATACCGTCGAAGAGGGTGTGGTGTCGGTAGTCGGCGTACTACATGGCAGTCGCCACCCACGTCATTGGATGCGCCGTGCCTGAGCGCTGAGTCGGGGTCAATGGCGCAGGTCTACCGCCGGATTGACGTCGACGTCTACCGAAAGTCGACCGTTCAGGTGCCGGCGGCGACTTAACACGCTGGTCTTCGTGGGAAATCCAGATTCCGCGCCGACTATCACCAGCAGTACCTCGCGAAGAACCCGAACGGGTACTGCGGGATAGGAGGGTGTGGAGTTCCCTTCAAACTCGCGGAGTTACAGGTGGGGGAAAAGGCGTAGTCACTGGTGAGCCGAGGGTTCTCGCGTGTAACCAGAGAGTTACCAGCTGGTCACATCGAACGTTCACGTATTCCTTCGGGAAAACGCCAGCTGATTCCGGCGTCGACGTCTACCGGAAGTCTACCGGTGATCCGGCAATGGGAAAGTCCTCGGTAAAGGGCCATTCGTGCTCGGCGCCATTGAACGCGGTCCTTCGAGCGCGAATCTGAATAACCGGGACAGAAGTCCCGGTTGGAATCCAGCATGTGAAGGCGTATTCCTGGTCCCATGGTTTGCAGATGGCACTTCAGCGCATGATTCGGCGCCACCGTCCGTCGGCGAACTAACTGCGGATGCCGGCGCGTACGTCCGCCATCGAAGCCGTCGCCGAAAGAGTCGGTCAGTTAATTCTGATTATCCGACGCAAGCGGTTCCCTTGAGCGCCGCTGTTGCAGCGGCCGTCGGCGGCCAAGTTGACATTTGGATTCCAATGTATAAACTTGTTTATACATTGGAGAAGCAACATGTCCAAAAGTGCAACGCTAACCTTGCAGCAGTGGGGCAACAGTCTCGCTGTGCGAATTCCCGCAGCAGTGGCACGGTCGGCCCGCTTGAGGGTCGGACAGCCCGTTGAGGTCTCAGCCCAGGACTCAAATGTTCTGGTCAAGGCGATTGGTGAGCCCAAACTGACGCTCGCGCAGAAGCTGGCTGCATTTGATCCGACGCTGCATGGTGGCGAGGCCATGGTTACTCGCCCGATCGGAAATGAGGCGCTCTAGTGGCCCCCCGGAAGTCATGGTGCCCTGACCGGCGCGACATGATATGGATTGATTGCAATCCGCAGGCAGGCCGCGAGATGAAAGACGTGCACCCTTTGGTCGTACTGTCGTCGCGAGAGTTTAATGAGAGAACCGGAATAGTTATTGGATTGCCGATGACCACTGCTTCCTATAACGAAGCCAATCCTTTTGCAGTGAAGTTCACAGGCCCAAGGGGTGTGGTGAGCTTCATCCTCACACATCAGCCTAAGTCATTCGATTGGCGAGCGAGAAATGCCAAGCCGCATCCACTCAAGAAAGTTCCGGAGGATTCGTATGCCCGCGCGTGTGAGAGCCTGAACCAGATCGTCGAAATCGGCAGTTGACGCGCGCAGCGTAGAGTATTGTGTTGCCCGATATCCAGGTCAAGCTGAGGCTGCAATCCGATAAATCGGCGCCGATGTTCGCATTTGGTTAGGCAAACATAAACCCAATCGTGATGCGTCCCGGTCAGCTCGAACCTAACGAATTTGAACTCGCAATCCTTGAACGAATTGCGGCCAGCAATCCACTGCTTCGTGCGCATCTCGGGCATCTTCATGTCCTAAGCCGTGAATTCACGGGAGTAGGCAGTTACACCAAATTCAAATGCGCGGAAGTGGTGGGTGACGCCGCTGAGGAGCAGCTTGATCTGGACGGTTTGATAGTGATGTCGAAACTCCAGAATGGCATGAGAGCGATTTTGTTCTGTCGGGGAGGGCAACCAAAGTGCCTAGAGACGTATACATTCGGCTCGGTATTGTGGGACGGACTATTTGATGGTTTTTCGATCAACGGCTCTGCCTCACCGGCTAATCATTGACGCAATTCTCCTTTCGCGCCGCACCGGTCTACCGGCGGATCGAGCCGAACGTCTACCAGAAGTCGACCGTACACGCGCCAGAGACACTGCAACTCCCTGGTTTCCGTGCGATTTCCGGCTTCAGCGCCGACTATCACCAGCAGTACCTCGCGAGAATCCGAACGGGTACTGCGGCATCGGCGGCTGTGGAGTTCCCTTCAAACTCGCGGAGTTACAAGTGGGCGAGAAGGCGTAGTCTTCGCTACGCCGCGGGTTCCAACGGGAAGTCGCGTGGTTAGCATCGGCCTGCCCGAAGATTCCACGTATTTCTGCAAAAAAGGTAGGCTGGGTTCGCTGCTGACGTCTAACGGAAGTCTACCGTCTACCGAACCTCAGGATAGTCCGCGGCGAAGGGATAGCGTGGTTCCGGCAATTCGAAGAACTCATTGCGCCGGGCCTTCGTCGTAGTCGACATAGATATCGACACCAAGACCCAGTTCCCGCTCGGAAAGCTGTCGCAACAATCCGGGCGAGATTTCAAGGCCTCTATTCCAACTTCGAATCCACGCGCCAACGACAAATCGAACTCTGAATCGCTTCGCCAAGGACCTCCACACGGAGAGGTCGGCGGTCATACTTTCAAGGAGGTTAGCGATCTGCGGTTCGAGCGGTTTGCCCGGAACCTCGCGTGCATTCAGAATCCACTTTCCAGACTTTTCAATATGCGTGCGGTCGTTCTTGTGGACAATATCGCCCTTCAGACTTGATGAGGTCGGTTTTCTGCCGAGGACAGCCGAAAGCTCGTCGGGATTGAGTCCGTCGCGTAGTAGCCGAGGCAGATGTGGTACTCATCGACCTCACCACCTGCAACGAGTATGGCGTCTTCGAGCGCGGCCGGCGGTTGCCTTACAAAATTGGGCATCTGGGCGACAAGTCCCCGTTTTATTAGGTCGGCGCGGACGAGAGCGCGTCGGCCCTAAGGGGCTTGATCTTGGGCCGCTTCTTCTTCGCGGCGTGCCACAAATCAAATGCAGCCTGCATAGTGAGCCAAGATTCAGCCGACCCTCCAAGCGCTGCCGCAAGACGAATAGCCAGTTCGGCGCTGACGGCGGCGCGACCGTTTACCACGCGTGACAGCGCAACGCGCGAAACGCCTAGCCGCTTCGAAAGCGCCGTTACCGTCATTCCGCCGTCGGCCCGTAGAACGGTGTCCTGAAGTATTTCCCCGGGGTGCGGCGGATTGTGCATGCGCGTCATGGATTAGATCCCTCAGTGATAGTCCTGATAATCGATCAGAACTGCATCGACGCCTTCGAACATTAACGTCAGTCGCCAATTCTCGTCCACCCACACCGACCAGTGACCATGAAGATCGCTCTTGAGTGGGTGTAGACGCCACCCCGGACGGTTCATATCCTCTGGGCCTCGTGCGGCGTCCAACTGACCGAGTTGCAGCCGCAATCGCTTCGCGTGCTTTGGTTGAATACCGGCCTTCGACCCAGTACGAAAGTAACGTTCCAGCCCGCGATGGCGGAAGTCCTTGATCATGGAATAGTGTATCTCCTCGCGATACAGTAAGCAATTGCACCGTGGTCTACTGCGGTGTCGGCGGCATCGTCTACCGGAAGTCGACAGAATGACAGTGTCCGTGAGCATAACTGCGCGAATAAATTAGAAATTTCAGCGTGAGCGCCGACCACCACCAGCAGTACCTCGCGAAGAATCCGAACGGGTACTGCGGAATCGGCGGCTGCGGGGTTCCCTTTAGACTCGCGGAGTTACAGGTGGGGGAGAAGGCCTAAGAGTTGGTAGACCGAGGGTTCTGTCGTGGAAACAGAGGGTTGCCTGCTCGCCGGATCGATGATCCGCGTATTTCCGCCGGAAGACGCTGCCTGCATTCGCCGTCGACGTCTACCGGAAGTCTACCGGTGGCCCGTGCCTAGGAAAGTCCTCGGCGAAAGGCCCCTTGTGCTGGGCGGCGTGGACGGCGATCCTTCGTGCGCGAACCTGAATATCCGCGACAGATATCGTGGTTGGAATCCGGCCTATGAAGGCGTATTCCTGGTGTCAGGGTTGGCAAACGGCAATTCGAAAATTATTCGCCTCCACCGAACGTCGGCGAACTAACAGCGGATGCCAGCGCGTACGCCCGCCATCACGGTAGCCGCCGAACGAGTTGGTCAGTTCATTCTGATTATCCGGCGCCAGCGGGTCCTCCTTGATGAGGGCTTGGCTGCGCTCTATGGCGTGGAGACTCGCAGCTTGGTGCAGGCGGTCAAGCGCAATCCAGAGCGCTTCCCGCCGGATTTCATGTTCGAGCTTTCCGCAGCTGAGTGGGCAGCTTTGAGATCACAGACTGTGACCTCAAAACCCGGCCGGGGTGGTCGACGCTATCCGCGCCTTAAATGCCGCTGAATGATTGCGTCTCGGCTTCCTCATGAACCTCGTTCCTCCGGTTATGCCGGCCGGCACAAGTTCCACTTATACCCGTGTCCAAAATCCCGAAGCCACCTCTGTCATCGCTGCGGCCTGGGCCTTGGTTGGCTCATCATCAGCCACACGTGCGCGCTCATGCGGCAGCTCAAGCTGAACTCCTACGAGCGGCTGTTTCCCAACCAAGACACGATGCCGAAAGGCGGATTCGGGAACCTGATTGCGTAGCCCCTGCAAAAGGGGCCACGCGAGAGAGGCTGCAGTGTATTTGTCGATGCCGAGCTGCAGGCGTACCCGGATCAATGGTCGTTCCTGACCGCTATCCGCCCGATGGACGCGTACGACATCGAGCCAACCATATTGGGGCCACTGGTGGCGTCCATCGGCTGGACGTCACGTTCATCGACGACGAAGACTTGGCTACGCCCTGCAAGGGCGCGAGCGCGTCAGGCAAGAAACTTTCTGGTTCTCCGCCGAAGTCGCTGAACGTGACACTTGCCAACTTGATCTACTTCGAAAAGGCGCAGCTGCCGCAGGCATTGGCCAATCGACTGATCCGTTTGGCCGCTATCCAAAACCCCGAGTTCTACAAGACCCAGGCAATGCGGATGTCGGTGTGGGACAAGCCGCGGGTCAGTGGCTGCGCCGACAATTTCCCGCAGCACATCGAATTTCCACGCGGCTGCATGGATGCTGCGCTTGCCTTGCTGCGCGACAACGGCATTGCCTGCGATCTTCGAGATGAGCGTGTCCACGGCCAGCCGCTTGAAGTCGAATTCGTTGGTACTTTGCGCATTGACCAAGAGGCGGCGGTCTCGGCGCGAGGTTCCTTTTGACTACTTTGCTTGACCGGCTCACCTCTTCGCGGCGAGAGCCGGCTGACCGAGCTTGTCGGCAAGCCACAGCTTGATCAGTGACTGCCGCGTCACGCCGAGCCTGCGCGCTTCACGGTCGAGGGAATCCACCATCCAAGCGGGGAAGTCAACGTTGACCCGCCTCGCGTCCGTGCCGACGCGCCGTGCCTTGCGTAGATCGAGCTGGTCTACGATCTTCTCGCCAGCGTCGAATTTACGATCAAACGTCTTCGCTTTCATAAATCTCCACTTCCTCATTTCGAGATCGTCTGACGGAAATCAGCCGAATGTTGTCGCCGCGGCGCGTGACGATTGCCGACCAGTGCTTCTCGTCGATCTTGCCGATTAGCAACCAACGGGGTTCATCCATCGTCCGCGCTGGAACCTCCACCAAGTGCGCGTCGGCCCAAAGTCGCTGCGCTTCGTCGAAGTCGATGTCATGTTTGCGCTTGTTTTCGGCGCTCTTGTCAGGGTCGTATTCGAAACCCATGGCGCTGGACTAATCCTTTGAAAGGGTATAGTAAAGGTATAATAACTATACTATAGATTTCGAGAGTCTCCAATGGGGTCGGCGATAGGGTCTCCCGCCGGATTGACGTTGAGGTCTACTGAAAGTGGACCGGCAGCGGCTAGCGGCAGGGGTAAGCACCTGGATTTCCTGGGATTTCCACGTATCGGACGTACTATCACCAGCAGTACGTCGCCAAGAATCCGAATGGGTACTGCGGGATAGAGGGCTGTGGAGTTCCCTTTAAACTTGCGGAGTTACACGTGGGGGAGAAGGCGTGATGGTTGGTGTGACACGGTTTCCATATGAAGCCAAGGGGCTACCAACTCGATAGGCGATTTTCTGCGGGAAAACGCTGTGAGTTTCCGGCGTTAAGGTCTACCGGAAGTCTGCCGGTGTATTGGACCTAGAAAAGTCCGCTGCGAAGAAACCTGATTCAGCGGGCGCTCAGGCACCCACTTTATACTTCTGGTGGTACGTCGCCGCTCCATCAGGGGTGAGCTTCACGCGGCTGATTAGAGCCTATCTCAAAATTGGCTGAGCAGGATACATAGGGCTGCCAGCTGCACGAAGCCGAGACTGCGCTTGCGCAGCAGGGCTTAGGAAATGCACGCCTATAGGGTGTGTTGCAAACGCATTTCGGCAGTGCTCGCATCGTAGGGTGTGGCCACGCGACCATCCTCGCATCGCAACAGCCGGAATGCCGCTGGGGCCTAGCATCCTCGTGGACGCGCTGGTTCCTTCAGCCGACAAGTTGCCACACCGGCCGCTGGCCGAATCAGCGGCCCATCACGCCATTCGTCACACCGCCGCTGGAGTCCGCTCCCTGCATACCGGTCGGCGTGCCGTTCATTCGGCGTAGGAGATCCTGAGTATTATCCCGCTGCGCATCCATCTGCGCCTGGGTCATGCAGACTTCCTCGACATCTGTGCGTGATCCTGTCGTGGACTCCCGTCGGCAGAAATATTCGGTACCGTTTTTTACCATTCGCCGATAGCCCTTCGCGCGGTCAATCGGCTTCTCCGAAACTGCTGCCTTGGCTGCGCTGTCGGTAGCGGCGGAACTGCGTGCACTGCCTCCCGTCGATGGATCGGCGGCACAGCCCGATAGGGTCAGCGCGGCCACGACGAAGAAGGAAAAACCTTTGATTTTTGCTTGCACGATGACCTCGATCTTATTTTTTTGGAGCCGGTCCTATAATACCGCAGACGCAGCCGATTTCGAGCGGCCGTTTGGCAGGCGTCTATATCCTGAGGTTTGTGGTGATAGCTAAATGCCTTACCGCTTACCTCGGCGCGGCTTGGAAGCCTCCCGGCCGTCAGCGGAAACCGCCTTACAGGAGCCGTACCCACCGGGACCGGAGCGGGCGCTCTTCGGGGTGGGCTGCTTCGGTGTAACCGGTGCCGCCGCTGGTGGCGTTCGGAGCGGCAACAAGAGGGGGGCTGTGATACACGGCGGGTTATGCGGGGGTGGCAACGGGGCAGCCACCCTGGCGATCGGGTAGCGGTAATACCCGGTAGCCTCCCGCATGCAGCCCAGCTTACAGGCTCCTCTAGCGCTTAAGTGGACGCAATCCCGTAGCCATCGCTCGATATCCCGGCGTCTGGGCGTCGCCAGATCACTTTTCCAATTGCTTCCTGCAGCACGTACCGGTCCAGCGGCATACCGGCTACCAGCCGCTTTAGCCGTACGTTCCCGTCCCGCAGTTGCCTGCGCGCCCGGACCTGCAGGAGAACCATGTTCGCGTACCGCTTCTTCCAGACGAAGCCGGTTGCCTTCCGGATCCCCATCTGCCGGCAGACGCCCGCAATAGGGCCGACTCGCGTCGCCCTATCTCAGGTGGTCCGCAGAGCCTGCTCGCAGCTATACGAGGTCGAAACGATCCAGGTTCATGACCTTTGTCCAGGCTGACACAAAGTCCCGGACAAACGTCGGCTGCGAGTCACTGCACGCATACACCTCTGCTAGTGCCCGAAGCTGCGAGTTCGACCCGAATACCAGATCGACCGTGGTTCCCGTCCACCTAGGCTCGCCCGTTGTCCGGTCGTGTCCCTCCAGGATGCCTTCCGCCGTGGCTGATTTGCGCCACTTCGTGCGCATGTCCAGGAGGTTCACGAAGAAGTCGTTGGTCAATGTCCCCGGGCGATGTGTGAAGAGCCCGTGCGTGGACCGACCGACGTTTGCGTTGAGTACCCGCAGGCCACCGACCAGGACCGTCATCTCCGGGGCAGTTAGCGTCAACAGCTGAGCCTTGTCGATGAGCAGTTCGGCTACCGAGCCTTCCCGACCTTGGCGGACGTAATTGCGGAATCCGTCCGCTACGGGCTCCAAGACCGCAAACGCGGCCACGTCAGTCTGCTCCTGTGTGGCATCCATGCGTCCCGGCGAGAAGGGGACGTTCACGTTGTAGCCGGCGTTCTGGGCCGCCGCTTCCACGGCGGCGCAGCCGCCCAGTACGATCAGGTCCGCGAGTGAAACTTTTCCGCCGCCGGAACGGGCGCCGTTGAAATCCGTCTGAATGGCTTCCAGCTTTGCCAGAACCTGGGCGAGCTCTGCAGGTTGGTTGACCTCCCAGTCTCGCTGCGGTGCCAGCCGAATACGCGCGCCGTTCGCACCGCCGCGCTTGTCGCTGCCGCGGAAGGTGGCCGCGGACGCCCAGGCAGTTGTCACCAGCTGGGAAATGGAAAGACCGGAGGAGAGCACCTTGGCCTTCAATGCAGCGATGTCCGCCGAGTCGACCAGCTCGTGATTGGCGCTGGGAATCGGATCCTGCCAAAGGAGTTGTTCCTTTGGGACCAGTGGACCCAGATAACGCGACAGCGGGCCCATGTCGCGATGCGTCAGCTTGAACCACGCCCGGGAAAATGCGTCGGCGAACTGCGCCGGGTTCTCGTAGAAGCGCCGCGAGATCTTCTCGTAGGCGGGGTCGAACCGCAGCGCCAGGTCCGTGGTGAGCATGGCCGGGGCGTGCCGCTTGGACGGATCATGCGCGTCGGGGATAGATCCCGCCCCCGCGCCGCCCTTGGGTTGCCACTGGTGGGCACCGGCCGGACTTTTTGTCAGTTCCCAGTCATAACCGAACAAATTCCAGAAGAAATTGCTGCTCCAGTGGGTCGGCGTGCTGGTCCAGGTCACCTCCAGCCCGCTGGAGATCGTGTCGCTGCCTTTGCCCGTGGCGAATCTGCTCTTCCAGCCGAGGCCTTGCTCCTCGATCCCGGCGGCCTCCGGCTCCGGACCCACCAGGGCCGCGTCGCCTGCGCCGTGCGTCTTTCCGAAGGTGTGCCCGCCAGCAATGAGGGCAACGGTTTCCTCGTCGTTCATGGCCATTCGGGCGAAGGTCTCGCGGATGTCGCGCGCCGCGGCGCGCGGGTCCGGCTTACCGTTGGGGCCCTCCGGATTGACGTAGATCAGGCCCATCTGCACGGCGGCAAGCGGATTCTCCAGGTCACGGTCGCCGGAGTATCGCTTGTCGGCCAGCCAGGTGCTCTCCGATCCCCAGTACACATCCTCCTCGGGCTCCCAAATGTCTTCGCGGCCACCGGCAAATCCAAAAGTCTTAAAGCCCATGGATTCCAGGGCGACGTTGCCAGCCAGGATCATCAAATCGGCCCAGGAGATCTTCCGTCCATACTTCTGCTTGATCGGCCATATCAGGCGGCGAGCCTTGTCCAGGTTAACGTTGTCGGGCCAGCTGTTCAGGGGGGCGAACCGCTGGTTTCCGCTGCCTGCGCCGCCTCGCCCATCCCCGACACGGTACGTGCCGGCGCTGTGCCACGCCATGCGAAGGAACAAAGGGCCATAGTGTCCGAAGTCCGCCGGCCACCATGGCTGGGAATCGGTCATCAGGGCCTTCAGGTCCTGGATGACGGCATTCAGGTCTAGGCTCTTGAACTCCCTGGCATAGTTGAACTCCTCGCCCATCGGGTCGGCCTTGGCGGAGTGCTGGTGCAGGAGGTTCAGCTTCAGTTGGTCTGGCCACCAGGCCGCGTTCGAGGGGGCTCCCGCTACCGTGCGTTTGCGAGCGTCGCCCGAGTAGGGGCACTTGGATTCGTCGGACATGGGTATTTCCTCTTCGGCCTACTACGGCACAGCTGGACCGAGTCTAGGTGTCCAGACGACAATGCATCCAACCAATTCATTCGATGGGATCGATTGGCCGGCTCTATGACGGCCTGCGGGCACTCTGAAACGACCAGAGCCCCGGTTGGCATGAAAAAAACAGTTTCGTAACCACCGTTGCACGGGGTCGCCGGATACCAGATTTCAGCGGCGCAGACGACCACCACCGGCGTGGTGGGCAGGGTGGTCGGCCGGTCCGACACAGCCTTACCGTCGTACTGCGCCCGCATGCGACCGTGTCTGTGCTGCCCAGGCGCGGCGCGAATGTTGGGGGCAGTCTGCGGGAGGTTCCCCTGAACACAAGTGCTACGGAATGACGCCACGGCGAACATTCGGCTATTGCCCTCCGTGCAGTGACCTGGCGGCTGCCGGGGCAAGGCGCAGATCTCGCAGGTCGGGTGACCGCAGGGTAAACTCCACTGCCTTGAATTTTCAAAGCTAACCGAGGCCCGCTGCACCATGCCTAGCCTTTCGTACTGCCTGTTTCGCTCCCGAGTTGTGCGCCAGCCACATTGGTGGGCGGCCAACGTCTTGGCGCTAGCTGCGTTCTGTGGCGCGCAGGATATCGGGTACGCCGCGACGCCAGCCGCCGCGCCGATGGCTCCCGCCGTGGCGTGCCAGAAGCTGTCGGGGTTGACGATTGCAGCCGGTGCCATCGGCGAGCCGACGAGCGGCGCGAGTGTTGGTTCCGCGGAATTGATTGCCGCCGATGCACCGAAGAACATCAACGGGGAGTACTGCAAAGTCCTCGGGGCAATACATCCTGTTGATCGTAGTGCGCCGGACATCAACTTCGAAGTAAACCTACCCAGCAACTGGAACCACAAGACCCTGCAGTTCGGCGGCGGTGGGCTCAATGG
This sequence comes from uncultured Pseudomonadota bacterium, assembly GCA_903868595.1. Lineage (GTDB taxonomy): Bacteria > Pseudomonadota > Gammaproteobacteria > Steroidobacterales > Steroidobacteraceae > ZC4RG30. The sequence goes on from CAIPVV010000024.1 coordinate 16,668, forward strand.
CGTGCTGGTATCGGGCCTGGGGTACTACAACCGGCAGCCAGAAGCCGAAGCCACGCCGCTCAAGCAGGGCTACGTGACGATGGGAAGCGACTCGGGCCACCAGAGTGCCATTGCCTTCGATGGCAAGTTCTACCTCAACGCGGAGGCGCTGGAGAACTACGGCCACCAACAGATCAAGAAGACGCATGACGTCGCGCTGCAGCTCGTGCAGGCACGCTACGGCGGAAAGCCCGAGCACAACTACTTCATCGGCGCATCCCAAGGTGGTCATGAGGGGTTTGACGCAGTACAGCGTTACCCAAATGACTACGATGGCGTCGTGGCCGGGTATCCCGCACACAATGTAGTGATGCTGCATCTGGCAGCGTGGAACTATGCAAAGGCCCTGCAAGGCGAGGGCGGCAAGAGCTGGATAAATCCTGCCAAGGCCAAGGCCCTTGTGGCCATGGTGTATGAGCGCTGCGACGGTCTGGATGGGGCGAAGGACGGCATCATCAGCAATGTGCGGGCCTGCGAGGCTCACAATGCAAGTCTCAAGCTCCTGACAAAGCAGAATCCTATCCGCTGCGCCGGTGGCGCGGATACGGGTAATGACTGCCTGTCGGACGCCCAGATCTCGGCCTTGAATGCGATCGATAAGCCGTACGAAGTGGGCTTCCCGCTATTCGCGGACGACAAGGGCTCCGCCGCCTTCCCCAAGTGGACGCCGTTCGCGGGGTCGACCTTCCGCGACGGCGGCATAGACATCCTGGGTACCGATGGCCCGACCAAGGCGCTTCAATATGCCCCGGGCGTCGCGACGCTGGGGCTCGCCATCGCACAGGACCCCAATCTCGACGTCTACAAGAATTTCGACCCGAAAGCTTATGCAGCGCGCATCAAGGACTTGGCGCAGCGAATTAGCGCCAACAGCATCGACTTGGACCAGTTCAAAAAGCGTGGTGGAAAGCTGATCATGTACCACGGGTTGGCCGATGACTTCATCTCGCCGTATAGCTCCATCCAGTACTACGGTCGACTGAAGAGCCGGTACGACGCCGCGTCGCTGGGCGAATTCGTCAAGTTCTACACCATCCCGGGCATGGGGCATGTCACGGGCGTCTTTGGCGCCAGGATGTCGTCGCTGGAGACGTTGGAGAAGTGGGTGGAGCACGGCGTGGCGCCCGGCACCCTGCTTGCCACGGATGCCAACAAGGAAACGCAAGGTCGCACACGCCCCGTGTGCCAGTACCCTGCCTGGCCTCATTACCGCGGCAAGGGCGATATCAACTCTGCGCAGTCCTTCAGCTGCCGGACCTAGGGACAAGGGCACTGTGCAGGAGCAGCTCCTGTCCAGGCACAGTACCCTGTTCTGACCGCAAGGCCTGCCCGCCGCGAAGCGGTACCGTACCGGCATCAGTCCGGGGCATCCGTCGTCCGTTCCTCGTCTGGCGCCGTGGGGACGCAGGCCTTGATCGTCCGTGGAACGCGGGCACACCAATCCACACGGATCCCTTGCGGCCCGGTCGCACTGCGTTATGTCACGCGGCGAGTTGGGCTCGCCATATCAGTGATATATCTCTTGGCCTAATAAAAATCAGGTCGAAGCTAATGGAAAAGTCGCTGTGCCAGGTTGTTGTAGTCCTGCTTTTCCTGTGCCCACTGGGTGCCCAGGCGGAGGACGGCAGCGCGGGTGAGCGCTGCGCCATCCCGGCAGCCACCGTGAGCTTGCTGCAGTCGCAGTTGTCGCTCGTCACCCACTATGCCGATGCCAATGGCGGAATTTTCGGCCGCATATTGCCTGGGCCGAACCGCAGTTGGTCGGCCATCGTTGACCGTCGCGGCGTGTTGTGCTCGGTGATCAATAGTGGCAACGACCCGTTCCCGGCCAGTCGCGGGATCGCCATTGCCAAGGCCAGTACGGCCAATGGATTCAGCAACAGTGGTCTTGCCTTGTCGACGGCCATGCTCTACGCCTCCGCACAGCCCGGCGGCTGGGGTTATGGCTTGAACAGCACCAATCCGTTCAATCCGGATTTCGACGCCCCAGGCAGTGGCATCGGACGCGTACCTGGGGGCACGGTCACGTTTGGCGGTGGTGTCGCGCTGTATTCAAACGGTCAGGTCATTGGCGGGCTGGGCGTCAGCGGCGATACCGCCTGCGCCGATCACGCCGTCGCCTTTCGCATGCGTCATCTTGCCGGGCTGGATGGCACCCCGGGTGGCGCTGGCAGCGACAATATCCAGTATGCCTCGGGTCCCACGCCCAAGGGCTTTGAGCACCCGCACTGCCTCCCGACAGATATCACTCCCTGACACAGTCCGTGCCACGCAACGTGACGAGGCAGGGCGGGAGCCGGGTGTCAGTTGGGCACCCGGCGAGCGATACGCGCCAAGTGGCCAGGGGGAACGGCTGCGTCGCCCGCAGAGTGCAGCCTGCTCAAGGGGCAGGCGCGCCCAGAGCACTTCAGCCTTGCATGTCTCCCGGAGAGTTGCATTGTTCAGCAGTCCGGAGCCTTCGGGAGCGCCAGGCGCGTCAGCGCCCCGCCACACCAAGGCCACACGCCTGAGGAACGGCAGATCGCTCGCTGGGTGGTTTGGTATAGCGCTTGGGGCGGTTCAGTGGTTGAGGCAGAAAGGGTTCTTGAGAGCCACCTTGCGGGGTGGATGCGCAATCCCTCCGGGTGTCGGCGGGAGCGAGCCAATGGGACTGCAAACCCTGCGGACGGTCGAGGCTATCGAACGTCCGGCATTGCATCACGACTCTTTGGGCTCCTGGCCCTGTGCACCGGCAGCCAGACTGTGAACGGTCGAGCCTCTGAGGGACACAGGCTGTTGGGGCCAGGCAGCGCCGTGCGCGAGCTGCTGTGGCCCGGGCTCGAGAGGGGTAGCGGAGCGGCCATTGCCGTCGGGTCAGCCGCCTGGATCTCTGACGCATTCCCACGGCAACGGGACCTGCCCGAAAATCGGCCAGGAGCCTCAAATACACGGGTTCTGACGCCCAGCAACGCGGCAGCATCCGCTGACGGGGTTGCGCCGCAGGGATGTTGCCGTACCCGTCTCGCCTACTGGTGGTAGGTCAGGGTAAGGCCAACGGTACGCGGCCGAAAGGTGAAGTTGCGGGGTAGGCGGCTGTCTCCAGTTCCCGGATCTATCGTGTAGTTGAAGTTGGTGACCGTGTGGCTGTCGGTCAGATTGTCCACGAATGCTGCAAGGGACCAGCTCCCAAGTGCGGTACCAGCCCGCACTGAAACGAAATTCGTCGCTGACAGCGTGTAGTTGGCCGGATCGTATTGCAGGGAGAGCGGATCCTGGCTCGCGCCTGGCCACTTGGGACGTCCCTGATACTCGTCATCCAACCGGATGAAGGAGGCACGCTCGAATGCCATGAAGCGATACTCCAGGCCCGCCGAGGCTGTCACCGGCGCACCGGGCTGGCCGCTCTGGCCGACGATGGCGTCGCCGTTGGCGACGACCGGGGAGGTCTCGACTGCGGAGAGGCGCGAGTCACGCGTGTAGCGCGCGTCCGTGTAGCCGACCGTCATCTGCAAGGTCAGGGCGTCTGTCAGAAGCACATCCGCCTGCACGTCAGCTCCCTTGGCTGTGGCCTCGCCGAGGTTCGTGATGAAGCTAATCTGGCAGATCGGGGGCAGCACCGTCTGCTGAATGTTATTCCAGCGGATGTAGTAGATGCTGGTTGCGATGCGCAGGCGACCCGCGAAGTTGTTCTTCGAGCCCACTTCAAAGCTGTTGACCGTATCGGAGTTGAAGGTTGCCGGCGCATCGTTGATGCCGAAGTTCTGGAAGTCGGTGCCACATGCGGCGGCTGGCACCGGGTTGTTGGCGCCACCGGGACGGAAGCCCTTTGCGTAGGTCGCGTAGTAGAGATTGTTGGAGTCGGCCTGGTAGGAGAGGTTGATCCGCGGCGTGAAGGAGTTTTCCTTCTTGTCGCCGCTGTTGCTCTGTGGCGTCAGGAATAGCTGGGGTCCACCGGTCAGCGTGTCGAAGGAGAATTGCGTCTTGGAGACGCGGGCCCCTGCGGTCAACTTCAGCGTGTCCGTGATGTTGTAGGTGGCTTCACCGAACCACGCATATTGCTTGTCCTGCGAATGGGTCTTCAGGAAATAGGAATCAGTCGGGTAGCGCGGGTCGTAGGTGACGGGGTTGCCGTTGGAGTCTACGAAGAAGTTTGTGTAAGGCTGACCCGTCAGTGCAACCGACAGCGCGTTCAGCATCGGGTCGTGTATCTGCTCCAGATAGCTCTGACGGTTGGAGCTGAAGAACAGTCCCGTGGTCCAGGTAAACCGGGCGTTGGGATCCGTGCTTTGCAGGCGGAGTTCCTGTACGAAGTTCTGCTGTCCGTTGTCGATCGAGACCGGCGAGGTGTAGTTGGCGACCGAGGCCGGCAGGTGGATTCCCGTGCCATCTAGCAGCGGAAAGGCTACGCCAGGAAGGAAAGCGCTGACCGGGAAGACCGGGAATGCTCCCTGTGCCTGGTAGAAGCCGAGGTTGTATTCCGTACCCTCGTAGCCCGTCGTGTCCTTGCGATGGTAGTACGAGGTGTTTGAAATCAGCCGGAATGAGCCGAAGTCCCCCTCGATCTTCAGGGCCGGCAGGTAGAAAGTGTCCGGGAAGGTCCGCTTCGTCGGGTCCGCGCTCACGTAGTGATCGCTGCCGGGGTTGGAATAGAGCGGCCAGTAACTCTCGAAGTTGTTACGCTTGCGATCCTGGTAGTAGATGCTGGGAGTTACGGACCAGTTCTCCGTTGGCGCCCACACCGCGGCGAGCCGGACCAGGATCGTGTTGTCGTAATTGGCCTTCTTCTCGGTCATCGCCAGTGTGTTGGGATTGACCAGATCAATCCAGCCACCGTCGTGGCGATACCAGACGGTTGCCCGGGCCCCGAGCGTCCCATCGATGAGTGGGCCACCAACGGCTGCGCCCACCTCGTAGCTGGGATCGCCGCCCTGCGTCGTGGAGATCTCGCTGCGGCTGTAGACACTGGTCTTGGTCAGGCTCGGCTGCGTGGTGATGTAGCGCACGGTGCCGCCCTCGGAACCCGCGCCGAACAGCGTGCCTTGGGGGCCGCGCAGGACCTCCACGCGGTCCAGGTCGAAGGACTTGGGCAGGGCTTCGTCGGGATTCAGGGCCAGCCCCCGCATCTGGATGGGCGTGTCATCCAGGTAGATGCCTGTCGTACCCGCGCCGCCGGAGGAGGCGATACCTCGAATTGAAATATTGTTCGTGCCGCCGTTGTCGACGTACACGCCAGGCGTGAAGCGGGCAACGTCCTGGATGTCCTTGACGCCGCGCAGGTCGAGACTCTCGCGGGTGAGCGCGGTCACGCTGATGGGCACCCGGCTCAGGTTCTCCTCGTGGCGGGTCGCCGTGACCACGATCTCCTCCAGTACCCCGGCGTTGGCGTCCGGTGCCGCTTGGGCCTTGGCGAGGCTCGCGAGGGTGAGTGCGGCAAGGCCACAGCAGAGTGTTGCCGCAGTGCCACGCGGACGCCGCGGATCGAGAATCACCGTCGGGGAGGGCTTTGCGTTACGCATGGTCACTTCCATTCTGGCAAACGACGGGGTCATGAGGTGGCGTCTGCCGTCAGAATACAGCGGGAATGTACTGGGATCGATACTTGCGTCATACCGGCAGGCGGATTGCTCCGGCGCTTGGCGATTGAGCAGGCTCGCGGGGCAATTTGCGCCTTTTTTATGCATAAGGCGCTCCGGCCCCGGCCGGGTGCCAGCCGCAAAGCGGGTGGTGTCGTCTAATCACACCGCTATGCCGTAGGGGCATCGGCCGAGTCCTGCCACGACGTGGTGCCCACGCGGCGGAGGGCCCTCGAGCGCGCGATCGGCGACCGCAGGTAGCCCTCTGTTCGCGCCGGGGCAGGGCGGTCGTAGCGTTTGCCTCTGACGCAGTGAGCGGCAATGAAATGGCTGTGGCGCCGCGGCGGGAGCCCCCGCGCAGCAAAAAAGGGATCGGGCACCGGTTCGGGGGCTCTAGGCCCGTCCGGTAGCCGGCCCACCGGTGATCAGCGGAGATCGCGCTGTACCCTCCGGCATTGCCTCAGGGCGGTGCGCCCGGCCGGGAGGTTTAGCCCGCTGGGATCGGTTGATCGAGATCGAGGGCAAGACGGCAGGAGTACGCACCTCGCTGTGTGCGGGTTCCCCCGCCGGGGCCCCGTCCCGCTACCGGCGCTATTTCCCCAGATGCCGGTCAAAGAAGGCCGCAATCTCGCCGAACGCCTCCTGCGTTTCCGGGGCGGTGTCGTCCCGACTGTACTGCGCATGGGACTGGCCTTCGTAGACCTGCAGGGAGGCCTCTACGCCGGCCTGGCGCAGCTTGCGGTGTACGCGCACGGTGTTACTCAGCAGCAGGTCCCGGGTGCCGGTGGTCAGGATGGCTGGCGGAAAGCCCGCGAAGTCGCCATACACCGGTGAGAGCAGGGGGTCTTTCAGGTCGTGGCCGTTGGCGTAGAACTTCGCCGCGGCGTCACACAGGCCCGCGGTGGAGATCAGCACGTTGTCCACCAGGGCGTTGGTTTGGAAGGAGTCGCCGGTCTTGGTAACGTCCGACATTGGCGTACCTGGGGCAATGGCGGCCGGCAGGGGCAAACCCGCTTTCTTGGCCTGGAGGATCATTTCTAGCGTCAACGCGCCACCCGCAGAGGTCCCGAAGATCGCCATTTTCTTGGGGTCGGCCATCTTCAGGGCCGCCTTCCAGACCGTCATCGCATCATCCAGCGCGGCCGGGAAGTACGCCTCCGGCGGCATGCGGTAGTCGACCGAAATCACCTTGAAATGGCCGAAGCCCGCCATGAGGATGGCCTCCGCGGTACCCGCCTCACCCGGACTCAGCACGTAGCAGCCGCCATGCACATGAACGAGCAGGCGATTTCTGTTTTCCTTGGGAATCTCTTCGGGCGTGACGATGTAGGCGCGCACCCCGTCGATGGTGGTGGCCTCCACCTTGACGTGCAGGCGTGCGCGCAGCGCCGGGAGGGCCTGGATCGCGCCCGTGGCTCCGGTCGTGGCCAGCGTCTTCCACTCCTCGGCCGTCTGGGGAAAGGCTTCCCAGTCAGCCCGCGGCGCCACGGCGATCATTTTCTGCATTTGGAGGCTCACGTCGCCGGGGACGGGCAGGGTACGAGCCGGAATCTCGCGTGCTGGGTAACTGGTCTGTGCCACGCCGGGTAGGGCGAGAAGGGCCAAGAATCCCCCCACGGCGACGGGCCGCAGGACTTGCGCGAAAATCCGGCCGATAGCAGCGTCGCCAGTGGCGTTCATGGGTTGTGTACTCCGCTGATTTCTTTGGGCCGACAGACTATGCCTATTCACCTCGTTGGGGTACCCGAAGGCGCAACGGTCGACTGCCGTTCGACCCGGGTGGGCTGCGCTGGTCCCGAGTCGCGCCCCGGGTCCCCTCCCCACCCCCGGTGTGTGTGGTGCGACCAGGACTGGGGTAGCTTGCGCACGGATGCCCCCGCGGTAAGCGGGTGAAGGCCCTGGCCGCGCCAGGCGCCGATCCAGTACCCAGGCTGCCACGGCGCCCGCTGGAGGGGACCCAGTTGGCTCGTCGCTCCCGGATGAAGCGCTCGAGCCACCCCCATCGGCGCCGGGGTAAACCCTCCGGCGTCGATGGCCCGACGCGAGGGTCGGCTAGACGATCCTCGCCAGGGCCGCGTTCAAGGTCGGGCTCGGGCGCATGGCTTGTGAGCACAGCGCGGCGTTCGGGTGGTAATACCCCCCGATGTTGACCGGCTTGCCCTGCGCGCCATTGAGCTCGGCGACGATATTCGCCTCTTCCCGCGTCAGCAGGGCAGCGACCGGCGCGAAAAGCGCCTTGAGCTGCGTGTCGGCGGACTGCTCCGCCAGCGCCTGGGCCCAGTACAGGGCGAGGTAGAAGTGGCTTCCGCGCACGTCCAGCTCCCCCACCTTGCGCGAGGGCGACTTGTCGGTTTCAAGGAACTTGCCGTTGGCGGCATCCAGCGCTTCCGCCAGTGCCAGCGCCTTGCTGTTGCCGGTCTTGCGGGCCAGGTCCTCGATGGAGACCTGCAGGGCGAGGAATTCGCCGAGCGAGTCCCAGCGCAGGTGGCCTTCTTCCAGGAACTGCTGCACGTGTTTTGGCGCGGAGCCGCCCGCGCCGGTCTCGTACATGCCGCCACCCGCCAGCAGCGGGACGATCGAGAGCATCTTGGCACTGGTGCCCAGCTCCAGGATCGGGAACAGGTCGGTCAGGTAATCGCGCAGCACGTTGCCGGTGACCGAGATGGTGTCCTGTCCCGCGCGCAGCCGCGCCAGGCTCGCCTGGGTCGCTGCCACCGGGTTGAGGATGCGGATGTCCAGGCCCTGGGTGTCGTGATCCTTCAGGTACAGCTTGACCTTGTCGATCACGTTGCGGTCATAGGCGCGCTGTTCGTCGAGCCAGAAGATCGTGGCCGAGCCGGTAGCACGGGCGCGATTGACAGCCAGTTTCACCCAATCGCGAATCGCAATGTCCTTGGTCTGGCACATGCGCCAGATGTCGCCTGCGCCAACCTCGTGCTGGGTGAGCACCCTGCCGTCGGCGTCCACTACGCGCACCACGCCTTTGGTGGCGATCTCGAAGGTCTTGTCGTGGGAGCCATATTCCTCGGCGGCCTGGGCCATCAGGCCTACGTTGCTGACGTTGCCCATGGTGGCGACGTCGTAGGCGCCCAGCTTGCGGCAGTCCTCGATGACTGCCTGGTAGACGCCGGCATAGCAGCGGTCGGGAATCATGGCTACCATGTCATGCGGCTTGCCGTCCGGTCCCCACATGCGGCCGGAGGTGCGGATCGCAGCGGGCATCGAGGCGTCGATGATCACGTCGCTGGGCACATGCAAGTTGGTGATGCCCTTGTCTGAATCCACCATCGCCAGCGGCGGACGCGACGCATAGGCGGCCTTGATGTCGGCTTCGATCGACCCGCGCTGGTCCGCGGGCAGCGTCTGTATCTTGGCCAGCACATCCCCGAACCCGTTGTTCGGGTTCACGCCGATCTTCTTGAAGGTATCGGCGTATTTGGCGAATAGGTCGCTGAAGAAGACGCTCACGGCATGGCCGAACATGATGGGGTCGGAAACCTTCATCATGGTTGCCTTCAGGTGCAGTGAGAGCAAGAGCCCCTCGGACTTGGCAGCGCTCATCTGGGCCGAGTAGAAGGCCCGCAGCGCTGCGCAGCTCATGAAGGTGGACGCCAGGAGTTCATCGACCTGCACCTTGACGACGTCCTTCAGGACCGTGGTGTTGCCGGCGGCGTCGGTCAGCTCGATGCGCACGCTGCCGGCCTTGGTGACCACGGCAGACTGCTCGTTCCCGTAGAAGTCGCCCTGTGTCATGTTGGCAACGCGGGTAGCCGAATCGGGCGACCATGCGCCCATGGAATGCGGGTGCTTCTTGGCGTACTGCTTGACCGCCTTGGCGACGCGACGATCGGAGTTGCCTTCGCGCAGCACGGGGTTCACCGCGCTGCCGGAGACCTTGGCAAAACGCGTCTTGAGTTTCTTCTGCGCGTCGTCCTGGGGGTCTTCCGGGAAGTCGGGGATCTTGTAGCCCTGCGATTGCAGTTCCGTGATCGCAGCCTTCAGCTGCGGGACCGATGCACTGATGTTGGGCAGCTTGATGATATTGGCCTCCGGGGTCTTGGCCAGCTCGCCCAGCTCCGTCAGATCGTCGTTCTGGCGCTGCGACGGGGCAAGGTCCTCCGGGAAGTTGGCCACGATGCGGCCCGCCAGCGAGATATCGCGCGTCTCCACCACGATCGACGCCGCCTTGGTGAACGCCTGCACGATGGGCAGCAGCGAATAGGTCGCCAGGGCCGGGGCCTCATCGGTCAGGGTGTAGATGATCTTCGCTTGGTTCATGGGGGTCCTTTGGGGCGGGCATTCGGCAAGCGGCAGGATTTTCTGCGGCAATTGCATCAATAATATACCAAGCCCCCCCCGCTCGATCGGCCGGAGACCCCCCCCTGTCGCAGGGCCTCTTGCCGGGGCAGATCGGCTTGCAGCAGCGGGATTCCGGGCGGGGTGCTTGAGGGGGGGTACGCCCTTAAGTGATAATTATTTCAAGAAAAACGGCGGGTCCGGCGGCAGCGGCGTCGACTTTCCCGGGGAGTAAAGTCGATGCCTGTCCAAGTGCAGATCGGATTTCTGTTCTTTTTGTTTGCCGCCGGCCTGATCGCCCGCCGCCGCGGCTGGCTGACCCCGCCGCAGGCCGGCAAGATGGTCCAGCTGGTCATTACCGTCGGCCTTCCCGCCCTGTTCCTTTCCGACGTGAGCCGCATCCCCTTGCATCGGGAACTGGCGGCCCTGCCCACCGTGGCGGTGATCGTGATGCTGCTCACCCTGGTGACGGCGCTACTGCTGGGCCGCGCGATGCATCTGGCACGACCCTCGTTCGGTGCCTTCGTCATCTGCAGCATGTCGATTAACAATGCCTTTCTGTTCCCGTTCATCATCGCCGGCTGGGGAAAGGAGGCGTTTGCACAGTTGGCGCTCTTCGACCTTGGAAATACCGTGATCCAGGCGACCGTCATCTACGGTGTCGCGGCGATCTTCGGCGGTCACGCGACGGGTGCTGGGGCTCTGCTCAAGCGTATGTTGAGCTTCCCGCCGCTGTGGGCACTGGTGGTGGCGCTGGCGATCAACCTGGGGGGCTGGCACCTGCCGCCGCTGGCAACTACGGTCCTGGGATGGACGGGCCGGTTGATCCTGCAGCTGGTGGTGCTGGCGCTGGGCGTGATGTTCGATGCCAAGCTGCTGGGCTCCAGGAACGTATTGGGGGCCCTGGCGCTGCGCATCGTGTTCGGATTGGCGATCGGTTTCGCCTGCGTGGAGGCCTTCGGCCTGACGGGGCTTACGCGTTCCGTGCTGCTGCTGGGGTCGGCGGCCCCCATCGGCTTCAGCGCCGTGGTTATCGCCAGCCGCGAGCACCTGGATCGGGAACTCGCGGCCAGCGCGGCATCGCTGTCGGTCCTGCTGGCCCTGGTCTACGTGCCGCTCGCCCTCTGGCTGCTACATCAGCCGTAGGGCGGCGCCGTTCGGGCTAGCGCGGCTCGGTGCCTGGCTTCTGGTCTTCCATCGGGAACGTCCGCACGCCGGTCGGCGCCGGGGCGGGCGCCGCAGCAGCCGCGGGTGCCGGTGCGGGCGTGGTGGCCGCCGTCGCGGTCTCCCCCGTGCTGGCGGCAATGGCTGCCAGGAAACGCCGCACGTTCTCCGAGTCCTTGGTCACGGCGCCGCTCATGATCTCCGACGCCAGCACGCCGGGCTTCATGTAGAAGCGTGCGTTGCTCTTGTTGTCGATCGTGATCGCGGTGCCCTCCAGCGAGACGCCGGCAAAGAGACCGCGGCTGCGCGAATAGGAGAACACCTCGGCATCCAAGCCCGCGGCCGCCTCGCCCTGACGCCCGACCGGACCGGCGGCGACAGAGGCGCCGGCGCCCAGGGTTATCTTGCCGCCGGCCAGGCCCTCGACGCCGCGACGGCTGGTGAACACCAGCACGATGTCCGTGGCCGAGCCGCCGACTTGAAAGCCGCCGCTCAGTCCCGTAACCGAGATGAAGACGGGGTTGCCGAAGCGCCCCTTGCTGTCACGCACCACCATGGCGCCGTTGCCAAATCGCCCGCCGATGAACAGCGCGGCCTTGAACACATCCGGGATCACCGCCACGGCATAGGCGCGCTGCAGGAGGCGCTCGGGAATGACGTCGTCTCGCTGGGTGCGCAACTCGTCAAGGACTTCGGAGGCGATCAGCAGGCGGGATTCCTCGCGTGCCTGGGCGTGAACGATAGTGGCCGAGCCCAGCGCGATCAGCAGCAGGGGTAGGGTGAGAAGGCGACGGATCTTTTGATGCATTTGGCAATCCTTGTTGCAAGGCACAGGGCGACCTGCGCGGAGCTTACTCCACACCCGCAGGGTGGAGTAAGGTCCGTGAATGCACACTGAACGCCAATCCCTGTCTGTGCGGTCACAGGTCGTTTTGGGCTGTTTCTTGCTCCTGGGGGCTGCTCCGCTGCGAGCCGAGTGGCTCTACCGCGAGGAGGCCATCATGGGCACGCGTTGCGTCGTGGAACTCTGGACCACGGATGTCGCGCAGGGGGAGGCCGCCATTGCGTCGGTATTCGGCGACATGCGCCAGGTCGACGAGATGATGAGCACCTACAAGCCGACCTCGGAGCTGTCCCGTGTCAACGCGGAGGGCGGCAGGCATCCGGTCGTGGTGTCTCCGGAGCTGTTTGATGTGCTGGCCATCTCGATGCAGTACTCCCGCCTCTCCAAGGGCGTGTTCGATGTCACCTACGCGAGCGTGGGCTACCTGTACGACTACCGCCGGCACCAGCACCCCGACGACGCGGCGATCGCCGCCGCCCTGCCGGGGATCGACTACCGCCACGTGCAGCTGGATCCGGTGGCGCACTCCGTGGCCTTCCAGCGGCCAGGCATGCGCATCGACCTCGGAGGCATCGCCAAGGGGTACGCGGTTGACCGGGGGATCGACATCCTGAAGCGCGCGGGTTTCTCGCGGGCCATGGTGAATGCGGGCGGGGACAGCCGCATTATCGGCGATCGATTCGGCAAGCCCTGGGTCATCGGCATCCGGGATCCGGACAATCGCGACAAGGTGGTCATGCGCATCCCGCTTGAGGATGCCGCCTTCTCAACCTCGGGTGACTACGAGCGCTTCTTCGATGAGGGCGGCGTTCGCTACCACCACATCCTGGATCCCAAGACAGGCAAGTCGCCGCACTCGGTCCGCAGCGCCACGATCATCGCGTCCACGGCGACGCGCACCGACGGCCTCTCCAAGACGGTGTTCATCCTGGGCCCGAAGGCCGGGATCGACTTTATCAATGGATTGACCGATGCGGACGCGATCGTGATCGCGGCTGACGGCAAGGTGTACTACTCGAAGGGCCTGGCACCGCCAGCGGCAGCCTCAGTACCAAAATGAGAAGAACAGCTGGATGACGTTGGCGTTGCTGGAATAGAGAGGCTCGGTGCCGGGGATCACTGTGCCGGGCGGGAAGCCGCGCAGGTCCCGGAAATCCTTGTAATTGATCATGATGTGATCGTAGTTCAGGTTAACCGTGCCCTTCTTGAGCCACTGCGAGGCAAAGAACAGCGGGAACTGGTAGCTGCCGCCCACGCCGAGGGTGTTCGTGGTGTAGGCCGCGAACTCCTTGTCCCTTGCCATGAAGTTCTGGTAGGTGGCGCTAGGGAAAAGGTCGCTGTAGAAGGTCGCCGCATTCTGCGTGTAGAAGCGGTATCGGCCCGTGAATATCCACTTCCCCCAGGCCGGCTGCGTGTACTCCAGGCCCGCCGTGTGCGCCCGGATGCCCCAGGTATCGGTGAAGAAGCGGTACTGGCCCTCGGCCGCAGCGCGCCAGGGCAGGTAGTACTTGATCGTCGCGGCCGAGGCCGTGCCTGTGCGGGTGCGCGGATAAATTTCCGGGCCTGTGGCGTAGGTGCCGGAAACCGGCCCCAGGTACCGCATGGAGCGGTACGGGTTCTGCAGGTATCCCTCCTCGGTCGTCGTCTCCAGGTTCAATCCCAGCAGCATGTTGCGGGTGATGACCTGGGTGACGCCGATGCGGAAATTACGTCGGTCCACGGGCTGGGCAAAGCTGGGGTCGCCACGCTTGCCGACGGTGTCCCAGCCCTGCGAGTAGCCCAGCGTGACCGTCGTCAGGTCCCCGAACAAATCCTGGCTTACGTTGAAGAACGCCGTTTTGGACTGATAGTCCGGCTCCTGGCTATTCACGTAGCCTGCGGAGTAGATGCTCTTGCCATGCAAGTAGTCGACGGAGAGGCTCTTCTGCTCGCGTCGCTCCTTGTACGGGCTGGCCTGGGTGAGCACGTCGACGGAGGCGCTGGAGATCATGTCGACGTAGTAGTTGGCCGCGACGGAAACCGACTCGCCGACTTTCTTGCGGACCAGCACCGAGGGACCCTCGACGGTCACGCCGCCGCCCTCGTAGTGATGGTAGAGGACGTCCGCACGGTCTTCCGGCAGGACGGCTGCCTGGGTCAGGCCGCCCGCGAGCGCCGCCAGAGCCAGGAGATTGCGCAGGGAGAGCTTCACGTGCATCAGTTGCAGCCGCAACCGCCGCCCGCTCCGCCCAGACCGCCTCGCGCCGCCTCGCGCACCTCGAAGACATGTTCCATGTAGGAGGAGGAGACCGGGTTGCGGTCCATCGCCATGATCGGGTCAGCCAGGTGCTCGCGCTCGTAGGGCTTCACCCAGGGCTCGATGTGGCCGCAGCCCTCCAGCAGCGTCAGCGCCAGGAGTGCCGCCGGAACCAACCAGCGCTTGCGGTGGGCGGTGCTGCCTGAGGGCCGTGTCTTCATGAGTGCAATCATTGCTCCCGTACCAATGCCCGGATCTGGTCCAGATATTCGTTCTCGTCGCCCGGCTTGTAGCCGCGGTGCAGGTAGCGCAGGTTGCCCTTGCGGTCCACGATCACGGTGCTAGGCATGCCAGACACCGAGTAGAGCTTACTGACCTTGCTGTCGGTGTCGAACAGTATCGGAAAAGTGACAGGTGTGGCCTTCAGCCAGTCCACCGCCCCGACCGAGTCGGGCTCGACATTGACGCCGATCAGGGTGAACCCCATCGGCTTGTACTTGTGCTGCAACTGCTCCAGCACCGGCATCTCCTGCCGGCAGGGGCCGCACCAGGTGGCCCAGAAGTTGATCATCACGACTTGGCCGCGGTACTGGGCGAGGCTTACGTCCTTGCCGCCGGCCGCGGCCAGCTTGAAGTCCGGTGCCACATCAGGGGCCGCCAGCGCGGCCATCGGCAGGCTGATCAGGGCCAGCGTCAGAAGGCTGGCGAGGCGTGAGGTCCTGCGCATGGCGAACATCCTTGTGGCGATCAGAAGAAGACGGTTGCTCCGATGCTTGCGCCCAGATTGCTGGTGAGCTTCTTGCTGCCCAACAAGTCCGACTGGAAGACGAGATTCTGCATGTCGACGTGAATCGCGAGCCAGTCGGTCGGCAGTACGCGGTAACCGGCCCCGAAATTCACGGTGAAGTGCTGATCCCCAGCGAACTTCGTGCTGCCAATGCCACCCAGCAGGTAGAGCGAGCTGTTCATGGCAAGGTTGCGACCGAGATACACCTCGCCAGGCAGCATGTTGTAGCCCAAGGAGACGTTGTAATACGTGAACCGCCTCTCAGCCGGCGTCAGCAGCTGCAGGGAGCCGTTGAGGGTCTCAAAACTGGTCTTGCCGGCTGTCGAGCGGCCGTAGTTCGCCTCAAAGAAGAAGTCTTCGGTCACGTGGAAGGCCGCCCGCACGCCGGAGACCGGGTTGGTGCCGAAATCCTCCACCGACAGGGCGCCGTAGAACAGGCCCAGCTCGAAGTCCTTGGCGGCGATTTTGGGGACCTTGATTGTGCGGCGCTGCACCTGCGGGTCGATGACCCGCGGGGTGGCGACCGGCTGCTCGGCCGTGTCGCTACTGGCGTCCGTGACCGGCGCGGGCTTCTGTTGCCAGGGCCAGTGCAGCGAGGCGCAGCCCGAGAGCGGCGCCAGCACCACCATCAATAGAAGAAGGCGAGACCGAGTTTCCATTCGTCGATTTCCTCATTGGCGTTGCGGCTGGTGAACACCATGTGGGTTCGGTACTCGCCGCGCACGAAAAAGCGCCGGGTCCAGTAGTAGCGTAAGCCAGCGCCCACGAAGGCGGTCTGGTCGGTGCGGTCGGTCTGCCGGACGAGGGTCACCTTGGGCTGGACGTGGATCAGTCCGGTGCCGATCGACACGAACGGCGAAATTCGCCATTCCGGCGCAAAGACGTGGGCAAGTCCCAGGTCCACGGTGTAGCCGTTGGAGGCATTGCCGAGGAACTGCTGCCCGGTGAGTTCCAGGGCCAGCTGGTCGTTGAGCGAGCGGCCGACATAGCCGGAAATGAGCGTCGCGCCGCCAAAGTCACCCGCCGACAGGCCCGCCTCCCAGTGATGCGACTGGAAGCCCTGGCGATTGCCGAAGTCGAACTTGAAGAGCGTGCCGTCGGCCAGCGTTGCCAGCGAGAGGTCCCGTTCCGAGACCCAGCCCTCGATGCCCCGCTCGGTGCGCACGCGGAACCATTCCGTGCGACGGTAGAGGACGTCGACCGATTCGCCTCGGGCCACGACCTGCGTCACCGGGTAGACCCGGCCCGGGCCGATGTGCAGCTCCAGGTAGGGCTCCGCGACGAACAGCTGCAGGTATTCCTTGGCCGCCTGGGCGGCCGGCGCGAAGCACCCCGACGCGCCCAGAACCAGCGCGATCAGCCATCCGGTGCGATGGCGCCGGACGTCAGGGCTGCGGGGCGGCAGGGTCGAACGGATTGTTGAAATACTGTGCGCCAATGTCGACCCACTCGGAAATCAGGCGTAATTCGGCGGGCGTCAGGTACCCGGCATGACTCGCACCGCTTACGAAGCGGCTGAAGAAGCGTGGCGAACCCCGCGCGCTGCCAGCCGCCAGGGGCGACGAGACCGACGTCACGGGCTGTACATCCTGCAGCGCACCCATGGTAACTGTCTGCAGGTTGTGGGGGAACAAGAGCTGTTGGTAGGCGACCGTGTGCTGTTCTGCAGCCAATACCGTGCTACCCAGGTCCAGGTTGGCCGCCGGCACCCGGACCGTGCCGTTCGACGGGTCGACCGGGCTGTGGCAGCGGGTGCAGGTGTTGTCCGAGACCACGGTCACCCCGTCCGCCGCCAGCGTGACGCGCGAGAGGCCCCACAGCGGCTGGATGTGCTGGGGGTAGTTGATCACGATGCGGCAGATGTTCGACCAGGTGCTCTCACAGGTCGCGCTGGTCGGGAATGCCGGAATGGTTAGGCCATTGGCGCCGGTGTAGGAGTAGGAAAAACTGGCATCCGGCGCACGCACGACGGGGTCGGTCCACTCGTCCACGAACTTCACATCCATACTGGGCACCAACGAGCGGCAGCTGTCGTTGCTGCAGCTCCAGCGCGCGCGCACCTGGGCCATGGTGTCGCCTGAATTGGCGGTGTACTTTGCCAGGGTGTTCGGGAACGTGCCGGAGGCCGCGCCCCCCCAGGCGGCGCCGAACAGGCCGCTGCGGCCGTGGGAGACCTGCGGCGCGGACCCGGAGTCGTGGCAACCGTTGCAGCTGCGAGTCTCGCCGGGGCGCAGCTGCAGCCAGTTGCGATGCACCGGGAAGAGCCGGCGGCCATCCTTGTCGAGGACCGAGATCTGGAAGGCCACGTTGGCGGGCACCTTGACCCGCACCGAGCCGTCCGGCTCGATCGGCACGTAGCCCAGGATCTCTCGCATGAAGCCCGACGCACCGAAGGCGGCGTTGGAGATTTGCAGCACGCGCGGATCGGGCATGGAGACGGGCTTTTCCAGACGCAGGAATCGAGCTGGGCGTTGGTCGGCGGTTCGCAGGGCGGGGTTGGCGAGCGTGGCGATGCCCGTGGCCGGCGCGGTCACGTCCTTGCCGTCGAAATCGTAGACGCTGCGGATGTCCAGGATGCCGACGCCCTCGCTCTCCAGGGAGGGGTCAAAGTCCAGCACCGCAACCTTGTCCAGGATGACGGCCGGCAGCGCGCGCGGCTGGGCGGCCACCAGGTCGGTGATCATCACGCCCTCCACCGGGTCAAAGAGCGGCTTGAACGTGTTGGCGGCAGGATCAAACATCCAGGCGCTGTACAGCACTGGCGCCTCCACCGCAGTCGGGGAGGCGAGCCGGCTGGCCGTGCACGGCACGATCGTCGTGCCTTCCAGCAGCCGGCACTGCGACCAGCTCACCAGGATACGGCCCGTACCGTCCCAAAGCGGGAAGGCGGAATTGAATCGTCCGCCCACCGAGGGGCCGGGAATCGTGGAGATGTCGTTGGGCGTGGCCCGCTGCTGCGCCGGGCCGCTCATGCCGGCGCTGGCCAGCACTGCCTGCGTGTTTTCCACGTAGGTGCGGGTGTCGATCAGCGTCAGGTCGCCACCAAAGAAGGTGCCCGTATCCGGTCGGATCAGTGCCAGGATCCGGCCATCCGGCATTTCACGCGACTTCACGAACTGGATGGCGGTGTTGTTCGTGCCGGTCAGGTGGCTGTGCGCCCCGTACAGCAGTTGCAGGTCCGTGCCGTCGGGGTTGGCCGTGTAGAGATGTATGCCGGCCCCGGTGCTGCCGGGCGCGTGGTCCCAGCGGCTCCACATCAGCCGGCCGTTGGCCAGCACCGTGGGGTCGATGTCGTGGCTCTGGTTGAACGACACCTGGTGGATGTTGGTGCCGTCGGCGTCCATGACGTGCAGGTCGAAGGTGCTCTCGTTGCGATCCTCCGTCTGTGCCTCGTAGCCCGGCTTGCCCTCATCCCGCAGGACAGCCTGGGATTGCCGCTGGCGCGTGGAGGTGAACAGGATGCGCCCGTCGGGCAGGTAGTGCGGCGAGATGTCGTTGCCTTCGGCGGCGATGGTGTCAGAGGCGATTACGCGGCGCAGCGTGTCGGTCTTGACCGTGTATTCCCAGATTCCCCAGAACGGCGGGTCGCGCTCGTCCTGGCTGACCGCCAGCGGACCTCGCATGGCGAAGATGAATTTCGTGCCGTCGGTTGAAACGTCGACGTCCTTGACGTCGAAGTTCGCCGTGCCGGTGACGCGCAGCGTGACGTTGCGCTCCGGTGCGCTGGAGGCAGCGCGTTCCCGTACGAACAGGTCGGCCTTGGGCGTGGCGTCGCGGCGCTGCTTGAGGTTGTCCTGCTTGGCCGGGATCGTGCGCTTCACGTACGCGATGGGGAAGTCGACGATTGCCGGGTCCACCGACTGCCCGCTTCCCAGGCTGAGGTTCCCGCCACCGCCGCAACCGGCCAGCAGCAGGCAGCCGCCCAGAGCTCCCAGCACAAGATGTCCGAAACGTATCGTTCCCAAACTAGCCACCCTTGCTGTTCCCTGGCGCGCGCAAGCGCGGTGCGCTCACGGCTTGGTAGACCTCGTTGCGCTCCCACGCCGTGACGAGGATCCCAATTCCCGCGGTGGATCATACCTTTGCGCCGTAAGTTGGTGTGATGTCGGTTACTAGCGACGTCTGTTTAAGGCGACATTTCGGCCCCCATTGCGCGCTGCGTATATTTTGCGGCGCAAGGCATCGATGGACCTATCACTCGCGTAGCAGGGCACGGTCTCATGATCCAATTACTGCGTCTTCTCAGGCTCCTCGGCGCGGGCGTACTGCTCGCAGCGGCCTTGCTGGGAAGTGGCGCCGCGCAGGCCGACTCCCGCACCCAGGCCAAGCGCCTACATGACCGAATCGCCGGCGTGCCCCCGTCGCCCACCACCCTGAACCAGATGGCGGCGCTGATCGGCAGCGGCAACGCGGTCGCGGCGGCAAGCATCGCGATGCAGGCGCCGTCCTTCTACAGCGTGACCCTGAAAAATTTCGTCACGCCGTGGACCAATCGCGACCAGACGGCTTTCGCCCCGCTGAATGACTATACGGCCACGGTCATCGGCATGGTTCGGGACAATGTGCCCTTCAATACGGTGCTTTCGGCAGACATTCTATACGTGGGTGGCTCGGGACTGCCGGCGTACTCACCCACGGACAACAGCCTGTACGCGACGATGGAGTCGCAGGACGCGGATCTCAGCAATCCTGCCGTGCTCGTGGCCACGACCCAGTCCAGCGTCACCGGCATCCCCTCCAATGCCACCGCCGGTGTCATCACGACTCGCGCGGCCTCGGCGGCGTTCTTCGTGAACGGTACCAACCGTGCGATGTTTCGCTTCACGCTCATGAACCACCTCTGCAAGGACATGGAGCAGGTGCAGGACGGTACGTTGCCCCCGGACCGGATCCGGCAGGACGTGAGTCGTTCCCCGGGCGGTGATAGCCGTCTGTTCCTCAACAGCTGCGTGACCTGCCACAGCGGCATGGATCCGATGGCCCAGGCCTTTGCCTACTACAATTTCGATAGCACCGCCGGCCGCCTGGTCTACACGGCGGGCCAGGTGCAACCCAAGTACCTCATCAACTCCGATAACTTCAAGCAGGGCTACGTCACCAAGGACGACGGCTGGAGCAATTACTGGCGCAAGGGGGCCAATAAACTGCTGGGCTGGAACGGCCCGGCGCCGGTCGCAGCCTCGGGCGCCAAGTCGCTCGGCCAGGAGCTGGCCGGTAGCGATCAGTTCGCCCATTGCCAGGTCGAGAAGGTCTTCAAGGCCGTGTGCCTGCGGGCGCCGGGCAATGCCGCCGACCGCGGCCAGGTCGATAGCATCACGGCCGGCTTCAAGGCCAACGGCTACAAGCTGAAAGACGTCTTCGCGGCAGCGGCCGTCTACTGCATGGGCGATTGAGGAATGAAGTAGATGCACACCCTCAAGCACGGACTGCTCGCCCTGGCTGTGCTGGTGCTCGCGGCCTGCAGCGGTGGCGCCGCCACCTCGGTCAACCCGGTCACCAGCCCCCAGGCGGTGGCGGACTACACCGGGCCGGCCCCCTCCACGGCGGACGTCCAGGCCTTCAAGATCAACCTCTGGGACAACATCAAGTCGAACACTCGCTGCGGCGGCTGCCACAACGCCACGGGCCAGTCGCCCAGGTTTGCCCGCAACGATGATGTGAACCTGGCCTACGCCGACGCCAATACCGTTGTAAACCTGCTGCAACCCGACCAGTCGCGCCTGGTGATCAAGGTGGGTGGCGGGCATAACTGCTGGCTGAGCAGCGCCCAGGCCTGTGCCGACATCCTGACCACCTGGATCCGCAACTGGGCGGGGTCGGTGGCCACCGGCGGCACGCAGATCCAGCTGCAGGCGCCGGCCGACCAGACGGTCGGTGCGAGCAAGAGCTTCCCGGCGGACTCTGCGCTCTTCGCGCAGTGGATCTATCCGGTCCTCCACAGTTCGAACAAGGGCAATTGCGTCCGCTGCCACTCCTCCAGCGCCGTGACCCCGCAGGCGCCGTTCTTCGCCAGCAACGACGTCGACGAGGCGTATGCTGCCGCGATCGCAAAGATCAATTTGGACGATCCCAGTGCCTCGCGCTTCGTCGTGCGCCTGCGCGATGAGTTCCATAACTGCTGGACCTCTAGCTGCACCAACGACGCGGCGACGATGCTTTCGGCGATCCAGTCCTTCGCGAACGCTATTCCGCTGACGCAAGTGGATCCCGCACTCGTCGTGAGCAAGGCGCTGCGCATGTACGACGGCACCGTGGCTGCCGGCGGCAATCGCTTTGATACCAATGTTATCGCCAAATACGAATTCAAGACCGGCGCGGGTACCACGGCGTTCGACACCAGTGGCGTGGAGCCCGCGCTGAACCTGACCCTGAGCGGCAACACCAGCTGGGTGGGCGGCTGGGGCATCAACATCAAGTCCGGCGGCAAGGCCCAGGGCACCACGACGGCCAGCAAGAAGCTGACGGATAAGATCACGGCCACGGGCGAGTACAGCATCGAGCTGTGGGCGGCGCCGGCCAACGTCGTGCAGGAGGACGCCTACCTGCTCAGCTACTCCGGCAGTACCACTTCCCGCAACGCAACGCTGTCCCAGCGCGCCTACCAGTACGAGGCTTTCGGCCGGGCCAGCACGACCAATGCCAACGGCTCGCCGACACTGCTCACCAAGGACACCAACCGCAACGCCCAGGCGTCGCTGCAGCACATCGTGCTGACCTTTGATCCGGTCAGGGGGCGGCGCCTCTACGTCAACGGCAACTCCACCGGCGATGTGGATCCGGTCGGCGGCGGCTCGCTGTCCGATTGGGATGACACCTTCGCGCTGATACTGGGAAATGAGACCAGCAACACCCGGCAGTGGACCGGCGTGATCAAGTTCGCCGCCGTCCACAATCGCGCCCTGACCGCGGCACAGGTGCAGCAGAATTTCGCCGCTGGCGTCGGCGAGCGCTACTTCCTGCTCTTCAATGTCTCCACCCTGACCGGCGTGGCGCAGAGCTACATCCTGTTCGAGGTCAGCCAGTACGACAATTACAGCTACCTCTTCAACAAGCCGACCTTCATCAGCCTGGATCCCAACGCGGCCCCGGCCGGCATTCCGGTCAAGGGCATGCGCATCGGCCTCAATGGCGCCGAGGTGATCGTGGGGCAGGCCTACGCCAACCTCAATGCGACCATCGGCAGCCCCGCCTACGCGGCCGGCAGCGGGCAATTGCTCTCCCAGATCGGAACGGTCATCGCGCTGCAGAAGGGGCCTGCCTACGACCTGTTTTTCCTGACGTTCGAGCAGATTGGCACCCACACGCACGCGGTCACCGATGCGACGCCCGTGTCGCAGGTTCCGGTGGACTTGGCGCCGCAGCCGGACATTGGCGTGCGAACATTTGATGAAATCAATCACAGCATGGCGAAGATCACCGGTATCCCGGTAACCCAGGCCGGCGTGTCGGCTACCTTCCAGACCCTCAAACAGCAGTTGCCGCCGACGCCCAGCATCCAGGCCTTCCTGGCCGCGAACCAGACCGGTATCGCGCAGCTCGCGATCAAGTATTGCTCGGCCATGGTGGACGACGCGAATGCCCGGACGGCGTTCTTTGGCGCGGCACTCAACCTCGCAACGCCGCCGGCCCAGCTGTTTGCGGCGCAGGCCGGCATGGACATCGTGATCCAGCCCCTCCTGGACAAGGTCGACGGCAGCCAGCTGGCCACGCAGCCCACGCCAACGGGCGTGCGCACCGAACTTACGGCGCTCATGACCAAGCTGATGAACGGCGGGGCCGGAACGGGCACGATCACCAAGGCCGCCTGCGCAGCTGTGCTGGGCAGCAGCACGCTGACCGTTCAGTAGCCGCGGTCAGGTAACGAGGAAAGTCCTATGCATATCCTTCGCAAAGTGCCCAAGGGCCTCGGCCTCACCGAACCGCTGCGGCACGCGGATCACCGGGCACCGGTGTCACGTCGGGAGTTTCTCTCCGCTGGCCTGATCGGCGGTTCAGCCACGGTGTTGCTTCCCGGTTTGCTGGGAAGCCTGGGGAGCTCCCCGGCGCGGGCCAACGTGATCGCCGACCTGGATGCCGCGGGCCTCAACGCCTCGCTGTGCGGCATCTCGGCGGGTGCCGGCAAGATCCCGTTCATCTGCTTCGACCTCTCCGGCGGTGGCAACATCGCCGGCTCGAACGTGCTGGTCGGTGGTCCGGGCGGCCAGATGGATTTCCTGACGACCGCCGGGTACTCCAAGCTGGGCATACCGGGCAACATGACGCCCAACCTGCCGACCTTCACCGACACCAGCCTCGGGCTCGCGTTTCATAGTGACAGCGCCTTCCTGCGTGGCATCAAGGCGCGCGCCGTGTCGCCGATGACCGCCGCCAACACCAATGGCACGGTGATTGCCGCCAGCTCCCAGAATGACACGGCCAATAACCCCCACAACCCGATGTACGGCATTTACAGGGCCGGTGCGGACGGGCAGCTGCTGACCCTCATCGGGTCGGTAAGCAGCGATTCGGGCGGCAACTCGATGGCGCCGGCGATGATGATCGACCTCAGCGTGCGTCCCACCAAGGTCGACCGGCCCAGCGATGTCACCGGGCTGGTCGATACGGGCGAGCTGGGCACGCTCTTTAGCAATCCGGCCGATGTCGTCTCGGTGCTGGAGTCGATGGCAGTGATCAGCGACAAGAAGCTCGCCGTCGTCGACACGAAGATCCCCGCCCAGGACGCGGCGATCAAGAAGTTCGCGCAGTGCGGCTACGTCAAGTCCGCCTACCTCGCGGAGACCTTCAGTTCCCCGGCGGCGCTGGATCCCACGAAGGACGCCCGAATCACCGGGCCGGGCGGCATTTTCACCGCGGCGGAAATCACCGCCAACAGCGAGTTTGCCAAGACCGCCGCCGTCATGAAGATGGTCATCGACGGCAATGCCGGCGCCGGGACCATCCAGATGGGTGGGTTCGACTACCACACCGGCGACCGGGCCACTGGCGAGCAGCGCGACTTCCAGGCCGGGCAGTGCATGGGCGCCTGCCTGGAGTACGCGGCCCGCGCGGGCAAGCCACTGATGCTCTATGTGTTCAGCGACGGCTCGCTGTCCTCCAGCGGCCTGATCGACAATTCGGTCAACGGCCGGGGCAAGGGCGTCTGGACCGGCGACAATGCGTCCACCGCGTCGGGCTTCTTCCTCGTCTACAACCCCAAGGGTCGCCCGGCGCTGCGCACCTCGGCGGCGCAGCAGCTCGGCTGGTTTAGCGGCGACGGCTCGGTCGTGACCTCCTCCAGCCCGGCCGCCAATGCCGTCAACTTGCTGGTGGAGACCGTCATCCTGAATTACATGGGATTGCACGGGGAGGAGGGGGCCTTCACGACCCGCTTCCCGACCCAGGGCCTGGGGGGGGGCACCCTGCGGGACAGCCTGACCGCTTTTGCGCCGATCGTGAACGGAGTCATTGCCTAGGAGGCTGGGCGCGCTATCCTCCGGACAACAACTGTTAAATCAGCTATGCGTCGCACTGCATTTAAGAAGTATTTCCTCGTAGCGGCGCTGCTGGCAGCGCTCCCGCCCTGTGGCGCTGCGGAATTACCTTATCTCCTGCTGGGCAAGCCGGCTCCCGAATTCGCCCTGCGCTCCATCGCCGGCTTCAACGTCCGGCTGTCGGAGTCCCGGGGCGATGTCGTCGCCCTGACCTTCTGGGGGAGCCGCTGCGGGGTCTGTATCGGGCAGCTGGCCGCCCTGGACAAGCTGCAGAGCACCTATGGCTCGGCTGGCCTGACGACGCTTGCCGTGGACGTCGACGATAACCAGACGGCGGCCCAGCAATTCCTGGCCGCGTTGCCCAAGAGCCTGGCCCTGCTCATGGATCCCTCCAAGGACGTTGCGCGGACCTACCGGGTCGACAGCCTGCCGATGCTGCTGCTGATCGACCGGTCCGGTGCCGTCCGCTTCGTGTACCGCGACTACCGCGCCGGCGATGAAGCCGGTTACCTGGCGCAACTCAAGACGCTGCTGGACGAATGAACCCAAGGCAATCGAGCATGAACTGCGTACCCAAGATTCTGCTTCTCCTGTCGCTTTCGGTCGGCTGGCCGCTGCTGGCCGCCGCCGCGGAGCCTGTGCCAGCGGCCACGGCCGCACCTGCAGCGGCGGCTGATGCGCCGCCCACGGCGCCGGGGCAGGCGGCTGCCGCGGATACGCGCAGCGTCGACGAGGAAATCCAGGCGCTCAAGAAGGACGTCGTGGACCTGAACCGCGACCTCTTCACGCTGGAGGAGGAACTGCTGTTCCCCGCCAACACGCAGGTCGCCGTGTTTCTCTCGATGGACGTGGGCGAGTTCTTCGCCCTGGACACGGTGCAGCTGCGAATCGACAACAAGGAAGTCACCAAGTACCTCTACACGCCGCGCGAAGCCGAGGCATTGCTCAAGGGCGGCGTGCAACGCCTCTACCTGGGCAACGTCAAGCTGGGCAAGCACGAGCTGGTGGCCCTGTTCACGGGCAAGGGACCGCATGGCGATGACTACAGTCGCGGCGCGCGGCTGAATTTCGAGAAGGCAGTGGGTGCCAAGTATCTGGAACTGAAGATTTCCGACAAGCAGCGCCGGCTGCAGCCGGAATTCGAGATCAAGGACTGGGAATAAGCGTACCCATGAGCTTGCGTCACGCCCTCTTCGGCCTTGCGGCCTGCCTGCCCCTCCTGGGCGGCGCGGCTGCGGCTGCGGACAAGGCGAGCGCGGACGCACTACCCGTTGCCCGGGTGCAGGACCTGCACTACGGCGACGTGTTGTACCAACTGTACCTGGGGGATGACTTCGAGGCGTTGACGCGCCTGGAGGCTTATTCGCAGTGGAAGCTGATGCCCCACCACGCGGCCGATGCCGGTCTGCTGGCCGGTGGCCTGTACCTGCAGCTCGGCATGCACAACGAGGCGGGCCGCCGTTTCGAGGCGCTGCTGGGGCCCACGGTGCCGGCGGCCGTGCGCAACAAGGCGTGGTTCTACCTCGCGCGTGTCTGGTATGCGCGCGGCTACTACGACAAGACCGTCGAATCCCTGGGCAAGGTGCAGGGGACGCTGGCCGATGGGCTGGATCCGGAACGCCTGCAGCTGGCCTCCAACGCGCTGATGCGCCTGGGTCGCTATGACGAGGCGATCAAGCTCCTGGAGGGCGTGCAGGGCACGTCGGACTGGACGTCGTATGCGCGCTTCAACCTCGGTGTGGCGCTGGTCCGCAGCAACCGCCTCGCAGAAGCGGATCGCCAGCTGACGGCGGTGGGCACGCTCGATACTCCGCGCGAGGAGATGCTCGCCCTGAAGGACAAGGCGAATCTGGCACTGGGATTTGCGTACCTGCAGGCCCAGCAGCCGGCGCAGGCGCAAACTCCGCTGCAGCGCGTGCGCCTGAAGGGGGCGCAGTCCAACAAGGCGCTGCTGGGGCTGGGTTGGGCCGATGCCGCACTCGGCCAGTACCAGCAGGCGCTCACGCCGTGGTTGGAATTGCGTGATCGCAACCTGCTGGATGCGGCGGTGCAGGAGGCCAACCTCGCCGTGCCCTATGCCTTTGGCAAGCTGGGCGCCAGCGGCCAGGCGGCCGAGTATTACGAGCAGGCGCTGAAGGCCTTCGCCGACGAGGCCGCCCGGATCAACGTGTCGATCGGCCATATCCGCGAAGGGGCGCTGCTCTCCGAACTGCTCAAGGAGGATGCCATCGGCAGCGAGCGGGGCTGGCTCTGGCAGCTCAAGCAGCTGCCCGATGCGCCGGAATCGCGCTACCTGTATCCCATCCTCGCGGGCAATGAGTTCCAGGAAGGCCTCAAGAACATCCGGGATCTTGCGTACCTCGGCAGGACGCTGGGCCGCTGGGACGAGAACATGGGCGTGTACGCGGACATGATCGAGGCGCGCGAGCGCGCGTTTGCCGATCGCACGCCGCGCGTGGAGGCGATGCTCGCCAGTGGTGCGGTCGCGAACTTCGATGCGCGCCGGCAGGGGATCGAGGCGCGCGTCAATGACCTGGTAGCCCGCAAGGACGCCGCGGCACTGGGCAGCGCCGCTGAACGTCAGCAGTGGCAGGCCATCGAGCAGATGGAGGCGGCCATCGCCTCGGATCCCAACAACCCCGATGCGGTGGCGCTGAAGGACAAGCTGCGGCTGGCCAAGGGCGTGCTGTCGTGGAACCTGCAGCAGTCCTACCGCGCCCGCCTGTACGCCCAGACGCGCGACCTGCGCACGCTGGACCAGGCGCTCACGGAGGCCCACAGCCGCTGGCTGCGGGTGCAGCGGGCGCGTGAATCGGCGCCGACAACAACCGGGGACTTCGCCGCACGGCTGGCAATCCTGCAGACGCGGCTTACCGCCCTGCGCGCGCATCTGGCGGCGGCTTCCGATACGCAGGGGAAGCTCCTGTCGGACAGGGCCATCTCCGAGCTTGAGGCGCAGAAGGAGCGCATGGCGCAGTACGAGGTGCAAGCTCGCTTTGAACTGGCCTCCATGTACGACCGGGCGTCGGAGGGTGGGCGCTGATGCCGCGCCCGCACCGACACCTGCTGCGGGTCATGGCCGTCGCCTCGGCGCTGGCGGCCGGCGCCGCCTGGTCGGCGGATGCGTCCAAGCCGGCCGCGACCATCAAGGACCTGGGCACCCGCAAGGTGGAGGTGCGCATCGAAGGCCCTTCGCGTGGCTCGGCATCGCGTGCCATGGACAACTATCGCCGCTTCCTGGAATTGCAGAACACGGACCCTGAGCGTCGTGCCGAGGCCCTGCGCCGCCTGGGCGACCTGTCGCTGGAGAGCGGGGAGCTGGAGCGGTTGGAGAGCGAGGTCAATCGCATCGACCTGGGCGGCGCCGAGGCGATCCGTCTGTACGGCGTCCTGCTGAAGGCCTACCCCGACTACCCTCGCAACGACCAGGTGCTCTACCAGCTGGCCCGCGCCTATGAGACCACGGGCCAGGTGGAGCAGGCGCTCGCGACCCTGGACAGCATCGTGCGTCGCTATCCGCAGACCAGGGAAATCGGCGAGGTGCAGTTCCGTCGCGGCGAGATCCTCTTCTCCGCGCAGCGGTACCGCGAATCCGAGTCGGCCTAC
Organism: uncultured Pseudomonadota bacterium; assembly: GCA_903868595.1. Taxonomy (GTDB): domain Bacteria; phylum Pseudomonadota; class Gammaproteobacteria; order Steroidobacterales; family Steroidobacteraceae; genus ZC4RG30. The sequence goes on from CAIPVV010000024.1 coordinate 44,662, forward strand.
AGGCTGGTCGTGGGGCAGGGCGCCACCGGCGCCTTCTACCAGCAAAGCCTCTACAAGCAGGGCTGGGCGTTGTTCAAGCAGTCGCTCAATGAGGAGTCCCTGCCGGTCTTCGCGAAACTGCTGGACCTGAAGCTCGTCGATCACAACCGCCCGGGCACGCTGCTGCGCCCGGAGGGATTGGGGCGGGCGGACCGCGAACTCGTCGACGACACGCTGCGCGTGATGAGCGTGACATTCTCCTATCTGGACGGCACCCAGCCGCTGGATGACTTCATGACGCGCCTGGGTAATCCTCCCTATGCGGCGCTGCTGTATTCGCGGCTGGGCGACCTGTATGTCGAGAAGCAGCGCTTTCAGGACGCGGCCACCACCTACCGCGCCTTCGTGAACCGCGACCCCAACAACGAGTTCTCACCGGGGCTGGCCTCCCAGGCTATCGAGGCATACCGCAAGGGTGGCTTCGCCCAGCTGGTATTGGAGGGCAAGCGCGAATTCGTCGAGCACTACAACTTCGATGCGCCTTTCTGGAACGGCCGCGACCGCCAGCGCTATGCGAACGTGGTGGCGGAGCTGAAGACCAACCTGGCCGACGTGGCGACGTACTACCATGCGACCGCGCAAAGGAGCCACAAGGCGGAGGACTATGCGCAGGCGGCGCGCTGGTACCGCGCTGAACTGGCTTCCTTCCCGGAGGATCCGGAGTCGGCGCACACCAACTACCTGCTTGCCGACGCCCTGTTCGAGGGTGGCCAGTTCGCCGATGCGGTGACCGAGTACGAGCGCAGCGCTTACGCCTATCCGCCCGGCGAGGACTCGCCCAAGGCGGCCTACGCGGCCTTGAGTGCCTACCAGAAGCAGGAGGAGCAGTTGCCTGCCGCCGAGAAGCCGGCCTGGCATCGCCGCTCGATTGAGGCGGGCGTTAAGTTCGCGCAGACCTACCCGGCCCATGCCGACAGCGCCGGCGTGCTGACCCGCGCCACGCAGGATCTCTATGCGGCCAAGGACCTGCCCCGCGCCATCGAAGTGGCCGCAAGCCTCCTGGCGCGCACGCCGCCGGCCGAGGGGCCGCAGCGACGCATCGCCTACAGCGTCATCGGCCAGGCGAGCTTCGACACCGCGGCTTACGAGCGCGCCGAGGCAGCGTGGAGCAGCGCGCGGGAGCTGACCAAGCCGGGCGAGACGGAACGCAAGGCGCTGGATGAACAGCTGGCGGCGTCGGTCTACCGCCAGGCGGAGGCCAAGCGCAACGCGGGCGATAACGAGGCCGCCGCGCAGGACTTCCTGCGCGTGGCCACGGTGTCCCCGAATTCCCCGATACGGGCCACGGCCGAGTACGACGCCGCGGCGGCCCTGATCAGCGTGAAGCAGTGGCCACGCGCGATAGAGGTGCTGGAGGCCTACCGGCGCGACTATCCCAGAAGCGACCTGCAGCCGGAAGTCACGCAGAAGCTGGCCGTGGCTTACGCGCAGGCCGGCCGGCCCGCGCTCGCGGCGGCCGAGTACGAACACATCGCCGCGCGCGCCGGCGAGACCGCTGCGATTCGCCAGGAAGCGCTTTCCACCGCGGCGGACCTGTATGAGAAGAGCGGTAACACGCCGCAGGCGGTGGCGATCCTGGAGCGGCTGGTGGCGGAGTTCCCGACCCCGCTGCCGGAGCGCGTGGAGACGCGCCAGCGCCTGGCCGACCTGGCCGCGGCCGCGGGCCATGCTGAACGCGAGGCCTACTGGCAGCGAGAGATCGTGAAGGTGGATTCGCAGGCCGGTACCGCCCGCACGGATCGCATGCGCTACCTGGCTGCGCGCGCGCGCCTCGCGCTGGCCAATCCGGCTCGCGATGCGTTCCGCGCTATCAAGCTCGTGGCGCCGCTGAAGAACTCCCTGGGCGCCAAGCGCAAGGCGCTGGAAACAGCGCTGCTCGGCTATCGCGATGCCAGCAGCTACAGCGTGGCGGAAGTCACCACCCGCGCCAACTTCGAAATGGCGGAGCTGTATCGCCAGCTGGCGGCGGACCTGCTGGCCTCCGAACGACCCAAGGGCCTCTCCAGCGACGAACGCGAGCAGTACGACCTCTTGATGGAAGAGCAGGCGACGCCGTTCGAGGAGCAGGCAATCAAGCTGCACGAGGCCAACTTCGCGCTGGCCAACGACGGGCTGTTCGACGAGGGCGTACGCGGCAGCTACGAGGCCCTGGTGAAACTGGTGCCGGGCCGCTATGCCAAGACCGAAGTGCGTGGCAAATACCAGCACGTCTTGCAGTTGCCCTCGGACGGCCCGGTGGAGCAACCGGCCGCCGCGCCTACGCCGGACTCGGCGGCGGCAGGGGCGACGCAGACCGCTCCAGCCAGCGAGCCGGACCCGGCGCAGACTCTGGCGAAGCAGGAGGAGGCCTTAAAGATGGCCAGCACCGGCAAGACAACCGATGCGGAGCTGGAACTCAAGCAATTGGCTGCCGAAAACCCGCAGCTTGCGGGTCCCTCGTACAACCTGGGTCTGCTGCTGCGTATTGCCAAGCGTCCGGAGGAATCCGTGACCGCCCTGCGCGAGGCCACCCTGCGCGCGCCACGCAGCTCGCAGGCCTGGAATGAACTGGGCATCTCGCTGCGCGAGGCCGGTCAGTTCCCGGATGCCGCGGCGGCCTACGAGCAGGCGGTGAGCTTGGCGCCGGACAATGCGGCCGCGTGGCGCAATCAGGGTGTCTTGCAGGACCTGTATCTTTCCAGCTCGGCGGCAGCGCTGGCGAGCTTTGAGCACTACAAGGCCCTGGCCAGCGACGACAAGGCCGTCGTCGGCTGGATCGCCGAACTGCGGAATCGGTTGGCAAAGACCGGCGCTGCCGCTTCCGCGGCGGCGCAAACCGGAGGTGCTCCGTGATGAAATCCCTCGCCGGGCTGCTCGCGCTGCTGCCGCTGGCGGCCCTGTCGGCCCAGCCTGTGCGGCAGGACACTGCGGACCTGCAGCCGGCCGTGAATACTTCCGCTGCCCCTCCGTCTGTGGCGCAGCCGCCGGCGCCGG
>CAIPVV010000025.1 GCA_903868595.1 uncultured Pseudomonadota bacterium
AGATGGTGATGCCGGGCGACAACATCAAGATGACGGTTGAGCTGATTGCGCCGATCGCGATGGACGAGGGCCTGCGCTTCGCCATCCGCGAGGGTGGTCGTACGGTCGGCGCCGGCGTCGTTGCTAAGATCCTGAAGTAAGGCGAAGGAATATGGCTAACCAGAACATCCGGATCCGCCTGAAGGCCTTCGATCATCGGCTGATCGACAATTCGGCTCGGGAAATCGTCGAGACGGCCAAGCGCACGGGCGCCACCGTCAAGGGCCCCGTGCCGCTGCCGGTCAAGATGGAGCGTTTCACCGTCCTCGTCTCCCCCCATGGCGACAAGGACGCGCGTGACCAGTTCGAGCTGCGCACGCATAAGCGCTTGATGGATATCCTAAATCCGACCGATAAGACGGTCGACGCCCTCATGAAGCTCGAGCTTCCGGCCGGCGTGGATGTCCAGATCAAACTGAACTAGTTTTATTTTCCGAAACTAGTTGCTATGGGTCGCGCCCCTTAATAGAATGCACGACCCTTTTTAAGCCGTCAGACGATTACTGGCGGCCCGCGTTTTCGAATGCGGAGTCGGGCGAGGTTGGTCTTCCGGGTTCTAACGAACCCTGGACCAAAACCACTCGAGAACATCGCTGCCCAGTGGGCGGCTTTGTTTTCCTTCGGTTTAAACCTTCCCGGAACCGCCAACATGCTGCCTGTGCGCATGTGCGCCTTGCTGGCTGTGTCGAACAGAGGAATGCGAGATGACTATCGGTCTGGTCGGCCGCAAATGCGGCATGACGCGAGTTTTCACCGAAGCTGGTGAGTCCGTGCCTGTCACGGTCGTCCAGGTTCTGGCGAACCGCGTTGCACAGGTGAAGAACAACGACGTGGACGGCTACCGCGCCGTGCAGGTCACGTACGGCGCCCGCCGTCCCCAGCTGCTGACCAAGGCTGCTGCGGGTCACTTCGCCAAGCTGGGCGTTGCCCCGGGCAAGTCGCTGGTGGAGTTCCGCCTCGTCGGAAACGAAGCTGCCGACGTGAAGCCGGGCGATGAGTTTAGCGCCGAGATCTTCAAGAGTGGGCAGCTGGTCGACGTCACCGGCACCACGATCGGCAAGGGCTTTGCCGGCACGATGAAGCGCCACAACTTCGGCGGCGGCCCGGCCTCTCACGGTCACTCGGTAACGCACCGAGCACCGGGTTCGATCGGCCAGCGCCAGACCCCGGGTCGTGTCTTCATCGGCAAGCGCATGTCCGGCCACATGGGTGTGGTTCGTGTCACCACTGAGAACCTGCGCGTCATCGAGATCGACGTCGCTCGCAACCTGCTGCTGATCAGCGGTGCGGTGCCGGGTTCCGAGGGTGGCGAAGTTATCGTTCGTCCGTCGGTGAAGGCCGCTCGCCTCGCTATGCGCAAGTCCATTGCGCCGAGCAAGAAGGCCGACGCCAAGAAGCCGGACGGAAAGAAGAAGTAAGGCCGTCCTATGAAGCTCAAAATAGCCAATGACGGTGCCGAACTGAATGTCTCTGACGAGAACTTCGGCGCTGCGTACAACGAAGCCCTCGTGCACCAGATTGTCACGGCCTACCTGGCTGGTGGCCGCTCGGGCACGAAGCGCCAGAAGAGCCGTGCGGAAGTGCGTGGTGGCGGCAAGAAGCCGTGGGCCCAGAAGGGTACCGGCTCGGCGCGCGCCGGCTCGATCCGCAGCCCGATCTGGGTTGGCGGTGGCCGTGCCTTCGCTGCCCGCCCGCGCGACTTCACCCAGAAGGTGAATCGCAAGATGTACCGCGCCGGCCTGCGCTCGATGCTCGCCCAGCTGGTCCGCACGGACCGCCTGGTTGTGACATCGGACCTGACGCTGGCTGAGCCGAAGACGAAGCTGTTGGTCGAGAAGCTCAAGCAGCTGTCCCTCGACAACGTGCTGATCGTGGTTGAGGCCCAGGACGACAAGCTCTTCCTGGCCGCGCGCAACCTGCCCTTCGTCGACGTGCTGACCGCCGCCGCCGTTAACCCGGTGGCCCTGGCTGCGCACGACAAAGTGTTGTTCAGCGTCGGCGCCGTGAAGCTGCTTGAGGAGCGCCTGGTATGAGCACTGAGCGTCTGACTACCGTCCTGATCGCTCCCCATGTCACGGAGAAGACCTCCCTGGCCATGGCGAACAACAACCAGTACGCGTTTCGTGTTCGTCGCGATGCCGACAAGACGGAAGTAAAGCAGGCCGTCGAGCTGATGTTCGACGTCAAGGTTGCCAGCGTGCAGGTCGTCAACGAGCCGGGCAAGACCCGCCGCTTCGGCAAGACGATGGGCCGCACGCAGGATTGGAAAAAGGCTTACGTGAGTCTGGCCAAGGGCCAGGCGATCGACTACGAAGCCCAGAGCAGGAACCAGGGCAAGCGCTAAGCGCGCTGTCCTACTAGGTAACCGAACATGGCACTGATCAAGCTCAAACCGACATCGCCTGGCGCGCGCTTCGTCGTCCGGGTCGACCGCTCGCACCTGCATAAGGGCGATCCGTACGCTCCGCTGACTGTTCACCAGAACAAGACCGGCGCCCGCAACCACTTCGGCCGCATCACGACGCGTCACGTCGGTGGTGGTTCGCGCCAGAAGTACCGCATCATCGACTTCAAGCGCGACAAGGACGGCATCGTCGGCGTCGTGGAGACGGTCGAGTACGATCCGAACCGCACCAGCCACATCGCGTTGATCAAGTACAGCGATGGCGAGCGCCGCTACATCCTCGCGCCCAAGGGCCTGAAGGTGGACGACGAAGTGCGCTCGGGTTCTGATTCGCCGATCAAGTCGGGCAACGCGATGGCCCTGCGGCACATCCCGGTCGGCTCGACCGTGCACAACGTTGAGATGAAGCCCGGCAAGGGCGGGCAGATCGCGCGTAGCGCAGGCGCCTCGGCGCAGTACGCCTCGCGCGAAGGTGTGCATGCCTACATTCGCCTGAAATCGGGCGAGACCCGCAAGGTGCACATCGATTGCCGTGCCACGCTCGGCGAGGTCAGCAATGACGAGCACAGCCTGCGCGTGTACGGCAAGGCTGGCGCGAAGCGCTGGCGCGGTGTCCGTCCGACCGTCCGCGGTGTGGCCATGAACCCTGTCGACCATCCGCACGGCGGTGGCGAGGGCAAGCCTGGCCAGGGTAACCCGCATCCAGTTTCGCCGTGGGGCTGGCAGACGAAGGGTAAGAAGACCCGTCGTAACAAGCGCACCACCAGCATGATCGTGCAGCGGAGGAAGTAAGCAGTGCCACGCTCGCTAAAGAAAGGCCCGTTTGTTGATTTGCACCTCGCCAAGAAGGTGCAGGCAGCCGCTGGCCGTAATGACCGCAAGCCGATCAAGACCTGGTCGCGGCGCTCGATGGTCCTCCCCGAAATGGTCGGCCTGACGTTGGCCGTTCATAACGGCCGGCAGCATGTGCCGGTGCTCGTGACCGAAAACATGGTCGGTCACAAGCTCGGTGAGTTCTCGCCCACGCGCACCTTCAAGGGGCACTCGGGCGACAAGAAGGTTTCGAGCTCGGAGTGACGGATGCAAGTATTTGCTAAATTCCGCTACGCCCACATCTCGCCGCAGAAATGCCGGCTCATTGCAGATGTGGTGCGCGGCAAGAACGTCGGGCTCGCGCTCTCTACGCTCAAGTTCATGCCCAAGAAGGGCGCGGACCTGGTGTTGAAGGCGCTTGAGTCGGCTGTCGCCAACGCCGAGCACAATCACGGCGCCGACATCGACGAGCTCAAGGTTTCGCGTATCGAGATCGACGAAGCACCCGTGCAGAAGCGCTTTGCGGCGCGCGCCAAGGGTCGTGGAAATCGCATCGTCAAGCGCTCGAGCCACATTACTGTCCACGTCAGCGACGGCAGGAAGGAATAGCGAATGGGCCAGAAGGTCAATCCGCTTGGCATACGCCTCGGTATCACCCGTGATTGGGTGTCGAAGTGGTACGCCAGCAAGAAGCAGTATCCCACCCAGATCCTCCTGGATTTCCGGGTGCGCGAATTCCTCAAGAAGCGCCTCTCGGAGGCCTCGGTCAGCCGCATTCAGATCGAGCGGGCTGCCCGCAAGGTCAACATCACGATTCACACGGCTCGTCCGGGAATCGTGATCGGCAAGAAGGGCGAGGACATTGAGAAGCTGCGCGCCGAGACCAGCAAGCTGGTTGGCATGCCCATGGTCGATGTTCGCATCAACGTTGCCGAGATCCGCAAGCCGGAGCTAGAGGCGCAGTTGGTCGCCGAGGGTATCGCGCAGCAGATCGAGAAGCGTGTGATGTTTCGCCGCGCCATGAAGCGCGCGGTGATGAGCACCATGCGTAGCGGTGCCCTGGGCGTGAAGGTGCGTCTGTCGGGCCGTCTGAACGGTTCGGAGATCGCGCGCACGGAGCAGACCCGCGAGGGCCGCATCCCGCTGCACACGTTCCGCGCCGACATCGACTACGCGCATGCCGAAGCCCGTACGACCTACGGAATCATCGGTATCAAGGTCTGGATCTTCAAGGGCGAGGTCTTCGACCAGGTTCCTGAGGCTCCGGTGGAAGCTGGCGAGCAGGCGGCGGCTGAACAGCCGGCCACGGCCTGAGGTTTAGACCATGCTGCAACCGAAGCGAACCAAGTACCGCAAGCAATTCAAGGGCCGCAATGCCGGCCTGGCTCATCGCGGCAGCACCGTGGCCTTTGGCGAATTCGGCCTGAAGGCGACCGAGCGCGCCCGCATGACGGCCCGCGAGATCGAGGCGGCGCGCCGCGCCATGGCTCGCGCCGTGAAGCGCGGTGGCCAGATCTGGGTTCGGGTTTTCCCGGACGTCCCGATCTCTAAGAAGCCGCTGGAAGTCCGAATGGGCTCCGGCAAGGGCAATGTCGAGTACTGGATCGCCAAGGTCCAGCCGGGCAAGGTCCTGTTCGAGATGGAAGGTGTCACTGAAGAGCAGGCTCGCGAGGCGTTCCGCCTTGCCGGCGCCAAGCTGTCGGTGTCGACGATGTTCGTGAAGCGACAGGTGCGCTGATGAAGGCGAGTGAGCTACGCGGTAAGTCCGCGAAGGATCTGGAGGCCGAGCTGATTGGTCTGCGCAAGGAGCAGTTCGCGCTGCGCCTGCAGCGTGCGACCGGTCAGACGATCAAGCCGGACCAGTTTTCCAAGGTCCGCCGCAACATCGCGCGCCTGAAGACGATTCAGGGCGAGCTTAAGGCTGGCTCTGCGGGAGAGAAGGCATGAATTCGTCGGTAGCCCAGGCTGTGGCCGAAAAGGCCGCCCGTACGCTCACGGGCAAGGTAGTGAGCGCAAAGACGGCGAAGACGATCGCCGTTGAGATTACGCGTGTCGTGAAGCACCCCATGTATGGCAAGTACATGCGCCGCACGACCCGCCTACTGGCCCATGACGAGACCGGCGAAGCCCGCGAGGGCGATACGGTATTGATCTCGCCCTGCCGTCCGATGTCCCGCCGCAAGAGCTGGCGACTGGTTTCAGTCGTCGAGCGCGGCGCCGCGGTTTGATGCTCTTCGAGGCAGGTGCAAGATGATTCAGATGAACACTTTGCTGAATGCCGCTGACAACAGCGGCGCCAAGACCTTGATGTGTATCAAGGTGTTGGGCGGTTCCCACCGTCGCTACGCGTCGGTCGGGGACGTGATCAAGGTCAGCGTGAAGGATGCGATCCCGCGCGGCAAGGTCAAGAAGGGCGAGGTTTATGACGCCGTGGTCGTGCGTACGGCCTTCGGTGTGCGCCGTCCGGACGGATCGCTGATCCGCTTCGACGGCAACGCGGCCGTGCTTCTCAACCAGAAGCTTGAGCCGATTGGTACGCGTATTTTCGGGCCGGTGACTCGCGAGCTTCGCACCGTGAAGTTCATGAAGATCATCTCCCTGGCGCCAGAGGTCCTCTGAGGTTCAGGTCATGAAGAGACTCCGCAAAGGCGATCAGGTTGTAGTGCTGTCGGGCCGGGACAAGGGGCGCAAGGGCGCCATCGTTCAGGTCCTGGCGAGCGGTCACGTGGTGGTTGAGGGCGTTAACGTCGCCAAGAAGCACCAGCGTCCGAACCCGCAGCGCAATATTCAGGGCGGCATCCTCGAGAAGGAAATGCCGTTGGATCCGGCCAAGGTCGCGATCTGGAACGCTGCCACCAGCAAGGGTGGTCGCGTTGGATTCAAGACGCTCGCCGACGGCAAGAAGGTTCGCTTCTTCAAGTCGAACGACGAAGTGCTCGACGTTTAAGGATCGGTAGATATGAGCAGGCTACAGGATTACTACCGCGAGACGGTTGTCCCCAAGCTCCGAAAGGACCTTGCGCTGGCAAACCCGATGCAGGTACCGCGTATCACCAAGATTACGGTGAACATGGGCGTGGGCGAGGCTGTTGCCGACCGCAAGGTCGTCGACGCTGCCGCCGCGGACATGGCGAAGATTACCGGCCAGAAGCCGCTGATCACGAAGTCGAAGAAGGCCATCGCGGCGTTCAAGCTGCGCGAGAACCTGCCGATCGGCTGCAAGGTCACCCTGCGCGGTGAGCGCATGTATGAATTCCTGGATCGCCTCATCAGTGTGGCGATTCCTCGAATCCGTGACTTCCGTGGTGTGTCTGCGCGTGCCTTCGACGGCCGCGGCAACTACACCCTGGGTGTCAAGGAGCAGATCATTTTCCCCGAGATTCAGTACGACGCAATCGATCAATTGCGGGGTATGGATATCACCATTACGACCTCTGCCGTGAACAACGAACAGGGTCGTGCGCTGCTGGAAGCTTTCAACTTCCCGTTCCGCAAGTAAGTAACTCGCCAAGCATAGAACGGGCAACGAGGACAGACGGCATGGCCAAGACAAACATGGTCGAGCGCGAGAAGCGCCGTGCACGTACGGTGCAGAAATACGCGGTGAAGCGTGCGGAGCTTAAGGAGCTGATTCGCAGCCCCAAGACCTCGCCCGAAGACCGCGTAGCAGCTCAGGAAAACCTGCAAAAGCTACCCCGCGATGCAAGCCCGAGCCGCATTCGTAACCGCTGTCAGCTGACCGGCCGTTCGCGCGGTGTGTACCGCAAGTTCGGTCTGGCACGTACCAAGATCCGCGAAGTTGCCAATCGCGGTGAGATCCCCGGTCTCGTTAAGGCGAGCTGGTAGGAGGCCCTGCAAGATGAGCATGAGTGATCCTGTTGCCGATCTGCTGACCCGCATTCGTAACGGTCAGACTGCTGGCAAGACGCAGGTAAGCCTCGATTCGTCGAAGATCAAGACGGCTATCGTCCGCGTCCTTAAGGACGAGGGCTATGTCGCTGATTTCCGCATCGCTGCCGAAGACGGTAAGCCGCGGTTGACGATCGACCTAAAATACTTCGAAGGGCGGCCGGTAATCGATCGTCTGGAGAGGGTAAGCCGGCCTGGGCTTCGCGTTTATCGCGGCCAGGACGAGCTGCCCAAGATCCTTGGCGGCATGGGAACGGTGATCGTTTCCACCCCCCGGGGCGTAATGACCGACCGTCAGGCCCGAGCAATCGGCCAGGGCGGCGAAGTTCTCTGCATCGTGGCCTAACGGCCCCGAAGCATTAAGGGTTCAAGACATGTCGCGCGTAGCCAAGAAACCGGTTCCACTGCCGCAGGGAGTGACTGCCACAGTCACGCCGAGCCTGGTGACAATCAAGGGCGCCAAGGGTGCATTGAACGTTACCGTCAGCAAGGGCGTGTCGGTGGTTGAAGAGAACAAGCACCTGCAGGTGTCGTACACCGACGCCGAAGGCGCCGCTGCCCTGGCCGGCGCCACTCGCGCCCACCTGGCGAACTGCGTCGTGGGCGTGACCACGGGTTACGAGAAGAAGCTCGAGCTGGTCGGCGTCGGATATCGCGCTGCGGTCGCGGGCAAGGCATTGAACCTGACGCTCGGCTTCTCGCACCCGGTCGTATTCGACATCCCCGAGGGGATCACGATCGAGGCTCCGACTCAGACTGAAGTTCTGATCAAGGGCATCGACCGTCAGCGCGTTGGACAGGTGGCTGCGGAGATTCGCAGCATACGTCCGCCGGAGCCCTACAAGGGCAAGGGCGTGAAGTATTCCGACGAGAAAATTGCCTTGAAGGAAGGCAAGAAGAAGTAGCGCGAGGGATGCATTCATGACCATTTCTACGAAAGACCGTCGCAGCCGTCGCGCCACCAAGGTTCGGGAACATATCCGGCAGCTGGGCGTTGCGCGTCTGACCATTCATCGCACCCCGCGCCATATTTACGCGCAGGTTTTCGACTCGCAGGGCGCAAATGTGCTCGTTGCCGCGTCGACCGTGCAGGAAGAAGTTGCCAAGGACCTCAAGGGTACGGGCAACGTTGATGCCGCTAAGGCGGTAGGCAAGGTGATTGCCGAGCGCGCTAAGGCCGCGGGCATCAGCAAAGTGGCTTTCGACCGTTCCGGGTTCCGCTATCACGGGCGCGTGAAGGCGCTGGCCGATGCGGCCCGTGAAGCCGGACTCGAGTTCTAACCAGGCGGATCAGCAGATGGCAAGAGTCGAGAAAAATCAGAGCGCGGACGAGTTCACCGAAAAGCTGGTAGCGGTAAACCGCACGGCCAAGGTAGTGAAGGGCGGCCGCCAGTTCGGATTCACGGCCCTGACCGTGGTGGGCGATGGCGCCGGCCGCGTAGGCTTCGGATTCGGCAAGGCGCGCGAAGTGCCGGTCGCGATCTCCAAGGCGATGGCCCAGGCCCGCAAGAACCTGGTCCATGTGAGCCTGAAGCACGACACGCTGCACTACGCGATCCGCGGTACGCATGGCGCGACGCGCGTCCTCATGCAGCCTGCCTCGGGTGGTACGGGCGTCATCGCCGGTGGCGGCATGCGTGCGGTGCTCGAGTGCGTCGGCGTCCGCAACGTGTTGGCCAAGAGCTACGGTTCGCGTAACCCGATCAACGTGGTCCGCGCGACGATCAAGGCACTTGCCGCTATCCGCTCGCCCGACAATATCGCGGCGAAGCGTGGCAAGAGTTTGGAAGACATCCTGGGTTAATGCATATGGCAACCGAATCGACTGGCAAAGCGATGCTGAAGATCACTCTCATGAAGAGCATTCATGGGCAGCTGAAGAGCATTGCCTCGTCGGTGCGCGGGCTAGGCCTGCGTCGCCGGCATCACACTGTGACCGTTGCTGACACGCCGGAGAATCGCGGCATGATCTACGCGGCCACGCACCTGCTGAAAGTCGAAGAGGCCAAGTGATGAGACTCAATACCATCAAGCCGGCCGCCGGCTCGACCAAGGTCCGCCTGCGCGTGGGTCGCGGCGCCTCCGCCGGCCAGGGCAAGACGTCCGGCCGCGGTGTTAAGGGTCAGCGCGCTCGCAAGGGCGGCTACCACAAGGTCGGCTTCGAGGGCGGCCAGATGCCGCTGCAGCGCCGCCTCCCGAAGGTGGGCTTCCGCTCGGCGATGAAGGCCTCGCGCGCTGAAGTGCGCCTGAGCGAACTCAATAAGGTTGACGCCGCCGTCATCGACCTGGCTGCCCTGAAGGCCGCCGGGGTCGTTCCGATCTTCGCCACGCAGGCGAAGGTCGTACTGTCGGGCGAGCTGAGCAAGGCTGTCACGCTGCGCGGCGTTGGCGCCACCAAGGGTGCTGCCGAGGCTATCGTGAAGGCTGGCGGCAAGATCGAAGTCGTCGAAGCGAAGCAGGGTTAAGGTAAGACTTAAGTGGCCAACCCGTCCGTCATGAATCCGGCAGCAGCCCTGGGGGATGCGACTCGCTTTGGCGAGATTCGCAGCCGCCTGCTGTTCCTGATCGGCGCACTGGTTGTCTACCGTACGGGTACTTTCATCCCGGTGCCGGGTATAGACCCGGCCCAGGTCGCGCGCTTCTTCAACGATCAGTCGAATACGATCCTGGGGATCGTGAACATGTTCTCCGGTGGCGCGCTCTCCCGCCTGTCGATCTTCGCCATGGGCGTGATGCCCTACATATCCGCCTCGATCATCATCCAGATGATGTCGATGGTCGTACCGCAGCTGATGGAGATGCGCAAGGAAGGCGAGTCCGGCAAGCGCAAGATGACGCAGATGACGCGCTACGGCACGGTGGTCCTGGGCCTCTTCCAGTCGTTCGCCGCGGCCGTGACGCTGCAGAATGGCGGCATGGTCCTCAGCCCGGGCCTCTTCAGCTGGCTGCTGCCCGCGACGATCACGATGACCACGGGCACCCTGTTCCTGATGTGGCTGGGTGAGCAGATCACGGAGCGCGGCATCGGCAACGGCATCTCGATGATCATCCTGGTGGGCATCCTTGCGGGCCTCCCGGGCGCCGTGGGCCGTACCATCGAGCAGGTCAATACGGGCGAGATGGCCGGTCCGTTTGCGGTACTGCTGCTGCTGGTCGTCGTTGGCGTGACCGCCTTCTGTGTGTTCGTGGAACGCGCCCAGCGCCGCATCACCGTCAATTACGCCAAGCGACAGGTTGGCCGCAAAATGTACGGTGGCCAGACCAGTCACCTGCCTTTCAAGTTGAACATGGCCGGCGTGATCCCCCCGATATTCGCCTCGAGCCTGCTGCTATTCCCGGCCACGATTGCCAGCTTCCTGGGTAACAACAGCGATTCCCGGCTGGCCGGCGCGATGCAAGGCCTGGCGGCGTCTCTCGGTTATGGCCAGCCGCTGCACCTTGTGCTGTATGCTGCGCTCATCATTTTCTTCTGTTTCTTTTACACGGCGCTGGTTTTCAACGCCCGTGACACGGCCGACAACCTGAAGAAGTCGGGCGCATTCATCCCGGGCATCCGCCCTGGCCAGCAGACGGGCGAATACATCGACCGCGTGCTGACCCGGCTGACGCTCTGGGGTGCCCTGTACATTGCGGCGGTTTGCCTGCTCCCGGAGACCCTGATGGCCTCCCGCGGCGTACCGTTCCAGTTCGGCGGCACATCGCTGTTGATCGTGGTTGTGGTGGTTATGGATTTCATCGCGCAGCTGCAGGCGCACATGATGTCTCACCACTACCCGGGTTTGATGAAGAAGGCGAACCTGCTGGGTGCAGGGCGCAATGGCGCCGGCAGCTGATGGCCCAGTCGGCAGGGCTCAACGAGGGTTTCGATAATGAAGGTACGTCCGTCCGTCAAGAAGATCTGCAAGAATTGCAAGATCGTGCGCCGTCGCGGGGTGGTCTACGTGATCTGCTCCGATACGCGCCACAAACAGCGCCAGGGCTGACGGTCCTGAACGCCATTTTTGGCAACGACGTTGATTTGATGAGTGTTCCACGTAGAATGCCGCGCTTTTGCGCACGGCTTGGGGCGATCTGATGGCACGTATAGCCGGTATCAATATTCCGATGGGCAAGCATGTGTGGGTTGGACTCACGCATATTTTCGGCATCGGCCGCACTCGCGCACGCGAGGCCTGTGAGATCACGGGCATCGACCCGTCGACCAAGGTCAAGGACCTTACCGACGCTGAAGTCGCTGCGCTGCGCTCGCAGATCGCCAAATGGGCGGTCGAGGGTGACCTGCGTCGCGAGGTGTCTATGAACATCAAGCGGCTAATGGACCTGGGCACGTGGCGCGGGATGCGTCATCGCCGTGGTCTGCCGATGCGCGGTCAGCGCACGCGCACCAATGCCCGCACTCGCAAGGGTCCGCGCAAGCAGGCCGTCAAGCTCAACGCTCCTCCGGGCAAGTAAGCCCGGGGCGAACAGCTAATTCAGAGGCAACTGTAAATTTATGGCCGACCAGAAGACTGCAGCAGCGAATGCGAAGAAGCCGAAGAAGGCACGTAAGAACGTGCTGGACGGCATCGCGCATATCCACGCTTCCTTCAACAACACGATCATCACGATCACCGACCGCCAGGGCAACACGCTGTCTTGGGCAACCTCGGGTGGATGTGGTTTCCGTGGCTCGCGCAAGAGCACGCCGTTCGCTGCCCAGGTGGCCGCGGAGAAGGCGGGCGTTGCTGCCCAGGAGCACGGCCTGAAGAACGTCGAAGTCCGTGTCGGTGGCCCGGGCCCCGGCCGTGAGTCGGCTGTCCGCGCCCTGAACGGCTGCGGCTTGAAGATCACCAGCATTTCCGACATTACGCCGATCCCGCACAACGGCTGCCGTCCGCCGAAGAAGCGCCGGGTTTGATGCGACGATACGGATAGGAAGTAAGAAATATGGCGCGTTATACAGGTCCGAAGTGCAAGCTGTCCCGTCGCGAGGGCACTGATCTTTTCCTCAAGAGTGGCATCAAGCCCCTCGAGAGCAAGTGCAAGCTGCAGGTGCCGCCGGGCGGCGTGAAGGGCGAGCGTCGCACACGTCTGTCGGATTACGGTGCACAGCTGCGCGAGAAGCAGAAGCTGCGTCGCATGTATGGCGTCCTCGAGCGCCAGTTCCGCAACTACTACCACGAGGCCTCGCGTCGCGCGGGTGCTACGGGTGAGACGCTGCTGAAGCTGCTAGAGTGTCGTCTGGACAACGTCGTGTACCGCATGGGTTTTGCGTGCACGCGTGCCGAGGCTCGCCAGATGGTCAGCCACAAGTCGATTCAGGTGAATGGCCAGGCAGTGACGATTGCGTCCTACCAGGTCAAGGCGGGCGACGTCGTGCAGGTGCGCGAGAAGTCCCGTAACCAGCTGCGCGTTCAGAGCGCGCTGGCCATCGCTGCGCAGGTTGGCTTCCCAGAATGGCTGGACGTCAACGAAAAGGAAATGCGCGGCGTCTTCAAGTCCGCTCCGGCTCGCGATGACGTGCTGCCGGATATCAACGAGAACCTCGTCGTCGAGCTGTACTCGAAGTGATGGTGGAGGTGCGATGCAATCCTCGGTAACAGAATTTCTCAAGCCGCGCGTAGTCAAGGTGCAGCCCGTTGCGCCTCGCCAGGCACGCGTAGTGATCGAGCCCTTCGAGCGCGGCTTCGGCCATACGCTGGGCAATGCCCTGCGTCGCGTTCTGCTTTCTTCCATGCCGGGTGCTGCGATCACCGAAGTGGAGATCGAGGGCGTGCTCCATGAGTACACCAGCATCGAGGGCGTGCAGGAGGATGTGGTCGACATCCTGTTGAACCTGAAAGCCGTCGCGATCAAGATGCATACCCGCGAAGTCGCGGAGCTGCGTCTGCACAAGAAGGGCCCTGGCCCGGTCACGGCTGGCGACATCCAGGTGGATCACGACATCGAAGTCGTGAACCCGGAGCTGGTCATCGCCAACCTGACGAAGGCCGGCGAGTTGACCATGCAGATCAAGATCGAGAAGGGCCGTGGCTACCGTCCGGCGCTGCAGCGTGCAGCGTTCGAGGAGTCCTCGCGTCCGATCGGCCGCCTGCAGCTGGACGCCTCGTTCAGTCCGGTGCGTCGCGTGACCTACTCGGTCGATGCCGCCCGCGTGGAGCAGCGCACCGACCTGGATAAGCTGGTCATCGATATCGAGACCAACGGCACGATCGACGCCGAAGAGGCCATTCGACGCGCCGGCGCGATCCTGAAGGATCAGCTGTCGGTCTTCGTCGACCTGCAGGGAGAGGAAGAGGCCGCCAGCAAGACCGAGATCATGACCTTCGATCCGCTCCTGCTGCGCCCTGTCGACGAGCTCGAGCTCACGGTCCGCAGCGCTAACTGCCTGAAGGCCGAGAACATTCATTACATCGGTGATCTGGTGCAGCGGACTGAAGTCGAGCTGCTGCGGACTCCGAACCTTGGCAAGAAGTCGCTCACTGAGATCAAGGAAGTGCTGCAGGGCCACGGCCTAATGCTGGGCATGCGCCTTGATGGCTGGCCGCCGGCGGGCCTGCGTCATGACGACGAGCGCGACACGATCTGATAGGTAAGACATGCGTCATCAACTCTCTGGCCGCCAGCTTTCGCGTAATGCCCCGCACCGTCGGGCCATGCTGCGCAATATGGCCGTCTCGCTGCTCCAGCACGAGACGATCCGTACGACCATCCCGAAGGCGAAGGAACTGCGCCGCGTGGTGGAGCCCCTGATCACCTTGGGCAAGATCGACACCGAGGCCAAGCGGCGGTTGGCGTTCGCGCGCCTGCGCGACGCCAAGATCGTCGACAAGCTCTTCACGGACATCGGTCCGCGCTTTGCGGCCCGTGCGGGTGGCTACACCCGCATTTTGCATATGGCTCCGCGCCCGGGCGACAACGCCGACATGGCGCTGATGCAGCTGGTCGACGGACCGGCGGCGGTTGCCGTGGCAGGCGACGGCGCCAAGAAGAAGAAGGCTGCCAAGAAGGCCCCCAAGGCCGAGGCAGCGGGCGCTGAGGCCGTGCCGGCCCGCGCTTCGCGCAAGAAGAAGGCCGCCGCGGCCTGATTCTTGGGTTTTATGGCGCCGGGCTATTCTTGCCCGGCGTCGCTTGGCCTACACTCCCGCTGAACGCCGCAGTCTCGCGGCTTGAATCCTGCAGGGGTAAACCATGGGCCTGGCATCCGAATTCAAAGAATTTGCCATGAAGGGCAACGTCGTTGACCTCGCCGTCGGCGTGGTGATCGGCGCGGCCTTCGGCAAGATCGTTTCCGCCTTGGTGGAAAACGTGATCATGCCGCCACTGGGCTTGGCGCTGTCGGGCGTGAGCTTCAGCGATCTGGCCGTGACGCTGGCAACCGATCCGTCTGGCAAGCCCGTGCTGCTTAAGTACGGCGCGTTCCTGCAGAGTGTCTTTGACTTCGTGATCATCGCGTTCGTGCTGTTCGTGGCGATCAAGGGCATCAACCGCCTGAAGAAGCCAGCGGCACCGGCCGTCGATGCGCCGCCGCCGGAGCCGCCCAAGCAGGAAGTCCTGCTCGAGCAGATCCGCGACCTGCTCGCCAAGAAGGGCTAGGCGGCTTAGGGGGATGCCTCCGCGGCCGCGAGGCGCGCGAAGGCATTCCGGGTCAGGTTCTCGTGACCCTGGTCGGTAACCGCCAGGTTGTCCTCGATGCGGATCCCGCCGTACGGCTTCAGGGAGTCCGCCAGTGCCCAGTCGACGAAGCGTGCCAGCGGACCGGCCTTTGCCCGCTCCAGCAGCATCTCGATGAAATACAGGCCTGGCTCCATCGTGATCACGAAGCCCGGCTCCAGCACCCGCGTGAGACGCAGCGCCTCGTGACCCAACGGTGGCGGGATGGGCTCCTGCTCCGGGCCCGGCTTGAATCCCGCGACGTCATGCACCTGCAGTCCCAGCAGGTGCCCCAGGCCATGGGGCAGGAAGACGCCGCTCAGGCCCGAGTCCACCGCATGGGCGGGATCCAGCCTGATGAGGCCTGCGTCGCGCAGCAGCTCCGCCACCAGGTGATGGGCGCTGAGGTGCAGGTCGCGCCAATCCAGGCCCGCACGCACGGCGTCGCACAGCGTTAGCTGGAGGTCCTCCATTCCGGCCAGCAGCCCCGCGAAGGTGCCGTTATGGGCCACGTGCGTGCGCGTGATGTCGCTGGCGTAGCCGTTGTACTGGGCCCCGGCATCGATGAGCAGGGTGCGGCGCTCCCGCGGCGCCGCGCGCTCCAGGTCCTGGTAGTGCAGCGTCGCGGCGTTTGCGTTCAGCGCGACGATGGCCTGGTAGGGCAGTTCCTGCTCGCGCAGGCCGCAGCCGGACAGGAAGGCTTGGTGGATGGCGAATTCGCTCGCGCCGTGCTCGAAGGCCGCCCGCGCGGCCTGCTGGCCGGCGACCCCCAGCGAGCTGGCTGCGCGCAGGCAGGCCAGCTCATACGGCGTCTTGCGCACCCGGTGCTCGTGCAGTCGGTCCAGCAACGGCTGGGGATTCACGGCCCCGAAGCCCAGCGCCGCCAGCCGCGGCGTCGGCTCGCCGATGAAGGCCGTGCGCGCGCCAGGCGGGGGCAGGGCGCTGCGCAGGCTCGCGTCATCGGGGCAGAACTCGATGTCAAAATGCCGCGACCAGCTGCCGCGGGGCAGGGCCGCGGGCTTGTGCCAGTAGTCGGCGGCACTGTGGAACAGCAGCAACGGTCGATTGCCGGGAGTCAGGTGCAGCAGGCAGCCTGGCGCATCCTGCAGCGGCAGCCACCACTTGAAGTGGGGGTTGATGCGGAACGGGTAGCGCTGGTCGTCCAGAAAGGCGATACGCGCTTGCCCGGAATGAATGACCAGGGAGTCGAAATCGCAGGCCGACAGCGCCGAGGCAAGGCGCGTGGTAAGGGTCAGCAGGTGGGCCGGATACAGCTCGTCGAGGTCCGCCAAAGTGTTCATGGGATCACCAACTATCGACTGCACGATGGACGTAGACACCGCTGTCGCAGTGCAGCAAAAACCTCGAGCCCGCACAAAAATGTCCGTTTCGAATCCGCAGCAGTGTTTTCAATCACACGAGGACTCTATAGAATTTCAAGGAGCGATTCTTGGATCGCCAGACCGGTTGTTTGTCTGACTTTGCAATGTTTCACTAGGTCTCTCGCACTTCACCATCATTTTTTGGGGTATCGCTTGATGAAAACCAAACTCGCTCTGTCTGCCTTCGCCTTGGCGATCGCGCTGGCTGCCTGCGCCAAGAAGGAAGAGGCTCCGGCCCCTGCCCCGGCTCCGGCTGTTGAGGCCGCTCCGGCCGCTGCCCCGGCTGAGGCCGCTCCGGCTGCCGCCCCGGCTGCTGACGCCGCTGCTCCGGCTGCTGCCCCGGCTGCCGAAGCCGCTCCGGCTGCCAAGTAATAGCGTCAAGCGCTACGGAGCGGGGCCTTAGGGCCTAGCTCTGAAAGCCCGGGCAGGTCTTGCGACCTGTTCGGGCTTTTGCGCTTCTGGGGTCTGTTTCTTGCGTCACAGGTAAGCCATGTCCATCAGTGTCAGAGATGCCCGGACCACGCGCGCTGACCGGCAGTGGATCGAGAGCGTCTACCGGGATTACCTGGACGACCTGGCGCCCTTGAATACCGGCATCTTCCCGGTGCTCGGGGAGATCGGCCATCGCGAACCGGACCAGCTGACGCGCTGGTTTGGCGATCCGGCGGCCCACCTGCTCACCATCCTTTCCGACCAACAGCCCGCCGGGTTTGCCAGGGTCACGCCTGGCGGTTCGCTCCAGGACGCGGCGACGCGTTCGGACTACCGCATGGCGGAATTCTTCATCGCCCGCGCCTATCGGCGCCGCGGCGTCGGCCGCAGCGCGGTACGCCTGGTGCTGGATCGCTTCGACGGGAGCTGGGAAATCATCGAGTACCTGCGCAACCCCGCCGCGGTGAATTTCTGGCGCAAGGTCATCGCCCTCTACACCGCCGGCAACTACGAGGAGCGCGTGGTCAACGGTGAAGTGCGCCAGACCTTCCGCTCCGGCGCGGGCCAGCGCCGCCGCTAAGGGATCAGCGGCAGGCGCGACTTGGCCAGCAGCGGGGCGAGGAACTTGCCCGTCTCGGAGGCCGGGCTGGCCGCGATCTGCTCGGGCGTCCCGGTGGCCAGGATCAAGCCGCCGCCCGCACCGCCCTCCGGCCCCAGGTCGATGACCCAGTCTGCGGTCTTCACCACGTCGAGGTTGTGCTCGATCACTACCACCGTGTTGCCCTCATCGCGCAGGCGATGCAGGACGCGCAGCAGCTGCGCCACGTCGTGGAAATGCAGCCCCGTGGTGGGCTCATCCAGGATGTAGAGCGTGCGGCCGGTAGCGCGCTTGGCCAGCTCGCGCGCAAGCTTCACGCGCTGCGCCTCGCCGCCGGAGAGCGTCGTCGCGTTCTGTCCGAGGCGCACGTAGGCCAGCCCCACGTCCATCAGCGTCTGCAGCTTCGTGGCCACCACAGGGATCGGCGCGAAGAAGGCGAGGGCATCCTCGATCGTCATCTGCAGCACGTCGTGGATGCTCTTGCCGCGGTAGCGGATCTCCAGCGTCTCGCGGTTGTAGCGCTGCCCGCGGCACACGTCGCAGGGCACGTACACGTCCGGCAGGAAGTGCATCTCCACGCGGATCAGCCCATCGCCCTGGCAGGCCTCGCAGCGGCCCCCCTTCACGTTGAAGCTAAATCGCCCGGCGTCGTAGCCGCGGCTGCGTGCCTCCGGCACCTGGGCAAAGAGCTCGCGCAGCGGTGCGAAGAGCCCGGTGTAGGTGGCGGGGTTGGAGCGCGGCGTGCGGCCGATCGGGCTCTGGTCGATGTCGATGACGCGGTCGATGAGCTCCATGCCCTGCACCCGCTCGATGGCCGCCGCGTCCCCGCCGAGCAGGCCCAGGTGATGCGAGGCGGCGCGGTAGAGCGTGTCGTTGACGAGCGTCGACTTGCCGGAGCCGGAGACGCCGGTCACGCAGGTGAACAGCCCGATCGGGAACTCCGCCGTCACGTGCTTGAGGTTGTTGGCGTGCGCCCCGACGATCCGCAGGTGACGCTCGCGCGTGGGCAGCTGGCGCCGCGCCGGCATCGGGATGCGCTCGCGGCCGCTCAGGTAGCGGCCGGTGAGGGAGGCGGGGTTGGCGAGGATCTCCGGTGGCGTGCCCTGCGCGACGATCGCCCCGCCGTGCACGCCGGCACCAGGCCCCAGGTCCAGCACGTAGTCGGCCGTGAGGATCGCATCCTCGTCGTGCTCGACCACGATCACCGTGTTGCCCAGGTCGCGCAGGCGCTGCAGCGTGGCCAGCAGCCGCTGGTTGTCGCGCTGGTGCAGGCCGATCGATGGCTCGTCCAGGATGTACATGACGCCGGTGAGGCCCGAGCCCACCTGGCTGGCGAGGCGGATGCGCTGCGCCTCGCCGCCGGAGAGCGTTTCTGCGCTGCGATCCAGCGTGAGGTAGTCCAGACCCACGTCCATCAGGAAGCGCAGCCGGTCGGCCACCTCCTTGACGATGCGGGCCGCGATCTCCCCGCGCCAGCCGTTGAGCGAGAGCTCCCGGTACAGGTCCAGGGCGGCCCCCACGCTCAGGTGGGAGACCTCCGGCAGCGCAAGCCCCGCCACGTACACGTGGCGGGCGTTGCGGTTCAGGCGCGCGCCGCGGCACTCGGCGCAGACCCGCGTGCCGCGGTACTTGCCCAGCTCCTCGCGCACCGTCGCTGACTCGGTCTCGCGGTAGCGCCGCTCCAGGTTGGGCAGGATGCCCTCGAAGGGGTGGCGCTTCTTGGAGGGCTTGCCGCGCGCGTCGGTGTAGCGAAAGTCGATCTCCTCGCTGCCGCTGCCGTTCAGCACCGCGTCGCGCACTTCCTGCGTGAGCTGCGACCACGGCAGCTCGATATCGAAGCCATAGTGCTCGGCCAGGGCGCGGATCATCTGGAAGTAGTAGGCGTTGCGCCGGTCCCAGCCGCGGATCGCGCCACCGGCCAGCGAGAGCTGCGGATGCAGGACCACGCGCTGCGGGTCGAAGAACTCCTGGTAGCCCAGCCCGTCGCAGCCCTCGCAGGCGCCGGCCGGGTTGTTGAAGGAGAACATCTTCGGCTCCAGCGTCGGCACGCTGTAGCCGCACTGCGGGCAGGCGTGGCGGCTGGAGAAGGTCATCTCCTCGCGCGCGTTGGACTCGGCGAAGGCGAGCTTGGCCATGCCGTTGCCCAGGCGCAGCGCCGTCTCGAAGGACTCGGCCAGGCGCTGGCCCAGGTCCGCGCGCGTGCGGAAACGATCCACCACCGCCTCGATGCTGTGCTTGCGGCGCGGATTCAGGTCATCGACCGAGTCCACCTCCACGACCTTGCCGTCGATACGCGCGCGCACGAAGCCCTGGGAGGAGAGCTCGGCGAGTACGTCGGAGTGCTCGCCCTTGCGATCCCCCACCATCGGCGCCAGCAGCATCGCGGTCTCCCCCTCGGGCAGGCGCAGCACCTGGTCCACCATCTGGCTGACTGTCTGCGCCGCCAGGTCCACGCCGTGCTCGGGGCAGCGCGGGATACCGGTGCGGGCATACAGCAGTCGCAGGTAGTCGTAGATCTCGGTGACCGTGCCGACGGTGGAACGCGGGTTGTGGGAGGTGGCCTTCTGCTCGATCGCGATCGCCGGGGAGAGCCCCTCGATGCTGTCGACGTCGGGCTTATCCATCATCGAGAGGAACTGGCGCGCGTAGGCGGAGAGCGACTCGACGTAGCGTCGCTGGCCCTCGGCGTAGAGGGTGTCGAAGGCGAGGGAGGACTTGCCGGACCCGGACAGCCCCGTGATGACGATCAGCCGGTTGCGCGGCAGGTCGACGTCGATGTTGCGGAGGTTGTGGGTACGCGCTCCGCGGATGCGCAGGCTCTGCATGGGATCGGTCGCAACCAAAAGGAACTACTATAGCCCGCCCCGCACCCTAGCCCGTCATTTTGGGCCTTATTCGCCTCTTTCAGGTGTGTCGGGCCGCCCCCGCCCGACTAGAATAGCGGTCACAGACTCACTCGCAGGGGGCTCACCATGGCGCGCGGCATCAACAAGGTCATTCTCATCGGTCACCTCGGGCAGGATCCGGAGACCCGCGCGATGCCGTCCGGCAGCGCCGTGGCGAACCTGCGGGTGGCGACGACCGAGAGCTGGCGCGACAAGCAGTCGGGGGAGACCAAGGAGTCCACCGAGTGGCACAACGTGGCGCTGTTCGGGCGCACCGCGGAAGTGGCCGCGCAGTACCTGCGAAAAGGCTCCCAGGTCTACATCGAGGGCCGCCTGCGTACCCGCAAGTGGCAGGACAAGAGCGGCGCGGACCGCTACACCACCGAGATCGTCGCCAACGACATGCAAATGCTGGGCGGCCGCAGCGGCGGCGGCGCCCCGGAATCCCGCGACAGCCGGGACGTGGGCGGGGAGGGCGGCTTCGGCGGCGGCTACTCGCAGGAGCCGGCGCGTGGCGGCGGGGGTGCCAGCACGGGAGTCGACCCGGGCTTCCAGGACGACGACATCCCGTTCTAGGGGCTGTCGTGGGTCTTTGCCCGGAGTGGCGGCCAACGGATGCGAGGGCAGCATCTGGGCCCTGCCGCCGGCCCTGGATCTGGCCCGGCAGCAGCGGGCCTGTACGAGCTGTTCGATGCAGGGCGTCTGCCGGCCGGTGCCGGTGCCGGTGCGGCGCCGCGCCTGAAGCTCGACGCCCTGGCGCGGCCGCATCGCCAGCTGCAGCCCGGCCAAGACGCAGGACCCGCGGAAGGACTCTATCGTCGCGCGCGAAGGGGCCCTGAAGACCACCACCCTGTCGGCCGAGGGCGAGGAGCAGGTCCTGGGCTTTGACCTGCCCGGTGAGATCGTGGGCCTGGACGCGCTGGCCCCCGGCGCGCACCGCTGCGAGGCGGTGATCGTGGGCAGCGTCACCGACGGCGCGCTGCGGGCGCTGGCCGGCCAGCAGACCTCGCTGCAGCAGCCGCTGAGGCGCGCACACCGGCTTGGCGCCGGGCGCCTGCGGGTCCTGGGGCAGGGGCGCCTGCTGTCGGGCCACATCGCCAGCCTCTTTGGCTAGAAGTAATTGATTTGCAACATTGCTGCAGAGCAATATGCCGCTCTGGCCGGCCGGTCCTTTTTTCCCTTGGCCGGCAAAAACCGGTAACCTTTCCCGCGAAAACCACCTATGCCCGGCCGCTACTTCATCAAGACTTTCGGTTGCCAGATGAACGAGTACGACTCCACCCGTATGGGGGACGTACTTGAGTCCTGGGACGGCCTCACGCCCGCGAGCGATGAACGCTCGGCCGACATCCTCCTCATGAACACCTGCTCGGTCCGCGACAAGGCCGAGGACAAGGTGTTCTCGCTGCTGGGCAACTGGCGGCTGATGAAGCTGGCGCGCCCGGAGATCATCATCGGCGTCGGGGGCTGCGTGGCGAGCCAGGAGGGCGAGGCCATCACGCGCCGCGCCCCGTTCGTGGACCTGGTGTTCGGCCCGCAGACCGTGCACCGCCTGCCCGAGATGATCGCGAACCTGCGCGCCAGCGGGCGCGCCCAGGTGGACGTGAGCTTCCCGGAGATCGAGAAGTTCGACCACCTGCCGCCGCCCCGCGCCGACGGGGCGAGCGCTTTTCTCTCCATCATGGAAGGCTGCAGCAAGTTCTGCAGCTACTGCGTCGTGCCGTACACGCGCGGCGAGGAGATCAGCCGCCCGGCCGAGTCGGTGCTGACCGAGGTGCGCCAGCTGGTGGCGCAGGGGGTCGGGGAGATCACGCTGCTGGGCCAGAACGTCAACGCGTACGAGGGCGCCCGCGCCGACGGCTCGGTCATGGACCTGGGCACGCTCATCCTCACGATCGCGCAGATCGAGGGACTGCGCCGCATTCGCTTCACGACCTCCCATCCGCTGAACTTCGGCGATACGCTGGTGGCGGCCTTCGCGCGCACCCCGAAGCTCGCCAACCACCTGCACCTGCCCGTGCAGAGCGGCTCGGACCGCATCCTGGGGCTCATGCGCCGCGGCTATACGGTGCTGGAATTCAAGGACAAGCTGCGCCGCCTGAAGGCCGTGCGGCCAGATATCTGCATCTCCACGGACCTCATCGTCGGCTTCCCCGGCGAGACCGAGCGCGACTTCCAGCAGACCTTGGACCTGACGCGCGAGGCCTTCTTCGACCAGTCCTTCAGCTTCATCTACAGCCGCCGCCCGGGCACGCCCGCCGCCTCGCTGCCGGATGACGTCTCGCAGGCGGTCAAGCAGGAGCGCCTGGTGCGACTGCAGGAAGTGCTGGACGCACAGGCCGCGCAGATCAACCGCAGCATGGTCGGCAGCCGCCAGACCGTGCTGGTGGAGCGGCCCTCGCGCCGCGACCCGGCGCAGATGGCCGGGCGTACCGAAAACAACCGCTGGGTAAACTTCCAGGGGTCGCCGGACCTCATCAACCGCTTTGTGGACGTCGAGGTGACCGAGGCGATGGCCAATTCCCTGCGTGGACGCTTGCTGGATACGCGCATCGCGGTGAATGCGTGAAGGCACGTGCCGATGCCTCCCTCGCCGCCGTGCCGGCGATGCTGGAGTTTGAGCTCGTCCCGGAGGACAACGCCCGCCTGGCGGCGCTGTGCGGGCCGCTGGACCAGAACATCAAGCTCATCGAGCAGCGCCTGGGCGTGGAGGTGCGCCGCCGCGGCAACCACTTCCGCCTCGTCGGGGCCAAGGCCGGTGGCGCCGAGCGCGTGCTGCGCGACCTCTTCGAACTGGCCGGCACGCCCAGCGGCGTGGACCTGCCGGACGTGCACCTGGCGCTGCGCGAGCACGAGGAGCCCTCCGATGAGCCCACGCAGCGCTCGGCACCGGGCCCGCGCGTGGCCAGCGTCGATGGCGTGGCGCGCGTGCCGCGCGGCCTGATCCGTGCGCGCGGCGAGCACCAGAAGCAGTACCTGGCCAACATCCATACGCACGACCTGGCCTTCGGCATCGGTCCTGCCGGCACCGGCAAGACCTACCTTGCCGTGGCCTGCGCCGTGGAGGCCCTGCAGACCGAGCGCGTGCGCCGGATCGTGCTGGTGAGGCCCGCGGTGGAGGCCGGCGAGCGGCTGGGGTTCCTGCCGGGGGACCTCACGCAGAAGGTCGACCCGTACCTGCGCCCGATGTACGACGCGCTCTACGAAATGATGGGCTTTGACCGCGTCGCGCGGCTCATCGAGCGCAACGTGATCGAGGTGGCGCCGCTCGCGTTCATGCGCGGCCGCTCGCTGAACGAATCCTTCATCATCCTGGACGAGGCGCAGAACACGACGCCGGAGCAGATGAAGATGTTCCTGACCCGCATCGGCTTCGGCTCGCATGCGGTGGTCACCGGGGACGTGACGCAGACCGACCTGCCGATGGGCAAGCTCTCGGGCCTGCGGCACGTGATCGACTTCCTGCGCCCCGTCGAGGGCGTCTCCTTCACCTTCTTCGACGCCGGCGATGTCGTGCGCCATCCGCTGGTGCAGCGGATCGTGCAGGCCTACGAGGCGCATTTCGCTGCGCAGGGCGAGGACCCGCAGCGATGAGCAGCGACAAACCGGCGCTACGCGTCGATGTGGGCCGCCGCACGCGGGTCAAGGTGCCGGGCCTAAAGGCGCTGGCCACCTGGGCCCAGGCCGCCCTGGGTTCGCGCGCGGCGGGCAAGGAGCTGGCCGTGCAGGTCGTCACCGCCGGCGAGAGCCGCCGCCTGAACCATCACTACCGCGGCCAGGACAAGCCCACCAACGTGCTGTCCTTCCCGGCCACCGCGCCCGCGGGCGCAAGCCCCATCCCGCTGGGGGACCTGGTGATCTGTCCGGTCGTCCTCAAGCGCGAGGCGCG
This sequence comes from uncultured Pseudomonadota bacterium, assembly GCA_903868595.1. Taxonomy (GTDB): domain Bacteria; phylum Pseudomonadota; class Gammaproteobacteria; order Steroidobacterales; family Steroidobacteraceae; genus ZC4RG30. The sequence continues at coordinate 23,984 of CAIPVV010000025.1, forward strand.
CGAGCAGGGCAAGAGCGAGCGCGCCCACTGGGCTCACCTGGTGGTCCACGGCACGCTGCACCTGGTCGGCTACGACCACGAGGTGGAGCGCGACGCCCAACGCATGGAACGCCGGGAAATCGCTGTGCTGCGCAAGCTGGGTTTCGAGAATCCCTACCGCCTGGCCAAGGTGGCCAGCGGCCGCCGGAGCCCGGCATGAGCCCCAAGGCCAAGCCCGCCGCCCGCAGCTGGCGCCGCCGCCTGCGCACGCTCACCGGCCCGAAGGATCGCGTGCAGCTGCTGGATAGCCTGCGCGATGCGCACGCCCAGGGCCTGCTGGACGCCGACGGCCTGGCGATGCTGGAGGGGGTGCTGGAGGTCGCCGACCTGCAGGCGCGCGACATCATGGTGCCGCGCAACCAGATGATCTGCATCCGCCGCGACGATCCGGCCCAGCGCGTGCTCTCGGTGGTGCTGGACTCGGGGCATTCACGCTTCCCGGTGATGGACGCCGACAGCGAGGATATCGTCGGCATCCTGCTGGCCAAGGACCTGCTGCGCCTGTTCGCCATCGCGCCGGGCAAGCCCTTCGACATCAGCCAGTGCATCCGCGCCGCCGTGTTCGTGCCGGAATCCAAGCGCGTGAACCTGCTGCTCAAGGAGTTCCGGCTGAACCGCAACCACATGGCGGTGGTCGTGGATGAGTACGGCGGGGTCGCGGGCCTGGTGACCATCGAGGATGTGATCGAGCAGATCGTCGGCGAGATCGACGATGAGTACGACGTCGCCGACGAGAGCAACATCCGCAGCGAGGGGGACGGGCGCTACTTCGTGCGCGGCGGCACGCACATCGAGGAGTTCAACGAGTTCTTCTCCGCGCAGCTGCCGGAAGATGAGTTCGACACCATCGCCGGGTTGGTGAGCCAGCAGTTCGGCCGCCTGCCGCGGCGGGGCGAGGTCGCCCTGATCCAGGGCTTTGAGTTCCGCATCGTGCGCGCCGACCGGCGCCGCATCGAGACCTTGCGGGTTACGCCGCCGGCGCAACGGGTCGGCGACGCCGATGCGGATGCGGCCGGTGCGGCGCCGGACAGTGGCTGAGGCCCGGCGCGCGCTGCTGGCGCGCGGGGTGGCCGTGGCGGCGGGCCTGGCTCTGGCCACGGCCTTCGCCCCGTATGGCCTCTACCCCCTTGCGCTGCTCTGCCCCGCCGTACTCATGTGGCTGTGGCTGGATGCGCGCTCGCCGCGCGAGGCGGCGTGGCTGGGCTTTTGCTTCAGCGCGGGCACCTTCTCGGTGGGCACCTGGTGGCTGTACATCAGCATCCACGGCTTCGGGCAGGCGCCGGTGTGGCTCGCGCTGCTGCTGTTGGCGGCGCTGGTGGGCAGCATGTCCGCCTACCAGGCGGGGCTGGGCTACGTGCTGGTGCGTTACCTGCCGCGCAGCGCGGGCATGGGACCGCTGGTCGCGATGCCCGCTGCCTGGCTGCTGGTGGAGTGGTGGCGCGGCTGGTTCCTCTCCGGCTTCCCGTGGCTCTCGCTCGGCTACTCGCAGACCGACAGCTACCTGGCGGGCCTGGCGCCGGTGGGCGGCGTCTATGGGCTGAGCGCGGTGCTGCTACTGGGGGCCGGCGGCCTGGTGACGCTGCTGCGCGGCCGCGGCCTGCTGCGCGCGGTGGGCGCCGCCGTGCTGGTGCTGCCGTGGCTTGTGGGCCTGGGCCTGCGAGGGGTGGAGTGGACCCACGCGAGCGGCCCGCCCGCGGATATCGCGATCCTGCAGGGCGCAATCCCGCAGGACCAGAAGTGGCTGGATGAGAACCGCGATACGACGCTGGAGCTGTACCGCAAGCTCAACACCCAGGCCCTGGGTGCGCGGCTGATCCTCTGGCCGGAGTCGGCCCCGCCGGACCTGGCCAACAACATCGCCAGCTACCTGGGCAATATCTGGTCGGTGTCCCGCGCGATGCGCTCGGACGTGGTGATGGGGGTGGTGCGCGTCGCCGACGACGGCGACACCTACTACAACTCGATCCTGGCGCTGGCCGAGGCCCCTTCGTTCTACGACAAGCACCACCTGGTGCCCTTTGGCGAGTACTTCCCGGTGCCGGCGTTCGTGCGGCACTGGCTGCGCCTGATGAGCCTGCCGTATTCGGACTTCACGCCCGGCGCCACCGAGCAGCCGCCGCTTGCGGCCGGGGGCCTTCGGCTTGCCGCCAGCATCTGCTACGAGGATGCCTATCCCAGCGAGCAGCGGGGCGCGATGCGTGCCTCCTCGATGCTCGTCAACGTCACCAACGACGCCTGGTTCGGCCGGGCAGGCGCCCGCTTCCAGCATTTTCAGATCGCGCGCATGCGTGCCCTGGAGAGCCAGCGCTACCTGTTGCGCGCCGCCAACGACGGGATTTCGGCCATTATCGGTGAACGCGGGCAGGTGATCGCGACGGCGCCGCAATACCAGCCGGCGGTGCTGCGGGGGCTGGCACAGCCGCGTGCCGGCAGCACCCCGTACCTGCTCGCCGGCAACGCCCCGGTACTTGCCCTGGCAGTCCTCGCCTTGCTGCTTTTGGTACTGCCGCAACAGCTGCGCCGCCGGCGTCGCGCAGCGACAGCTTGAAACCCAGTGGGGTGGCCCGATATACCGGGGCAACCCTTTTGTCCGATGGACGCCGGAACCTTCTCTCCGGCACACCTGTCTATCGGTGGCCTGTCTTTATGTCGAGGATGTGTTGCATGACTCAGGAACGGAACGGCGGAAGGTTTGTCGGTGTACTGCTGCTGGGCGCGATGCTCTCGGCCTGTTCGGGCCCGGCGTCGACCGCCACGCCTGCCAGCGCATCCCCTGCAGCACCGGTGTCCGCGCCCGCGGCCAGTACGCCCGTCGTCACGGGCCTGCCGGATTTCACCGTGCTCGTGGAGCGCTTTGGTCCTGCCGTGGTCAACGTGCAGGTGACCGAGAAGCGCGCCGAGGCGCAGCCCATGCGCGGGCCGCAGTTGAACCCCAACGATCCCTTCTATGACTTCTTCAAGCGCTTCGGCATCCCCAACCCCAACGGCGGCGGCCGCGGCAACGCTCCGCCGGCGCGCGGCGAGGGCTCCGGCTTCATCGTGAGCCCCGACGGCTACATCCTCACCAACGCCCACGTGGTGCGCGGCGCCTCCGACGTGGTCGTGAAGCTCGTGGACCGCCACGAGTACACGGCCAAGGTCATCGGCCAGGACGCCCGCACGGACGTGGCGGTCATCAAGATCGAGGCGAAGAACCTGCCCACGGTGAAGATCGGCGATCCCTCCAAGCTCAAGCCCGGCCAGTGGGTGGTGGCGATCGGCTCGCCGTTCGGCTTCGAGAACAGCGTCACCGCCGGCATCGTGAGCGCCACGGCCCGCACGCTGCCGGATGATCGCTACGTGCCGTTCATCCAGACCGACGTGCCGGTGAACCCCGGCAACTCCGGTGGCCCGCTGTTCAACATGGACGGCGAGGTGGTGGGCATCAACTCGCAGATCTACAGCCAGACCGGTGGCTACATGGGCCTCTCCTTCGCGATCCCGATCGATGTGGCCAACAACGTGCGCGAGCAACTGGTGAAGAGCGGCAAGGTGAGCCGCGGCCGTATCGGCGTCAGCATCCAGGACGTCACCTCGCAGCTGGCCGACTCCTTCGGGCTGGATCGCCCGCGCGGCGCGCTGATCGGCTCGGTGGAGGCCGGCGGGCCTGCCGACAAGGGCGGCGTGAAGGCCGGCGACATCATCGTGCGCGTGGACGGCAAGCTCATCGAGCGCGATGCGGAAGTGCCCTCGCTCATCTCCGGCATCAAGCCGGGAACCGATACGCAGATCGAGGTGTGGCGCGACCACGCGGTCAAGAAGCTCACGGTGCGCGTGGCCGAGCTCAAGGAGGACGGCGAGAAGACCGCCGCCACCGCGGGCCAGGGGGCCGAGGAGCAGGGCACGCTGGGCCTCTCCGTGCGTCCGCTGGAGCCGGAGGAGCGCCGCCAGGTGAAGACCGAGGGCACGCTGGTGGTCGAGGAGGCGACGGGGCCGGCGGCACTGGCCGGCGTGCAGCCCGGCGACATCATCCTGGGCGTCAACGGCACGCCGGTGAAGTCCATCGCCGAGCTGAAGGTGGCGGCCAAGAAGTCCGGCAAGACCGTGGCGCTGCTGATCCAGCGCGGCGAGGCGCAGATCTTCGTGCCGGTGCGCCCGGGCAACTAACGGCCCGGCCCGCGGGCTTCGGCTGCGCGCCCGGCCCCGCTACGCGGGGCCGCGGCGCCTGCCGGCCCGGTCTGCAAGGCGGTGGCGCGCTCGTGTATTCTTGCGCGAGGTATCCCCGCCTTCTGACCTGACAAGCGCGCCCGACGCGCTTCATCCTCCAATGCAAGAACGCTATGACCCGGCTGCGATAGAGCGCAGCGCGCAGGCTGACTGGGACGCGCAACGCGCGTTTGTCGCGGATGAGAACGCGCCCGGCGAGAAATTCTACTGTCTCTCCATGTTCCCCTACCCGTCGGGCAGGCTGCACATGGGGCATGTGCGCAACTACACCATTGGCGACGTGCTCTCGCGCTTCATGCGCATGCAGGGCCGCAACGTGCTGCAGCCGATGGGCTGGGATGCCTTCGGCCTGCCGGCGGAGAACGCGGCGATGGCCAACGGCGTGCCGCCGGCCAAGTGGACTCGCGACAACATCGCCTACATGAAGGGGCAGCTGAAGTCGCTGGGCCTCTCGATCGACTGGGGGCGCGAGCTGGCCACCTGCGACCCGGACTACTACAAGTGGAACCAGTGGCTGTTCCTGCGCATGCTCGAGCAGGGCATTGCCTACAAGAAGACCGGCGTCGTGAACTGGGATCCGATCGACCAGACCGTGCTCGCCAACGAGCAGGTGATCGACGGGCGCGGCTGGCGCACCGGCGCGCTGGTGGAGAAGCGCGAGATCCCGATGTATTACCTGCGCATCACCGGCTACGCCGAGGCGCTGCGCGGTGCGCTGGATGAGCTGCCGGGCTGGCCGGAGCGCGTGCGCGCGATGCAGGCCAACTGGATCGGCCAGAGCTACGGCGTGGACGTGGACTTCCCGTATGCGCCGGATACCCAGGCCGCGCTCGGCAAGGACGGGGCGCTGCGCGTCTTCACGACGCGCGCCGACACGCTCTTCGGCGTGACCTACGTGGCGGTCGCGGCCGAGCATCCGCTCGCGCTGGCCGCGGCTGCGCGCGATGCGGGCATCGCCGCGTTCGTGGAGGAGTGCCGCCGCGGCAGCACGATGGAGGCGGACCTCGCGACGCAGGAGAAGAGGGGCCTGCCGACGGGCCTGCACGTGCGCCACCCGCTCACCGGCGAGCCGTTGCCCGTGTTCGTCGCCAACTACGTGCTCATGACCTACGGCGAGGGCGCCGTCATGGCGGTGCCGGCGCACGATGAGCGCGACTTTGAGTTCGCGCTGAAATACGCGCTGCCGGTCCGCACCGTCATCGCCTCCACCCGCGCTGCGTACCAGAGGGTCGCACCGCCCTGGATCGATGCCTACGGCGAGCCGGGCGTGACGGTGGATTCCGGCGCGTTCAGCGGCCTGGCCTCCGCGGCGGCGGTGGAGGCGATCGCCGCGGAGCTTGCCAGCCGAACACTGGGCGCCAAGCGCGTGCAGTACCGCCTGCGCGACTGGGGCATCTCGCGCCAGCGCTACTGGGGCTGCCCGATCCCGATCATCCACTGCGAGGCCTGCGGCGCCGTGCCGGTGCCGGATGCGGACCTGCCGGTGCGCCTGCCGGAGGACCTGGTGCCGGATGGCAGCGGCAACCCGCTGGCCAAGTCCGCCTCGTTCCTCGCCTGCAAGTGCCCCAGGTGCGGCGCCGATGCGCGCCGCGAGACGGACACGATGGATACCTTCGTCGACAGCTCCTGGTACTTCCTGCGCTTTACCTGCGCGGACCAGCAGGGCTCGATGGTGGATGCGCGCGCCGACTACTGGCTGCCGGTGGACCATTACATCGGGGGCATCGAGCACGCGATCCTGCACCTGCTGTACGCGCGCTTCTGGACGCGCGTGATGCACGACCTGGGGCTGGTGAGGGTGGCCGAGCCGTTCGCGAACCTGCTGACGCAGGGCATGGTGCTCAACCACATCTTCCACCGCACGCCGGCCTCCGGCCGCCGCGAGTACTTCAACCCCCTGGACGTGGACCTGGTGATCGACGCGGCCACCAAGCAGGCTACGGCGACGCTGCGCAAGGACGGCAGCCTCGTGACCTACGAGGGCCTGGGCACGATGTCCAAGTCGCGCAACAACGGCGTGGACCCGAACCTCATCACCGAGAAATTCGGGGCCGACACCGCGCGGCTGTTCATGATGTTCACCGCACCGCCCGAGCAGTCGCTGGAGTGGTCGGATGAAGGCGTACAGGGTGCCAACCGCTTCCTGCGCCGCGTGTGGAAGGCCGTGTACGACCACGTCGCCGCCGGCCCCGCCGGCGCGCTGGACGCAGCGCAGCTGGCGCCCGCGGACCGGGACCTGCGCCGCATCGCCCACCAGACGCTGTCCAAGGTGCGCGACGATATCGGCCGGCGCCGTGTCTTCAACACCGCGATCGCCGCGGTCATGGAGCTGCTGAACGCGGTCGGCCGCCATGCCGGGGACGCGGCGCCCGCGCGTGCCGCGCGCCAGGAGGCGCTGGAGATCGCCGTGCTGTGCCTGGGCCCGATCGTGCCGCACATCTGCCATACGCTGTGGCAGGAGCTGGGCCAGCGCGAGCCGCTGTACCGCGTGCGCTGGCGCGAGACGGACCCGGCGGCGCTCACGCAGGAGCAGGTGGAGATCGTCGTGCAGGTCAACGGCAAGCTGCGCGGGCGCATCAGCGCGGCGCCGGGCGCGAGCGACGAGGAACTGCGCAGCGTGGCGCTGGCCGATGAGGCGGTGCGCCGCTTCCTGGACGGCAAGGAGCCCAAGAAGGTGATCGTGGTGCGCGGCAAGCTCGTCAACATCGTCATCTAGGCAAGGCGCGCCAACCCCCATGAACCGTACCGTTGGAACCCTGCGTCGCGCGGTCCTGCTGGGGCTGCTCGTGGTGCTCTCGGGCTGCGGCTTCCACCTGCAGGGGCGCCTGCCCCTGCCGGAGTCGATCCGCACGCTGCACGTGGAGGCAGTGGATGAGCAGAGCGACTTCACGCAGGCCCTGCGCGCCAGCCTCGCCTCCTCCGGCGCGCACCTGGTGGAGATGTCCGGGCCCACGGCGGCGACGCTGCAGATCTCCACCGACCGCATCACGGAGCGGGTACTCACCGTCTCGGCGCGCAACCTCCCCACCGACTACGAGCTCACCTACGAGGTCGTGGTCTGCGTGCGCGGCGCGGGCCGGGAGCTCATGGCGCCGGAGACCGTGTCCCTCTCGCGCATCTACAGCTTCGATGAGACCAAGCTTCTGGCCAAGGATCGGGAGAAGGAGATCCTGCTGGACGCGCTGGCCCGCGACATGGCCGGCGTGGTGATGCGCCGGCTCAGTTCGCTGCAGTAGGGGGGGGCTACGCGTGCTGCGGCTTGGGGAGCTCGACCGGGAGGCGCTATCGCAGCTGCTCGCCCGCTATGCCCTGAGGCTTGAGCTCGTGCCCGAGTGCACCGAGATCCCCGGCAGCTACTGGGGCGAGTCAGAGGCGGGCCTGGTGGGAGCCGTGGTGTATGCGCGGCTGGACACGCCCCTGCATTCGGTGCTGCACGAGTCCTGCCACTACCTCTGCATGGATGCCGCGCGGCGCGCGGGCCTGAACCGCGATGCGGGCGGCGATGACGCGGAGGAGTCGGCGGTCTGCTACCTGCAGGTGCTGCTGTCTGCGGAGCTGGCGCAGTGCGGCCGCGAGCGGGCTTTTGCCGACATGGATGCCTGGGGCTACAGCTTCCGCCTGGGCCATGCCGCGGCCTGGTTCCAGGAGGATGCCGAGGATGCGCGGCAGTGGCTGGTGCGCGAGGGACTGCTGGGCGAGGCGGGTGCGTTGACCGGGCGCCCAAGATGTTGAGCCCCGCCCGGCTGGCGGTGCTGCTGGCCGCCGTCATGCTGAGCGGCTGCGAGCACTTGAGCTTGCTGGTCGCGAACCTGCCGGCGCGGACCGCGGAGCGTCGCGGCGACTTAAGCTATGCGCCGGGCCCGCGTGGCCGGTTCGATGCCTATCTGCCGCCGCAGGCGGCGCAGGGCGGGGCTGCGCGGCCGCTGGTGATCTTCTGGTACGGCGGCGGCTTTACCGACGGCGAGCGCACCGACTACCGCTTCGTGGGGGCGGCGCTCTCCGGCGCGGGCTTCGTCACCGTGCTGCCCGACTATCGCCTCTACCCGCAGGTGCGCTTCCCGCAGTTTCTGGAGGATGCGGCACGCGCCGTGGTGGCCGCGCATGCGCAGGCCGCCGCGCTCGGGGCCGATGGCTCGCGCATCGTGCTCATGGGCCACTCGGCCGGCGCCTACATCGCCGCGATGCTGGCGCTGAATCCGGCGTACCTCACGCGCGCGGGTGGGGATCCGCGCTGGATCGTGGGTCTGGTGGGACTCTCCGGTCCCTACGACATCGACCCCAACACGCCGGTGCTGGATCGCATCTTCCGCGACACGGCCACGCCCACGCAGTTCAAGCCCCTCAGCTACGTGACGCCCGCCGGGCCGCCGGCGCTGCTGCTGCATGGCGAGGCCGACACGCTGGTGAGCGCGCGGCAATCCCAGGCGCTGGGGGATGCGCTGGGCGCCGCAGGCGTTCGGGTGCGGGTGGTGCGCTATGCGGGCCGGGGCCACGCGGATACCGTGGCGGCGCTGTCGGTGCCGGCGCGCGGCCGCGCGCCGGTGCTCAGCGACGTGCTGGCTTTCCTGCGCGCGCTGGGGCCGACCTAGGGGGCGCGGCGCGCCGGCGCACGCCCGCAGGCTCCTGGTGGGCGAAGGCATCCGTCGCCTCGCGCAGGCCGCGCGCGATGCCGGGCTCGAAGGCCGAGTGGCCGGCGTCCGGCACCACCACGAGCTTGGCCTCGGGCCACGCGCGGTGCAGCGCCCAGGCGCTGCGCATCGGGCAGATCACGTCGTAGCGTCCCTGCACGATCACGCAGGGGATGTCTCGTATCAGCGGCACGTCGCGCAGCAGCTGCTCGTCGCACTCCAGGAAGCCTGCGTTCACGAAGTAGTGGCACTCGATGCGCGCGAACGCCGCCGCGTACTCGGACTCCTCGAACTTGGCCACGTAGGCGGCGTTGCTGCGCAGAAAGCTCGTGGCCCCTTCCCACACCGACCAGGCGCGCGCGGCGGCCAGGCGCTCGTGCGTATCGGTGCTCGTGAGGCGGCGGTAGTACGCGCGGATAAGGTCGTAGCGCTCCTCCTCCGGGATCGGCGCCAGGTACTGCTCCCACAGGTCCGGGAACAGCGAGGCCGCCCCTTCGCTGCTTTGGTAGAACCACGCCAGCTCCGAGCGGCGCAGCAGGAAGATGCCGCGCAGCACGAGCTCGGTGCAGCGATCGGGGTGTTTCTGCGCATAGGCCAGCGCGAGCGTTGAGCCCCAGGAGCCGCCGAAGACCTGCCAGCGATCGATGCCCAGGTGCTCGCGCAGCTGCTCGATGTCGGCCACGAGGTGCCAGGTGGTGTTGTCCTGCAGGCTCGCGTGCGGCGTGCTCTTGCCGCAGCCGCGCTGGTCGAACAGCACGATGCGGTACACGGCCGGGTCGAAGAAGCGGCGCATGCGCGGATCCGTGCCGCCGCCCGGGCCGCCATGCAGGAAGACCACCGGCTTACCCTGCGGGTTGCCGCTCTGCTCGTAGTAGAGCTCGTGCACGCTGGAGACGCCGAGGCGTCCCGTGTTGTAGGGGCGCAGCGGCGGGTACAGGCCGTCCTCACGCACGGCGGCTTGGGGTTTCTTCGCCTTGGCGGCCATGCCTGCCTCCGGTTACAAGCGCTTGGCGGTCATCGGTCCCAGCGGCTCGCCGCCGATCAGGTGCACGTGCAGGTGGTAGACCTCCTGGCCGCCGTTGCGGTTGCAGTTGATCACCAGCCGGTAGCCGTCCTCGGCGATGCCCTCGCGTCGCGCCAGGTCGCGTGCCACGACGATGAGCCGGCCGATCAGCGCGGCATCGCCATCGGCGATGTCATTGGCCGTGGGGATCGGCTTGTGCGGGACGATGAGCAGATGCACCGGCGCGCGGGGATGGATGTCGCGGAACGCGATGATCTCCTCATCGCGGTACACGACGTCGGCCGGCAGTTCGCCGGCGATGATGCGTTCAAAGAGTGTGGCCATGCGGGCAACTATAACTCCACTCGCGGGCCCGTCCCCAGAAGGCGACCGCTGCGCAAGGCCCGCCACTACCGGGCCAGCAGCCCTGACGGTGGCCCCCGGGGCCGTCCCCGGGCCCGCGGACGGCGCTCGCCGCGGAGCCTCGGGGCCGTGCTTTGCGGCGCGCGGCGACGCCTTGCTAAGCCACGGAAAAGGCTATAGGTTGGACCGTGTAGTACTTTCCGTGCCTGATGCTTGAGACCCCACCCGATTGATGCGCCGAATTCGTAACCTGCTGCCGATCTTGCTTGCGGTGACCTTCTGGGTCGCGCAGTTGCAGGGCACGACGCATGGCATCGGGCATCTGAGCAAGGCGGCCTCCACCGCCGCCCACCACAGCCTCGGCCTCTCCCACTGCGACGACTGCGCGTCCCTCGCGCAGGCGGGCGCGGTGCCGCTGCGCACCCTGGCGGCCTACGGCGTGGCCCATGGTGCTGTCGAGCAGGCCGTGCTGCGCTTCTCAACGCTTGCCGATTCCGCGACCGCTCCGTTCTACCGCTCTCGCGCCCCGCCTGTCGCTCCGGTCTGATCGCCATGGAGTGATCCGCGAGCCCTCGCGGACCACGGTCACTGCGCTTTTCCAGTCGGAGCCTTGCATGTCCCGTTCTTGTTCCCGCGCGGCGCGCCTAGCCGCTGCCATCGCCTGCTGTATTCACTTCTCGACGGCCACGGCGCAGGCGCCTGCGGTCCCGCAGCCGGCGGCCGATGAGGAGTTGGTCAGCATCGTCATCACCGCGCGGCACCTGAACGAGGCACGCAGCAGCATCCAGACGCAGACCGGTGCGTCGGCGTACAGGATGGATGCGGAGGCCATCCAGGCGGTGCCCGGTGGCGACAACACGCTGCTGAACCAGGTGATCATGCAGGCCCCGGAGGTCGCGCAGGACTCCTTCGGGCAGATACACATCCGGGGCGAGCACAACGGCCTGCAGTACCGCCTGAACGGCGTGATCCTGCCGGAAGGCATCAGTGCCTTCGGCCAGTCCCTGGACCCGCGGCTGATTGCATCGATGAACATCGTGACCGGCGCGCTGCCGGCCGAGTACGGGCTGCGGACCGCCGGGATCATCGACCTGAGCACCAAGAGCGGCACGCTGGACCCGGGCGGGTCGATCGCCCTCTACGGCGGCAGCCACGGCACCTTCGAGCCGAGCGTGAACTACGGCGCGACGCGCGGCAACCTCACGTACTTCGTGTCGGCGTCGGCGCTGCGCAATGGGCTGGGCATCGAGTCGCCGGACGGCAGCGGCAATCCCCGCCACGACCAGAGCACCCAGCAGCATGCGTTCGGCTACCTGGAGGACATCCTCAACGAGGAGAACCGGCTGACCGTGGCACTGGGTTCCTCGACGGGAAGTTTCCAGATCCCCGTCGTGACCGGCCAGCAGCCGCAGCTGGGCCTGGTGGTCAACGGAGAGTTGAGCTACCCCAGTGAAGCGCTCAACGAGAACCAGCGCGAGGTGACCCGCTTCGGGCTGCTGTCGCTGCAGCATTCGGTCGGCGCGCTGGACGTGCAAAGCTCGCTCACGGCGCGCTATTCCAGCCTGGCCTTCGTACCGGATCCGCTGGGCGACCTGCTCTACACGGGCATTGCGCAGCAGGCGCTGAGGCGCAACGTCGCCTATGCGTGGCAGACCGATGGCGCCTACAAGCTGGACGATGCGCACACGGTGCGCGCCGGGGTGTTCCTGCAGAGCGATCGCTCCACGAGCCTCACGAGCGCGCTGGTGCTGCCGCTGCTGCCTGGCACGCTGGCCCATCCGGCGGGCCTGCCCTTCGTCATCGCCGACAACGGCGCCAAGTCCGAGTGGATCCAGAGCCTCTACGCCCAGGATGAGTGGCAGCTCTCCTCGCAGCTGACCGTGAACTACGGGCTGCGCTTTGACCACTTCACGGCCTTCGTCAGCGACAGCCAGCTCAGCCCGCGCCTGAACGTGGTGTGGAAGCCGCTGGAGGACACGACCGTGCATGCCGGCTACTCGCGCTACCTCTCGCCGCCGCCGTTCGAGCTCGTGGCCGGCCAGACGGTCTCCCGGTTCGCCAACACCACCGCGGCGGCGCCGAGCTCGGCCGGCGACCTGCCGCAGGCGGAGAAGGCCAACTACTTCGACCTGGGCGTGCACCAGCAGGTGAGTCGCGCCTTCACCACGGGCCTGGATGCCTATTACAAGGTCTCCCGCAACCTGATCGACGAGGGGCAGTTCGGCGCCCCGATCATCCTCACACCCTTCAACTACAGCCACGGGCGCCAGTACGGCGTGGAGTGGACGACCAACTTCACGACGCGATCGCTCTCGCTCTACAGCAATCTTGCCTGGCAATCGGCCCGGGGCCAGGGCATCGATTCCTCGCAGTTCAACTTCGCTCCGGCGGAGCTTGCGTACATCGCCAGCCACTACATCGACCTGGACCACGAGCAGCAGGTCACCGCCTCCGGCGGCATCTCCTACCTGCTGCAGGGGACCCGGCTCAGCGCGGACTTCCTGTTGGGCTCGGGCCTGCGGGCGAGCCGGCTGCTGCCGGATGGGTCCTCGATCCCCAACGGCGCGCACCTGCCGTACTACACACAGCTGAACCTGGGCTCCAGCCGCGTCTTCAGCGGCCTGGGCTTCGGCACGCTGACCGCGCGCCTCGACGTTATCAATGCGCTGGACCGGGTCTACCAGATCCGCGACGGCACGGGCGTTGGCGTCGGCGCGCCGCAGTTCGGTCCGCGCCGCGGGATCTTCGCCGGCCTGTCCCTGGCCCTGTAGGGCGGACCGGGCGGGCGCCCGGGAGCGGCCGGGTAGGTGGGGGCGCGGCGGGCCGCGGGGCCTGGGGGCTAAACCGCTGGCCCGCCGGGCGCCAACTCAGGCGATAATCCGCACGCGGCGCCACGTCCGCCCGTGTAGCGCTCCAGAGCACCCCCGTGAAAATAAGTTCGCCGCCGCAACTGGACCGCGCGCTGGGCTCAGGCCCGCTGCTGCCGGTCTACCTGCTCTCCGGCGACGAGCCCCTGACCAGCGGCGAGGCGGCGGACGCGCTGCGGGCGGCGGCCCGCAAGCAGGGCTACGCGGACCGCGAGGTGTATTTCGTCGAGCGTACGGCGCCGTGGGCCGAGATCCTGGGCTCCGCCCAGGCGATGAGCCTGTTCTCCTCGCGCAAGATCGTGGAGATCCGCATGCCGGGGGGCAAGCCCGGCCACGGGGCCAAGACGCTGCTGGAGGTGATCCGCGCCGCCGGGCAGGACATCCTGCTGCTGATCATCACCGAGAAGCTGGACTTCCAGACGCAGAAGGCCGAGTGGGTGGCGGCCGCCGAGAAGGCCGGTTGCTGGATCGACCTGCCGACGGTGGAGACCGCGCAGTTCCCGGACTGGATCCGCGGGCGCGCCAAGAAGGCGGGCCTGCAGCTAACCGAGGAGGCCGTTGCGGTCCTGGCGGCGCGCACCGAAGGGAACCTGCTGGCCGCGTACCAGGAGATCCAGAAGCTGGGCCTGGCGGGTCTCACCCAGGCCGGTGCCGAGCAGGTGCTGGAGAGCGTGAGCGCGAGCAGCCGCTTCGATGTGTTCCAGCTCGGCGAGGCGCTGCTGTCGGGCGACAGCGTGCGGGCGCTGCGCATCCTGGCCAGCCTGCGCGGCGAGGGCACCGAGCCGACGCTCGTCCTATGGGCTATCCTGCAAGAAATGCGCAATCTCTGGCTGAAGATGGTGCCCGGTGCACCGATCCCCGGCGTCTGGTCGAGCAACGTGGCCCAGGTGCCGCGCGCGATCAACCGCCTGCGGGGCACTAGCAGCCCGCGCACCGTCTTCCTGCGGCTCGCCGAGCGGGCCGCACGCACGGACCGGATGATCAAGGGTCGCCTGCAGGGCAACCCCTGGGATGAGCTCACGCAGCTGGCGCTGGAGTTCACCGGTCTGCGGGTCTTGCCGCTGACACGCAGCTGATAAGTGAGCCATGAGCCCTGAATCCTCCACGCCCCCGGGGCCGCTCGGCCTGTTCGGCGGCACCTTCGACCCGATCCACAACGGCCACCTGCGCACCGCCTTCGAGCTGCTGCGCGCGCTGAAGCTCGCCGAGGTGCGCTTCCTGCCCACCGGCAACCCGCCGCACCGCGAGAGCACCCAGGCCGACGCCGCGCAGCGCCTGGCGATGGTGCGCGCCGCCGTGGCCGACCAGCCCGGCTTCACGGTGGATGACCGGGAGGTGCGGCGCACGGGGCTCTCCTACTCGGTGGATACCCTCACGGAGCTGCGCGCGGAGTTCCCGCACCGCTCGCTGTGCCTGCTGCTGGGCATGGACGCCTTCCTGGGACTGCCCAACTGGCACCGCTGGCAGGAGATCCTGGAGCTGGCGCACGTGGTCGTGGCCCACCGGCCGGGCTGGAAGGCCCCGACGCAGGGCCCCCTTGGGGAGGTCATGGTGGACCGCGGGACCGGCGCCATCCGCGACCTGCACGGCTCCCAGGCCGGCAAGATCTACGTCCACGCCGTCACGCAGCTGGAAATCTCCTCCACGGAGCTGCGCCAGATGCTGGTGGCCGGCGGGGACCCCCGCTACCTGGTCCCGGACAGCGTGCGCGAGGTCGTGCGCCAGCTGGGATGCTATGCTCGCCGCCAATGAGTGCCCGTAAAGATACCCGGCCGCCCGCACGGGCCGCCCTGGTCAAGAACATCAAAGCCGCCCTGGACGAAATGAAGGCGGTCAACGTCAAGGTGATGGACGTGCGCGACGTCACCGACGTAGCCGACTGCATGATCATCGCCTCCGGCACCTCCGACCGCCATGTCCGCTCGGTTGCCGACAACGTCGTGCGCCGCGCCAAGGGCGCGGGGTTCCGGCCCTTCGGCCTGGAAGGCGAGCGCGATGGCGAGTGGGTGCTGGTGGACCTGAACGACGTCATCGTGCACGTCATGCTGCCGCGGGTGCGCGAGTTCTACGGGCTGGAAGGCCTGTGGGAGGTCGTGCCGAAGTCCGCCGCCCGCAAGGCGGCCACCCAGCCCAAGGCGAAGGCCAAGTCCAAGGCCGCCAAGGGCAAGGGCGCGCCGCGCGCCAAGCGCGCCAAGGGCAAGTCCGCCCCGGACCGCCGCAAGTCCGCCGCGCGCAAGCCGGCCTCCCGCCAGAGCGCGCCGCGCGCCAAGCGCAGCCGCAGCGCCGGCAGCTGAGCCGGCGTCGGCACGCGCGAGTGGAGCGCGTATGCGGGTAGCACTGCTGAGCGTAGGCACGCGCATGCCGGGCTGGGTGCGCGAGGGCTACGAGGAGTATTCCCGTCGACTGCAGGCACGCCTGCCGGTGGCGCTGGTGGAGCTGGCCCCCGGCAAGCGCACCGCCGGCGGCGACGAGGCGCGCGCGATCGCCGACGAGGGCAAGCGCCTGCTGGCCGGCATCAAGGCCGACGACTACGTGGTGGCCCTGGATGAGCGCGGCAAGCAACGCTCGACGCTGGAGCTCTCCGCCTGGCTCCAGGAGCGGCAGCGCGACGGGCGCTCGCTCACCTTCCTGATCGGCGGTCCCGACGGCTACGCCCCGGAAGTGCGGGGCCGCGCGCAGGAGACCTGGTCGCTCTCGCGCCTGACGTTGCCCCACGCGCTCGTGCGCGTGCTATTCATCGAGCAGCTCTATCGCGCCGTGACCATACTGGACGGCCATCCTTACCACCGGGAGTGAGCATGACTGGCGAGCCGCCCCAACTCCTGCTGGCCTCCGCCTCGCCGCGGCGCAGTGCGCTGCTGCGCCAGATCGGTATCGCACACCGCGTGCATGCCACCCACATCGACGAGAGCGCCCTGCTGGGGGAGGCGCCGGCGCAGCTGGCCCGCCGCCTCGCCGAGGGCAAGGCGCGCGCGGCGCTGGGCGTGGCGCCCGGCCTTGCGGTGCTGGGCGCCGACACCATCGTCGTGCTGGGGGAGCAGGTGCTGGGCAAGCCCCGCGACGCCCAGGACGCGCAGGCGATGCTGTTGGCGCTGGCCGGGCGCGAGCACCGGGTCTTAAGCGCCGTGGCACTGGTGCGCGCCGATGGCCGCGTGCACGGCGCCCTGAGCGAGAGCCGCGTGGCCTTTCGCAGCATCACGCCGGCGGAGGCGCGCTGGTACTGGGAGAGCGGCGAGCCGCAGGACAAGGCCGGCGGCTACGCCATCCAGGGCCTGGCGGCGATCTTCGTCGAGGCGCTGGCGGGCAGTTTCTCCGGCGTCATGGGCCTGCCGCTCTTCGAGACGGCGCAGCTGTTGGCCGAGGCGGGCATCGCGCCGGCCACCGGGGGCGCGGCATGACGGTGGAGATCCTGGTCAACGCCGCGCCGCGCGAGATCCGGGCCGCCGTCGTGGAGAACGGCGTGCTGCAGGAAGTGTTCATCGAGCGTGTCAACCGCAAGGGCCTGGTCAGCAACCTCTACAAGGGCCGTGTGTCGCGCGTGCTGCCGGGCATGCAGGCCGCGTTCCTGGATATAGGCCTTGCGCGTACGGGCTTCCTGCACGTGGCCGACATCCTCGCCCCCAAGCTTGCGCCCGGCGATGAGCACCTCGCGCCCGCGCCGGAGACCGAACCCGACATCCGTGCGCTGGTACGCGAGGGCGACGACCTGCTGGTGCAGGTGGTCAAGGATCCGCTGGGCACCAAGGGCGCACGGCTCTCCACGCACATCGCGCTGCCGTCGCGCTTCCTCGTGTACATGCCGCGCGGCGCGAAGGTCGGCGTCTCGGCGCGCATCGAGGAGGAGGCCGAGCGCAGCCGCCTGCGCGAGCTGATCGCGGGGCTGGCGCGGGAAGGCGGCGGCAAGGGTGGCTACATCGTGCGCACGGCGGCGATGGGCGCGCCGCTGGAGGCGCTGCACGCCGACATGGTTTACCTGGAGCGCCTGTGGGCCCACGTGCGCGAACAGTCGCTGGCCACGCCCGCCGGCAACCTCGTGCACGAGGACCTGCCGCTCTCCACGCGCGTGCTGCGCGATGAGCTCGGGCCGCAGGTGCGGCGGGTGCTGGTGGACTCCACCGTGGAGCTGGCGCGCATGCAGGCCTTCACGCGCGCCTTCATGCCGGAGTTCGCCGACAGCATCGAGCTGCACACCGGGCCGCGCCCGATCTTCGACCTGCACGGCGTGGAGGAGGAGATCGCGCGGGCGCTGGAGCAGAAGGTGCAGCTGAAGTCCGGCGGCTACCTGGTGATCCAGCAGACCGAGGCCATGACCACGGTGGATGTGAACACCGGCGGCTACGTCGGCTACCGCAACCTGGAGGAGACGATCTTCCGCACCAATCTTGAGGCCGCGGTCGCGGTCGCGCGGCAGCTGCGGGTACGCAACCTGGGCGGCATCATCATCATCGACTTCATCGACATGCAGGACGATGAGCACCGCCGCGCGCTGATCGCCGCGCTGGAGGAGGCGCTGGCCAGCGACCGCAGCCAGACGCACATCGCCAACATCTCCCCGCTGGGGCTGGTGGAGATGACGCGCAAGCGCACCCGCGAGAGCCTGGAGCACCTGCTGTGCAGCCCGTGCCCGCAGTGCGCCGGGCGCGGCTTCGTGCGCACCGCCGAGACGGTCTGCCACGAGGTGTTTCGCGAGCTGGTGCGACAGAGCCGCCAGTTCCAGAGCCAGGAGCTGCTGGTGCTGGCCCACCAGGACGTGGTGGACCGGCTGCTGGAGGAGGAGGCGCCGGTGCTGGCGGAGCTGGAGACCCAGCTCGGGCGCCCGATCCGCCTGCAGGCCGAGCCGCTCTACGGCATCGACCAGTACGACGTGGTGCTGGCGTGAGAGTGGCGGCCCTGCAGATGACCTCCGGCACTGCGGTGGCGCAGAACCTGGCCACCGCGCAGCGGCTGCTGGAGCGCGCTGCCCGCGGCGGGGCGCAGCTGGCGCTGCTGCCGGAGAACTTCGCCTTCATGGGCCGCAGCGAGGCCGACAAGCGCGCGATCGCCGAGGTGGCCGGGGCGGGCCCGATCCAGGCCTTCCTCGCCGAGCAGGCGCGGCAGCTGCACCTCACGGTCGTCGGCGGAACGCTGCCGCTGCGGGTGGACGGGGAGGCGCGCTGTGCGGCGGCCAGCCTGGTGTTCGACCCGGACGGCCGCTGCAGTGCACGCTACGACAAGATCCACCTCTTCGACGTGGACCTGCCGGGGCGCGAGGAGGGCTACCGCGAGTCCGCCGGCACCGTGGCCGGCCACACGGTGGTGGTGGCCGAGACGCCGCTGGCGCGGGTCGGGCTGTCGGTGTGCTACGACCTGCGTTTCCCCGAGCTCTACCGTAGGATGACGGCAGCCGGCGCGACCGTGCTGCTGGTGCCCTCGGCGTTCACGGTACCGACGGGCGAGGCGCACTGGGAGGTGCTGCTGCGTGCCCGGGCGATCGAGAACCTCTGCTTCGTGGTGGCAGCGGCCCAGTGGGGCAGCCACGAGAACGGCCGCGCCACCTACGGGCACAGCCTGGTCATCGATCATTGGGGCCAGGTGCTGGAGCGCCTGCCCGCCGGCGAGGGCGTGGTCCTCGCCGACCTGGATTTTGAGCGCCAGGCCGCAGTGCGCGCGGGTTTCCCCGCGCTGAATCACCGCGTACTGGGCCATTAACGTTTCTCAAGAGGTTACCCGCATGTCATCGACTCCCGAAGCCGCCGTCCCGGTCGTGGACGCCCTGGCGATCGCCAAGTCCGCGATCCTGGTCCCCAGTGGCCTGGATGAGCGCGGCATCGAGCGCGTGCTGGACCTGGTGATGGGCCATGCCGTGGATTCGGCGGACCTGTACTTCCAGCTCTCGCGTGAGGAGTCCTGGGCGTTGGAGGACGGCATCGTCAAGGAAGGCAGCGCGAGCATCGAGGAGGGCGTGGGCGTGCGCGCCATCTCCGGCGAGAAGACGGGCTTTGCCTACAGCGACGAGATCATGCTGCCGGCGCTGGAGGAAGCCTCCCGTGCCGCGCGCGCGATCGCCAAGCAGGCCCCGGGCAAGCGCCTGCAGGCCTGGAGCAACACCTCCAACCAGCGCCTCTACCTGCCGATCGATCCGCTGGCGACGCTCAGCGATGATGCGAAGGTCGCATGGCTGGAGCGCGTGGACCGGGAGACGCGCGCGATGGATCCGCGCGTCAAGCAGGTAATGGCCAGCGTCAACGCCGTGCACGAGATCATGCTGGTGGCCAACACCGACGGCGTGCTGGCCGCCGACGTGCGCCCGCTGGTGCGCTTCAACGTCTCGGTCATCGTCGAGCAGGACGGCCGGCGCGAGCAGGGCTACGCCGGCGCCGGCGGGCGCTACTCGCTGGTGGAGCTGGTGTCCAACGAGCGCCCGCTGCAGCTGGCGCGCGAGGCCGTGCGCCAGGCGCTGGTGAACCTGGAGGCCGTGCCCGCGCCGGCCGGCACGATGCCGGTCGTGCTGGGCCCGGGCTGGCCGGGCATCCTGCTGCACGAGGCGATCGGCCATGGCCTGGAGGGCGACTTCAACCGCAAGGGCACCTCCGCGTTCAGCAACCGCGTGGGCGAGAAGGTGGCGAGCGAGTTCTGCACCGTGGTGGATGACGGCACACTCAGCAATCGCCGCGGCTCGCTGAACATCGACGACGAGGGCACGCCCAGCCAGTGCACCACGCTCATCGAGAACGGCGTGCTCAAGGGCTACCTGCAGGACAGCCAGAACGCGCGCCTGACCGGCACGCGCTCCACCGGCAACGGCCGGCGCGAGTCCTTCGCACACATGACGCTGCCGCGCATGACCAACACCTACATGCGCCCCGGCCCGCACGACCCGCAGGAGATCATCGCCTCCGTGCAGCGTGGCATCTATGCGGTGAACTTCGGCGGCGGGCAGGTGGACATCACCTCCGGCAAGTTCGTCTTCTCCGCCAGCGAGGCCTACCTCATCGAGAACGGCAAGCTGGGCGCGCCGATCCGGGGCGCGACGCTGATCGGCAACGGCCCGGACGTGCTCACGCACGTCTCGATGGTCGGCAACGACCTGAAGCTCGACGAGGGCGTGGGCACCTGCGGCAAGGAAGGCCAGAGCGTGCCGGTGGGCGTGGGGCAGCCGACGCTGCGCATCGATGCGATGACCGTGGGCGGCACGGGCTAGGCGGGGCCCGCGCGGGCGGCTTACTCCGCCGGCGGCTCCGTCTCGTGCTCCGGCGGCGGGCCGGCCGGCGTGTGGGAGCCGGTCGCGTCGGCCTTGTGCACGCGGTCATCCACGTACAGCAGCTCGTGCCGGCCGATGGTGATCACATCGCCATCGTTCAGGTTGCGATGCCGGATGCGCTTGGACTTGATGACGATGCCGTTGGTGCTGTTCAGGTCCTCGATCACGCTGCCCTCGCGCGTGGTCAGGATCTGGCAGTGGTGGCGGCTCACGAAGCGGCTGTCGATCTGCAGGTCGTTGTCCGGCGTGCGGCCGATCACCAGGCGCCCGATGCGCAGCGGCAGCTCGCCGACGGTCTCCCCGTCCTTGGCCACCACGATGCGCGCCAGCACCACGTCATCGCCGCGTGAGCCCACATACAGGGCCGGGCCCGCGGACTGGGTGCCGGTGGCGCCGGGATCCATGCGGTAAGAGCCGGTGCTGGAGGTGTCGCGGGCGCTGCCGCGCTTGGCGTACTCCACCCAGCGCAGCTCCTCGATCGCGCTCTGCAGGTCCTCCAGCGTGACGAAGTCGCGATCATTGTTGAACGCCGACATCATCGCCGTCTCGCACAGCGTGTTCACCAGCCGGGGCACGCCGCCGGCGTAGCGAAACAGCGTCGGGTAGGTGTCGTCCTGGAAGATTTTGCGGCCGCCGGAGCCGGCGACCTCCAGGCGGTGCAGCACGTAGGCCTGCATGTCGCTCTCGGAGAGCGGCGTGAGGTGAAAGCGCAGGCGGATGCGCTGCGCGAGCTGCGTGAGCTCGGGGGAATCCAGCTTGTCGTTGAGCTCCGGCTGGCCGGCCAGGATGATGCGCAGCACCTTCTCCTTGGTCGTCTCAACGCCGGAGAGCAGGCGCAGTTCCTCCAGCACCCTGGGGGCGAGGTTCTGCGCCTCATCGACGATCAGCAGCACCTTGCGGCCGGCCGCGTACTGCTCGATGAGGAAGGTGTTCAGCGTGGCGATCAGCTCCGCCTTCTTCATCTTGAAGGGCGTGAAGCCAAACTGCACCAGCACGGCCTGCAGGAACTCGGTCGCCGTGACCTGCGTCTGGTTGATCTGGGCGACGACCACGTCCTTGTCCAGCTCGTGCAGGAAGGTCTCAATCAGCGTGGTCTTGCCGGCGCCGATTTCCCCGGTGATCACCACGAAGCCGTCGGTAAACCAGATCGTCGACTCCATGTACGCCTTGGCGCGCGCATGGTGCTTGCTCAGGTACAGGAATTGCGGGTCCGGGCTCAGCCGGAAGGGCAAGTCCTTGAGTTTGAACTGCTCTATGTACATGCAGCCTGTCGAATTACTGTGGGTGGTGGCCGTCAGATCTTACGGGATTCGATGCGCTTAAGTAGCGCGGCGGCGCGCAGGTCGCGCCGCCGGGCCGTGGTCTCGGACACGGTGACGTGGCCAAGCTTGCGCCCGGGTCGCGGCTGCTTGCCATAGTCGTGCAGGAACAGGGACTTGTCGGCCAGCAGCGCCGCCCGCGGCGGCATCTCGCCGATGAGGTTCAGCATCGCGCTATGGCCGATCGCACTGGTGTCCCCGAGCGGCAGGCCGAGGATGGCGCGCAGGTGGTTCTCGAACTGGCTGGTGACGGCCCCTTCGATCGTCCAGTGACCGGAGTTGTGGACGCGTGGCGCCATCTCGTTGGCGATGAGCTTCCCGCGGCGCACGAAGAACTCGATGGCGAGGACGCCGACGTAGTCAAAGTGCGCCAGCACCTTGCGCAGGTAGCGCTTGGCCGCCGCCTCCACCGCCGGTGCATGCCAGGGCGCGCGGGTCAGGCGCAGTACCCCCTCGCGGTGCAGGTTGCGGTTCAGCGGGTAGGTGGCCACCTCGCCGCTGGTGCTGCGCACGCCAATCAGCGAGACCTCGTAGTCGAAGGGCACGAACTCCTCGTAGATCAGTGGCTGCCCCGCAAGGGTTGCCCAGGCCGCCTCGATGTCCTTGCGCTCGCGCAGCACGGCCTGGCCCTTGCCGTCGTAGCCCAGGCGGCGCGACTTGAGCACGCCCGGCAGGCCGATCGCCTGCACGGCCGCCTCCAGCTCCGTCAGGCTCGCCACGGCGCGGTGCGCGTTGGTGGGGATGCGCAGTTGCTGGAACAGGGCCTTCTCCGCCAGGCGGTCCTGCGCGGTGGCCAGGGCGTCCCGCGGCGGGGCGATGCGCGTGCCCTTGGCGATGCGATCCAGGGCCTCCACCGGCACGTTCTCCCAGTCGAAGGTCACCACCTCGCTGCGGCGCGCCAGTTCATCCAGCAGCTTGGGGTCCGTGAAGGAGCCGGTGAGCGAGGGGGCGAGCTGCGCGCCGGGCGTCGCGGCGTCCTTGTCCAGGAACAGGAACTCCAGGCCCAGGGGATACCCTGCCAGGGCCAGCATCCGTCCCAGCTGGCCGGCACCGACGATGCCGACGGTCATGTGTGTTTGCGCGGATCCGGCTCGGCCAGCACGGATGCGGTCTGGGCGGCGCGGAAGGAGGCCAGCTGCTGGGCCACGTCCGGATGGCGCAGCGCGAGGATCGCCGCGGCGAACAGCGCCGCATTGGCGGCGCCCGCAGTGCCGATCGCAAAGGTCGCCACCGGGACGCCCTTGGGCATCTGTACGATGGAGAGCAGCGAGTCCAGCCCATTCAGGGTGCGCGACTGCACGGGCACGCCCAGTACCGGCAGCTGCGTCTTGGCGGCGGCCATGCCCGGCAGGTGCGCCGCGCCACCGGCGCCGGCGATGATGACCTCCAGGCCTCGCTGCGCCGCGGTACCGGCGTACTCAAACAGCAGGTCGGGCGTGCGGTGCGCCGAGACCACCCGGATCTCGTGCGCGACACCCAGCTGCTCCAGCACCGCGGCGGCTGCCCGCATCGTCTCCCAGTCGGACTGGGAACCCATGATGATCCCGACCAAAACCTTCATTTTCGGAGTCTAGCATGGGCGTTCTGGGTATCCGTGAGGGCCGCCAGGGCCTTCTCCAGCGGCTCCAGCTCCACGTCCCGCATCAGCTTGCCGATGTACTGGCGCTGGCGCGCCAGGGCCTGCTGGCTGGTCAGCCGGCGGGCCTCCTGGATCGCATCGACCAGGGTCTCCGGCAGCGGCAGGGTTTTGAATTCCTTCTCGCGCATGCCGATCAGCCGTTCGCCGAGTTTCTGCAGGGCAATGGCGTCGCGTTTGCGCGAACTCTTGCTGGGGGGCAGCGGCTCGTCATCGTAGGGTTCG
Organism: uncultured Pseudomonadota bacterium; assembly: GCA_903868595.1. Taxonomy (GTDB): domain Bacteria; phylum Pseudomonadota; class Gammaproteobacteria; order Steroidobacterales; family Steroidobacteraceae; genus ZC4RG30. Next base: position 47,510 of record CAIPVV010000025.1, read on the forward strand.
TTCATGACGTACAATTGTGCCTCATGAACCAGTCAGTCGACGCGTCCCGAATCCCCCAACTCAAGGAAATAGTCTCCCTGGCCCTCCAGGAGGCCCGCCAGGCGGGGGCTGACCAGGCCGAGGCCGACGTGAGCCTTCAGAAGGGACTCAATGTCACGGTCCGCCTGGGAGAGGTGGAGACCCTGGAGTACCAGCGCGACCGCGGTCTGGGGATCACCGTGTATTTCCAGCAGGCCAAGGGGTCCGCCAGCACCGCTGACCTGAGGCCCCAGGCGATCCGCGACATGGTCGCCAAGGCCTGCGCGATCGCCCGCCACACCGCCCGGGACGACAGCGCCGGGCTCGCCGACCCGGCCGAGCTGGCCCGCGAGATCCCCGAGCTGAGCCTGGACCACCCCTGGGAGGTGACCCCGGAGGAAGCGATCGAGCTCGCGCGCGCCTGCGAGGCGGCGGGCATGGCGGTGGATCCGCGCCTCACCAACTCCGAGGGCGCCTCGGTGTCCACGCACCGCGGCGTGCGCGTCTACGGCAACTCCCACGGCTTCCTGGCCGGCTACCCCAGTACCAGCCACAGCATCAGCTGCGTGCTGCTGGCCCAGGCCGGCGACGACATGCAGCGCGACTACTGGTACTCGGCGGCCCGGGATCCGGCCGCCATCGAGGCGGTGGAGCAGATCGGGCGGCGCGCTGGCGAGCGCGCCGTGGCGCGCCTGGGCGCGCACAAGCTCACCACGCGCAAGGCGCCGGTGATTTTCGCCGCGGAAGTCGCTCGCGGCTTCTTCGGCCACCTGGTGGCCGCGGTGCGCGGCTCCAGCCAGTACCGCAAGTCCTCCTTCCTGCTGGATGCGGCCGGCACCCCGGTGCTGCCCGCGTTCGTGCAAATGCAGGAGCGCCCGCATCTGATCAGCGCCCTGGCGAGCAGCCCCTTCGATGGCGAGGGCGTGACCACGCGCGACCGGGACCTGGTGCGCGACGGCGTGCTGCAGGGCTACGTGCTGGGCAGCTACTCCGCCCGCAAGCTCGGCCTGCGCACCACGGGTAACGCCGGCGGGATCCACAACCTCCTGGTCAGCGGCGGCAGCGACGCGCCGGACCTGGAGTCGCTCTTCAAGCGCATGGGCGAAGGGCTCTACATCACCGAGCTCATGGGCCAGGGCGTCAACGGCGTGACCGGCGACTACTCGCGCGGCGCGACCGGCTTCTGGGTGAGCGGGGGTGAGCGCGGCCAGGCCGTGCAGGAGATCACCATCGCCGGCAACCTCAAGCAGATGTACCGCGACGTCGTGGCCATCGGCGGGGACATCGATACGCAGGGCGCCATCCGCACCGGCTCCGTGCTCGTCGACGGGCTCACGATCGCCGGCAACTGACGCCGCCGCCGGGGCTTTAGTCCCCGTGCGCGGCGCCGTCCCGGCGCCCGGCCTGCTCCACCAGCTCCTGCAGCGTCTGGGCGCCGCACTCGCGCTGCCATGCTTCCTGCAGCCGGTCCTGCAGGGCCTGCACCGGGGCGAGGTTCCTCACGTGGATGAACGGATGCGTGTGGCGCTGCAGGCGCAGCGCGTCCAGGATCTCGATGAGCCGCACGCTGGCGGCCTCGCGCGCCGGGCAGAGGCGCTCGTCATGGCGGTCATCCACCAGCAGCTTGCCGCGCTCCAGCGCGTCCACGACGTCGGCGATCGCCACCCCGGGCACCCCCAGGTGGCGGCTCAGGGCGTCGATGCTCCATGGCGGCGCGCCGCGGGCCTCGCTGCGTGCCACCAGGAACATCACGTTGAGCGCCAGGCGCTCCTTTTCCTGGTTGGTGAGGTTCAGCGGCGTAAGCCCCAGCCGCAGGTAGCTCGGGTTCTGCAGGTAGAAGGAGAGCTGCGCGCCGGCCAGCAGGATGGTCCAGCCCAGGTACGTCCACAGCAGCACCGCGCCGATGATCGCAAAGCCCGCGTAGATCACCGTGAAGCTCGTCGTGTAGAGCACCATCGCCGTGAACAGCTGGCCCATCGCCGCCCACAGAATGCCGGCGGCGAGCGCCCCGGTGAGCGCCGGCACGAAGCGCACGCGCGTGTTGGGGATGATCAGGTAGAGGGCCGTGAACAGCGCGCAGACGATCGCGTAGGGCGCCAGGCGGATAGCCAGGTCCGTCACCCGCGCCAGCGGCGGCAGCTGCGCCAGGGCGAGCGCCTTGGCGCTATCCAGCGCGAGCTTGGAGAAGCCGATGACGGAGACCAGGACCACGGGGCCGGCCAGCAGCAGCCCGATGTAGTCGGCCATGCGCCGCGCGAGCTTGCGCGGCTGCTGCACGCGCCAGACGAAGTTGAAGCTGTCCTCCACCTTGCGCACGGTGCCAGTGAGCGTCCACAGCAGCGTCGCCAGGCCCACCGAGCCCACCAGCCCCGTGCGCACGCCGTCGGCAAAGCGCATCACGCGCTGGGTGAGCGGCACGGCGCCGGCGCCGACCGGGCGGAAGAACTCCAGCACCAGCGGCTCCAGCTCCCGGTGCAGGCCGAACGCGCGCAGCACCACGAAGCTCAGCGCCAGCGCCGGGATGAGGGCCAGCAGCGTGGTGTACACCAGGCCCATCGCGCGCAGGTTCAGCTGCCCGCCGGAGAGGTCGCGCAGCACCGCTACCGGGTAGCGCAGGCCGCGCCTTACCTGGCCCAGGCCGACGTCGGACTGCGTGCCCGGCGCATACAGCCAGCGCTCCAGAAAGTCCCAGATCGGCGGCCACATGGTGGGCGTGGGTGCCGCGCAGGCGCTAGCCCGGCGGTGCCCCGATCAGGCGCTCCAGGGCCTCGTGGTACTTGGCGCTCGTGCGCTCGATAACCTCGGCGGGCAGCTTCGGGCCCGGCGCCTTCTTGTTCCAGTCGAGCGTCTCCAGGTAGTCGCGCACGTACTGCTTGTCGAAGGAGGGCGGGCTCGTGCCGACCTGGTAGGTGTCGGCGGGCCAGAAGCGCGAGGAGTCGGGCGTGAGCGCCTCATCGATGAGGATGAGCTGGTTGTCGGCCGTTAGCCCGAACTCGAACTTCGTGTCCGCGATGATGATGCCGCGCTCGCGCGCGTAGTCGACCGCGTGGTTGTACAGGGCGATCGCCGTGTCGCGCACCTTGGCCGCCAGCTGCGCCCCGATCAGCTGCTCGACCTGGGCGTAGGGGATGTTCTCGTCGTGGTCGCCGACGGCCGCCTTGGTGGCGGGCGTGAAGAGCGGCGCCGGCAGGCGCTCGGCCTGCCGCAGGCCCTGGGGCAGCGTGATGCCGCAGACCGCGCCGGTGGCCTGGTAGTCCTTCCAGCCGCTGCCGATCAGGTAGCCGCGCACCACGGCCTCCACCGGCAGCGCCCGCAGGCGGCGCGCGATCACGCAGCGGCCCTCCGCCTGGCGGCGTTCGGCGGGGTCCGGCAGGACCTGCTCCAGCGGCCGGCTCAGCAGGTGGTTGGGCACGATGTGCCCGGTGCGCGCGAACCAGAAGTTGGAGATGCGGTTCAGGACCTGGCCCTTGCCGGGGATCGGGTCCGGCAGCACCACGTCGAAGGCCGAGAGGCGATCGGTCGTGATGATGAGCAGGCTGTCCGCGTCGATCGCGTAGACGTCGCGCACCTTGCCACGGTGCAGGCGCTCTAGGCTCTTGATCTGGGTCTCGAACACGATGGGCGATGTGGTGGCCAAGGTTGTTACCATAGCCCGCGCGCGTTTCGGCGCACGTGACGCAAGGGGACGGGGCGCGCATCTTGCGGCCCGGCCCCAAGCGGGGTCAAGCAGGGGCGTTTGGGGCCCCGGGCAGCAATATGCAGTGGACTGGAAAAATCATCGGTGGGGCGCTGGGCGCCTTCATGGGCCCCTTGGGCATCCTGCTGGGGGCGGCCCTGGGCCACCAGTACGACCTCAAGGCGCAGGGCCAGGCGGCCTCGGGGTCGCGCCTGGGCGCCAGCCAGCAGTTCTTCCTGGCGACCTTCCGGGTCATGGGCCACGTGGCCAAGGCCGACGGGCGGGTCTCCGAGCGGGAGATCGAGGCCGCGCGGGGCGTCATGAGCAGCCTGCGGCTGACCGACAACCAGAAGCGCGAGGCGATCGGCCTCTTCACGCTCGGCAAGCGGGCGGATTTTGACCTGGACGGGGAGCTGGCGGAGCTGCGCCGCAGCTGCGGCACCCACCCGGAGCTGCTGCGGGTGTTCCTGGAGATCCAGCTGCGCTTCGCGCTGGCCGGCAACGACATGAGCGGCCCGGTGCGCCTGCGCATGACGCGCATCGCCTCGCTCCTGGGCTTCAGCGGCGCGGTGCTCGCCTCGCTGGAGGCGGCGCTGCGGGGCGGGCGCCCCGGCTACCGCCCGGCCGACAGCCAGGCCAGCATGGAGAGCCGCAGGGCCGCCGCCTACCGGGTGCTGGAGATCGAGCCCTCGGCCACGGCTGCGGAGCTGGTGAAGGCCTACCGCCGCCAGATGAGCCGCCACCATCCCGACAAGCTCAAGGCCAACGGCCTGCCGGACTCCATGATGGAGCACGCCAAGGAGCGCACCCAGCAGATCCGGGAGGCCTACGAGTTCCTGACCGAGCGGCGCGGGCTGGGTTGAGCCGCGGCGCTCACGTAGACTTGGCGCCCATGCAAACCCCCTGGATCGCCCCCTCCATCCTGTCCGCTGACTTCGCCCGGCTGGGCGAGGAAGTCACCGGGGTCCTGGCCGCTGGCGCCGACGTGGTGCATTTCGACGTCATGGACAACCATTACGTGCCCAACCTCACCATCGGGCCGCTGGTCTGCGAGGCGCTGCGCAAGCACGGCGTCACCGCGCCGATCGACGTGCACCTGATGGTCAAGCCCGTGGACCGGATCATCCCTGACTTTGCCAAGGCCGGCGCCACGTACATCAGCTTCCACCCGGAGGCGAGCGAGCACATCGACCGCACCATCGGCTTGATCCGCGAGCTGGGCTGCAAGCCGGGCCTGGTGTTCAACCCGGCGACGCCGCTGGATTACCTGGACTACACGCTGGCGAAGCTCGACCTGGTGCTGATCATGTCGGTGAACCCGGGCTTCGGCGGGCAGAGCTTCATCCCGGGCGCGCTGGGCAAGCTGGCCGAGGTGCGCCGTCGCATCGACGCGAGCGGCCGGGCCGTGCGCCTGGAAGTCGATGGGGGCGTGAAGGCCGAGAACATCGGCCAGATCGCGGCGGCGGGCGCCGATACCTTCGTGGCTGGCTCGGCGATCTTCGGCGCGAAGGACTACGGGCAGGTCATCAAGGCGATGCGCGGCAACATTGCCGCCGCGCTCTCGCCGGCACAGCTCAAGGCCTGATCTGCAGGCCTTGAGCCCGCCGCAGGTCCCGGGTCAATCGTCCTCGTCCTCGTACTCATCATCCTCGTCGTCTGCAACGACCGGCTTGCGCGGGGCAACCTTGGCGCGGGCCTTGTCGCCACCCTGCACCCGTACCGTGACCGGACGGGTCTTCATCTTCGGGCGCGCATTGAAGACCACGATCGTCTTGCCGGTGGCGCGCAGCAGCCCCTGGTCTTCCAGCACCTTCAGCACGCGGCCCGCCATCTCGCGCGAGCAGCCGACCAGGCGTGAGAGCTCCTGGCGGGATACCTTGATCTGCATGCCTTCCGGATGCGTCATCGCATCGGGCTCGCCGCACAGGTCCATGATCGCGTGCGCGACGCGGCCGGTGACGTCGACGAAGGCCAGGTCGCCCAGCTTGCGGTTGGTGCGGTCCAGGCGCGTGGCCAGCTGCGTGGCCAGCTCGAAGATCAGGCCCGGGCTCTCCGCGGCAATCTGCCGGAAGCGCGGGTAGGTCATCTCGGCCAGTTCGCACTGGTTGCGCGTACGCACCCAGGCGCTGCGGGTGGGCTGCTCGTGGAAGAGGCCCATCTCGCCGAAGAACTGGCCCTTGTTGAGGTAGGCCAGCACCATCTCGTTGCCTTCCTCATCCTCGATCATCACCTCAACGGAGCCGCTGATGATGTAGTAGAGGACGTCAGGAAGGTCGCCGGCGTGAATCACCACGGTCTTGGAAGACACCGTGCGGATGCGGCAATAACTCAGGAAGCGGTTGATGGCCGGTATGTCGCTCAACGGCTTGGCATTGTCATCCATTCTTGTTTTCACCCTTCGCGGTACGAACCGCGTTGGACCTTTTTATTACATAATACCGACACAAGGCAACCGCAGTGCGTCACCCGCGCCTCAAATAAAGCGCGCTGCCGTCGTCATAATGCGCCCCGTCGTGTGCATCAGTTGTTGCACTGGCAAGGGCAACTCCACGCCGCCGGCGCGCTGCGCCTGCTCGCCATGGCGTACTTCGTCATCCCGCATCTGCGTAAGAATGGCCCGACTGCGTTCATCGCTGGCCGGCAGGCGCTCCAGGTGGCCCTCCAGATGCTGCTCCACCTGCCGTTCGGTCTCGGTGACGAAGCCCAGGCTGGTCCTGTCGCCGACGAGGCCGGCCAGCAAACCGATCGCGAAGGAGCCCGCATACCACAGGGGGTCCAGGCGGCTGGGCCGGTCGGCCAGCTCGGCGAGGCGGGCCTCGCACCAGGCCAGGTGGTCGGTTTCCTCCCGCCCGGCGGCCAGCAGCATCTCGCGGGTCTGCGGGTCGCGGGCGAGCAGGGCCTGGCCGTGGTAGAGGCCCTGCGCGGCGATTTCCCCGGCATGGTTGACCCGCATGAGGGCGGCGGTCTCGCGCCGCTCCGCCTCACTCAGCGGGGCCGATGGCGGTCCCGGAACCGGGCGACTGGCCTGGGCCGGGGCGAGCAAAGCCCGCAGCGCCCGGTCGGCAGCCCCCAATAGGTGGTCTGTAAGGTCCATTGGTGACTTAGGGGTAGCGTGATCCATCCGTACAATATATAACGACGCGCGGACTGCGGACCGGTGTCCCCGCGAGCCCTCCAAACCGGGGGTCTCGCAGGTTCTTTGCAAACCCGGCCCCGCTTAGATAAACTACCGCGCCTTTTTTCCGACTATTCTTACGCGGACAACACGATGAGCACTGTTTTTGCCAAACCGGCCGAAGTCCGGAGCGACTGGTACGTTGTTGATGCTGCAGGGAAAACCCTGGGCCGTCTGGCCACAGAGTTGGCCCATCGCCTCAAGGGCAAGCACAAGACGGACTACAGCCCGCACGTCGACATGGGTGACAACCTCATCGTTTTGAACGCTGAGAAGATCAAAGTCACGGGCGCCAAGCTGCAGGATAAGTTCTACCACCACCACACCGGTTACGTGGGCAACCTCAAGTCCATCTCCCTGGGCAAGCTGTTGCAGGAGCATCCGGAGCGTGCGATTCAGTTCGCCGTGAAGGGCATGCTCCCCAAGAACACCCTGGGACGCATGATGTTCCGCAAGCTGCATGTGTTTGCCGGTGCCTCGCACCCGCATCAGGCGCAGCAACCCAAGCCGCTCGAACTGTAAGCGCAGGAATACTTAAGTGATGGCAGTCAATACGAATTACGGCACCGGGCGTCGCAAGACCTCTACCGCCCGCGTGTACCTGAAGTCCGGCACCGGCAAGATCACCGTGAACGACCGTTCGCTGGATGAGTTCTTCGGCCGCGAGACCGGTCGCATGATCGTCCGCCAGCCGCTGGAAATGGTCCAGCTGGCCGATCGCTTCGACATCACCGTGACGGTTGCGGGCGGTGGCATCACCGGCCAGGCCGGCGCGATCCGCCACGGCATCACCCGCGCGCTGATCGAATACGATGAGACGCTGCGTTCGGCGCTGCGCAAGGCCGGCTTCGTGACCCGCGATGCTCGTGAAGTCGAGCGCAAGAAGGTTGGTCGCCGCAAGGCCCGTCGCGGTCCGCAGTACTCCAAGCGTTAAGGCGCCCGCCGGCAGGCTCGACGCCCGCCGGTTGGTTGCGGAACTTGGGGGATCGTCTAGTGGTAGGACTACGGACTCTGACTCCGTCAACCTAGGTTCGAATCCTAGTCCCCCAGCCAATCAAAGGGCGTCGCCGCAAGCGACGCCTTTTTTCATTGCAGTGCCGGTGAGTGCTGGCAGCCCTCAGGCTGCAGCCGTTGCGGCGATCGCATCGGTTGCCCGCAGCGCCAGGGCCGCGATCGTCAGCGTCGGGTTGCCGGTGCCGCCGGTCGGGAACACGGCGCCCCCCACCAGAAACAGATTTGCATGATCATGGCTGCGCAGGTTGGCATCCACGACGGAGTGCGCCGGGTCGTTGCCCATGCACGCAGTGCCGAGGATGTGACCGGCACCTTGCGCAGTCTGGAAATGCTGTATGTCCGTGGCGCCGAGTCGCTGGAACAGCTCGGTGTGGATGCCGCGCGCCGCATCCAGACCCTGCCGCGTGTAGGCATCGATGTGGTAGTGGATCGCCGGTCGTGCCATACCGGAGCCATCGCGCAGCAGCGGGTCGAGCGTGATGCGGTTGTCCGGATCAGGCAGTTGTTCCGACAAGGCGGCGATGCGCAGGTGTCGGGAGGCCTGCTCCCTGAGCGCCTGCTCCAGCACCGCGCCGCGCAGCCCCTCCAGCGAAAACCGGCGCGCGGTATCCAGCGGCGCTCCGGTTGGCCACGACCAGCCGTCATTGCCGATTTCAAGTCGCAGCGCGGAGCGCAGGTTGCGCGACTGGACCGCGCGCGGCCCCTCTATCCCGGAAGTCGAGCCTGGACCCCGATAGGGGAATACCGGGTCACGCGCCAGTGCCCAGCTCAGCTGCACGGGGTGATCCATCAAGTTGCGTCCGACCTGGTCGGAGGAGTTGGCGACCCCCGCCGGTGATTGATCGGTGGCCGAGCTGAGCAGCAGTCTTGGCGTTTCAATCGCATTGGCGGCCACCACGATGCAGCGTGCACTGATCCGGCCGGATGAGCCATCGGGACACCGGTAGTGCACGGCTTTGGCGAGCCTGTCGTCGCCGATCTCGATGCGGGTGACGACGGTCTGGCTGCGCAGCTGCACACCCAGGCTGCGTGCCCGCGCTGCATGAATGCTCGCGTCGTACTTGGCCTGCACAGGACAGATGGGGATGCAGCTGGCGCTGCCGCAACAGGCTGGTCGCCCCTCTTCGGGTCGCGACAGGCGTGCCTGCGGGGTCGCACTGACCCGGTACTGCGAGCCAGCGAGCGCCTTGATCCAGAACTGGTCAAGGTAACTTTGCGCAAGCAGGGGCAGCGGGTAGGGACCGGAGCGCGGCGAACCCAGGTCATCGGTGCTGTCGCCCGAGACCCCTAGCTCCCGCTCGGCTGCCGCGTACCAGGGCTCCAGTGCGGCATAGCCGACGGGCCAGTCGACGCCGCGACCGAACTTGCTTTGCAGGACGAAGTCATCGGGCACCAGGCGCACGGCTGTGCCCAGCCAGTGCCAGGTCGTGCCTCCAACCTGCTTGAGGTAGGTGGAGCGGAACAGGTCTGGCCCTTTCTGTACGTAGAAGTCATCGATCTTGTCGGTGGTCGGGTGCGGGCTGAACGCCGACAGCGGGTAGGCGCATTCCGGAACTTTCGGATACGCAGTCTGGAAACGGCGCACTGCCTCGGCGCGGTTGATCTCCGGGCCCGCCTCCACGAGCAGCACCCGCAGACCCTTGCGGGCCAGGCCGCAGGCCAGCAGCGTGCCAGCAACCCCCGCACCGATGATGAGCGCGTCCGTATCAGGCCGGTTCGGCATGCTTGTCGTCCTCGGTGGGGGTGAGCGGCGGCGCAGACCAGTGACCGGTCGAGCCGCCGCAAACCCCTGCCGGCTTGGTGAAGTCCAATGCCTGCCACATCAGGGCGCCGGCGGGATCAAAGATGACCAGGCTGCCGCCCGCCATGGTGGCGCCGGAGTACCAGTCCGCCACGATCTGATTTTCAAGCAGGCCGCGTGCAGGCTCCCCTGCGCTGCCGGGAAAGCGCAGCAGTCGTGATAGCGCGTCCTCACCCACGCGCCTGCGCGTTAGCTGCAACAGGCGTGCGCCAGCCTTCCGGTCCAGTGCGGTCCGGCCCGTCAGCGCGGCGCTCAATGCGAGGAAGGCGGTCAGCTCCCGGCTTGCAGCCTGCGCTGCGGCGGGTGCCCAGCGCAGCAGGGCCGTACAGGAAGCCAGTCCGGCAAGCCAGTGGCGCCGCGTGACAAGGGTCTTAGGGTTGTGCACGGGGAGTTGCCTAAGAGAATCCGAAGTTGCCATGTAATACCTGACTCCGGGCGACGGCGTGGTCCGAAATGATCGACATCGTCGATTTAATTCTTGCAACGCTGCCCGGGCACCCCGTCGGGTGCCGCCCGCTCATTGCGCAAGGCCCTGCCCGGGCCGGCCGCGAGGTATGGCCTGCAGGCACCCTGAGGCGAGACCCGGGCGGTGGCCCCGCCGCGGGCTGGCGGCAGGCCCCAAGTTGCCGCTGCGCTAACGGCCCAGCGCCTGCGGCCCTGTCCCCGCCTGCAGCAGGTCAAGAGCAACTGCGCGACGCACGGCACTCATGACCGCGAGAATCGATGCCGTGATGATATTGGAGTGCACGCCCACGCCAAACAGCGTCACGCGCGACGGGGTGGTGATCTCCACGAACGCTGCGGCCTTGGCTTCGCTGCCAAAGCCCATCGACTTCTCCTCGTAGGAGAGGACATCGAAGGGCAGGCCCAGTGCGTGTACCAGTGCATCGATAGGGCCGTTTCCCGTCCCGGTGAGCCGCACCGGCGTACCCTCGCGGATCACGTCCAGCGTGAGGCTCTCCCCGTCACTGCCGTCCTGTGCGGTGACCAGACGGTGGCCGCGGTACTGGTAGTCGCCGCCATCCTGGCTGAGGTATTGCTTCTCGAACAGCGACCAGATCTCCGCGGAGCTGACCTCCTTGCCGGTGGCATCGGTCACCGCCTGCACGGCGGGGCTGAACTCGATCTGCAGGCGACGGGGCAGGATGAGCCCGTAGTCGCGCTCCAGCAGGTAGGCCACGCCGCCCTTGCCCGACTGGCTGTTCACACGGATCACCGACTCGTAGCTGCGGCCCAGGTCGCGGGGGTCGATCGGCAGGTAGGGTATCTCCCACAGGTCCTCGGGGCGGCGCTCGGCGAAGCCCTTCTTGATCGCGTCCTGGTGCGAGCCGCTGAAGGCCGTGAACACCAGGTCCCCGACGTAGGGGTGGCGCGGGTGGATCGGCAACTGGTTGCAGTGCTCCACGCAGCGCGCGGCCTCGTTGATGTTGGCGAAGTTGAGCCGTGGGTCCACGCCCTGCGTGTAGAGGTTCAGGGCCAGCGTCACGATGTCCACGTTCCCGGTGCGCTCGCCGTTGCCGAACAGCGTGCCTTCCACGCGGTCCGCGCCGGCCAGCAGTCCCAGCTCCGCCGCCGCCACCGCGCTGCCGCGGTCGTTGTGCGGGTGCAGGCTGATGATGGTGGCGTTGCGGCGCTTCAGGTGCCGGCAGAACCACTCCACCTGGTCGGCGTAGATGTTGGGCGCGGCCACTTCCACGGTGGCCGGCAGGTTCAGGATCGCCTTGTGCTTGGGCGTCGGCTCCCAGGCATCCAGCACCGCCTCGCAGACCTGCAGCGCGAACGGCTGCTCGGTCGCCGAGAAGGCCTCCGGGGAATACTGGAACACCCACTCGGTGCCGGGCTGCGTCGCCGCGACCTCGCGGATGAGCCGGGCCGCCTCCACCGCGAGGCGGATCGTGGCCGCCTCGTCCTGGCGGAACACGACGCGGCGGAAGACCGGGGCCGTCGCATTGTAGAAGTGCACGATCGCCCGACGGGCCCCGCGCAGCGCCTCGAAGCTGCGCTGGATCAGCTCCGGGCGGGCGGGGGTCAGGACCTGGATCGTGACGTCGGCGGGGACCAGGTTCTGCTCGATCAGCTCCCGGACGAAGTCGAAGTCCGTCTGCGAGGCGGACGGGAAGCCGACCTCGATCTCCTTGAAGCCGATCTCCACCAGCAGGTTGAACAGGCGGCGCTTGCGCGCTGCGTCCATCGGCTCGATCAGCGCCTGGTTGCCATCGCGCAGGTCGACGCTGCACCACTGCGGCGCCGCAGTACTGTGCGCATCCGGCCAACGCCGGTTCTCCAAGGGGGGAATCTTGAACGCGCGGTACTTGGACGCGGGATTCTTGATCATGGTTGTCTCCGTCATCGACACGGCACCCGGGTCAGGGGCGACGCGGCCCGGTTGGGGCGGCGAAAAAAGGTCGGACTTGGGGAATTCTGGCGCCGGGAAAGGGCGCGGGGTGCTGTTTACTGCGCTGGCCAGCGCAGGTGCAGGCGCGCACCCAGCAGGTCGCCGCCGCGGACGGGCAGAACGATCAGGTGCTGGAGGTGACGCATGGTTTGAATCTAGCAGGGGGATCCGCCGGCCGGCAAGGATCTCCCGCGCAGATTGCCGCCGGTGCTAAGCCGGACGGCGGACTTCGCGCACGCCGGCGGCGGTGCCGACCAGCAGCAGGTCGGCCGGTCGCGCCGCAAAAAGACCGACCGTCACGACGCCGGTGATCTGGTTGATGCGGCTCTCCAGGCCCACTGCGTCGGTGATACGCAGCCCATGGACGTCCAGGATCTCATTGCCGTTGTCGGTCACGACGCCGGCGCGGTGCGTGGGCTGGCCACCCAGGCGGGCCAATTCGCGCGATACCAGCCGCCGCGCCATCGGGATGACCTCCACCGGCAGGGGAAAGGCACCCAGGTACGGCACCAGCTTGCTCTCATCCACAATGCAGATGAACCGCTCGGCGCAGGCGGCGACGATCTTCTCGCGCGTCAGCGCGGCGCCGCCACCCTTGATCAGTTCCAGCCGGTCGTTGGCCTCGTCGGCCCCGTCGATGTAGAGACTCAGGCCATCGACGGCGTTCAGGTCGACGATCGGGATGCCGAGCGTCTTGAGTTTGGTCGTGGAGGCGTCGGAACTGGAGACCGCGCCGGCCAGGCGACGGGCCCAGGGACCCAGTTGGTCGATGAAGGCGTTGACCGTGGAGCCGGTACCGACGCCCAGGATCATACCGTCGCTGAGATGTTGGATGGCCGCCTGGGCAACGCGCTGCTTCTTGAGCGACTGCGCATCCGGTGCTTGCGTGTTCATGCGGAAATACCTGGAAAACAAGGCCCGAAAATGACTGTGCCCGCTTACGCGGGCACAGTAGAGTCGCTTTGAGATGTCGGCGAGAAGACTTTGGGTCTAGCTCGCCGCCATCCCTAAGTTACTTCTTCTTAGCGGCCTTTTTCTTGGCCTTCTTCTTGGCTTTCGCCATGATGATTCTCCGTTACAGGTTAGTCCGGGGTCCGAGTATATACACGCGTTGATAAATTACAAGCAAGCGTGTATGCGAAATTTTTCTAATCGCCATTCGTCACTCAAGCGTGAGGATGAACTTCCAGTGAGCCGCGTCGACCGGTGTGATCGACAACCTGTTGCCTTTACGCAGCAACAGCATCCCTTGAAGCTTCCCCTCTTCATGCGCACGCAGTGCTGCCAGGCTGATCAGCTGCTTGGTTCGACGTACCAGTCTTACATCCGTCGTATACCAAAGTGGCTTTATTTCAGGGCTTTTCTCATCGTAGTACTCGCTGCGCTTGTTCCATGCGCTCGCATCCGGGTAGCCGTCGCGCGTGATCTCCACGATGCCGGCGATACCCGGCTCCGGGCACGAGGAGTGGTAGAGGAAGGCGAGGTCCCCCTTCCTGAAGTCGTCGCGGAGCATGTTGCGAGCCTGGTAGTTCCTCACCCCTTCCCAGCTGGTGGTCTTCCGGGGAGCGGCGTCGAGGGAGTCGATGGAGAAGACCGACGGCTCGGACTTGAGTAGCCAGTAGTTCATTTAGGGTCCTGGATGGCGGGGTGCTGAGGCGAAGCGGTAGACGGTGGTCGGGGTGATGACGCGCCCGAGCGGCACGTCATGCGGACGCGCGGGCAGTGCCGCCACGCGCTGGCAATCAAAGGCCAGGCCGACCAGTAGCGGGCGGCGGTAGCAGCGGCGCTGCTGCAGGAATGCGAGCGCGCGATCGTAGTAACCCTTGCCCATGCCGATGCGGTTGCCGCGCGCATCGAAGCCGACCAGCGGCATCAGGATCACGTCCAGGCCGTGCGCCGTGCGGGCAATGCCGCCGCGCGGCTCCAGGATTCCATAGCGGCTGCTTTTCAGGCGTCCGGCGATCGGCAGGAAGCGCATCTGGTGGCGCCGGTAGTCGGTGACCCGCGGCACGTACACGCGGCAGCCGCGCCGCAGGGCGCGTTGCAGCAGCACCCGGGTGTCGATTTCTTCGGGCAGCGGAAGGTAGAGGCCCAGGCGCCGGCCGGGGCACAGCAGGCCGGCGCGCTCGACCCGTCTGGCCAGCGCGAGGGCGGCGCTTCGACGCTCGGCGGCAGGCACGGCGCGACGCCGCGCACGCAGTGTCCGGCGCAGCGCCTTGAGTGAGGCATCGTCGGCGGCGGCGGGGGGGAGGGGGGAGTCGGTCACGGGAAGGTGGGGGAGAAGGCGCTACCCGCATGTGCCGGTGCGAATCGTTGCTCTCGAACCGGAGCAACAGGTGGAGCAGGTCCAGACAGGTAAGGCTCCCCGCTCGAGGCGGACATGCACAATGCTGCCGAAGGACCTAGCTCCTGGGTGTTTCAATTAGGGTCCGAGGTAACCCGATTCACTTGTCGAACACCGCAGGCAGCGCCCGCGGACATCTTACTACAGTTCCAGCTGGCGGCCTTTCTCAAGCGCACCTTCCACCCGTTCCCGCAGCCCCTTGAGGCGCAGGCCGACGTCGCCCGCCAGGTGCTGCTCGCGGCCGCGCAGTTTCACCAGCTCGTTGGCCATGTTGAGCGCAGCGATCACCGCGATGCGATCGGCGCCGACGACCTTGCCGGTATCGCGAATCTCTCGCATCTTGCCGTTGAGGTAAGCCGCTGATTCCAGAAGGTCGCTGCGCTCGTTGGCCGGGCAGGCGACGTGATACTCCTTGTCCAGGATGCGCACGCTGACGCGCGCGACATCGTCCGGACTGCTCAAGCGCCCTGCTCCATGGTGCGCAGCCGCCCGATCATCGCCTCGACGCGGGCCCGCACCTGCTCATTCTTCTGCAGCAGCGAGGCGCGCTCGGTGGAGATCACATCCTGGCGCTGGCGCAGGGCGCGGTTCTCCTCCTTGAGCTGAAGGACGGTGGCGAGCAGTTCGTCGACGCGTTGCTCGAGCCGCTTGAGCTCCAGCTCCACTAGGGTGGTGTGTTGTTCTGGCATGGCAAAACTATAGGGCCGCTGTCTCGCAGGGGTCAATCGCCGCGCGCGCCGTAGGGCATAATAGGGGGCGAATGAACGAGCTCAGCTACCCCGACTTCCAGCGCGCCCTGACCCAGTCCAAAGCGCTCTCCGACGCCGCCGAGGCCCACGGCACGCTCTCCGGGGCGCTCTGCGCCGCCGGACCGTACTCGCTGGAGGACTGGCTGGCGGAGATTCTCCCCGACGGGCGTGCGCCGGCCGGGCAGAGGGACGGCCTGCGCGCGGTCTTCGACGCCACCCGCGCCGCCCTGCAGGGCCGGCAGATGGACTTCCAGCCCCTGCTGCCGCAGGACGAGGACAGCCTCGCCGAGCGGACCACCGCGCTGGGGGAGTGGTGCCACGGCTTCCTTTATGGTCTGGGCAGCGGGCAGGTGCAGAACCTGGACGCCGTCGACGGGGAGGTCAGCGAGATCATCCGCGACCTGACCCAGATCACCCACGTCGACGTGGACCCTTCCGACTCGGAGGAATCCAACGAGCAAGCCTATGCCGAACTCGTGGAGTTCGTGCGGGTCGGCGTGCAGCTGCTGTTCGAACAGCTCGCCTCGCTGCGCGCGGCTCCCCGACCGACCGACCCACCGCTTCACTAGACCCGCAGGGAATCCGCGCGCATGGCCAAACTCGAGCGACTCAAGAACGAAGAATTCGCCCGCCGCCGCCGCCAGCTGATGCGGATCATGGGCAAGGACTGCATCGCGATCATCCCCGCGGCGCCGGTGAGGCACCGCAACAATGACGTCGAGTATCCCTACCGCCAGGACAGCGACTTCCACTACCTGACCGGCTTTGGCGAACCGGAGGCGGTGGCGGTGCTGGTGCCGGGGCGCGAGGCGGCCGAATACATCCTCTTCGTGCGCGACCGGGATCCGCTGCGCGAGACCTGGGACGGGCGGCGCGCCGGTCCCGCCGGGGCGGTCGCGCAGTTCGACGCCGACGACGCCTTCCCGATCTCCGATATCGACGAGATCCTCCCGGGCCTGCTGGAGAACCGCGAGAAGGTCTACTACGCGATGGGCAGCCATCCGGAGTTCGACCAGCGCGTGGTCGCCTGGCTGCATGGCCTGCGCACCCAGGCGCGCAACGGCCGCCACCCGCCCCTGGAGATGGTGGCCCTGGACCACGTGCTGCACGACATGCGCCTCTACAAGAGTCGCGACGAGCTGCAGCTGCTGCGCACGGCCGGCCAGATCGCGGCTCAGGCCCACATCCGCGCGATGCGCCATTGCCGCCCCGGCGGCCACGAGTACGGCATCGTCGCCGAGCTGCTGCACGAGTTCCGGCGCTACAACGCCGACACCTCCTACCAGCCCATCGTCGGCGGCGGCGCCAACAGCTGCATCCTGCATTACCGCGAGAACGACGCGCCGCTGGTCGATGGCGACCTGCTGCTGGTGGACGCCGGCTGCGAGTACGCCTACTACGCATCCGACATAACGCGCACCTACCCGGTCAACGGCCGCTTCAGCCCGGCGCAACGCGAGATCTACGACATCGTGCTGGACGCGCAGCTGGCCGCCATCGAGCAGGTCCGCCCCGGCAACCACTGGAACGCGCCGCACGACGCCGCGGTGGAGATCATCACCCGGGGGCTGCTGCGCATCGGCCTGCTCAAGGGCAAGGTACCGGCGCTCATCAAAGAGGGTGCCTACCGGCGCTTCTTCATGCACCGCACCGGGCACTGGCTGGGCATGGACGTACACGACGTCGGCGACTACAAGGTCGGCGATGAGTGGCGGGTGCTGGAGCCGGGCATGGTGATGACCGTGGAGCCGGGCATCTACATCCCGGCGGGCTCCCGCGCCGTTCCCAAGCGCTACTGGAACATCGGCATCCGCATCGAGGATGACGTGGCCGTCACCCGCGATGGCTACGAGGTGCTGACGGCCGGCGTGCCCAAGGTCGCGGCGGAGATCGAGGCACTGATGGCCGCCGCGGTGCCCGCCTAGCCATGGACGCCACCCTGCAGCGCTGCGACGTGGCGATCGTGGGCGGCGGCCTGGTCGGCGCGAGCCTCGCGCTGGCGCTGCGCGGCACGGGCCTCTCCATCGCCGTCATCGAGGCCTTCGCACCGGAGTCCAGTGCGCAGCCAAGCTTCGATGAGCGCACCACGGCGCTGGGCAACGGCAGCCGCCGCGTGTTCGAGGCGCTGGGCGTGTGGCAGCAGCTCGCCCCGGAGGCCTCGCAGATCCGCCGCATCCACATCTCCGATGCCGGACGCTTTGGCTTCGCGCGCCTGGAGGCGCGCGACTTCGACCAGGACGCCCTGGGCTACGTCGTCGCCAACCGCGTCCTGGGGCGCGAGCTCTGGGCGGCGCTGCGCGCGCAGAGCGACGTGTCGCTGCGGATGCCCGCCCGCGTCACGCAGGTCACCCTGGACGCCGAGGAGGCGCGCCTTGCGGTGGAAGACGCATCGGGGCGCTACACACTCGGCGCGAAGCTGGTGGTCGCCGCCGACGGCGCGCAGTCGCTGGTGCGCCAGGCTGCCGGCATCGCGGTCACGCGCGATGACTACGCGCAGACGGCGATCGTGGCCGCCGTGCGCACCGACCAGGCCGACGACGGTACCGCGTACGAACGCTTCACCCAGGCCGGGCCGATGGCCCTGCTGCCGATCCGCACGCCGCAGGTCGGTCATTGGCGAACGCTGGTGTGGGCCGCCAAGCCCGAGGAGGCGGCGGCGCTCTTGGCACTGGAGGCGTCGCAGTTCCTCGCCCGCTGGCAGCAGGCCTTCGGCTGGCGCGCCGGGCGAGCGCTGCAGCTGGGCCATCGGGTCGCCTACCCCCTGTCGCTGGTGCGCGCCGGCGCAGGCATCGCGCAGCGCGCGGTGCTGCTGGGCAACGCCTCGCAGGCGCTGCACCCGGTCGCGGGGCAGGGTTTTAACCTCGGGCTGCGGGATGCCGCCGAGCTGGCCGAGCTGCTGGCTGCCGCCGCCCGGACGCGGGAGGACGTGGGCGGCGAGGCGCTGCTCGGGACGTTCAACGCGCACCGCGACGTGGATCGCAACGGCGTCGTGCGCTTCACCGACACCCTGGTGCGCACCTTCTCCGATGAGCGCGCCGGCATCGCATCGCTGCGGGACCTGGGCCTGCTGCTCTTCGACCTGCTGCCGCCGGCCAAGCGGGCCCTGAGCCGTGTGAGCTTCGGGTTCGGCGGACACAGCCCGCGCCTCACGCGTGGCCTGCCGCTGCAATGAGTGCCATCGACTACGACGTGGCGATCGCCGGCGGTGGCCTGGTCGGCGCCGCACTGGGCGCGCTGCTGCTGCGCCACGGCCGCGTGGAGCCGCGTCGCGTGCTGCTGCTGGAGCGCGACTGGGTGGAGTCCCCCGCGGCCGGCGCGCCGCTGGACCTGCGCGTCTCCGCATACTCCGGCGCCAGCCGCCAGCTGCTCATCGATGCCGACGCCTGGCGCCGGCTGGATGCCGCGCGCGTCTGCCCGTACGAGCGCATGCAGGTCTGGCACGAGGGCAGTGCGCCGGACAGCGCCGACTCGCTGCGCTTCGACGCCGCCGAGATCGCCGCGGCGGACCTGGGCGCCATCATCGAGAACCGCGCCGTGCAGGCGGCGCTGCTGGCCGCCTACGTGGAGGCCGGCGGGCAGGTGCGCCGCGAGCGCCTGACGCAGCTCGTGCAGGAGCCGGGCGCCGTGGCGATCACGTCCGAGTCCGGCGTGTGCCGCGCGCGGCTGCTGGTGGGCGCCGACGGCGCTGCCTCCCAGGTGCGGAACCTCGCAGGCATCGCATCGCGCGAGGCGAGCTACGGGGAGCGCGCGATCGTGGCGCTGATCCGCAGCGCCCAGCCGCATCGCGCCACGGCCTGGCAGAACTTCCTGTCCACCGGTCCGCTGGCGCTGTTGCCGATGGCCGATGGGCACTGCTCGATCGTGTGGTCGGCGCTGGATGCGGAGTCCGCGCGGCTCATGGCACTGGATGAGGCGGCGTTCAACCGCGCCCTGACCCGGGCCAGTGGCGGGGCGCTCGGGGAGCTGGCGCTTGCCAGCGAGCGGCTGGTCTTCCCGCTGCGGCGCATTGCCGCCGAGCGCTACGTGTCCGGGCGCTGCGCGCTGGTGGGCGATGCGGCGCATGTCATCCACCCGCTGGCCGGGCAGGGCGTGAACCAGGGGCTGCTGGATGCGGCGGCGCTGTGCCGCGCGATCGGCGCGCGCCCGGCGCGCGAGGACGTCGCGGCGCCACGCGTGCTGCGTGCCTACGAGCGAGAGCGGCGCAGTGGCAACGCGTTGATGGGCGCCGTGGTGGACCAGATCGACGCCGTGTTCAAAGGCCCGCCCGGCCTGGCAGGGCGGTTTGCGCGCGAGGGTCTGGGCCTTGTGGCGCGCAGCGCCGCGCTGCGCCAGTTCTTCGCCCGTCAGGCCAACGGCAGCTGATCGATCTTGGCGGCGCAGATAAAGTCGTTTTCCGACAGCCCGCGGATCGCATGCGTTGTAAAACGCACGCGGCAGTAGCCGTAGCCGACTTCCAGGTCCGGATGGTGGTCCTCCAGGTTCGCCACGTGCGCCAGCGCGTTCACGAAGCTCATCGTGCGGAAGAAATCCTTGAAGCGGAACTCGCGCTGGATGCTGGTGGCGTCCACGGCGAGCTGCCAGCCCTCATCCAGGCGCTCCAGCACCTCCTCGGCGGCGACCCGAGACAACGGCGCCACGCCCCCCTCGCACGGTAGGCAGCGGCGCTCGGCTAGGTCGGTCATGCCTGCTCCCTGAGCGGATACTTGCGCTCGATGTAGCGTTCGATGAGGTCCTGGAATTCCTCGGCAATGCGCTCGCCCTTGAGCGTCACGGTCTTCTCGCCATCCTCGTAGACCGGCGCCACCGGCCGCTCGCCGGTGCCGGGCAGGCTGATGCCCAGGCTCGCGTGGCGGCTCTCCCCTGGCCCGTTCACCACGCAGCCCATCACCGCCACCGTCATCTGCTCGACGCCCACATGGCGCGCCCGCCACTGCGGCATGCGATGGCGGATGTGGCTCTGGATGCGCTGGGCCAGTTCCTGGAAGTAGGTGCTGGTGGTGCGGCCGCAGCCGGGGCAGGCCACCACCATCGGCAGGAAGGCGCGCAGGCCCATGGTCTGCAGGATCTCCTGCGCGACGATCACTTCCTGGGTGCGGTCCCCGCCCGGCTCCGGCGTGAGCGAGACACGGATCGTGTCGCCGATGCCTTCGGCCAGCAGCACGCCGATGCCGGCGGTGGAGGCGACGATACCCTTGGAGCCCATGCCGGCCTCGGTCAGCCCCAGGTGCAGGGGCAGGTCGCAGCGCGAGGCCAGGTTGCGGTACACGCTGATCAGGTCCTGCACGCCGCTGACCTTGGCCGAGAGGATGATGCGCTCGTGCGGCAGGCCCACGTCCTCGGCGAGCTGGGCGCTCTCCAGCGCCGAGCGCACGATGGCCTCGCGCATGACGCTCTGCGCGGTGGCCGGCACGTCGAGCTTGCTGTTCTCATCCATCAGGCGCGCCAGCAGCTCCGGGTCCAGGCTCCCCCAGTTCACGCCGATGCGCACCGGCTTCTGCTGGCGACAGGCGATCTCGATCATCTCGGCGAACTGCGTGTCGCGCTTGGCACCACGGCCCACGTTGCCCGGGTTGATACGGTACTTGGCCAGGGCCTCGGCGCAGGCCGGGTACTCGCGCAGCAGCTTGTGGCCGTTGAAGTGGAAGTCTCCGATCAGCGGCACCTCGATACCGGCGGCGGCCAGCTGGTCGCGGATCAGCGGCACGGCGGCAGCGGCCTCGGCACTGTTGACCGTCACGCGCACCAGCTCGGAGCCGGCGCGCACCAGGGCGGCCACCTGCGCCACGGTGCCGGCGACATCCGCAGTGTCGGTGTTGGTCATCGACTGCACGGCGATGGGCGCCTCGCTGCCGAGGCGCAGGGCCCCGACGGGGACGGTGATGGTCTTGCGGCGAGTAAAGCTCATGGTGGCCGCCATTGTAGGGGCCTAGGCCGCCCCGACCCAAGCCTTGCTAGACTGCAGGCCTCTCAGCGCCAGTCCCCCAAGGTATTCCTGATGCAGCGTCCCAAGCCCCGCGGGTTAACGCGGCTTTTCCGGGCCCTGAACTCCAGCCGCAAGGGCTTTATGGGGGCCTTCCGGGAGGAGGCCGCGTTCCGGCAGGAACTGCTGCTCGCCGTCGTGGTCTTCCCCTTGGGTCTTTACTGGGGCCACTCTGGCATCGAACGCGCCCTGCTGGTGGGCCCGATGTTCCTCGTCCTCATCGTGGAGCTGCTGAACAGCGCCGTGGAGGCCACCGTGGATCGCATTGGGCTGGAGCAGCACGCGCTCTCCGGGCTCGCCAAGGACCTGGGGTCCGCCGCCGTGCTGCTGTCGCTGGGCCTGCTCGTCACCACCTGGATACTTGTATTGTGGAAATAATGAAAAACCCGATGCTGGCCCGAGTCTGCGGTGTGCTGCTGGTCCTGGCCATGGCACCGGCGCAGTCCCAGGTGCCGGCACGGGAGGATGCGACCTGGGCCGCGACGCTGGAGCGCATCGCGCAGAGCGTGGTGGCGATCGAGATCGACTCCACCCGCGCCTTCGACACCGAGTGGAGCACCTCCGCGCAGGCCACCGGCTTCGTGATCGACGCCGAGCAGGGCCTGATCCTCACCAACCGCCACGTCGTGACGCCGGGGCCGGTGACGGCGGAGGCGACCTTCCTGAACCGCGAGGAAGTGCAGCTCTACCCCGTGTACCGCGACCCGGTGCACGACTTCGGCCTGTACCGCTACGATCCGGCGAAGCTGAAGTTCATCAAGCCGCGCTCGCTGCCGCTGTACCCGGAAGGGGCGCAGATCGGGCGCGAGATCCGCGTGATCGGCAACAACGCGGGCGAGCAGCTCTCCATCCTCGCCGGCACGCTGGCGCGCCTGGACCGCGAGGCGCCCGCCTACGGGCTGGGCAAGTACAACGACTTCAACACCTTCTACCTGCAGGCGGCCTCCGGCACTTCCGGCGGATCCTCCGGCTCCCCGGTCGTGGACATCGAGGGCCGCGTCATCGCGCTGAACGCCGGCGGCGCCACCGGCAACGCTTCCAGCTTCTACCTGCCGCTGGGGCGCGTGCGTCGGGCGGTGGAGCTGATCCGCGCCGGCAAGCCCGTCACGCGGGGCACGCTGCAGACGGTGTTCACGTACACGCCGTTTGATGAGCTGCGCCGCCTGGGCCTGGATTCGGCCACGGAGGCGGCGATCCGCAAGGCCACCCCCGCCGGCATCGGCATGCTGGTGGTCAACGAGGTGCAGCCCGGCTCCCCCGCCTACGGGCAGTTGCAGCCCGGCGACGTGCTCGTGAAGGTCAATGACCGCTACATCACGCAGTTCGAGCCGCTGGAGGCGCTGCTGGATGATTCCATCGGCAAGACGGTGAACCTGGAGCTGCAGCGTGGCGGCCGCAGCGTCACCACGCCGCTGACGGTGGGCGACCTGGACGGCATCACGCCCGCCGCGTTCATCGAGTTCGGCGAGGCGGTCGTCAACGACCTCTCCTACCAGCAGGCGCGGCACTTCAACCTGCCGGTGCGCGGCGTCTACGTCGCCAACCCCGGCTACGCGCTGTCGGCCGCGGGCGTGCCGCGCGGCGCGCTGATCACGACGGTCAATTCCCATCCGGTGGCGCGCCTGGCGGATTTCCGGGCGGCGCTGGATACACTGGGGGATGGGGATCGCGCGACGCTGCGCTACACCACCATCGATGACCCCAATGGCAGCGTGCTCAAGTCCTTCCGCATGGATCGACGCTGGTTCCCGGCGCGTGAGTGCCACCGCGACGACGTGCTGGGCCTGTGGCCCTGCACGGACCTGCCGGCCGGTCCCGCGCCCAAGACGCAGGCCGTCGGCAGCACAAACTTCCCGACCAACCCCGACGCACTGATCACCAAGCTCGCCCCGTCGCTGGTGCACCTGACCTTCGACATGCCGTATCCGGTCTCCGGCATCACCGAGCGCAACTACCACGGCACGGGTCTGGTCGTGGATGCGGCGCGGGGGCTGGTGGTGACCGATCGCAATACGGTACCCGTGTCGATCGGCGATGTGCGCATCACCTTCGCCGGCGCGATCGAGGTGCCCGGCAAGGTGGTGTTCATCCACCCGCTGCACAACCTGGCCGTGGTCTCCTACGACCCGGCGCTCATCGGCACGACGCCGGTGAGGAGCGCCAAGTTCGATACCCGCGGGCTGCACACCGGCAGCCCCATCACCGTCGTGGGCCTGGACGGCGACGGCGACATCAAGTCGCGCAACACCGTGATCGCCTCCAACGATCCGCTGCAGCTGCCGCTCTCCCGCACGATGCAGTTCCGCGACAGCAACATCGAGGTGGCGCAGCTGCTGAACCCGCCCGCCGATTTCGACGGCGTACTCGCCGATCCGAAGGGCATCGTGCTGGGGCTCTGGTCCAGCTACGTGTTCGAGAACGGCCGCGAGACGCTGCAGGGCAACCGCGGCGTGCCGATCGACCTGGTGACGGACATGCTGGAGCACGTGCGCAGCGGCCAGCCGATGCACACGCTGGATGCAGACCTCACGCTGCAGCCGCTGGCCAACGGGCGCCGCCTGGGCTTGAGCGATGCCTGGGTGAGCAAGCTGGAGCAGGCCAACCCCGAGGGGCACCAGGTGCTCAGCATCTCGCGCCTGACCGGCGGCTCGCAGGCCAGCAAGCTGCTGCAGCAGGGCGACCTGCTGCTGGCCGTCGCCGGCAAGCCCGTGACGCGCTTTCGGGAAGTGGAGCGCCTGGCCGAGGGCGCCGAGGCCGTGGACGTCACGGTGTGGCGCGGGGAGGGGGAGCTCACCTTGAAGGTGCCGACCACCGCGCTGCCGGGCACGGACCTGGACCGCATCGTGCACTGGGCCGGCGCCACCCTGCAGGCACCGCACCGCGCCATGAGTGCCCAGCGGGGCATGCGACCGGAGGGGGTTTATGTGGCGTACTACCAGTTCGGCTCGCCGGCGACGCGCTTTCACCTGCTCCCCGGGCGGCGGATCGTGGAGGTCGACGGCCAGCCCACCCCGAACCTGGATGCGTTCCTGAAGGTGGTGGCGGGTCGCCCGGACCGCGCCTCGATCCGCCTGCGCACCCTGACCTGGAATAACTCCCCGGAAGTCATCACCTTGAAGCTGGACCGGCACAACTGGCCGGCCTACGAGATGCGCCTGGGGCCTGTCGGCTGGGAGCGTCACGCCCTTGACTGAGCGATCCGCTTGCTAGAATCCACGGATGGCAAAAGTGATCCGGGCAACGCAGGCGGAGCTGGAGGCGGCGGTGGAAGCGCTGCGCGATGGCGAACTGGTCGCGTTTCCGACCGAAACCGTCTACGGGCTGGGGGCCAACGCCTCCGATCCCGCGGCCGTGCGCAAGGTCTTTGCGGTCAAGGGCCGGCCGTCCACGCATCCGGTGATCGTGCACCTTGACGACGTGAAGTACCTGCGCCGCTGGGCACGCGAGGTGACCCCGGAGGCCCACCAGCTGGCCGAGGCCTTCTGGCCCGGCCCGCTCACGCTGGTGCTGCCACGTGCCGAGGGCGTGAACGACGTGGTCACCGGCGGCCAGGATACCGTGGCCGTCCGCATCCCCTCCCACCCGATGGCCCAGCAGCTGCTGACCGCCTTCGGCGGCGGCATCGCCGCGCCATCGGCCAATCGCTACGGGCGCCTGAGCGCCACCCGCGCCGAGCACGTGCGCGAGGAATTCGGCGACGAGGTGAAGGTGGTGCTGGATGGCGGGGAGTGCCAGGTGGGACTGGAGTCCACCATCGTCTCCTGCGAGCCCGGGCGCGTGCGGCTGCTGCGGCCCGGCTCGATCGGCATCGCCGCGCTGCGGCGCTGTGTCGGGGAGGTGCTGGTCGGCGCCGATGCCTCCTCGCCGCGCGTGCCGGGCAGCACGCTTGCGCACTACTCCCCACAGACGCCGGTGACGCTGGTGAGCGCCGGGGAGCTGGATGCGCGCGCCGAGGCGCTCTCGGAGGGCGGGCAGCGGGTGGCGGTGCTCGCCCAGCGCCTGCCCCTGAAGACCTACCAGTACGTGACCTGGATCAATGCCGGCAAGCGTGTCGATGCCTATGCGCACGACCTGTACGCCAACCTGCGCACGCTCGACAAGGCGGGCTGCACGCGCATCCTCGTGCAGGAGGTTCCCGGCGATGAGCGCTGGGATGCCGTGCGCGATCGCCTCGTGCGCGCGGCGGCCCGCG
Source organism: uncultured Pseudomonadota bacterium (assembly GCA_903868595.1). Classification (GTDB taxonomy): domain Bacteria; phylum Pseudomonadota; class Gammaproteobacteria; order Steroidobacterales; family Steroidobacteraceae; genus ZC4RG30. Next base: position 72,854 of record CAIPVV010000025.1, read on the forward strand.
AGGCCCTCACCCCCGCGGACGACTCCACCATCTCATTGGGCGTCTTGCCCTAAGGCCATTGCTTCAGCACCGTCATGTCCAACAACTACATCGATCCCTTCCAGCAGGCGCACATCGAGCGCTTGGTCGCCCAGTTCGGCTCGCCACTGGTCATCGTCGACTGCGAGCGCGTGCGCTCGCAGTACCGCAGCCACGCCAAGGCCCTGCCGGGCGTGGAGCTGCACTACGCGCTCAAGCCGCTGCCGCATCCGGCCGTGGTGCGGGCGGTGCTGGACTGCGGCGGCAGCCTGGACCTGGCGACCACGGGCGAGGTGCAGCTGGCGCAGCGCCTGGGTGCCGACCCGCGCCACAGCATCCACACGCATCCGATCAAGCGCGACAAGGACATCCGCAACGCGCTGGCCGGCGGCGTGCGCGTGTTCGTCGCCGACAATCCGGATGAGGTGCGCAAGTTCCGCCGCTACCGCAACGAGGCGGAGCTGCTGCTGCGCGTCTCCTTCCGCAGCCCCGGCGTGGTCAGCGACCTCTCGCGCAAGTTCGGCTGCGATCCGGAGAGCGCGCTGGAGCTGGCGCGACTGGCCGCCTCCCTGGGGATCCCGCTGCGCGGCTTCTCCTTCCACGTCGGCTCCCAGGCTCTGGATGCCCGCAAGCACGTGGAGGCGATCGAAGTCTGCGCGCGGCTGCTGGCCGCGGCGCGGCGCGAGAAGCTCGGCAAGCTCGATACGCTGGATATCGGCGGCGGCTTCCCGATCGCCTACGGGGATGCAGTGCCGGACATTGGCCGCTTCTGCGCGCCGATCCGCAAGGCGCTCAAGCTGCTGCCCAAGCGCATCCGCGTGATCGCCGAGCCGGGCCGCTACATCGCCGGTCCGGCGGCAATCGCCGTGTCCGCGGTGATGGGCCGCGCGCAGCGCGGCGGCTTCTGGTGGTACTACCTGGACGACGGCGTCTACGGGTCCTACAGCGGCCAGCTGTACGACCACGCCCGCTACCCGATCCGCGCGCTGCGGCAGGGTCCGCTGCACGCCTCCGTGCTGGCCGGGCCCACCTGCGACAGCATCGACGTGATCGCCGAGGACGTGCGCCTGCCCAAGCTCAAGGAGGGCGACCTGGTGGTCGGCAGCGCGATGGGCGCCTACACCTGGGCGACCGCCTCGGAATTTAACTTCTTCCCCAAGCCTACGGTCGTCTCGGTCAACGAGACGCCGGGCGACACGGGCACCGTGCTCGAAGTCTGACGGCCGTGCGGCTGACCGTCAGTGACCATGTGGCCGGCGCCGCCGCAGAACGCTGCGTTGCGGTCATCATCGATGTGTTTCGCGCCGCCAGCGTGCAGTGCTATGCGTTCGCGCAGGGCGCCGAGCGCATCGTCCCGGTGGCCGCGGAGCAGGCGGCGCGGGACCTCAAGCAGGCCCATCCGGCGTGGCTGCTGGCCGGCGAGCGGTTCGGCATCCGCCTGCCGGGCTTTGAGCAGGGCAACTCGCCCTCCGACATCGCCCGGCTGGACCTGCGCGGTCGCACCCTGATCCAGACCACCCACGCCGGCACGCAGGGCCTCGCCGCGGCGCGTAACGCCCAGGTCGTGCTGTCGGCGGCCCTGGTGAACGCGCCGGCCACGGCGCGCTATATCCGCTCGCTGGCGCCCGCCAGCGTGAGCCTGGTGCGCATGGGCATGCAGGGGCGCGAGCGGACTGAGGAGGATGACGTCTGCGCCCAATGGCTCTCGGCGCTGCTGACCGGCGCGCCGTATGATACGGACGCGATAGCGCCGCGCCTGCGGGCGGCGCCGTCGGCGCAGAAGTTCTTCGATGCGGCCTGCGACTGGGCGCCGGAGGCGGACTTCGCACATTGTCTGGCGCTGGGGCGATTTGATTTCGCGCTGCGCCTGGAGGGCCGCGACGGCGACCTTCCGTATCTGGCTACGAGGGACTGTTCATGAGTTGGACCATGGCCATTCTGGTGGGTGTCGCCGCCATGTCGCTGTTTCGCATCGTGGCGCAGTGGCGCCGGGCGACGCGCCCCAAGGACGATGACTGGGACGCGCGCTTCATCGGGCAGCTGCGCAAGGCCGGCATCGCGCCGTTCGAAGCCGTGCCGGTGGACTTCTTCTTCGACCTCCCGAACGAGCAGGCCAGTAACGAGGTCACCGAGCTGCTGAAGGGCGAGGGCTACGAGGTCGACAGCCGCCCCGAGGCCGATTCCGGGCGCTATAGCCTGCACGCGACCTTCACGATGCGGCTGCTGGTGGATGAGATGAAGGCGCACACGCTGCGCTTTCGCGCGCTGGCGGAGGAGAAGGGTGGCAAGTACGACGGCTGGGCCGTCGGCAAGGGCCAGCCGCGCCGCGTGCGCTAGCTGAGAGGTTTCAGCAGAGTGTTCCCTGCCTCCGGGCAGCGGAAGCGGGTGTTGCGAGACGTCAGTTTCCCCACGCCAGGCGAGAGAACAACCCTGCACCAGCCTGCTCGCCGGACCCCCGCGAAGCAGCGGCTACGGCGCTCTGGGGCCGAAGGCCTGGCGGGGGCTGCAGGACCGCTCCAGCCGTCCCCGTGCTGCGCTACCGGCGGGAACACCGCGGGGAGCTGATCCACCCGGATAGCCCAAAGCGGGCTCGGATCACCGGCATTGGCCATCGCCTCCAGGGCTGCCGGGACGCCGGCACGCAGCTGGAGGGGATCCGCCGCCCGCCTACCCGGCCCTTCAGGCCGGGATCCCCCGCTAGAGCGGGCACCGGCCGCACTCGGCGCTGGACTACAAACCGCCCGTCCGCCAACTCGGCCTGGGCGGGAACATCCTGCTGAGGCTGCACCGCCAGGGCATGGCGGCGGGCCGACGGGGAATCGCCTTACTTCTTCTCGGTCTGCCGGCGCACGGCCTCGGCCGCCGCCTTGATCGCCTCCGGGTCGCCCAGATAGCGACTGGAGATCGGCTGGAGCGCTGAATCCAGCTCATACAGCAGCGGCACGCCGGTGGGGATGTTCAGCTCGGTGATCTGCGCCTCGGACACGTTGTCGAGCATCTTCACCATCGCGCGCAGGCTGTTGCCGTGCGCGGCCACCAGCACGTTCTGCCCGCTGCGCAGGCGCGGCGCGATCTCCTCGTTCCACAGCGGCAGCACGCGCGCGAGCGTGTCCTTCAGCGACTCGGTGGCCGGCAGCAGCGCCGGGTCCAGGCTCGCGTAGCGCGGATCGTGCGAGGGATGGCGCTCATCGTCCACCGCCAGCGGCGGTGGCGGGATGTCGTAGCTGCGGCGCCAGATCTTCACCTGGGCCTCGCCGTGCTGGGCCACGGTCTGCGCCTTGTCCAGACCCTGCAGGGCACCGTAGTGGCGCTCGTTGAGCCGCCAGGTCTTCTCCACCGGCAGCCACAGGCGATCCATCTCGTCCAGGGCGATGTTCAGCGTGCGGATCGCGCGCTTGAGCACCGAGGTGTAGGCGTAGTCGAAGCGGATGCCGGTGGCTTTGAGCTCGCGGCCCGCCTGGGCCGCTTCCTCGCGTCCCTGGTCCGACAGGTCGACGTCGGTCCAGCCGGTGAAGAGGTTCGCCACGTTCCAGATGCTCTGGCCATGCCGCACGAGGACGAGTTTGCCTGACACTGAACGAGCTCCTGGATCGGGGGTGGCCGGGATTATCGCAGAACGGCGCGCGCTAGCGGTTGGCCAGCTTGCGCACGGCCTCGATGCCGACCGACAGGGCCGAGAAATCGATGACCGGCGCCGCTCGCAGCTGCAGCAGTTGGGCCTGCCAAGTGGCCAGGGCCTCCGGGCGGGCAGCCAGCAGCCGCGCGAGGCGCTGTGCGTCGGTGCCGGCGCCGCGCAGGGCCAGCTGCGTGAACTGCCGCTGCACCTGCCAGCTGGCATCCACCAGCGCCTCCCGCGCCGCCGCCTGCCAGCGGCCGATCGCCGCGAGGCCCAGGGCCCGGTGGCGCAGCCAGTCGATGCCCAGTTCGCTACCCACCAGGGCGTGCAGCGCGGCCACGCGCAGCACCGGCGTTCGCCCGAGGCCCGCCGCCTCCACCAGGTCCAGCACGCACTTGTGCGCATCCAGCATCGCCACGCGCGCGGCGAGCCCCGGCGGAAGACCCGCCTTCTCGAACGCGGCACGCCGCGCCTGGTACTGCGCGAGCTCCGCGCCGCGCAGAAGCGAGGGCAGCTGGCGCTGCAGCTCCTGCAGCGGCTTGCCCAGCTCGCGCAGGCTTACCGCCACGTCCAGACGGCTGCGCCGCTGCTGCAGCAGCCAGGCGCAGAGCGTGCGCGTGAGCTCGATTGTCTCGCCGAACGCCAGGTACTGCGCCTCGGCGGGCACCTTGTTGTCCAGCGCCTCGATGTCGTTCCACAGCGCGCGCAGGCCCAGCGCCTCGCGCACGATCGTGTAGGCGCGGGCGATCTGCGGTGGCGTGGCGCCGCAGGACTCGGCCATCAGGCTCACGAACGTGGGGCCCATCCGGTTGATGAGGCTGTTGCTGGTGGCCGTGGCGATGATCTCGCGGCGCAGGCGGTGGCGCTTGATGCCCGCCGCGTGGGCGCGGCGGACCGGGGCCGCGAAGTAGCGCTCCAGTTCCGCGGCGAAGTACGGATCCTCCGGCACGTCGCTGGCCAGCAGTTCCCGGTTCAGCGAGAGCTTCTGCCAGGACAGCAGCACCGCCAGCTCCGGGCGCGCAAGGCTCTTGCCGTGGCGGAAGCGCTCGGTGAGCTCATCGTCCTTGGGCAGACGCTCCAGGTCCGGATCCAGCCCCTCGATGCGCACCAGCGAGCGGATCAGCGACTGGTAGTCGTCGATGCGGACCGCCGCGTCGCGCTCCATGAGGCTCAGGGTCTGGCTCTGCAGGAAGTTGTTGCGCAGGACCTGCGCGGCGACGTCCTGGGTCACCTTGTGCAGCAGCCGGTTGCGCTGGGGCGTGGGCTGGGTGCCCAGCAGGATTTTGTAGTTCACCTCCACGTCGGAGGTGTTCACGCCGGCAGAGTTGTCGATGGAGTCGGTGTTGAGGCGGCCGCCGGCGAGCGCGTACTCGATGCGGCCGCGCTGGGTGAGGCCCAGATTGCCGCCTTCGCCCACGACCCGCGCCCGCAGCTCGCGCCCGTCCACGCGCAGCGCATCGTTGCTGCGGTCGCCCACGTCCAGGTGGCTCTCGGCGCTGGCCTTCACGTAGGTGCCGATGCCGCCGTTCCACAGCAGGTCCACCGGCATGCGCAGGACGGCGCGGATGACCTCCGCGGGCGTGGCGCTCGACCTGCCGTCCAGGTGGGGGCTGAGCAGTTTCTGCACCTCGACCGACAGCGGGATGGACTTGGCGCTGCGCTCGAAGATGCCGCCGCCGCGGGAGATCAGCTTGCGGTTGTAGTCGGCCCAGCTGGAGCGCGGCAGTGCGAACAGCCGCTGGCGTTCGGCGAGGCTGGCGTTGGCATCCGGCGAGGGATCCAGGAACAGGTGCTGGTGGTTGAAGGCAGCCTGCAGTCGAATGTGCGGCGAGAGCAGCATGCCGTTGCCAAACACATCGCCGGCCATGTCGCCGATGCCGGCCACCGTGAAGTCCTGCGACTGGATGTCCAGGCCCAGCTCGCGGAAGTGGCGCTTGACGCACTCCCAGGCGCCGCGCGCCGTGATCCCGAGGGCCTTGTGGTCGTAGCCTGCGGATCCGCCGGAGGCAAAGGCATCGCCCAGCCAGAAGCCGCGCTGCAGAGCGATCGCGTTGGCGGTGTCGGAGAAGGTCGCTGTGCCCTTGTCCGCGGCCACGACCAGGTAGGGATCGTCCGTGTCGTAGCGCCGGGTACGCTCCGGCGGCACGAGCTTGCCGCCTACCAGATTGTCGGTGAGGTCCAGCAGTGCGTTGATGTACAGCGAGTAGCACGCGAGGACCTCCGCCTGCTGCGCCTCGCGCCCGGCCGGCGGGCGGCGCACGACGAAGCCGCCCTTGGCGCCCACCGGCACGATCAGCGAGTTCTTCACGTGCTGGGCCTTCAGGAGCCCCAGCACCTCGGTGCGAAAGTCGTAGGGACGGTCGGACCAGCGCAGGCCGCCGCGGGCCACGTGGTCCATCCGCAGGTGCACGCCCTCCACGCGCGACCCGTGCACGAAGATCTCAAAGCGCGGCACGGGCCGTGGCAGGTCGGGGAGCTGGTGCGGATCGACCTTGAAGGCCAGCGTCGCGGGCAGCGCGACCTGCGCGCTGTAGTAGTTGGTGCGGGTGATCGCCAGCACCAGGCTCAGCAGGCTGCGCAGGATGCGGTCATCCTCAAGGCTGGTGACCTTCTCCAGCTGGCCGCGGATGCCGCGCACGACGCGCCTGGCATCGCGCTGGGCGCCCTGGGCTACGAGCTTGGGGTCAAAGCGCAGCTGGAAGAGGTGCAGCAACTGGCCCGCCACCAGGGGCTGCGCGGCCAGGGCGCGCTCCATGCTGGCCTGGGTCGTCGGCAGGCCCGTCTGCAGTAGATAGCGGCTGGCGGCGCGCAGCAGCTGTACCTCGCGCGCGCTGCACCCGGCCAGCAGCACCAGGCGATTGAAGCCGTCGTTGCCGGCATCGCCGGCGATGGTCCGCTGCAGCGTGTCCAGGAAGAACCGCGCCGGGATCTGCGCCGGATCGATGCGCAGGCCCTCGCGCTGTTCCAGCTCCAGGTCCTGGATGACGGCCGCGCCGCCCGTATCCAGCTGCAGTTCGTGCGCCCGCTCCACCAGCACGCGCAGGCCGAAGTTCTCCAGCAGCGGCAGGATGTCGGAGATGGGCGTTGCCTCCCCGAGCGCGACGCGCCGCAGGTGCACGCGCGGCGGCGGGTCGCCGGCGTGGTGCTCCAGCCGCAGGCGCGGCGGCGCGCCGTCGCGCAGGCGTTCCAGGTCCACGATGTCCGGCAGCGCCGCCGGCGGCGCGGTCTCCTCCTGGTAGGTGGGCGGCAGGATCTGTGCGTAGCGCCGGGCCAGCACCGCCGCGCGTGCCGTATCCGGATCCCCTGCGAGCAGCGCCTCGCGCAGCGCGTCCTGCCAGCGCACGGCGACCGCGCTGATCGCCTGCTCCAGCGCCGGCGCATCGACCTTGCGGTCGCGCCGCGCCGGGTCCACGCGCACCAGCAGCTGCACGCGCACCATCGTGGTGTCGAACATGCCCACTTCGGCCGTCACCTGGTAGCCGCCGCAGGTGGCGATCACCAGCTGCTCGATGCGGGCCAGCAGCTGCTCGTCGTAGCGCTCGCGCGGCACGAACACCAGCGCGGTGAAGAACCGGCGGAATCGCTCGCGGCGCAAGAGCACGACGACGCGGCGCCGCTCCTGCAGCGCGAGGATCTGCGTCGCGGCTGCCAGCAGCTCCGCGCTGTCGGCCTGCAGCAGCTCATCGCGCGGCCAGGTCTCCAGCACCTGCTGCAGTCGCCTGCCGTCGTGGCTGGAGGGGGCGAGGCGGAAGTGGCGCGCGACCTGCGAGAGCTTCTGGCGCAGCAGCGGCACCTCGAAGGGACTGGTGCGGTAGGCCGAGGAGGTCCACAGGCCCAGGAAGCGCCGTTCGCCCACGACCTTACCGCGCGCGTCGAACTGCTTGATGCCGACGTAGTCGAGCGGTCCCGGGCGGTGCACGGTGGAGGACTGGGCCCCCTTGGTGACCACCAGCAGCGTCTCGGCGCGGGCCTCGCGCCGCAGGTCCTCGGCACGGACGCGCGGTGCGTTGGCATCGGCGGCGGGGATGCGCCGCCGGGGGCGCAGGATCCCCAGTTCGCTGCCGGCCACCGAGGCCAGCTGCGCCTTGGCGCCCTGGCCCGAGAGGCGTGAACGGCGCGAACCGAGGAAGGTGAAGTGGTCGTCGAGCATCCACTCCAGGAAGGCGAGGCTCTCGGCCACCACGGCGGGTGGCAGCGGCGGCGGCGTGAGGCGCAGGCCGTCGATGATGCTGCGCAGCTCCTTGCGCATCGGCTGCCCGTCGCGGCAGGCCAGGCGCACGTCCAGCAGTGCGGCGCGCAGGCGCTTCTCCAGCTGCTCGCGCTGCGTCTCATCGGCAATGTGGTCGATCAGCAGGTACTGCCAGGACTCGGCGCGGCCGCGGGTGCCGGCCGCCTCGCCCACGGCGCGCAGCACGCCGTGCGCATTGCGCGCGACGTTGAGGATCGGGTGGGCGATCACGTGCACGGCAAGGCCCGCGGCATCCAGGGCCATCACCTGCGTGTCGACCAGGAAGGGCATGTCGTCGCTGACCAGCTGCAAGATTGTGTGCAGCGAGCCATCGGCCGCGGGCTTTGAGGGGTTGGAGAGCCGCAGCAGCGTCTCGCCGCGGCGGCGCTTGAGGCCAAAGGCCAGGTGATCCAGCAGCGCCGCGGCCACTTCCCGCGGCGGGTGGGCGCGCAGGTCCTCGATCGGCAGCACCGCCAGGTACTCTGGTGCAAAGCGCGTGGCGAGGCTGGTGTGGCGGGCGCCCAGGCCGCTGCGCAGCTCGCCGAGGATGCGGGTGATGAGTGTGCGTCGACTACCGGCCTTGCGCCTCATGCCTGCTCCCCCGAGAAAAGAACCCACCCTAGCTGCGCAGCTCCAGGTCGGCGATGACCGAGCCCAGCAGGCGCACGGCTTCCCCGCCGGTGACGCAGCGATGGTCGAACGTCAGGGACAGGGGCATGCGGCGGTGTGCCTCGATGCGATCGCCGACGGCGACCACGTCGCGCGAGACCTTGCCTGCGCCCAGGATCGCCACGGCCGGGGGCACGACCACGGGTGTGGCGTAGCGACCGGCCATGACGCCGAAGTTGGAGAGCATGAACGTGAAATCACGAAGGTCCGAGGCCGGCAGGGTGCGGTCGCGCGCCCCGACCTTCAGGCGGTTGATCTCGGCCCGAAGCTCCGGGGGCGTACGGCTGCCGACATCGCGGATGACCGGCACGAGCAGGCCGTCGGGCGTGTCCACCGCGATGCCCACGTCGATGTGGTTGAAGATGCGCCGGCCCTGGGACGCGCTGTCGAACCAGGCGTTCAGGCCGGGCTCCGCGCGGCAGCCCGCGGCGATCGCGCGCAGCAGGCGCGCGGTGTAGTCGGAGCCGTTCTCCCAGCACTCGATGTCCGCGTCGTCGCAGACCGTGCACTCCATGACATTGTCTCGCGCCATGGACATGCTCTGGGCCATCGCGCGGCGCAGGCTCCGCAGCACCTCCAGCTCCCCCTCGTCGTGCGTGGGGCCGGCCGGGCGCATCGCGCTGGGCGACTGCTGCAGGCCCAGCATCGGCGTGGCGCGTGGTGCGGCGTTCAGGCCACCGGCCATCACGTCGTCGACGGTCACCAGGCCGTCGCGGCCGGTGCCGGCGATGCCGGCGATATCGATGCCGAGGCGGCGTGCCAGGTCGCGCGCGGCCGGGACGGCGCGCGTGCGGGCGCTGCTGCCGGCAACCTGGCGGCGCACCGGCGTTTCGCGCAGCTCCTCGTCGCTGGTGGGCATGTGGCCGACCACGCCACCGGAGGAGGTGGTGGTGGCGGCGGCTTCGCTTTCGAGGCGAAAGTCCACCAGCGGCGCGCCCGTGGCGATGGTGTCGCCGGGCTTGCCGTGCAGGGCGGTGACGACGCCGGCGTAGGGCGAGGGCACCTCGACGACCGCCTTGGCGGTCTCCATCGCGACCATCGGCTGGTCGATCTCCACACGGTCGCCGACGGCGACGTGCCAGCGGACAATCTCCGCTTCTTGCAGGCCTTCACCGAGGTCAGGCAGATTGAAACGCGACATTATGTAGTTCCTTCGACCCGTGTGCTTCAGGTCTTGACCGTCTCGCGAATACCGTCGGCAATCCGTGCGACACTGGGAATGTAGTCGTGCTCAAGGCGAAAGTAAGGCATCACGGTATCGTAGCCGGTGATGCGGCGTATGGGTGCGTGCAGGTCATACAGGCCGCGCTCGGCGACCGTCGCGGCGATCTCCGCACCCACGCCGACGTTGCGGGCGGCCTCGTGAACGATGACCAGCCGCCCGGTATGGGCCACCGAGTCCAGGATCGTGTCGTGGTCGATCGGCGAGAGCGTGGCCAGGTCGATCACGTCGCAGCTGACCTTCTCCAGCGCCAGCTGTTCGGCCGCGCGCAGCACATCGTGGGTCATCGCCCCCCAAGTGACGACGGTGACGTCCTCGCCCTCGCGCAGGCGGTGGCAAGTGTCCAGCGGCAGTGCCAGGCCGTCGTCGAGCACCTCCTGGCGCGTCATGCGGTACAGGCGCGTAGGCTCCAGGAAGATCACCGGGTCCGGGTCGCGGATGGCCGCCAGCAGCAGTCCATAGGCGCGCGCCGGGGAGGAGGGGCAGACCACGCGCAGGCCTGCGTGGTGGCAGAGCATCGCCTCCAGGCTCTCCGAATGGTGCTCCGGGGCGTGAATGCCGCCACCGTGCGGCATGCGCACGACGATCGGCATGGTCAGCCGGCCGCGGGTGCGGTTGCGCATGCGGGCCATGTGGTTGGCGATCTGGTCGATGGCCGGGTAGAGAAAACCCATGAACTGGATTTCCGCCACGGGCTTCATGCCCTGGGAGGCCAGGCCCACGGCCATGCCGGCGATCACGCCTTCCGCCAGCGGGGAGTCCTGCACGCGCAGCTTCCCGTAGCGCTCCTGCAGCCCGACCGTCGCGCGGAACACGCCGCCGTTCTTGCCGATGTCCTCGCCCAGCAGCACGACGTCGGGGTCGTTGGCGAGTTCCCAGTTCAGTGCCATGTTGACGGCTTCGACCAGCGTTACCTTTGCCATGCGCCGGGTACTCAGCCGTGTCCGCCGGCGTAGTGCCGGGCGGTTTCCCGCTGCTCGACCAGGTGGTCGGGCAGGGTTGCGAAGAGGAAGTCGAACATCGAGTCGGTCGTGGGCTTGGCGGTGGACTGGTAGACCTGCACGGCGGCATCGACCTCGGCGCTCAAGGACGCCCGCAAGGCCTTCTCGCGTGCCTCGTCCCAGGCGCCCAGCTGCTCAAGGTACGCCCGCAGGCGCAGGAGCGGCTCCAGCTTCCAGGCCGCCTCCAGTTCACCGGCGGGGCGGTAGCGCGTGGCGTCATCGGCGGTTGTGTGGTCGCTCAGGCGATAGGTCAGCGCCTCCACCACCGTCGGGCCTTCGCCGGCGCGGGCGCGCGCCAGCGCCTTCTGCATCACGTCGCGAACGCCGATCACGTCGTTGCCGTCGACCTGCACGCCCGGGATGCCCGCGGCGATGGCCTTCTGGGCGAGCGTCTGCGCGGCGGTCTGCTCGCCCACCGGCACGGAGATCGCCCAGCCGTTGTTGACGATGACGAAGACCACCGGCAGCGCCTGTGCGCCCGCCACGTTCAGGGACTCGTAGAACGCGCCCTGCGAGGTACCGCCGTCGCCGATGTAGACCACGGCGCAGCGCGGCTGCTTGCGGATCTTGAAGGCCATGGCGACGCCCGCGGCATGCGGGGTCTGCGAGGCGATCGGCACGCACCACGGGAAGTCCTCCCGGGGCACGGCGAAGTGGGTGCCGCGCTCATCGCCTCCCCAGTAGATGAAGATCTCCGCCAGCGTCACGCCGCGCCACAGCTGCGTGCCGTATTCGCGGTAGACGGGGCAGAGGACATCCTCCTGGCGCATCGCCGCCCCCACGCCCACGTGCGTGGCCTCGTGGCCGGTGCAGGGCGCGTAGGTGCCGAGCTTGCCGGTGCGCTGCAGGTTGATGGCCTTGGCGTCGAACAGCCGGCACAGCGTCATTACCCGGTACATCTCTCGCAGTGAGTCTGCGTCCCGGGCGAAAGCCGGGAGCTCCCCGGTGGGCCGGCCCTCGGAATCAAGCAACTGCTGGTAGCCGATGCTGAACTGCGCGACTGTCTTCAACGGCACTCCTGTAAGGCTGGGCGGCCAAGCCTGATAAACGACGATTATAAGCGTAGGATCGCAATCCCCGCTGCATTCGCGCAGTACCGTGCAGAGCTCCGATGAGCCCGACCAGCCCGCGCGCCGGAATAGCCGCCGCAGCCATCGCCTACTTTACTTGGGGGCTGTTTCCACTGTATTGGAAGCTGCTGGCGTCGATCCCGACCTTCCAGCTGCTGGCGCACCGGGTCGCCTGGTGCGCGGTGGCCGTCTGGATCTACCTGTTGCTCAAGGGCGACGGTTCGTGGTGGCGGACGTTGCCCGCGCGGGTGATCGGCATGCTGCTTGCCAGCTCCGTGCTGATCTCCATCAACTGGGGCGTCTATATTGCCGGCGTCAACAGCGGTCACATCATCGATACCAGCCTGGGCTACTTCATCACCCCGCTGGCCAACGTGCTATTCGGCGTGGCGGTGTTGCGCGAGCGGCTTAATGCCCTGCAGTGGCTGGCGGTCGGGTGCGCCACGCTGGGGGTCGCCTACCTGGCGCTGAGCCTGGGCTCCCTGCCGTGGATCGCCCTGGTGCTGGCGCTGTCGTTCGGCGGCTACGGGCTGATCCGCAAGATGACGCCGGTGGACGCGGTCCACGGACTTGCCCTGGAGAGCACGATCCTGCTGCTGCCGTCCGCAGCCTACCTGCTGTGGTGCCAGGTCCAGGGCGAGGGCGCCTTCCTGCACCAGCCCGTGGGCCTGGACCTGCTGATCGTGGTGGGGGGGGCGATCACGGCGATCCCGCTGGTGCTGTTTGCCTTCGGCGCGCGACGCGTGCCGATGACGATGCTGGGCTTCCTGCAGTACATCGCGCCGACCGTGGGCCTGCTGCTGGCCGTGTTCCTGTTCCACGAGCCCTTCGGGCGCGTGCAGCTGGTGTCCTTTGGCTGCATCTGGCTGGCGCTGGCCATCTTCTCGGCCGACGCGCTGCGCCGTTATTTCCGCCAGCGCCGCCCGGGCCCGAGCTTCGCCTAGGCGGCGGCGCGGTGCTCGCGCGCCAGGTACTCGCGGCTGCGCATCTCGATCAGGCGGCTCGCGGTGCGCTCGAAGGCGAAGGCGAGCCGTTCGCCGGCGTAAAGCTCCGGCGGCTCGGCCGCCGCGCCGATCACCAGCTTCACGCTGCGGTCGTAGAACTCATCCACCAGCGCGATGAAGCGGCGGGCGGCATCGTCCTCCAGTGCGGTGAGCACCGGCACGCCGCTCAGGAACACCGTGTGCAGTTCGCGCGCGATCTCGATGTAGTCCAGCTGGCTGCGCGGGCCTTCGCACAGCGCGGCAAACTCGAACCAGGCCATGCCGCTGGCCGCCTTGAGCACCGGGATGGCGCGGCCCTCCACGCGCATCTCCCGTGTGCCGGACGCCCTCCCGCCGCCGTTGCGCTCCTCGTTGGCCAGGCGCTCAAACAGCGCCCCCAGGCGCGCCGTGGCCTCGGCGTCTGAGCCGACCACGTAGGTGCTGGCCTGCTCGAGCTGGCGTAAGCGGTAGTCGACGCCGTCGCCCATGTGCACCACCTGCAGGTGCGTTTCCAGCAGCGCGATGGCGGGCAGGAAGCGCTCGCGCTGCAGTCCCCCCGCGTACAGCCCGGAGGGTGGCACGTTGGAGGTGACCACCAGCGTCACGCCCTCGCGGAGCAGTCCCGCCAGCAGGCCATGCAGGATCATCGCGTCGCCGATGTCGGAGATGAACAGCTCATCCAGGCACAGCAGCCGCGAGCGCGCCGCGATCCAGCGCGCGACATGCTCCAGCGGCCGCGTCGTGCGCATGATCCCCGCCACGTGGTTGTGCACGTCGCGCATGAGGTGGTGGAAGTGGCTGCGGCTGCGCGGCTCCACGCCCACGTGGCTGTAGAACAGGTCCATCAGCCAGGTCTTGCCGCGGCCGACACTGCCCCACAGGTAGATGCCGCGGGGCGCGGGCAGCGGCCAGCGGCGGGGGAACATCCGGGCCAGGCGCCGCCGCAGCGCGCCGGGCGGGCGTGCGGCGGCCAGCTGGTCGGCCAGTTGCCCCAGTTGCGTCACGACGGCCTGCTGGGCGGGGTCGGGCGCCAAGCCACGCTCGTGCAGGAGGCGCTCGTAAGCGCTCTGCAGTGACACGGCCCTGGTCACTTGCTCGCGGTACTGGTCGCGCTCGGCAGGAAGACTTCCGAGCCGGGGAGGCTGGAGTGCCGGGCGGTCACGTTGTTGTACTTGGCCGCGAATCGCGTGGCCAGGCGCTCCACGATATACACGGAGCGGTGCCGGCCGCCGGTGCAGCCCACGGCCACCGTCAGGTAGCGGCGGTTGCTCCCCTGGTACTCGGGAATGCGCCCCTCGATGAATGACTCGATATCGCCAATCAGGCGGGCCACGGCGTCGTGGCGCTCCAGGAAACGGGCCACGTCGGCATCGCGGCCGGTAAGTCCCCGCAGCGCCGCGTCCCAGTACGGGTTGGGCAGCGTGCGGGCGTCGAAGACGAAGTCGGCATCGCCGGGGATGCCATGCTTGAAGCCAAAGGACTCGAACTGGATCGACATGCGCGCGTGCTGGCGGTTTTCCACGCGGCGGCGCATGAGCTCCCGCAGGTCGTGCACGCCGATCCGCGAGGTGTCGATGGTCAGGTCCGCGGCGTTGATGATCGGCTCCAGCAGCTCCCGCTCCAGCGCGATCGCCTCGCGCAGGCTCTCGCCGTTGCGGCTCAGGGGGTGCTTGCGGCGCGTCTCGGCGAAACGCCTGAGCAGCTCCTCGTCGTTGGCGACGAGGTAGATCAGTTCGCAGGCGATGCCCGAGCGCTTTAGTTCGTCGATCAGCGTCGGCACCGTGGCGATCTCCGCCGCGGTGTTGCGCGCATCCAGTCCCACGGCAGTCCGCCGGTAGACGGAGTCGTTGCTCTGGATCGTGTGGGAGATGAAGGGCTTGAGCAGCGCGGCCGGTATGTTGTCCACGCAATAGAAATCAAGGTCCTCGAGCATGTTCAGTGCCACGCTCTTGCCGGATCCGGAGAGACCGCTGACGAATACCAGCCGCATTGCCCGTTCGCTCCCTACAGACGCGCCGTCTTGCGCGCCTCGCTGGCGTGATGGTCGCGGATCTTTTCCTTGTGCTTGGTCACGGCGCGATCCAGCTTGTCACACAGCGCGTCGATCGCCGGGTACATGTTGGCATCCACGGCCACTGCATGGATGTTGTTGCCGCTCACGTGCAACGTCGCTTCGGCCTTTTGTTCGAGTTTTTCGACAGTCAGGACAACGTGGATGTCGATAAGTTGGTCAAAGTGGCGCGAGAGGCGTTCCAGTCGCTTCTCTATGTACGTGCGCAGAGCCTCGGTCAGTTCGACATGATGTCCGGTGAGCTTCAGCTGCATGAGCTTCTCCTTGTTACTGGCGCGTTCCTGCGCGCTTGCGTTCATTCGACGGTGCGATTCCCATGGCCTCCCGGTACTTGGCGACCGTGCGCCGAGCCACCGTGATCCCCTCCCTTGAGAGCATTTCCGCGATGCGGCTGTCACTGAGCGGCGCACCGGGGGGTTCTTCGCGGATGAGCTTGCGGATCTTCGCGCGGATGGCGGTGGAGGAGGTCTCCGAACCGTCGGCGCTCTCGACATGGCTCGAGAAGAAGAATCGCAGCTCGAACACGCCGCGCGGCGTGTGCATGTACTTGCCGGCGGTCACGCGCGAGATCGTCGACTCGTGCATGCCGATGGCCTCGGCGATGTCCCGCAGGATCATCGGCTTCATGAATTCATCGCCCTGCTCGAGGAACGCCGTCTGGCGCTCCACGATCGAGCGGGCGACCTTCATCAGCGTGTCGTGGCGGATTTCCAGGCTCCTGAGCAGCCAGCGTGCCTCCTGCAGCTGCGTCCGCATGGTGGCGTGGCTGGCAGTGCGACCGATGAGGTTGGCGTAGCCCTGGTTCAGGCGCACGCGCGGCAGGGTCGCGGGGTTCATCTCCACCGTCCAGCCGGTGGGCGTGCGGCGCACGAACACGTCGGGAACGATGTACTCGGCCTTGGAGGGGCTGATCTGGGAGCCGGGGCGCGGGTGGCAGCCGCGCACCAGCGCGAGTGCCTGCTCGATTTCCTCGTCACCGCAGCCCAGCACGCGCCGCAGGGACGCCATCTCCCGGTGCGCCACCAGTTCCAGGTGGTTGGCGGCAATCTGCAGCGCGCAGGCCAGGCCCGGCGTTGAGGGCTCCAGCTGCTTGAGCTGCAGCGTGACGCACTCGCTGACCGAGCGGGCGCCGACGCCCAGCGGATCCAAGCCCTGCACGATGGCCAGCACCGTGCCGATCTCCTCGTCGCTGGCATGGATCTCCGGCTTGAGGGTCGCGGCGATCACGTCGAAGGGCTCGGTCAGGTAGCCGTCGTCGTTGATCGCATCGAGGATCGCGCGCCCGATGCTCAGCTGCCGCGGCTCCAGCTTCGCCATCTCCAGCTGCCAACTCAGGTGTTCCTGCAGCGTCTCGCCGCTGGCGTCCTGGAATTCCTGCTGGCGATCATCATCGTCGTTGTTGTAAGGCGAGTCGGAGGGGTTGGCGGAAGGGTTTTCCCAGGCATCGTCGATGACTTCGACGGTGGCCTCCGGTTCCGGCGGCGGCGCGGCCTCCGGCTCGCCCTCCTCGCCCAGCGAGGGCGGGGCGGCCTGCTCGTTGGGATCGGAGCCGAGCTCCTCGAAGCTCATCGTGCCGTCGCTCTCGCCCTCATCCTCGGCCTCCAACATCACGTTGGATTCAAGCAGCTCGCGAATGTGTGCCTGCAGCTCCTGGGCCGGCATTTGGAGTAGGCGGATGGCCTGCTGCAGCTGGGGGGTCATGGTCAGCTGCTGGCTCATCCTGAGCTGCAGCGATGTCTTAAGCATGAACCGTGCCCGGTTGTTGGGCGCATCCTGCGCCAACGACCATTAAGGGTCTAATAACCCATTGAAAGAGACCGGATTTTACCAACGCTTGCAACCATTACATTCTGAAATTCTGACCCAAGTACACCTCACGGACTTGGGCGTTGGCAAGGATTTCTTCCGCCGTTCCGGAGGCGATCACGGTGCCCCTGTCTACGATGTACGCCCGACCGCAAACGCCGAGGGTTTCCCGGACATTGTGGTCGGTAATCAGTACGCCGATGCCCTTTTGCGCCAGCTCCGTGATGATGTGCTGGATATCCAGCACCGATATCGGATCGACGCCCGCGAACGGCTCATCCAGCAGGATGAACCGCGGTGCAGCAGCCAGCGCCCTGGCAATCTCCACCCGCCGGCGCTCGCCGCCGGAGAGGGCCTGCCCGGCGCTGTCGCGGACGTGATCGATGCGCAGTTCGCCCAGCAGCTCCTCTAGGCGGGCCTCGCGGCCGTTGCGGTCGAGGTCCTCGCGGGTCTCCAGGATCGCCATGATGTTGTCGGCCACCGAGAGGCGGCGGAAGATCGAGGCCTCCTGCGGCAGGTAGCCGATGCCGCGCTGCGCGCGGCGGTGCATCGGCAGTCCTGTCAGGTCCTCCTCGTCCAGGTGAATGCTGCCGGCGTCGCTGCCGAGCAGGCCCACGATCATGTAGAAGGCGGTGGTCTTGCCGGCCCCGTTGGGGCCCAGCAGGCCCACGACCTCTCCGGCATGCAGCGCCAGCGACAGGTCGTCCACGACCCGGCGGCCCTTGTAGGACTTGCGCAGGTTCTGGGCGCTGAGCGTACTCATGGGTGACTTGCTGCCGGTTGCGTCTCCACCGCGCCGTCCGGGCGGATCGTCATGTGCACGCGGCCCGTGGTGCCGGGCGGGGTCTCGTTCTTCGCGATCTGCTCCTTGATCGAGTACAGCAGCGCCGGGCTGTTCATCTCGTTGCGGCCATCAAAGAGCCAGGCATCGTCCGCCAGCCGGATGGTCTGCGCCAGGATGTCGAAGTCGATGTTGCCCGCGTGGCCGCGCACCGGGCGCGGCATGCTCGCGAGCTTCTGCTCGAACTGCGCGGGCGTGCCCGTGGCCTGGGCCTGCGCGATGCGGTTGCCGGAGAAGCGCACGTTGGCCTCGTTGGCCTGCAGGTTGCCCGTCTCAAAGGTGATCTGCACGTTGCCGCTGAACTGCCAGTGGCTGTCGTCGAACTTCAGGCCCGTGCCGTCGGCCACGGCCTTGTCCGCCTTGATCTTCAGGTCCCCCTGTCCGATGGTCACGTCGTTGAACGTCAGGCGGTTGGCCGCGTAGTCGATCTGCGAGTCCTTGGCGTCCAGGACGATGTCCTGCGTGGCTGCGGCACGGGCCTCGGCGCGCGGCGCGGCGGCCTGGGCCGGCAAGACGCAGCAGAGCAGGCCAGCGATCAACGCTGCCCGCAGCTCAGTGGGAGAAGCGGCCATGTACCTCTGATTCTAGGCGCAGTTGGTCCTGCTTCAAGTTGGCGGTGAGGCCGCGTGCATCCAGTTGCTGGCCGTTCCAGCGAATCGTCACGGGCAGCGGCGTGGTCAGGTCCTGCGTATGGGTGTCGAAGTCCAGGCGCTGGGTGTTGATCTGCGCGGCTACGCTGGCCCCCGGGGGCTTGCCGCGGACCTGCACGTCGCCCTTGAGGCGAATGCGGTCGCTGCCAGCTGGCAAGGCGCCGTCGTGGGCCGAGAGCACCCACGGGCGCGCGGGGTCGGCCACGTAGTGGACCGTGACGGTGGTGGCGCTGACGTCGCCGCTGACCGGGTCCTGCGCGATGCGGGCCGCGCTGAAGGTGTAGAGCGGCTTGCCCTGCTCGGTGGTCTGCAGCATCTGTGCGTCCAGCGCCACGTAGCCATAGTCAGCCTGCTGGCCGGTCGCATCCGCCGGCGTCCCGGGGGTATTGCCCTCATGGCCCAGCAGGTACGCGGCCGCCAGCACCAGCAGGGCGCCGCAGCCCAGCAGCAGCCGGAAGTTCACGCGCGGCTCCGCGCATCCAGCAGCCAGTCACAGACTTCGCGCACGGCGCCGCGCCCGCCGGGCAGGGTGGTGATGCGGTGTGCGGCGGCGCGCGCCAGCGGGTGCGCGTCGGCCACGGCCACGGCGAAGGCGGCGCGCGCGAACACCGGGATATCCGGCGTGTCATCGCCGATGCAGGCCAGCTGCGGGCCGGTGAGCTTCAGGCGCTTGAGCAGGGTATCCAGGGCGCGCGACTTGTTGTCGATGCCCTGGAAGACGTGGCGGATCCCCAGGTCGCGGCAGCGCTTGGCGACCGCGGCGGACTTGCGCCCGGAGATCACCGCTACCTGGATCCCGGCGGCCTGCACGAGCTTGATGCCGTGGCCGTCGCGCACGTGGAAGACCTTCAGCTGCTCGCCCCGCGCGCCGAAGTACAGTGCGCCGTCGGTCATCACGCCATCCACGTCCAGCACCAGCAGCCGCAGGCCGGCCGCCAGCCTGGGCTCCGGTGCGACGCGGCGGCGGGCGGCCATCAGACGACGCCCGCGCGCAGCAGGTCGTGGATGTTGAGCGCCCCGACCAGGCGCTGCGCGGCGTCGACCACCAGGAGCCCGGTGATGCCGTGCTGCTCCATCTTGTTCACGGCCTCGGCGGCCAGCGCCTGCGGCTCGATCGTGCGCGGCGCGAGGGTCATGACCTCGCGCATGGGCGTGGTCCGCAGGTCCACCTGGCGGTCCAGCACGCGGCGCAGGTCGCCATCGGTGAAGATGCCCACGACGCGGTCCTGCGAATCGACCACCGCGGTCAGCCCCAGCCCCTTGCGACTCATCTCCAGCAGGCCCGCGGCCAGCGCCGTCTCGGCCCCGACGCGCGGCAGGCTCTCCCCGCTGCGCATCACGTCGCAGACATGCAGCAGCAGCTTGCGGCCCAGGCTCCCGCCGGGATGGGAGCGCGCGAAATCCTCCGGCGTGAAGCCGCGGGCCTCCAGCAGCGCGATCGCCAGCGCGTCGCCCATGGCCAGCGTCGCGGTCGTACTGGCGGTCGGGGCGAGGTTGTGGGGGCAGGCCTCCTCGGCGACGCTGACGTCCAGGTTCACGTCCGCGTCGCGGGCGAGCGTGGAGCCGCTGCCGCCGGTGATGGAAATGACCGGAGTGCCCAGGCGCTTGAGGTGCGGGAGCAGCATCAGCAGCTCCGGCGTCTCGCCGGAATTGGAGATCGCCAGCACGACGTCGCCCCGGGAGATCATTCCCAGGTCCCCGTGGCTGGCCTCGGCGGCGTGCAGGAAGAACGAGGGGTGCCGGTGCTGGCCAAGGTGGCGGCGATCTTGCTGCCAACGTGCCCCGATTTGCCCAGTCCCGTGACCACCACCCGGCCCTGGCTGGCCAGGCACAGCTGGCAGGCGCGGGCGAAGTCCGCGCCCACGCGGGCGGCCAGCTCGGTGACTGCCCGGGCCTCGATCGCGATGGTGCGGCGGCCGGCCGCGATCAGGTCAGCCGGGAGGAAGGCGCTGTGGGCGGCGGTGTTCATGTTTGCTGCGGCATCATAGCTTAAGATCCGCCGTTCCGAATTGGTGCGAGAGACCCCTTATGACCCCCCAGCAGGTCGCCGACCTCATCCGCAAGTCGATCCCCGGTGCCACGGTTGAGGTGCGCTCGGGCGATAACGTGCATTTCGAGTCGCGTGTCGTCAGCGCCGAGTTCGCGGGCAAGCGGCCGCTGCAGCGCCACCAGCTGGTGTACAAAGCCCTGGGGGACCTGATGGGCGGGGAAATCCACGCACTCTCCATAGAGGCGCTGACGCCGGAAGAGCTCCAGCACGCCTCCCGGAGCGCCTGACTTGGACAAGCTGCAGATCACCGGCGGCCGGCCCCTTGAGGGCGAGGTGCGCATTTCCGGCGCCAAGAACGCAACCCTGCCCATCCTGGCCGCGGCGCTGCTGGCCGACGGACCGGTCACCATTTCCAACGTCCCCCACCTGCAGGACGTGACCACGATGATCGAGTTGCTGGGGCGCATGGGCGTCTCCGTGACCGTGGATGAGCGCATGCGCATCGAGGTGGACCCGACCACGATCCGCGAGTACTTCGCGCCCTACGAGCTGGTCAAGACGATGCGCGCCTCGATCCTGGTGCTGGGACCGCTGCTGGCCCGCTACGGGCACGCCGACGTGTCGCTGCCCGGGGGCTGCGCGATCGGTGCGCGCCCGGTGAACATCCACGTCGCCGGCCTGCAGTCGATGGGCGCCGACATCCACATCGAGAATGGCTACATCAAGGCCCGCGCGGGCCGCCTGAAGGGCACGCGGCTGGTGCTGGACACCGTGACCGTGACCGGCACGGAGAACCTGATGATGGCGGCCACCCTGGCGGACGGGGAGACGGTCATCGAGAACGCAGCGCGCGAGCCGGAAGTGGTTGACCTGGCCAACTTCCTCCTCGCGATGGGCGCCAAGATCCGTGGCGCCGGTACCGACCGCATCATCGTGCAGGGCGTGGAGAAGCTCCAGGGCTGCGAATACGAAGTGCTTCCCGATCGCATCGAGACGGGCACCTTCCTGGTGGCTGGCGCGATCACCCGCGGCCACGTGCGCGTGAAGAATACCTGTCCGGAGCATCTGGACGCGGTGCTGCTGAAGCTGCAGGAGTCCGGTGCGAAGATCGGCCAGGGCGAGAACTGGATCGAAATCGACATGCGCGGCAAGCGCCCCAAGTCGATCGACGTGCGTACCGCGCCGTATCCCGCGTTCCCGACCGACATGCAGGCGCAGTTCGCCGCGCTGGATGCGGTGGCGGACGGCGTGGGCACCATCATCGAGACGGTGTTCGAGAACCGCTTCATGCACATGCTGGAGATGCGCCGCATGGGCGCGGAGATACGCCTGGAGGGCAACACGGCGATCATCAAGGGCGTGCAGAGGCTCACCGCGGCGCCGGTGATGGCCACCGACCTGCGGGCGTCGGCCAGCCTGGTGCTGGCGGGCCTGGTGGCCGAGGGCCGCACCGAGATCGAGCGCATCTACCACATCGACCGTGGCTACGAGTCGATCGAGGAGAAGCTCTCGGGCCTGGGCGCGCAGATCCGCCGCGTCCCCAACTAGAAGCCCGGTGGGGCGCGCCTAGCGCGCCGTGGGGGTGTCGATCGCCGTCAGTTCCAGCGAGAACGGCTGCGTGCCGCGGGTGCCGGTGATCTTCACCACGGAGCCCGGCTTGTGGTTGGCAATCTGCACCAGCGTGTCCTGCGAGCCGCGCACGGGTTTGCCGTCGATGGTGAGGATGCGGTCGTTGATCGCCAGGCCCGCGCGCATCGCCGGGGACCCTATATACATGTCGTCGATCACGACGCTGTCGGCCGGGTAGCCCAGTTGGGCGGCGCGCTCCGGCTCCAGCTGCTGCGGCAGGATCCCGATCCAGCCGCGCACGACGCGGCCCTTCTCCAGGATCTCGCGCATCACGCCGCGCACCAGGTCCACCGGGATGGCCACGCCGATGCCTTCGGCGCCGCGGTTCTTGCCCAGCACGGCGGTGTTGATGCCGATCAGTTCGCCGCGCACGTTCACCAGCGCGCCGCCCGAGTTGCCCTCGTTGATCGCCGCGTCCGTCTGGATAAAGTTCTCGAAGGTCGCCACGCCAAGCTGCGCCCGCCCGGTGGCGCTGATGATGCCGTGGGTCACGGTCTGCTGCAGGCCCAGCGGGCTGCCGATGGCCAGCACGATGTCGCCGACCTGCAGGTGGTCCGAGCGGCCCAGCTGCATCACCGGCAGGCGCGTTAGGCGGATGCGCAGCACGGCAAGGTCCGTGTCCGGGTCGCGACCCACGACCTCGGCCACGGCGTCACGACCGTCGGCCAGCTGGATCTGGATCTTGTCCGCACCCGCGATGACATGGTTGTTGGTGACGATGTGGCCGGCCGAGTCCACCAGCACCCCGGAGCCCAGGCTCTGCTGGACGCGCTGGCGGTAGCGGGGCAGGACTCGGCCCGGGAAGAGCTGCTCCAGCCCGCTGGGCGGCAGCTGCTCGGTGACTTTCCGCTCGGCGAAGATATTCACCACCGCCGGCGCGCTGGCGCGCACGGCCGGTGCGTAGCTGGCCACCACCGGCAGCCCGCCCGTCTGCTCCGCCGGGCCGTAGGGCGCGGATAGGGGCGCATCGTCCGGGGTGACGGCCGCGCTGGCGGCCGCCACGCGGGCCTGCGGCGCGGGCGTCGGGGTGGCGAGGGGCGCCGTGGCGGCGGCCGGCTGCGCCGTCATGGCCCGGGGGGCTTCGCTGCCGGGCCGGTCGGCCGCCTCCCGGCCGAGCAGCCCCGGCCAGAGCACCACGGCCAGCAAGGCCAGCACCAGTCCGACGGTGACTGACCCGCCCAAAAAGAGCGCTCCGCGTTTGATCTCGTTACCTGTCATGGCCTGCAGCGTCCGAAGCCCCGATTCGATCGTGTATAATGCGACAGTTTCCTGTCACGAGCCGATATCCATGAGCGACAACAGCGGCGCCGCAATTCACGGCAGCCCAGGATCGACTGACGCGGTGGACCAGAGCCGTCGCGGTTTTCTAACCATGGCGACCACAGCCACCGGCATCGTTGGCGCCGCGTTTGCTGCGGTTCCCTTCATCGCCTCCTGGAGCCCGTCTGAGCGCGCCCGCGCCCTCGGCGCGCCCATCGAGATCGATGTCTCCAAGATCGAGCCCGGCCAGATGGTCACGATGACCTGGCGCAAGCAGGCCATCTATGTCGTGCATCGCACGCCGGAGATGATCGCCAAGCTGCCGGGCCATGATGCCAGCTTGAAGGACCCGGCTTCAAAGGCCTCCGACCAGCCGGCCTATGCCGCCAACGCCAAGCGCGCGGTCCGGGACGATTTCCTGGTGGTGATCGGCAACTGCACGCACCTGGGCTGCCTGCCCAAGACGCGCTTCGAGCCGGGCCAGCCCGAACTGGGCGCCGACTGGCCGGGTGGTTTCTTCTGCCCCTGCCACGGTTCGCGCTTTGACCTGGCGGGCCGGGTGTTCAATGGCTCGCCGGCCTCGGTGAACCTGCGTATCCCGCCGTATTCCTTCACCAATGACGCAACGCTGGTCATCGGCCAGGATACCGTCGCCAAGGGAGCCGCATAATGGCCGGCAACAATGACAGCCCCCTGCCGGTGCGCACGGGCTTCCTCGGCTGGCTCAACAAGCGCCTGCCGGTCGACGTCTTCGTCCGCAACCAGCTGACGGGCTACTACGCGCCGAAGAACTTCAACTTCTGGTACTTCTTCGGCTCCCTGGCCCTGCTCGTGCTGGTGATGCAGCTGCTCACCGGCGTCTTCCTCACCATGCACTACAAGGTGGGTGAGCTGACGGCCTTCGACTCGGTCGAGTACATCATGCGCGAGGTGCCCTACGGCTGGCTCCTGCGCTACCTGCACTCCACCGGCGCGTCGGCCTTCTTCATCGTCGTCTACCTGCACATGTTCCGCGCGATGCTATACGGCTCGTACAAATCGCCGCGCGAACTGCTGTGGCTGTTCGGCATGGTGATCTACCTCGCACTGATGGCCGAGGCCTTCATGGGCTACGTGCTGCCGTGGGGCAACATGTCCTTCTGGGGCGCGCAGGTCATCGTGAACCTCTTCGGCACGATCCCGGTCATCGGCCCGGGCCTGGTGGAGTGGATCCGCGGGGATTACGGCATCGCCGATGCCACGCTCAACCGCTTCTTCTCGCTGCACGTGGTCGCCGTGCCGCTCGTCCTGCTGCTGCTGGTGACATTGCACCTGGTGGCGCTGCACGAGTCCGGCTCGAACAACCCTGACGGCGTGGAGATCAAGGAGAAGAAGGACGCCAAGGGCAATCCGCTCGACGGCATCCCCTTCCATCCCTACTACACGGTCAAGGACATCGTCGGCGTTGGCGTCTTCCTGACGCTGTTCTGCGCGGTGGTGTTCTTCATGCCGACGTTCGGTGGCATCTTCCTGGAGAAGCCGAACTTCGAGATAGCCAACCCGATGTCCACCCCGGAGCACATCGCCCCGGTGTGGTACTTCACGCCGTTCTACGCGATCCTGCGCGCGGTGCCGGACCAGCAGATGGGTGCGCTACTGATGGCGCTGTCCCTGGTCTGCTTCTTCCTGCTGCCGTGGCTGGACCGCTCGCCGGTCAAGTCCACCCGCTACCGCGGCTGGATCTGGAAGTCGGCGCTGACGATCTTCGTGATCTCCTTCATCGGGCTGGGCTACCTGGGCCTGGAGCCGCCGTCGGGGTTGTACACGATGCTCGCCCGGATCTTCTCGGTGACCTACTTCGCGTTCTTCGTGCTGATGCCTTGGTATTCGAAGATCGATCCCGTGAAGCCGGTGCCTGAACGAGTGACTAACGACCATGGTTGAATCACTGATGCACCGTAACCCCCTGGGCCGCACCGCCGGCCGCCTCGCAATGGTCGGCGCCAGTCTCGCACTGGGCGTCGTGCTGCTCTGCTCCCCCGCAGTGCGTGCGGCCGAGACCGCCGCCGCGGGTGAGGCGGAACATGCCGTGGAATGGAAGAGCTGGAAGGCCGGCAATTCCATTGCCGATACAGCCTCGCTGCAGCGAGGCGCGGCCAACTTCACCAACTACTGCCTCGGGTGCCATTCGCTGAAGTACCTGCGCTACGAGCGCCTGGGTAAGGATCTGAACATCTCGCCGGAGCTGCTGCGCAAGAACCTGATGCCTGCGGCCGCCAAGCCGACGGATTACATCCTGAGCAGCTTCCCGAAGGCCGACGGTGAGGCCTGGTTCGGCCGCTCGCCGCCGGACCTGTCGCTGATTACGCGCTCCAAGGGCACGGACTACGTCTACCAGTTCCTCAAGACGTTCTACGTGGACGACTCGCGTCCCACCCACAGCAACAACCTGGCCCTGGAGGGCGCTGCCATGCCGGCCGTGCTGTCGGACCTGGAAGGCGTGAAGCGCGCCGTGTTCAGCAGCGCGACGGGCGGGGAAGGCAAGATGCTGGAGCGCTTCGAGCAGGTGGCTCCCGGCCAGCTGACTGCGGCCCAGTACGATGCCTTCGTGCGCGACACCGCGAACTTCCTGCAGTATGTCGGCGAGCCGACGCAGGTCGAGCGCGAAGGCCTGGGCATCTGGGTTGTCCTGTTCCTGTTGGTGTTCACCTGGTTCGCGTGGCTGCTGAAGCGCGAATACTGGAAAGATGTCCACTAGGACGTCTGCCGGCTGGCGCAGCAGCCGTTGATCGAAGGTCCCCGCTACGGCGGGGACCCCCTCTCACTTTGCTGTGCCTGTCCGATGATTTGAACTCTCCAAGGAGAACACTCTGGTGTCGAGTCGACGTTCCATCATGACGCTGTTCTCGTCGCCAACGGATCCTGCCAGTCACCGCACGCGCATCGTGCTGAGTGAGAAGGGCATCGAGATCGAGGTGGTCAGCGTAACGCCTGGCCGCTTCCCCGAGGATCTGCTCGACCTGAACCCCGACCATGCCCTGCCCACGCTGGTCGATCGCGACCTCGTGCTCTACGACTCGCGCGTCATCATGGAATACCTGGATGAGCGCTTCCCTCATCCGCCGCTGATGCCGGTCGACCCGGTGTCCCGCGCCCAGTTCCGCCTCGCCCTGCATCGCATCGAGCGGGACTGGTACGGACTGGCCGCGCAGATCGACAAGGAAGGGCAGGGCAAGGGCGGCGCCAAGCTGCGCAGCGACCTGCGCGACCTGGTGCTGCAGACCACCGACTTCTTCAAGGTGAAGCCGTACTTCCTGAGCGATGACTTCTCGCTCGTGGATGCGAGCATCGCGCCCATCCTGTGGCGCCTGCCGCACTACGAGATCGAGATTCCCAAGGACAACATCGCGTTGCTGAAGTACCAGGCGCGGGTATTCGCCCGGCCGGCCTTCCGCGCGAGCCTGTCCGAGCAGGAAAGGGAGATGCGCTTTGCCTGAGCTCTCGCGGCGCCCGTACCTGCTCCGCGCGATGCATGAATGGATGATCGACTGCGGCCATACGCCGCATGCGATCGTCGATGCGTCGCAGGAAGGGGTGCAGGTGCCGCAGGCCTTCGTAACCGACGGGAGGATCGTGCTGAACCTCTCGCCGAATGCGACGCAGGCGCTGCTCATCGGTCCGGACGTCATGGAATTCAACGCCCGTTTCTCGGGTGTCAGCCACTACATCCGCGTGCCCCTGAACGCCATCCTGGGCATCTACGCCCGCGAGACGGGCGAGGGCATGGTGTTTGCGGAGGACGGTGCGCAACCGGACGGCGAGCCGGATCCGAATGCGCCGCCGCGACCCCCGACCGCCCCCAAGCCTGCCCCCACGACCCCGACGCCGTCCAAGCGTCCGTCGCTCAAGGTCGTCAAGTAAGCCCCTGCGGCTCGCCGGGCATCGGCCCGTTGAGCCCAGTGTGTTCAGGCGGGCACGAGAAGCACGACCTTCAGGGTCCGGCCGCTGTGCGACGTGCAGGGGGGATTGCGCCTACCCGCAGCGGCCGCGCTGCCGTCTGCCGCGGGCCGCTTCCAGCTGATCGCCACCCGCTGCAGCGCGCACCACGGGCTGCACGGGGGCGCTGCGCTGCGCGCGCTGCACGCGCTGCAGGCAGCCGCTTCGCGCAAGGCATGGGAGCGCCTGCAGCGGGAGCCCGATGGGTCGGTCAGCCGGCGGGTTGGCCTATACTGGGCCTAGGCGACCCGGGGGCTTGCGCTGGCGTGACCCCGGTAAACGGTGAGGTCAGGAGGGGGGCTATTGAACGCGACGAGTAACGCATTTCCTCAAGGCCGCTGGTGGGTCGCCGGTTTCGCCTGGGAGCTGGGCGAGAAGCCGCTGGCGCGCACCTTCCTGGATCACGCGATGGTGTTGTTCCGCACGCCCGATGGTGCGGTATCGGCGCTGGAGGATCGCTGCTGCCACAAGGAGTTGCCGCTCTCCATGGGAGCGGTGGAGCCCCGTGGCCTGCGCTGTGGCTACCACGGGCTGCTGTTTGATCACGGTGGCGGCTGCATCGAGGTGCCTGGCCTGGAGCGCATCCCCGGGCGGGCCCGGGTGCGCGCCTACCCGCTGCGTGAACGTGACCAGATCCTGTGGGTGTGGATCGGTGCGCAGGACGCGTCACCGCGCGATGAACCGCCTGCGTATTCCTTCCACAGCGACCCGCGCTACACGTTCGGGGGCGATGCCTTCCACTACGATGCCCCGTACCAGCTGATCCACGACAACGTGCTGGACCTCAGCCACCTGGGCTACGTGCACCTGAAGACCATCGGCGGCAACCCCGGCGTGCACACGAGCGCCCAGCTCATCACCACCTCGACGCCCAACCGCGTGCGGGTCGTGCGCTGGATGCCGAACTCCGCGCCGCCCCCGACCTACACCGCAGCCTGGCCGTTCAGGGGCGCGGTGGACCGGTGGCAGGAAGTGGACTTCAGTCTCTCGCACTGCGAGATCTGGACCGGTGCCATGGATGCCGGCAGCGGCAGCCTCGAGGATCCCCAGCGGGGCGGCTTCCACATGCGCGGATTCCACGGCGTGACACCGGAGACCGCCCACACCGCGCACTACTTCTGGACCGTCGCCACCAATCCGCATCCCGACAAGCAGGATGTCACGCAGCTGGTCGTGCAGCAGACGGCGCTCACCTTCGAGGAGGACAAGGTGGTGATCGAGGCGCAGTGGCGCAACCAGTGCCGCTTCCCGGGCCGCTCGCAGCTCTATATCCCCATCGACGACGGCCCGACGCGGGCCCGGCGGATGATCGACGCACTGCTGCGGGAGGATGCAGCGGTCACGCGCTGAAGGCGAACGGCCCTGCGACGCGATCGGTTTGCAGGGCAAAGTCCCCTCGGCGCGCGGCGCCCTTAGTGCCGCTGTGCCGCGTCCGCCACCGCGGCGGCCTCCGCGGCATCGACCTCGGCCTTGCGCGGATCCACGCCGCCAACGGCGGTGCCGTCCTTGCTGAGCTCCAGGAGCAATGCGCCGCTGGCCGTCTGCCGCGGCCAGGTCGGCAGGCCGGCGCCGTTGGGATCGCCCTTCTTCACGAAGTTCGCCAGATACGTGGCTGCAAGCTTGCCGGTCGCGGCGTCCTGGGGCGAGAGATTGGCACCGTACTTGGCGGCCACTGTGTTGAAGAAGAACGGGATGTCGCTGGCGTGCGGCGCGCCATTCTTGGTTTCCGCGGCCACCGAGTCCGCGATGTAGGAGAAGCGGTACAGGTAGCTGTTGAGTCCTTGCTGCGCAAACAGGCGGGACACGTAGCGCGCCGGCTCGCCCATTACCGTGTCTCCACCGATGTCGCCGCTGGTGGAGCCGACCAGGAGGTCCGCGCGGTTGAACTTGCCGGTGACGTAGAGCTTGTCCGGCGCGCTGCTGACGATGCGGCCGTCGCGCATGGGTCCGCTGTAGGTCGGTGCGGCCTTATCCATGCGTCCCATCGTCGCGATGTTGAGGCCTGCCACGACCTGGTCCGCCGGCAGGGCGCGCAGCTTGGCCAGAGCGGCCGCATCCTTGCCCTGGATGCCGACGCTGGCTGCGAAGTTCAGGCCAATGCGCTCGCCCGATGGCAGGCCCGGCCTGTCGGCCTTGATGTCGCGCTCGCCCATGAGGCTGCCGCGTCCGCCGCCGGACTGCACCACTGCGCGCTGGAAGAGGCCCTTGGCCGCAGGCGCGGCCAGCAGCATGTGCACCGAGCCGCCACCGGCCGATTCCCCCACGATGGTGACCTGCGAGGCGTCGCCGCCGAAGCGCGCGACGTTGTGACGCACCCAGTGCAGCGCCAGCAGCTGGTCCAGGTAGGCGTAGTTGCCCAGCGGTTCGCGGCCGTGTTTCTCCGCGCTCAGCGCCGGATGCGCGAAGAACCCAAAGCGCCCCAGGCGATAGTTGAAGCTCACGAAGACCACGCCCTGGCGTGCAAATTCGCTGCCGTCGTAGACGGCCGGCGAGGAGCCGCCGTTGACGAAGCCGCCTCCGTAGATCCACACCAGGACCGGTGCCTTGCGGGTCTGGGGGTTGGCCGGACGCCAGACGTTCATCACAAGGCAGTCCTCGGCAGGCTCGGTGCCCAGTGGCGCCGCGTCGCTGGGGAAAGGCAGCTGCATGCAGTCATGGCCCGGCTGGTTGGCCTCGCGCACGCCCTGCCATGGCATCACCGGCTGCGGCGCGCGCCAGCGCAGGTTGCCGACCGGCGGCTGCGCGAACGGGATGCCCTTGAACGACAGCACGTCCCCGTCCACGACGCCCCGTATGCGTCCCCCCGTCACCCTGACGGTGCTCACGTCGGTGGCCGCCCGGGTGGCTGCACTGCCCAGGGTCAGCGCGAGCAGGAGTATTGCCGTGGCGGTGCGCATGGCGAGGTCCTCTATTTCCAGTGACGGGCAGGCAGCGGGACCTCAACGCCGGTGCCGAGGTCACTGGCGGAGCGTCCGGTGGCGAACTGGTAGCGGCCGGCGCTCATCTCCCAGCCGGCGTTCTGCCACTGCGCGAGCAGCCGCGGATCCACCGGCAGCGTGACCGCGCGGGATTCGCCGGCGGCGAGGCTGACGCGCTGGTAGGCGACGAGCCGCTGCACGGGCTTGCCCGCGGCGGACGTCAGGTACACCTGCACGAGCTCGGTGCCGGCCCGGTCCCCGGTGTTTCGCACGGTGCAATCCACGGTTATGGCCTTGCCAGAGCCTACCTTGAGGAGCGTGGTTTCGAAGTTCGTGTAGGAGAGCCCGTGGCCGAACGCGAAGAGCGGCGTCTGGTGCGTGCGCGCATACCAGCGGTAGCCCACGTCGGCGCCTTCGATGTTGTAGTCGATGTCGAGCGTCTGCCCGGGCTTGCCGCGTCCCTGGAAGTTCGGCTCCACGGTGTCTGCGCCCGGTAGCGTCGGGCGGGGCAGTTGCGCGGTGCTCGCCGGGAAGGTCAGCGGCAGGTGGCCCGAGGGGTTCTCCTCGCCGAACAGCACGGCGGTGATGGCCTCGGCGCCGCGGGCGCCCGGGTACCAGGCCTCCAGTACGGCACCGGTGCTGGCCAGCCACGGCATGAGCACCGGACCGCCGGTCTCCAGCACGACGATGGTGCGCGGATTGGCGGCGGTGACGGCCGCGATGAGCGCGTCCTGGCCATCGGGCAGGCTCAGGTCCGGTGCATCGATACCCTCGGTGGCCCATTGCGTCGCGAACACGATGGCCACGTCCGCGCGGCGAGCGGCCTCCACGGCGTCGGTGAGGTAGCGGCCGTTGCGGAAGACCACCTCGGCGCCGGGCAGGCGCTGGCGGAGGGCCTTCAGCGGCACCGAGCGGTGGTAGTTCTCCGCCAGCAGCGCGGCCGGCTGCGTGTCCCCGCCGAAGGAGCGCGTGGCGGCCGGGCCCCCTTCGCCCTGCACCTGGCTTGAGCCGCCCCCGGAAAGCACGCCCGAATCGGCAAAGCCGCCGATGACGGCGATGCGCTTCAGCTGGTCGCTGAGCGGCAGCAGGTGCGTCGGGTTGTGCAGCAGCACGATGCCCTCGCGGGCCACCTGCTCGGCCACGTCGGCGTCGGCCTTGGCGTTGATGGCGCGCTTCTGCGGAGGGAACTGATCCACGCCCACGGCGAACAGGGAGCGCAGGATGCGGTGGTTCATGTCCAGGATACGCGCTGCATAGGCCGGATTGCTCGTCGCGGCATCCTGCAGCGGTTGGTCGAAGAACACCTCTGGATCCAGCTGCTGGCCTGACTGCTGGTCCAGGCCCTTCAGCGCATAGTCCAGCGCATGCACGGCGCCCCAGTCCGACATCACCCAGCCCTTGTAGTCCCAGTCCTTCTTCAGCACCTGGTTGAGCAGCATGTCGTTGCCACAGCCATAGGCGCCGTTGATGAGGTTGTAGGCGCACATCACGGCGCCCGGCTGGCCGCTCTCGATGGCCAGCTCAAAGGCCAGCAGGTCGCTTTCGCGCGCGGCTTTCTCGCTGATCACGGCGTTGTAGAACTGCCGGCCGGTCTCCTGGTTGTTCAGCGCGTAGTGCTTGGCCGTGGAGATGACGTGCGCGGACTGAATGCCCTTGATGGACGTGCCGGCCAGCGTACCCGCCAGCAGCGGATCCTCGCCCAGGTACTCGAAGTTACGGCCGTTGCGGGGTTCGCGCGCGAGGTTCATGCCGCCCGCCAGCAGCACGTTGAACCCCTTGGCGTGCGCCTCGGAGGCGATCATCGCGCCGCCGCGCTGCAGGAGCGTGGGGTCCCAGCTGGCGGCCATGGCGACGCCGGAGGGCAGGGCGGTGGCGCCGTCATGGCGAAGGCCCATCACGTAGGCCACGCCCAGGCTCGCGTCGGACTCCGTCAGCGGCGGGATCCCCAGGCGGGGCAGCCCTGCGATGTACCCCGCGCCGGGAATGGAGCCTTCCGGCGCGCCATACGGTCCGAAGGGCATGGCCATCGGGCCATGCAGCAACTGCGTGCGTTCCGCCGGCGTCATCAGCTGGATCAGGGCTGCAGCGCGCGCATCCGGGTCGCTGCTCGCCGCGGGCGTCGCCGCCTGCGTCGTGGCCGCCAGTGCGATGGCGGTCCAGGTCGCAAAAAGGATATTCCGGTCCACGTCGACTCCGGTTCTTGCCGTCGGGTCCCGGCCCGATGGGGTTGGTGGTCGCAGTGTGCCTGCGTCTTGTTTGGCAGACAGGCTAGGGATTTTTAGATATCGTTGTCAATCGGAATGTGACGGTAGCATCTTGTATTTGTCCGTCGCTTTCATTGCCCCTGCAACGCGTCGTGGATATATGACATCGTTGGCAAGCAGGAATTCCGGGTTACCATCCGATCGCGCCGGGGCATACAAGAAGAACTAGGAAGCGATGCGCGTAACGATTGTGGAGGTCGCCAAGCTGGCCGGGGTGTCGATCAAGACGGTCTCGCGGGTGATCAACCGCGAGCCGCATGTACGCCCCGCGCTGCGCGAGAAGGTCGAGCGTGCCGTGACGCGGCTGGGCTTCGTGCCGAATGCCGCGGCCCGCGCGCTCTCGGGTAGCCGTTCCTACGCGATCGCCGCGTTGTACCGCAATCCCTCCCTCTACTACATCTCGGAGCTGCAGAAAGGCGCGCTCAGGGTCTGTCGCCAGCGCGGCTACCACCTGATGATCGAGGAGGTCGCAACCGACACCGCCGAGCAGCGGGGCAACTTCGAAGCCTTCCTGCGCGGCGTGCAACTGGACGGTGCGATCCTCTCGCCGCCGCTGACCGATGACTCGCCTGTGCTCAGGCGCCTGGATGCGGCCGGCATCCCCTACGTGCGGCTGGCCCCCTCGGCCGATCCCCTGCGCTCCCCTGCAATCTTCTCCGATGACGGTGGCGGCGCGGCCTTGCTGGCCCGCCACCTGCTCGGCCTGGGCCACCGGCGAATCGGGTTGGTGGCGGGGCCGGAGGATCACCTGGCCTCGCGCGACCGCCGCAGCGGTTTCCTGGCCGAGCTTGAGCGCGGCGGTGTCTCCGCCGAGCGCGTGCAGTGCGTCCCCGGCGACTTCTCCTTCGCCAGTGGCATGGCCGCCGGCATCGAGCTTCTGGCGCGCGAGCCGCGCGTGACGGCCGTGTTTGCCTGCAATGACGACATGGCCTCCGGCGTGCTGGCGGCGGCGGCGCGACTGGGCGTCGCGGTGCCGGAGGCGCTCTCGGTCGTTGGCTACGACGACAGTCCCATCGCGACCCAGGTCTGGCCGCCGATCACCACCGTGCGACAGCCCATCGGCGATATGGCGGCCGAGGCCGCGCGGCTGTTGATCGAACAGGAGTCCTCGGTGCAGCCTGTGACGCAGCGCTATGGCATCGAGTTCATCGATCGCAGGTCCACGGCCATCAATTGCGAACTCAAACGCTGACAATCCGCCACGGAGGCGCAAGCATCATGCATCTCGACACCGCCGATACCTCATCCACTGATCCGGTCCCGGGCGACTCGGCACCGCATTCTGGCGTCGATGCACCGGACCTGCGCGTCTTCGTGTTCGCGCTGTTCTTCGTCTTCGGTGGCATCACCAGCCTGAACGACGTCATCATTCCCAAGCTCAAGGACCTCTTCACGCTGAGCTATGGGCAGGCCATGCTGGTGCAGTCGGCGTTCTTCGCCGCGTACTTCCTGGTGTCACTACCCGCCTCCAGCATCGTGCGGCGCATTGGTTACCTGCGCTCGGCCTCGCTCGGCGTACTGACGATGGCGATCGGCTGCCTGCTGTTCATTCCGGCCTCGCGCTCGGGCCTGTTCGCCGTGTTCCTGGTCGCGCTGTTCGTGCTGGCCGCCGGCATCACCATCGTGCAGGTCGTGGCCAACCCCCTGATCTCGGTGCTGGGTGCGCCGCGCACGGCGCACAGCCGACTGACCTTTGCACAGGCCTTCAATTCCCTGGGCACGACCGTTTTCCCGTTCTTCGGTTCGATCCTGATCCTGGGCGCCCTGGCCAGCGTCGCGCCGGACCCGAAGGACCTGGCCGCGCTCAGCGCGTATCGCACGCAGGAAACGCAGGTCGTCGTGAATACCTACTTGGGACTTGCCGTGGCGCTACTGCTGCTCTCGCTGGTGATCTGGCTGCGACGCCACCGGTTGCGGGAATCCCATGGCAAACCGATGCGCCTGGTGCATGCACTGGACCTGCTGCGCCAGACCCGCTTTGGCTGGGGTGCAGCCTGCATCTTCCTGTACGTCGGCGCGGAGGTGGCGATCGGATCGCTGCTGGTGAACTACCTCATGCAGGCCTCGACGCTGGGGCTGGCCGAGCAGGCGGCGGGCAAGCACGTGCCGTACTACTGGGGCGGCGCGCTCATCGGCCGCTTCATCGGCGCCTGGCTGCTGCGCATCGCCTCACCGGGCAAGGTGCTGGGCACGGCGGCGAGCGGATCCATCCTGCTGATCGTGGCGTCCATGGCGACGCAAGGCAGCGTGTCCGGCTGGACGCTGCTGGCGGTGGGCCTGTGCAACTCGATCATGTTCCCGACCATCTTCAGCCTGGCCAGCGAGGGCCTCGGGCGCCGGGCCGCGGAGGGTTCGGGGCTGATCTGCGTGGCGATCGTCGGTGGCGCGATCATCCCGCCGCTGACCGGTCACCTGGCGGACCTGACCAACCTGCGTACGGCGCTGTGCTTGCCGGCACTCTGCTATGCAGTCATCGCCGCTTATGGCGTGTACGCGCGCAAGCCGCTGTAGGGCGGCCTCGCGTACGCGGGCACCGCGTGCGCGGCCCGGCTAGGGGAAGGCGACGCCCCAGCAGTGCGAACTTGCTGCCCTGCGGATCACGCGCCTGCAGCACCCAGCCGCCGCGCGGCACCTCGTGCGGCGGCTGTAGCAGCGCGCCGCCACCGGCGACGAGGCGCTCTGCCGCTGCATCGATGTCGACAACCTGGAAGTAGTAGAGCCATTCGGCGGACCGGGTTGCGGGAGTGTTGAACATGCCGCCGAGTCCGTCCTGCCCGGTGGTGTACACCTGGTAGCGACCCATCGGGCCCATGTCGTGCGCCTGTGCCTTCACCCACCCCAGCAGGCTGCCGTAGAAATCCGTC
Organism: uncultured Pseudomonadota bacterium; assembly: GCA_903868595.1. Classification (GTDB taxonomy): domain Bacteria; phylum Pseudomonadota; class Gammaproteobacteria; order Steroidobacterales; family Steroidobacteraceae; genus ZC4RG30. The sequence goes on from CAIPVV010000025.1 coordinate 107,929, forward strand.
GCGGCGGGCCAGTCGCTCGTGTGCAGTTCGCGCCACCCGAGCGTGCCTGCGTGGTGCGACGGCAGGGGCTGCTGCGGGCGCAGGGGCTTGAAGAGGTTGAACACGGCGCCCTGTGGATCAGCCACTGTCGCGGAGCGACCCGTGTCGGGGATTTCCACCGGCGCATGCAGAACGCGCCCGCCCAGGCGCAGCAGGCGCGCCACGGAGGCATCCACGTCGTCCACGCAGATGTATCCCACCCAGGCCGGGTCGACACCGGCCTGGCGCGCCCCCCATAAGACCGGGGCCTCCCGTGAGGCCCCTGGCAAGGTGACCCGTCGCGGGTCTGTCAGCCATCAGCTCACCGGGAGGTCCCCGGTGAAGTAGATCAGCGTGTAGGCCTTGAGCGTGCCATTGGCCAGCGGCACCCCGGAGACCTTGACCTTGGTGCCGACGCTCAGCGCGTTGGTCAGGGTCGTCAGTCCCGCTGCGCTGCTGATATCCACGGGGCTCACCGTGAGTACGCCGGCGTTGCGGTCCACCTGGTACACCAGGGTCGCCGAGCCGCTGGTCGTCGTGACGGTGAGGGTGGCCGGCACGGTGCCGCCCAGGATGTTGGCCGTGAACTGGTTGTTCACGAGCCCGGTGGCCACGCTGCCCAGCGGCAGCTTGTGCGGCATCAGCACGACCCAGGGCGCGTACCAGCCCGTGGCGTTGCTTGCCCCATCACCCCACTGCACGTGGCTGGCGCCCTCCACGTTCACGGCGCCGATCACGCCGCCCAGGTTCACGCTGCCAGTGGTCGTGGTCACGAAATCCCCGATGGCGGTCGTGCCGCTGGACACCAGCGTGGGGAAGGCGAAGTTCCAGTACTTGAAGCCGGTGATCGCGTTGCCGCTGGCGTCGCTCCCATTGGCGGCGGTGCTGGCGAGGTAGCCCAGGGACTGGCTGTAGTCGTCGGTGGGCGTGTGGTAGTTGCGCGTGTAGGTGAAGCCGCTGGTGCTGGCCGCGCTGATGCGGCCCTCGTACATGGCGGACTGGATCTCCACGGTCTGCGCGACCAGTGGCGAGGCCAGGGGGTCCACGACGCTCACCTGCACCTTGAAGCCGCGAACCAGCTGGTGGTTGGCCAGGAAGCTCGTGCCGGTGCCCAGCGTCGTGCTGCCGGAGACGAACTCCGTGCTGCCGTTGACCAGGATCGGTACCGGGATGCCGGCCTCGTTGGCCACCACGATGCGGCTGTTGGCGGCATCCACGTGCAGTACGTGGCCCTCGGGGCTGACACGGATCTTGTTGAAGTCAGTGCTGGCCCAGATGCGTGTGGCCACCAGGCTGCCGTTGCTCTGGTAGCGCGCGGCCACGCGCAGCTGCTTGCCACCGATGCTGGCGGACTGGTGCGAGAAGTCCTTGATCACTTCCACCGTGCCCGCATCCAGGTCCCGGTAGATCGTGCCGTTGGCGGCATCGGCCAGGATCGCAAGCGACTGGGCGGTGGAGACCGCCACTTCCGGCGTCTGCAGCGGCAGGGCGGGCAGTTCCTTGGTGACGCTGATCGAGCTGTTGTCGCTGGCCACCGACGTCACGACGCCGTACAGGTGGCGCAGCACCAAGCGGGTCAGGTCCGCGATGCGATGGTGGCGCACGGGACCCTTGAAGCTCACGGCCCACTTGGTACCGCCCGTGTTGGCGGTGTGCCCGACGATGAACACCGGGTGGTCGAGCGCGAACTCCAGGTCCAGCGGCGTGCTCTGGCCACTGGTCACGACCAGCGGGCTCTCCAGCTGCACGGTGATCGGGCTGGTGAGGCTGCCGGCGCTGCCCTGTGCGCCCTGCACGCGGATGTCGGCGCTGGCGACGGTTGCGCCCGCGGTGCCGGCAAAGCCCGCCTCCGGGTCGCTGGAGGCGGTCAGCAGGACGTCGCCGGGGTTGGCGCTCAGGGTGAGCACCGCGGCGGTGTAGGTGCCGGCGGGGATCTGCGCCTTGGCCAGCACGTCGCTGATCTGGTCCAGCTCCGCCAGGTTCAGCAGCGGGGCGTTGCTGGCGGCGGTGTACACCGTGACGTTGCTGCCGCCACCCTGCGGCACGAGCGCGACGCCCAGCAGCTTCACGCCGATCGTGGCCCAGTCCTCGGAGGCATCATCGCTCAGGCTCAGGGACACGCTGCCCGGTGCAGCGGTCGGCGTCGGTCCCTGGGAGGCCGCGCCGCCCCCGCCCCCGCAGGCCGCCAGGCCCGTGAGCGTCAAGCCGAAGAGCGCGCCGTTCAGCGTGTGAGATTTCATGATCCTGCCCTGTGTCGACGGGCCCGGGGGGAGGGCCCTGTGCAGGAGTAAACGCAGGGGCGCAGGATCGGTTGACACGCGTGCCCACCGGGCCGGGCTAGAACTTGCCGCGCACCGTCACCCCGACACGGCTGTTCCCGGCCCGCTTCGGGGTGGACGGGACGAGGACGAGTGTCAGGGCGTTCGTCCCGCAGGGGAGCGCGAGGCAGCGCCTGCGATAACGGAGGGGGCTCATCGTGCTCCAAGGGGGCTTGGGCATCACTATATATGAATGGATACAGCGATAGGCAATAGCCGGGCTTCTGTTGGCGCGTCGCCGGATCGCTACGGCGACGCTGCTAGGGGCCGCGTTTGGGGATCGGGACTGCGACGGCTCGGCGGAGTGCGCGGCGCGTGTCGCCGGAGTCGCCGGCTGGCGTGCGACTGGGACGGACGCCGGAAAAAGCCTTGATGGTCAACGCGTCGACCGCCGTCTCCAGGCTGCGGTAGGTATCCACCAGCTGGCGCCCAAAGGCCGTGAGTCTGGCGCCGCCGCCGTCCCGTCCGCCGACACTGAGCGCCACTGCCGCTTCCGTGAAGCCCGTGTTTACGCTATGCAGCAGCAGCCAGGCTCTTCGGTAGCTCATGCCCAGAGCGCGAGCGGCCGAGGACAGCGATCCGGTTCGCTCGATGGTTTCCAGAAGCACAATCTTGCCGGGCCCGAGGGCGCAGCTCTCGGAGAAGTCGATTCGAATATGTGCCTGCGGTTTCTGCATGAATACAGTCTATAGGTCCGGCCGAGAGCCTTGCCAGCGACCTGTCGGAAATATCTAGTAAGATATAGCGAACGCAGTGGCCTCACTTGGATTGTATGTTGCGCAAGTCCCTGGGCATTGCCCTGTTGGTCCTGTCGATGCCGGGCGGCCCGGCTTGGGCGGCAGACAGGGTGCTGACCGTGTTCGCCGCGGCATCGCTCACCGATGTCCTGCGGCAGGTGGGTGATGCCTACACCAGTGACACCCGGCAGACGGTGCGCTTTTCCTTTGCCGCCAGTTCCACGCTGGCCCGGCAGGTCGAAGCCGGCTCGCCGGCGGACGTTTTCGTCTCGGCCGACGAGGCGTGGATGGATTACTTGCAGTCGCGCCACCTCCTGGCGGCGGTGCCACCCATCGATATCGCGGGTAATGAACTGGTGCTCATCGCGCCGGCCGACAGCACCGTCTCCTTAAGCATCACCGGCGGGTTCCCGATTGCCGCTGCGCTGGGGTCCGCCGGACGCCTCGCCATCGGTGACCCCGTATCGGTCCCGGCGGGCAAGTACGCCCGGGAGGCGCTTACCCATCTGGGCGTCTGGCGAACGGTCGAGGCGCGCACGGTAGCCGCGGACAACGTACGCACGGCGCTTAATTTCGTCGCGCGCGGGGAGGCCCCGTTGGGAATCGTCTACGCGACCGATGCGCGCAGCGAGCCGCGGGTACGGGTGGTGGACGTGTTCCCGGAGGCAGCGCACCAGCCGATTACCTACCCCGCGGCAATGGTGCGGGGCGCCAACGCGCATGCCGCTGATTTCTTGAAGTTCCTGCAGGGCGCCAGGGCGAGGCGCATTTTCGAGCGGGCTGGCTTTACGAGGCCCTGAATTGTCGGCACTTGGGGTACATTTGCCGCGCTAAAGAACAATCACCGAAGGTGGGATCCAGCATGTTCAAACACTATGCCGCCGCGGCACTGCTCGCGGCCGTCATTTCAGCCCCGTCGTTTGGCGCCGACGCCAACGCCGGCAAGACGGTGTTCCGTGCGCAGTGCGCGCTGTGCCACAGCGCCCAGAAGGATGACGGCGGCGGCGCGCAGGGACCGGCGCTGATCGGCGTGTTCGGCCGCCCGGCGGCCGCGAACCCCGCCTTCTCCTACACCAAGCCGCTGAAGGCCTCCAAGCTCGTGTGGAACGCGGCCACGCTGGATCGCTTCCTGGCCTCCCCGACCACCGTGGTGCCGGGGTCGGCCATGGTCGTGGCGATCGCCGACAAGAACGACCGCGAAAACGTGGTCGCCTACTTCCAGGCGCTGAAGGACGGCAGCTTCAAGGAAGCGCCGCCGCCGGAGGGTTTCCGCCCACCACCGTCCACGGCTGCGGCAGGCCCGGCGAAGGGCGAGGCCGACTGGAAGAAGGACGTGCCGGGCCGCAAGCACCGCATTGACCTCGCGACGCTGCCGGCGCCCTATGACACGCCGTCCGCCAGCAATTTCCCCAAGTTCATCGACAAGCCGGCCAATGCGAAGCTGTCAGTACCGGCGGGCTTCAAGGTCGACGTCTGGGCCAGGGACCTGCCGGGCGCCCGGGCGATGCGCGTGGCTCCCAATGGCGATGTCTTCCTGAGCGAGACGCAGACGGGTCGCATCGTGGTGCTGCGCCCGTCCGCGGATGGCAGCAAGGCGGAGAAGGTCACCACCTTCGCGCAGGGCCTGCTGCTGCCCTTCGGCATCCAGTTCTATCCAAGCGGCAGCGATCCCAAGTGGCTGTATGTCGCCGAGACCAACCGCGTCGTGCGCTACGCCTACAAGGTGGGGCAGGCCGTGGCAACGGGCGTACCGGAAGTCGTGGTGCCGCAGCTGGCGCCGACGGCCGGTGGCGGACACTTCACGCGGGACATCGCCTTCTCGCTCGACGGCAAGCGGATGTTCGTGTCGGTAGGCTCCTCCTCCAATGTCGCCGAGGACATGCCGAAGAAGACCGCGGCGGAGGTCAAGGCCTGGGAGGCCGACCATGCGCTGGGTTCCACCTGGGGCGGGGAAGAGCGCCGTGCCGACGTGCTCGTCTATGAAGTGGGCATGGACAAGCCGGGCAAGGTCTTTGCGACCGGTATCCGCAACTGCGTGGGTCTCACGATCCAGCCGGTGCAGGGGGACCTGTGGTGCACGACCAATGAGCGCGACATGCTGGGCGATGACCTGGTGCCCGACTACTCCACGCGCGTGAAGGAAGGGGCCTTCTACGGCTGGCCGTGGATGTACATGGGCAAGTACGAGGACCCGCGGCACGCGGGCGAGCGTCCGGACTTGGTGGGCAAGGTCACCGCGCCGGACGTGCCCTACCAGGCGCACTCGGCCGCGTTGAACCTGGCCTTCTATACCGCCACCAGCGGCGCCTCGGCCTTCCCCAAGGGATACGTGGGTGACGGCTTCGCCGTGCTGCACGGTTCCTGGAACCGCGCCTTCCGCACCGGCCACAAGGTCGTGCGCGTTCGCATGAAGGACGGCGCGCCCACGGGCGAGTACGAGGACTTCATGGTCGGCATGATCGCCGATGACGGCAACGCCTGGGGTCGCCCGGTTGGTGCGGCGGTGGCGAAGGATGGATCGCTGCTCATCAGCGACGATGGCGCGAACCTCATTTACCGCATCTCCTACAAGCCGTAAGCATCCGCGCCATGAAGAAGACCAATCAGACCTCCGTGCGACTTGCGGGGCTCGCGGCCGCGGGCGCCGCGCTGCTGGGCGTATCGGCCCAGGCGGCGGTACCGCAGGCGATCCTCATCCCGGGCGACAAGGTGTTCCCGGAGAGCATGACCTCCACGCCCGAGGGCGCGGTGATCATTGGCAGCATCGGCACGGGCCAGATCTACCGTGCCAAGGCCGGCTCCGGCGCCGCGCAGGTGTGGATCCTCGCCGGTGCGGATGCGCCGGCGGGCTACCTGGGCGTGTTCGCCGACCCACAGCACGAGACGCTATGGGCCTGTTCGCTGCCCGTTGCGGGCCCGGGCGTCGCCAAGCCCGTGCCGTCGATGCTGCATGCCTATGACCTCACGACCGGCAGGGCCAAGGGCCACTACCCGTATCCCACGGCCGGTGGCGTCTGCAACGATGCGGCGGTTGGCGCCGATGGCACGATCTACGCGACCGACACCAGCAACATGCAGGTGCTGCGCCTGAAGCCCGGCGCCGCGGCGCTGGAAGTCTGGGCGGGCGAGGGGGGCTTCGGCCCCGTCGGCGGCGTGCTGGACGGCATTGCGGTCCTTGGCAATCGCGTGATCGTCAATGCACTGGCCACCAGCAAGCTCTTCAGCGTGCCGGTGGGCAAGGCGGGCAAGGCCGGCAAGATCACCGAGGTGAAACTGGACCAGCCGCTCGACCGCCCGGACGGCATGCGCTCCTTCGGCAAGAACAGCCTCCTGGTCGCCCAGGGCGGTTCGGCCGGCAAGGGCAAGCTCTCCCGGGTCACGCTCAAGGGTGACCAGGGCACGGTCCAGGTGCTGAGCGAAGGCTATCCGGACGGCGCGGTGGCGGTCACGGTCGTGGGCACGACCGCCTACGTGCTGGAAGCGCAGTTCGCGGCGATGCGCGGACCCAACCCGGTACCGGTCAAGCCGTTCCAGGCGACGGCCGTGGAAGTCGGCAAGCCCTGACGGGCAACGCGGCGCATCCGGTCCCCGGATGCGCCGTTACCGCATCGATGCGTTGTGGATCCGTCCACCGCGGCCAGGCGGGGGTTCGCGCGCACCCGGCTGGGCGGGCTCCACACCCTGCCGACACGCCGGGCGGCTCACCGCCGCAGTGCTACGGGGCGGGCAGACCCATCGGCACCGGCTTGCCGTTGCGGATTTGCGCCCAGTCCAGTTCGCGGTGCAATCGATGCTCACGGTCGGGTGCGAGGCGGCCGGTCACGCCGGCGAGCGGCCATTGCCACTGCGGGCTGCGCAGCGCGAGCACCAGCTGGCCCGCGTCATAGCCGAAGGCAAAGAGGCGCGGCAGGCGCGGACCCTTGTCGCTCCACGCGGCCTGGGTCAGTGAGCGCGTATCGGCGATGGAGCCCTGTTCCTGCAGCATCCACGGCATGTCCGGGAACAGCATCCCGTCGAGGTCGCGATTGGCGTTGACGTCCGGGTCGAAGGCGTCCGACGTCATGTAGGTCGGTACATCACCGGCGTAGAAGAAGCGCAGCTGCGGGCGGATCTGCCGCAGCGCCACCGGCGCGCCGGCGGCAAAGATCAGGTCCACGTCGGCCCGGCGCCGGGGCTCGAAGTTGAGCTTGCCGCCGACGATCTGCTCCACGCGCTTGAAGCGGGCGCGACTCTCATCCACGTGCAGCGTGGCGGTGATCTGCGTGGTGATCAGCTCGCTGTGCTGGGGATCGTAGGTCGCCTGCGTGAGGATCGCGCCACCGCCCGCCAGCAGTTCCTCGCGGAACGCCGCGACGACGCGCATGCCCCAGTCGCCACTCGGGGCGAGGATGATCGCCCGTCGCTGACCCTGAGCGAGCGCGCGGCGCGCCACCTGGCGGGCCTCATCCTCCGGCGAGAGCGCGAACTGCCAGACGTTGGCGGGCACGCCCTGCTCCGGCGGCAGGTTGTTCAGGACCAGCATCGGCGTGCGCCGCGTATTCTCGTTGACGGCCGTCACGGCCTCCTCGCGCGTCAGGGGACCCACGAGGAAGCTCGCGCCCTCCGCCTGCGCGGTGTTGAGCGCCGCGGACACGCTGTCCTCGCCGGTATCGTAGATCTTCACGACGGGGCGCTGGGCGGGGGGCAGCTGGCTGATCGCGGCCAGGAAGCCATCGCGTACGAGCGCGGCCGGCGTTGCCTGGCGGCCGGAGAGGGGCAGCAGCAGCGCGATCTGCGTGCCGGAAACGCTCGTCAGGGTGGCGGGCCCGGAAGGCCCCATGATTTCTGCCATTGCGATACTGCTACCTGGGTGTCCGGGATAATGACTGCGCCAGCGATCCACGTCGCGGGCGGCATTGAGGGGGCTGCGGGCCGCCTGCGCGGCGATCGCACCAAGTTCCAGCCAGCCGCGAACCGGCGCGTCCTTCACGCTCTGCGGCTCCAGCTTCACGCCGCGCTCCACGGCCCGGCGTAGCTGCAGCAGCAGGTCGCGGCGCGCGCTGTTGCGCTCGGCATCGCTGCTGCTCAGGCGATCCAGCGCCATCGCGGCGCGCACGGCATCGGTGGGGCGGTTGGCGGCGAAGGCCGCGCGCTCCTGCAGCTGCAGGGCCGCCGCGTCGCGCGGCTCGGGCAGGGTGCTGGCGAGCCGCCAGGCGTCCGCGCCCTGGTTGCGGACCAGCAGCACCTCGATTTCCGCGCGGCGCCGCTGCTGTGCCAGGGCGGCGTCGGCCGGCACGGGCAGCGCGGTGATCACGCGCTGCGCATCCTCCGCGCGGTTGGCCGCCAGCCACTCCCGCACGGCGCTCAAGGACAGCTGCACGCTGTCGGGCGGCGAGTTCACCGCCGCCAGGCGCTCGTACATGTCGGCGGCCGCGGCATGGTTGCCCTGGCCGGAGAGCTGCGCCGCGCGGTCCACCGACGGCGGCAGCGTGGCCGGATTGCTGCTGCAGGCCGCCAGGACCGCCAGCAGCGCGCAGCACGCCGCCGCGAGCGCACGCGGCGCGCGACGGATGCGACGATGGACGGGTTGCTTCGATGTCATGCTGCGGGGCAAGCTGCCGGGATTCCTGGCCAGGTGGCGCGATGAGGGGATTATAGTGGTAGCTGCACGGGGCCGGATCGATGTCGTCGCCACACCCATCGGCAACTTGGCCGATCTCTCGCCGCGGGCGCGCGACAGCCTGGCCGGGGCCGCGGTGATCGCGGCCGAGGATACCCGGCATACGGGCCACCTGCTGCATGCGCTGGGCCTTTCCAAGCCGTTGGTTTCCTTGCACGAACACAACGAGCGACAGCGCGTCGAGGAGCTGCTGGCGCGCCTGGAGCGCGGTGAAACCATTGCACTGGTCAGCGATGCGGGTACGCCGCTCGTGTCGGACCCGGGCTACGCGCTGATTTCCGCGGCGCTGGCCGCCGGCTACACGGTGCAGGCGATCCCGGGGCCCTCGGCCGTGCTGGCCGCGCTCTCCATCGCCGGCCTGCCGACCGACCGCTTCTGCTTCGAGGGTTTCCTGCCGACGCGCGAGGCCGCGCGCCGGGAGCGCTGCCGGGAGCTGGCGCATGAGCCGCGCACGCTGGTGTTCTTCGAGGCGCCGCACCGGATCGTGGAGACGCTGCAGGCCCTGGCGGCGGCCTGCGGGCCGCAGCGCCGGGCCGCCGTGGCCCGCGAGCTCTCCAAGGCCTACGAAACGGTCTACCGGGGCACGCTCGCGGAGCTGCTGGAGATGGCGGCCAGGGATCCGAATTTCGCGCGGGGCGAAATCACCCTCGTGCTGGAGGGGCAGCCGGCCACCCACAGCGCGCCGGACGATGCGTTCGTGCGCCGTGCGCTGGAGCTGCTGCGCGATGAGCTGCCAACCTCCCGCGCGGCGGCCGTGGTGGCGCAGCTCACCGGCCGGCGCAAATCTGACGTGTACGCGATGGCCCTGGCACAGGGCGCGGCGGCGTCGGAGGAGAAGTCCGAGGAGTAAGGCCGGGCACGTCTCGGTAAGGCGCAATACTCAGGGGGCGGCACACGGGCGTACAGTCCATCCGATGGCGGTTGTCGGTTTCGCACGCTGAGGAATTCGAGCTTGCAGTACAAAGACTACTATCAGGTGATGGGCGTCGCGCGTGACGCGACCCAGGACGAGATCAAGAAGTCCTATCGCCGCCTGGCGCGCAAATACCATCCGGACGTGAGCAAGGAGAAGGACGCCGAGGTGCGCTTCAAGGAGCTGGGCGAGGCCTACGAGGTGCTCAAGGATCCCGAGAAGCGCGCCGCGTACGACCAGTTGGGCAAAGGCCCGCCGCCAGGCCAGGACTTCCAGCCGCCGCCGGACTGGGGCAGCGGCTTTGAGTTCCGCGGCGACGGGGCCGCGGACTCGGATGACTTCTTCGAGAGCCTCTTCGGGCACCATTTCCGCGGCGCCGGCGCCGGGGCGGGCGCCAGTAGCGACCACCACGCGAAGATGCAGGTCGACCTGGAAGCCTCGCTGCAGGGGGCAACCCGCACCTTCACCTTGAAGATGCCGGGCGTGGATGCCGGCGGTCATCTGGCGAGCACCGAGCGTACGCTCACGGTGAAGATTCCCAAGGGCATCCTGGCGGGCCAGCAGATCCGACTGGCGGGCCAGGGTGCCCCGGCCCGCGGCAAGCATCCGGCGGGCGACCTGTACATCGAGATGAGCTTCGCCCCGCACCGGCTGTACCGGGTGGAGGGGAGGGACCTGTACCTGGAGCTGCCCGTGGCTCCCTGGGAGGCGGCGCTGGGCGCCACCGTTCGCGTGCCGACGCCGGAAGGCAGCGTGGACCTGAAGATCCCGGCCGGCGCGCAGGGCGGGGCGAAACTGCGGCTCAAGGGGCGCGGCATGCCGGCGCGCGAGCCGGGGGATCTCTATGCGGTACTGAAGATCGTGCTGCCCGCCGCGACGAGTGAGGCGGCCAAGGCGGCTTACGCAGCGTTTGCCGAAGCGTTGCCCTTTGACGCCCGAGCCGGGCTGGGAGGCTAGAGACATGAGCAATCCGGGTCTTGAGGTCTTCGAGGGCGAATTGCTGGGCGAGCAGGCTGCGCTGAGCCTGGAGGAGCTGTGCCGGCAGTTCGCGGTACCGCGCGAGCATGTGGTGGCGCTGGTCGAGGAGGGCGTGGTGCGTGCCGATGCCGGCAGCGGGCAATGGCACTTCGATCTCCACGCCGTGCGACGTGTGCGCATTGCCGTGCGCCTGCAGCGCGACCTGGAGGTGAACCTCGCCGGCGTCGCGCTGGTGCTGGACCTGCTGGAGGAGTTGGAGTCGCTGCGCGGTCAGTTGCGCGGCTGATCGAACCCGTCGCCGGGGAACCCTTCCGGCCCCCAGCAGTCAAACGGCAACGACAAGCGCCGACCGCCGCTTGCAGCTGCCGCCCGGCACTGCAAATGCGACTGATTTGAGTCTGCGGGGCGCGCGCCAGGTCAGGGCTGGGCAGCGCCCCTGCGGCGACTGCGGCGAGGCGCTACCATGCGGACTGCCGGCGGGTAACAGATTCATCATTTCGGGGGTTGAGCATGCTGTTTTCTATGCGGAAGGCTGCCTTGGCCTCCTGTCTGGTCCTGGGTTTCAGCCAGGCTGTCCAGGCCGCTGCGGCGGACCTCTCCGGCGTCTGGACGGCGAACCTCGAGGGTCGCGGTGGACCGGCGCTGGATGCCTTCGGACCGACCTTCGCCACCAAGGCGAGCTACACGCCGCTGGCCAAGGCCCACATGGCGGAGTACCGGCAGCTGGTGGACGCCGCCGGCGACTCGCCGGGCGCGCACTGCGTCCCGACCGGCATGCCCGGAGCGTTGCTGCTGAGCGGTGGCTACCCGATGGAATTCATCCAGCGGCCCGAGCAGGTCACCATCATCTACGAGGCGCACGGCGAGATTCGCCGCGTCTACCTGGCCGGACCCAAGGTCGACCCGGCCGACCTCATCCCCAGCCGCGATGGCTACTCCACCGGGCACTGGGAGGGCGATACACTGGTGGTGGAGACCACGGGTCTGAAGGAGTCCGTCGACCAGACCACGGCGCACAGCGAGGAGGCCAAGATCATCGAGCGATACTCGGTCATCAAGGATCCGGCCACCGGCAAACGCCTGCTCAACGGCGAGGTGACGATCATCGATCCGCTCTTCTACAGCAAGGTCGAGAAGTTCACGCGCCAGTGGGCGCCCCTGGCCAATGGTCGCATGATGGCCTACGACTGCACGGAGCCCGCGTGGGAAGACCACCTGGATGAACTGCGCAAGCAGGCCCAGCCCAAGGTCAGCGGCAAGTCATCCCGAGGAGAATGAGTCCATGAAGACCCCGATCAAGACCCTGCTCGCAGGCCTCCTGCTGGCCGCCTCCCTGCCGCTGGCCGCCCACCACTCGGCCGCCCAGTTTGATTTCGCCCAGAACGTGACCGTGGAAGGCACCGTTAAGCACATCCGCGTGGCCAATCCGCACATGGAGCTTACGCTGGAGGTGGCCGACGCCAAGGGCAAGCGCGAGATCGCCTACGAGGGCCACAGCGCCAACAATATCTACCGCCTGGGATGGCGCAAGGATATGGTCAAGGATGGCGACACGGTCACGATCGTCATTGCGCCGCGCCGCGATGGCGCCGACGGCGGCTACGTGAAGAGCGTAACGACGTCCGACGGCCACAAGTTTTAACTAGACTGTGCGAGGGGGCGTCCCGGCTGAAACACGCCGGGGCGCCCTTTTTTCATGGCGCCTCTGAATCGCGTAACGAGATCTGCATGACGACCCCAATAGCCCGCCTTGCCCTTGCCCCTTTGATGCTGGCCGCCCTGGCGCTGGCCGGCTGCGGAAACGCCGCCAAACCCGGCGCGCCGCCGTCGCAGGCCCCGGAAGTCGGGGTGGTGACGATTACGCCGCAGCGGGTGAGGCTTACCAGCGAATTGCCGGGGCGCACCGCCGCCTACCGCATCGCCGAGGTACGCCCGCAGGTCGGCGGGATTCTGCTGCAGCGGCTGTTCACGGAAGGGGCCGAGGTCAAGGCCGGCCAGGCGCTCTACCAGATCGACCCGGCGAGCTACCGTGCGGCGGAGTCCGGCGCGCGCGCCCAGCTGGCGGCCGCCGAGGCGCAGGCCGCCAATGCGCGCGCGCTGGCCGAACGCACCCAGAGCCTGCTGGCCTCCAAGGTGATCAGCCAGCAGGACTACGACAACGCCCAGGCCGCGCGCCGGGCGGCGGACGCCAACGTGCTGGTCGCCAAGGCCGCGCTGGAGAGCGCCCGCATCAACCTGACCTACACCCGCCTGACCGCCCCGATCAGCGGCCGGATCGGCCGCTCGGCGGTCACCGAGGGTGCGCTGCTGAAGGCCGTGCAGGACGATTCCATCGCCACCGTGCAGCAGCTGGATCCGATCTACGTGGACGTCACCCAGTCCAGCACGGAACTGCTGGCCCTGCAGCGCGAACTCGCGGCGGGCCACCTCAAGGTCGACAAGTCGGCCAAGGCCGCCGTCACGCTGACGCTGGAGGATGGCTCGGCGTACGAGCAGGAAGGACGCCTGGAGCTCACCGAGGTCTCGGTCGACCGCGGTACCGGCACGGTGGTGCTGCGTGCCGTCTTCCCCAACCCCAACCGCGAGCTGCTGCCGGGCATGTTCGTGCGCGCACACGTGGGCGAGGCGGTCGCCGAGGCGGCGCTGCTGGTGCCGCAGGCCGGCGTGTCGCGCAATGCCCGCGGCGAGGCCACGGTACTGGTGGTGGGCGAGGGCGACGTGGTGAGCGAGCGCGTCGTGAAGACCTCCCGCGTGATCAACAACCAGTGGCTCGTCACCGACGGGCTCAAGGGCGGCGAGCGCGTGATCGTGGAGGGCCTGCAGAAGGCCAAGGCCGGCATCACGGTGCATGCCGTGCCGGCCGGCGAGAAGGCTGTCGCCCGGGCCCAGGGCTGAGCCGCCGTGCTGTCGCGCTTCTTCATTGATCGTCCCGTCTTCGCCTGGGTCATCGCGCTGGTACTGATGCTGGGCGGCGGCCTGGCGGTGGTGAAGCTGCCCGTGATGCAGTACCCCGGCATCGCTCCGCCGCAGGTCTCCATCCAGGCCAGCTACCCCGGAGCCTCGGCGCAGACCGTGCAGGACAGCGTCGTGCAGGTCATCGAGCAGCAGCTCAATGGCATCGACGGCCTGGCCTATATCACTTCCGAGAGCAACGCCGACGGCTCGGCCAGCGTCACGCTCACCTTCGCGCAGGGCACCGACCCGGACATCGCCCAGGTGCAGGTACAGAACAAGCTGCAGGCGGCGACGCCGTTGCTGCCGGCCGAGGTGCAGCAGCAGGGGCTGCGCGTGGCCAAGCCGACGCGCAACTTCCTGGTGGTCATGGGCTTTCGTTCCACGGATAACTCCCTCAGCAGCGAGGACATCAACAACTACGTCGCCTCCAACGTCGTCGACCAGGTCAGCCGCACGGCGGGCGTGGGCGACGTGCAGCTGTTCGGCGCGCAGTTCGCCATGCGCATCTGGCTGGACCCCTCGCGCATGGCCAACTACGCAGTCACCGCGGCAGACGTCATCGCCGCCATCCGCGCGCAGAACGTGCAGGTCTCCGCGGGGCAGATCGGCGGATTGCCGGCCGTCCCGGCGCAGGCGCTGAACGCCACGATCGTCGGCCCCTCGCGCCTCTCAACGCCGGCGCAGTTCGGTGCAATCCTGCTGCGCGTCAACGCCGGTGGCTCGCCGCTGCGCATCCGCGACGTCGCGCGGGTCGACTTGAGCGCCGAGAACTACACGCGCGAGGTGCACTACAACGGCCAGGCAGGCGCCGCCATGGCGGTAAGGCTCGCGATCGGCCAGAACGCGCTCGACACGGTGGATGCCATCGACAAGACGGTGGAGCGCCTGAAGCCCTTCTTCCCGGCGAGCCTGGAAGTCGTCTACCCGGTGGATACCTCGCCGTTCGTGCGCACCTCGATCCGCGAGGTCGCCAAGACCCTGCTCGAGGCTATCGTGCTGGTGTTCCTGGTGATGTACCTGTTCCTGCAGAACATCCGTGCAACGCTCATTCCTACCATCGCGGTGCCGGTGGTAATGCTGGGCACCTTCGGCGTGCTCGCCGCCTTCGGCTTCTCCATCAATACGCTGACCATGTTCGGTATGGCGCTCTCCATCGGCCTGCTGGTGGATGACGCGATCGTGGTCGTGGAGAACGTGGAGCGCCTGATGTCGGAGGAGGGCCTGCCCCCGAAGCAGGCGACCCGCAAGTCCATGGACCAGATCACCGGCGCGCTGGTTGGCATCGCGCTGGTGCTGGCGGCCGTGTTCGTGCCCATGGCCTTCTTCGGTGGCTCGGTGGGCGTGATCTATCGCCAGTTCTCCATCACGCTGGTCTCCGCGATGCTGCTGTCGGTGCTGGTAGCGCTCATCCTGACCCCCGCGCTGTGCGGCACGATCCTCAAGCCCCTGAAGAAGGGCGAGCAGCACAGCTCGCGCGGCTTCTTCGGCTGGTTCAATCGCTTCTTCGCGCGCAGCAACCTGGGCTACCACAACCGCCTGAAGTCGATGCTGGGGCGACCGGGCCGCTTCCTGCTGCTGTACGTGGCGCTGGTCGTGTTGATGGGGCTGCTGTTCGTGCGCATCCCGACGGCCTTCCTGCCCGACGAGGACGCCGGCACCCTGAACGGCATCGTGCAGACGCCGCCGGGAGCGACCAAGGAGCGCACGGCCCGGGCGCTCGAGCAGGCGCAGAACTACTTCCTGGACCATGAGAAAGACACCGTTGAATCGGTGATGACGGTCAACGGCTTCAACTTCGCCGGCACCGGCCAGAACATGGGCTTGGTGTTCGTGAAGCTGAAGAACTGGGATGAGCGCAAGCAGGCGTCCCAGAAGGTCAAGGCGATCGCGCAGCGAGCCGGGGCGTTCTTCGCGCGCATCAAGGACGCCTCGATCTTCGTGATCGTGCCGCCGGCGGTGACCGAGCTGGGCAATGCCTCCGGCTTCGACCTGCAGCTGCAGGACCGCGCCGGCGTGGGCCGGGAGGTCCTGCTGGCGGCGCGCAACCAGCTGCTGGGCATGGCGGCCAAGGAGCCCGCGCTCGCCGGCGTGCGTCCCAACGGCGTGGAGGATGCGCCGCAGTACCTGCTCGACATCGACCAGGAGAAGGCCGGCGCGCTGGGCGTGCCGCTCACGGACGTGAACCTGACGCTGTCGGCGGCCTGGGGCTCCACCTACGTGAATGACTTTCTGGATCGCGGGCGCGTGAAGCGCGTGTACGTGCAGGGCGAGCCCGCCACGCGCATGCAGCCGGATGACCTCGCGCGCTGGTACGTGCGCAACACGCAGGGCGCGATGGTACCGTTCTCCGCCTTCGCCAGCGGCAAGTGGGGCTTCGGGCCGCAGAAGCTGGTGCGCTACAACGGGGTGCCTGCGCTCAACATCCAGGGCCAGGCCGCGCCCGGCCATGCCACGGGCGAGGCGATGCAGGTGATGGAGTCGCTGGTGGCCAAGCTCCCGCCGGGCATCGGCTACGAGTGGACGGGCGTGTCGTACGAGGAGCGCCTGTCCGGCTCCAAGGCCCCTGCGCTCTACGCGGTGTCGCTGGCCGTGGTGTTCCTGTGCCTGGCCGCGCTGTACGAGAGCTGGTCGATCCCGGTGACCGTGCTGCTGGTGGTGCCGCTGGGCGTTCTGGGCGCGGTGATCGCCACGCTCTCGCGAGGCCTCTCCAACGATGTGTTCTTCCAGGTCGGCCTGCTGACCACCATGGGCCTGGCGGCCAAGAGCGCCATCCTGATCGTGGAGTTCGCCAAGGACTACTTCGACCGCGGCGTGGACCTGCACGAGTCCGTGCTGCGCGCCGCGCACCAGCGCCTGCGCCCGATCCTCATGACCTCCCTCGCGTTCATGTTCGGCGTGCTGCCGCTGGCGCTCTCCAGTGGCGCCGGTTCCGGCGCGCAGAACGCCGTCGGCACCGGGGTCATCGGCGGCATGCTCGCCTCCACGTTCCTGGCGATCTTTTTCGTGCCGTTGTTCTTCGTGGTCGTGCTGCGCCGCTTCGGGGTGAAGCCGGGGCACCTGGATCCCAACACGGCTTCCAAGTGGGCGCCCGAGGTATCGACCTAGCAGGCTGCCTCGGCATCCGGCGATACGCGCCCCCGGGGCCTGCGGTGGCCGCGGGAAAAGGGGGAATTCAGGGCGCGTGGAACTGGTAACCTTGCGGCGGGGAGTCGGCCGGACAGTCGCTGCATCTCATTGATTTTAATGAGGTGGGGAGGAAAGTCCGGGCTCCAGTGGACAAGGTGCCAGGTAACGCCTGGGGGGCGCGAGCCCACGGAAAGTGCAACAGAGAGCAAACCGCCTAAGTACCCGCAAGGGTGCCGGTAAGGGTGAAAGGGTGCGGTAAGAGCGCACCGCGTCGGTGGTAACACTCGACGGCACGGCAAACCCCACCTGGAGCAAGGCCAAATAGGGAAGTAGTGGAGGGTCGAAAGATCCTCTGCAGCGTGGGTCCCGCGTGCTTCCGGGTAGGCTGCTGAAGGGCTGCGGTGACGTAGTCCGTAGAGGAATGGCTGTCCTCGACAGAACCCGGCTTATAGGCCGACTCCCCACTTCTTCAAGTCCGCGATTCGCGGCCTGCCCCGGCGGCAGGCCGCTGGCGCTGCCGCGCCTAGTTGCGGAAGCCATACTCCAGGGCGAAGAACTGGGGATTGAGCCCGGCGAGCGGCCCGCGCAGCTTTGCCAGCTCCGATTCCGGACCGTGGATCTCCAGGCGCGCGATGTCCGCGATCTTCAGGGCCTGGGCCAGCAGGTCGCCCACGTTGGCCAGGTGGGCGAGCAGGGCCTCCGCATCGCCGTAACCCTCGCGGCAATGCACCTGGTCTTCCAGGAACGTGAATGCGTAGTACAGGCACTTGGGCTCGGTCTTCGTCTTGGCTACGAACTGGACGCACAGCGCCTTGAAGGCGTCCATCTGCCCGGCGTGTACCTTGAAATACGGGGCCAGCGAACAGCAGCGATCATCGGTTGCCATGGTGCACCTCGGCCAAGATTGGAAGGGACTGCGCCCGAGACTAACAGAGGATGCGTGACACGACGGCCAGCGTCCGCATAATGGCCTGATCACTCGTGACGGGAGGGCGGCATGGCGATTTCCTTTGTCGTAAACGGTGAGGCGCGCTCGGTGGATGCCGATGCCGATACGCCCCTGCTCTGGGTCCTGCGCGAGAACCTGGGCCTGACCGGCACCAAGTTCGGCTGTGGCATTTCCGCCTGCGGCGCCTGCACGGTGCACGTCAACGGCGCGCCGGTGCGCGCCTGCGTGGTGCCGATCGCGACGCTCCAGGGCGCCTCGATCACCACGATCGAGGGGCTGGCGCCCCAGGATGCGCCGCACCCGGTGCAGATCGCGTGGATTGCGCAGCAGGTGCCGCAGTGCGGCTACTGTCAGTCCGGCATGATCATGGCGGTGAGCGCGCTGCTGGCGCACAACCCCAATCCCAGCGACGAGGAAATCGCCGCGCAGATCACCAACCTGTGTCGCTGCGGCACCTACGAGCGCGTGCGGCGTGCCATCCGCTCGCTGGCCCCCGGCGCGGGAGGCTCCCATGGGTAAGTGGACGCGGCGCGCGCTGCTGAGCGTCGGGGGTGTGGTCGGCGGCGGCCTGGTGCTGGGCATTTCCGAGATCGCCTTCGCTCCCAATCGACTGGGCATCCTGCCTCCGCCCTCCGGCGATGGTGCGATGCTGACGGTGTGGCTGCGAATTACGCCGGAAGATGCGGTGACCGTGCTGGTGCCGCACTGTGAGATGGGGCAGGGCGTCCACACGGCGCTGGCGATGATGGCCGCCGAGGAGCTCGACGCCGAGTGGTCGCAGGTGCACGTGCAGGAGGCACCGGCCGAGCCCGCCTTTGCCAATGCGCACGTGCTGCGCGCGTTCCTGCCGCTCGAGATCCCGCCGCTACTGGGCCGTGGCTTTGACTACGCGACCTTCAAGGTCGCCCAGTGGGTGGGCTTGCAGGTGACCGGTGGCAGTTCCAGCGTGCGCGGCACGGGCCACCACGGCATGCAGGTCGCCGGCGCCGCGGCGCGCGCCATGCTGATCCAGGCGGCCGCGGTGCGCTGGCAGGTCCCCGCGGAACAATGCATCGCCAGGCGCTCGCGCGTACTGCATGAGCCTTCCGGCCACGCCGCAAGCTTCGGGGAGCTGGCGGATGAGGCGTCGAGACTCGCGCCGCCCGTGCACCCCGCCTTCAAGTCGCCCTCCCAGTACCGGATCAGGGGCACGTCGGTACAGCGCGTGGATATCCCCGCGAAGGTCAATGGCACGGCACGCTACGGCCTGGACGTGGTGCTGCCCGGCATGCTCTACGCCACGGTGCGCGCGGCCCCGGTGTTCGGCGGCAAGCTCGCCGCCGTGGAAACCGCGGCGGTGGAGGCGATGCCCGGCGTGAAGTCCGTGGTGAAGCTGGAGGAGGCCGTGGCGGTCGTGGCTGACGGCTATTGGCGCGCACTCAAGGCGTCGCGCGCGCTGCAGCCGCAGTTCACCGACGGCGGCCACGGCGAGGTCGATAGCGCGGCGATCTTCGCCGCGCAGGCCGAGGCCCTGTCCGGGCAGTCCTTCGGCAAGGCGGGCAAGGAGGGCGCGGGCGCCGCGTCGCTGGAACATGCCGCGCGCCAGGTGGAGGCCGAGTACCGCGTGCCGTACCTGGCGCATGCGACGATGGAGCCGATGAACGCCACGGCGCACATCGTGGACGGCCGCTGCGAGGTGTGGGCGGGTACGCAGGACCCGCTCTCGGCACGCAAGGTCGCGGCGAAGGCCGCCGGCATCGCGCCGGACAAGGTGACCTTCCACAACCAGCCGCTGGGCGGCGGGTTCGGCCGTCGCCTGCCCGGCACCTTCGACTACATCGAGCAGGCGGTGAAGATCGCCAAGGCCATCGCGCCCACGCCCGTGAAACTCATCTGGAGCCGCGAGGAGGATCTGCAGCACGATTACTATCGCGCGGCATTCGTGGCGCGGTTCCAGGCGGGCCTGGACGCCGAGGGACGGCCGCAGACCTGGGTCTCCCACTTCAACGGGGCCTCCGAAGCCCTGGCCGCCAGGCCCCCGTACCAGTTCAAGGATCTGGAGCTGCGGACCACCGACGTGCATGCCCACGTGCGCGAAGGCTCGTGGCGATCGGTGGCGTTCTCGCAGCAGGGCTTCTTCATCGAGTCCTTCATGGATGAGCTGGCGCACGCCGCGCAGCAGGATCCGGTGGGCTACCGCCTGGCGGCGCTGGGCCATGCGCCGCGCCATCGCGCGGTGCTCGAGAAGGCAGCGCAGCTCGCCGGATGGGGCACGCCGCTGCCCGCCGGCCAGGGGCG
The DNA here is from genome assembly GCA_903868595.1 of uncultured Pseudomonadota bacterium. GTDB lineage: Bacteria > Pseudomonadota > Gammaproteobacteria > Steroidobacterales > Steroidobacteraceae > ZC4RG30. The sequence goes on from CAIPVV010000025.1 coordinate 127,859, forward strand.
GGGCGTCGCGCTGGTGGAGGCCTTCGGGACGATCGTCGCGGAAGTGGCGCGGGTGGAGATCACGGCCGATCGCCAGATCAAGGTTCACCAGGTGACGGCCGTCGTCGACAGCGGCGAGGTGGTCAATCCGGATACCGCCGCGGCGCAGATCGAGGGCGGGATCGTGTTTGGTCTTACCGCGGCGCTGTACGGGCAGATCACCATCGACAAGGGCCGCGTGCAGCAGAGCAACTTCCACGACTACCCGCTGCTGAAGCTGGCCGACTCGCCCCGCGTGACCGTGGAGTTCATCCGGTCTGGCGCACCGCTGGGTGGCATGGGCGAACCGGGCGTGCCGCCGATCGCACCGGCCGTGGCCAATGCGATCTTCGCGGTTACCGGCAGGCGCCTGCGCGAGCTGCCGCTGCAGGCGAACCTGCTGTCCGGCAAGAGTTAGGCGGGAGGCGCGACCGGTTCCGGTGGGCGGGATTGGCAAGCGGTCGCCCGCCAATTCCTAGGAGCGAACACGCCGTGAACGATGCATACGTACCGACGCGGCTCAACGCAGCCCCGGCTGCCGGCCATGCCCGCGCGTAAGCCCGCCCGCCCCGCGCTGGACGTGCGCGGGCTGATGGGGGTGGAGGAGCTCCTGCGGCTGCCGGAGAGCGCGAAGCGGGATCCGGCGATCGACGCCTGGCTGCAAGCCGGCCCGGTGGAGCTGCGTTCGCTGGCGCGCAAGTGGTTTGAACGCCTGCGTGCCTGTGGTGGCGACGTGCGCGAACTGCTGCACGACGGTTACCCTGTCGCCTGCCTGCAAGATGCGCCGTTTGCCTACGTCAACACGTTCAAGGGCCACGTCAACGTAGGATTCTTCCAGGGTGCTGCGCTCAAGGACCCTGCCGGCCTGCTGGAGGGAGGCGGCAAGCGCATGCGGCATGTGAAGCTGTTTCCGGGCAGAGAGCCGGACGAGGTGGCGCTGGGGGAACTGGTCGAGGCTGCCTACTGGGACATGAAGGCCCGCCTGGCCGGCGAGTAAGGCAATGGCGGGTGGTCCTGCGATCCTGGCAGGCTGTTCGCAGTGAATCGCTGCCATGACGCTGAAGGGGCCGTACGTCTCGCCCCGTGGGCGCGGCCGTCTGCCCCCCGCGGGTGGTTCACGGCGGGAGCTTTCGCGAGGGCGCGGGGCAAGGATGCGGGGATGGCTATGGAGCCTTGCCGTAAATTAGACTCAAACGATGTCCCAGAAGATCGCGATCACCTATTACACCGACGTGCTGTGCGTCTGGGCGCATATCTCGCAGGCAAGAATCGATGAGCTCCTGCGACGGTTTCCCGAGGAGACGTCCGTGGAATACCGGTTCTGTTCGGTGTTCGGCGATACGGCCTACAAGATCGCCAGAGGGTGGGCGGATCGTGGCGGGTACGAGGGGTTCGCGCGCCACCTGCACGAGGCGGTCTCGGAGTTCGATCACATAACGCTCCACCCCGAACTCTGGCAGCGTTCGCGGCCCGCATCCTCCGCTCCCGCGCATCTCGTGTTGAAGGCCGTCCAGCGGGTGGACAAGCGCCAGACCCGCGCCCTGCTGCTGGCGTTGCGCACGGCATTCTTCGAGCGATGCCTCGACATCGGTCGCTGGTCGGTACTGCAGGAGGCGCTGGAGGCCGTCGGCGTGTCCGTCGATGCGGTCCGCGAGTGGATCGACAGCGGCAGGGCCCAGGCGGATCTGGAGGCGGATCACCGCGAGCAGCAGGCGCTGATGATCCAGGGCAGCCCGACGATCCTGCTCAACGAGGGGCGCCAGAAGCTGTACGGCAATGTGGGCTACGGCATTATCGAGGCCAACATCCGGGAACTGCTGCGCTCGCCGTCTGCCGGCGCAGCCAGTTGGTGCTAGCCCGGATGCATACGACGGGCGGGCGATGCCCGCGCGGAGCAGGCTAGGTGGCCTCCTCGATCGCCTCTGCCCTGTCGGCCGCCATTCCCGCGGCCGAGAAATCCCTGGGCGTGCTGCGGGCGACCCCGTACCAGGAACTCAGGAGGCTGCCGACCCAGAGCATCGCGGAGCTCGCGCACTGTGGAAGGCGGGTCACCCTGACGACCTATGTGGAGGTCTTCGCGCAGCACGGTGACGAAGTCCAGGTGGTGATCCAGCTGGTTGCCCATGGGTGGCTGGGCATCAATCGGGTCTGGGCGCAGGGATTCCGCGCAACCCACCGGGGTGTGCGGCGTCGGTTGCGCAAGGCCGAGCTGCGTGGCTACACGTGACTGCCTCGCCGGCGCTGGGGGGGGGCTGCGGGGGCGTGATCCGTGGGGGGTCGCCGCGCGGTGCCGTCGGGCAGGATGCGACGCTCGCACAGCGAGCCCCGTCAGAAGTGCGGGACTTCAGCGCAGTGCCGCGCTGCCGCGTGGGAAGCTGAGCAGGAACCGCTGAGTGATGAACCGCAACACCAAGGCAGCCATGGCACCATCCACCGTACAGTCCGCGAAGCTGCACCTCGTGGCGATAACGGGCCTTAGCCAGGACGCGCTGCACCTCTACGTGGGGCTGGGGGTCTGGTTGCTCGCCGCGATGCTGTTTCGCAAGTCGGTCAAGACCCGGGTCCCGTTGTTCGCCGTGCTGGCGGTGGCGGCGATCGGTGGGGCCTTCGATGCCTGGGATGACATCTCGAGCCTGGGCCACTGGCGTGTGCAGGCCAGCCTGCACGACGTCCTGAACATGATGTTCTGGCCGACGTTTCTCTGCCTGCTCGTGCGGTACACGAAAGTCGTTCGCTAACGCGCGGGCCAGTCGTATTCTCCCCAGTCCGGGGCGGATACAACCAGGATTCATCCCATGGGCGTTAAACAAAGCCTTGCCAGCCTGACGGCGATAGGGCTCCTGACTGGCGTTGGCGCGGAGGCCGCCACGGTGCCTGCGACTCCCGGTGCGGCGTTTCCGAAAGGTCATTACGCCGTGCTCGACAAGCTTCCCGATTGGGGCGGCACCTGGGTCTACAGTTTCGGGCCACCACCGCCCGGCACGCCGCCGCGCGAGACGCCGCAGCTCAAGGGCAGCTACCTGAAGGACTACCAGGCCTGGCAGCAGGCGGTGAAGGACAAGCAGGGGCTGGTGCCCAAGTCGGGCTCGAACTGCATGCCGCCGGGCATGCCCGGGGTCATGGCCATGCCGCAGTACCCGATGGAGTTCCTGGTCACGCCCGGACGCGTGACGACCCTGCACGAGGCGTGGATGCAGTGGCGCACGATCTTCACGGACGGGCGCGAGCACCCCAAGGACTGGGAGGCGGGGATCTTCGGCCACTCGACCGGGCGCTGGGAGGGGGACACCCTGGTGGTGGATACCGTCGGGATCAAGACCCTCACGGAGCTCACCCCGGGCGCCCGCCACGGCAAGAACCTTCATATCGTGGAGCGGATCCACCTGCTGGCCGGCGCGCCGGACACCCTGGTCGATGAAATGACCCTGGAGGACCCTGACGCCCTGGAGCAGCCCTTCCACCAGCGCTTTTTCTACCAGCGCGAGCGCGACTGGAACCTGCAGGAGTTCATTTGCGCCGAAAACGACCGCAATCCGGTCAACGAGAAGGGCGAAACCCAGTTTCGCTGACGCTCGGGGCCGAGCCGGGGCCACCCTGGGGGGTGTTCCCGGCAGCCCATTCCGAAGGCTCCGTCTGAGCAATCGCGGCCAAGTCACGGAATCCCAAAGAATAAGCAAATGTGAGCTGCGTCCCACTTTGGCGCAACGCGCGTAAGTCGTTGTGGCTACGACAAATTAAGCCTGCAAATCCGTTGACATAAGTACTCTCCGATTCCTATAGTGGCGCCAGGTGGGAGCAAGTGGGGAGAAATGGGCGATCCCCGTTAAAAGGTATGTTCCGCGGCGCAACAAAAGTCACTGTCGACGACAAAGGGCGAGTGGTCATACCCACCCGCCATCGCTCGCTGCTGGCTGCGCACAGCGAGAGCCGCGTCGTGGTCACGGTCGACCGCGACCAGTGTCTGCTGATCTACCCGGTTCCCGAATGGGAGCAGATCGAGCAGAAGCTGATGAGCCTGCCGAGCCTGCACCCCCAGTCGCGCCGCCTGCAGAGGTTGATGGTCGGGCATGCGACCGACCTGGACTTGGACAGTCATGGCCGACTGGCGTTGACCGCCGAGCTGCGCGAATTCGCGGGAATCACGCGCGCCGGCATGTTGATCGGGCAGGGCAACAAGCTGGAGCTCTGGGACGAGGCACGCTGGAACGAGCAGCGTGATTCCTGGCTCAAGAGCGAACAGGCGACCACCGATCTGGCGACCGAACTCGATTCCCTTTCACTTTGATGAGCGCATTGCGAGGGCGTAAGGATTGGATGAGCACACACCGGTGCTTGTCGAAGAAGCGCTCGCAGGGCTCGGCCTTGGCGCGGATTCGCCGACGCCACACAACGACGGACTGTATGTCGACGCGACCTTCGGGCGCGGCGGTCACACTGCGCGCATCCTTGCGGCCCTTGGCCCGACTGGGCGCGTGCTCGCGATCGACCGTGACCCGCAAGCAGTCGCTGCCGCCCGGGAGCGCTTCGCTGCGGATCCGCGCTTCGTGGTGGTCCATGCTCCGTTCGGTGCGCTCCAATCACTGGTCGCGGCACATGGCGAGGGTCGTCCCCTTCGAGGGATTCTGTTCGACCTCGGCGTGTCTTCCGCGCAGCTCGACCAAGCGCAGCGCGGCTTCAGCTTCCAAGCCGACGGCCCGCTCGACATGCGCATGGACCCGACGCGTGGCGAAAGTGCGGCGCAATGGCTCTCCCATGCGTCCGCCGATGAGATCCGCGACGTGATCTGGCAGCTTGGCGAAGAACGATTCGCCAGCCGCGTCGCCCGCGGGATCCTTGAAGCCCGCGCCGTGGAGCCGATCACCCGCACCGCCCAGCTGGCGCAAATCGTGGCGCGCGCCGTGCGCACGCGTGAGCCGGGCAAGAACCCGGCGACGCGCAGCTTCCAGGCCATCCGGATGCACGTGAACGATGAGCTGGGGGAGATCGAGCGCGGCCTCGCGGCAGCGCTCAAGCTGCTTGCCCCGGGCGGTCGGCTGGTCGTGATCAGCTTCCACTCGCTGGAAGATCGCCTCGTGAAGAATTTCATGCGGCACGAGTCCCAGCCGGATCCCGCGCTGGCGAAGTTGCCGATGCTGCCGGCCGGCTATGCGCCACGCCTGGAACTGGTCGGACGTAAGCAGAAGGCCGGAGATGCCGAACTGCGCGCCAACCCGCGCTCGCGCAGCGCGATCCTGCGCGTTGCAGAGCGCACGGAGGCCGCGTGACCCTGGGCCCCGGCAAGATCGCGCTTCTCACCGGATTGCTGTGGTTTGCGGCGCTGGGTTCCGCCGCGGGCGCCATCTACGCCAAGCATCGCGCCCGCGAGCTGTTCGTGGAGCTGGAGAAGCTCAATACGAACCGCGATAACCTGGAAATCGAGTGGGGCCAGCTGCAGCTGGAGCAGAGCGCCTGGTCCTCGCATGCCTTCGTCGAGCAGGTGGCAATCACGCGCCTGCACATGGCCACCCCGCCGGCCCGTGAGATCCAGGTGGTGCGGCCGTGAAGAAGCCCAAGGCCGCCAACCCGCGCTCCTTCCGCATCCGGCTGATGTTTGCGTTCGGCCTGCTGGCCATGGCGGCCGCGGGTCTGGTGGCACGCGCGGTGGACCTGCAGCTCGTGCACAACGACTTCCTTCTGGGCCAGGGCGACCAGCGCTACATCCGCGAGGTGGAGACGGTCGCCCACCGCGGCATGATCCTGGACCGCAACGGCGAGCCGCTGGCCGTGAGCACCCCGGTGGATTCCGTGTCGGTCAACCCGCGCGTGCTGGCCAGCGAGAACGACCAGTGGCCGCTGCTGGCGGCGGCGCTCAAGCGCGACGATGCGGAAGTGGCGCGTCGCTTGGCGAGCAGCCAGGACCGCTCGTTCCTCTACCTGGCCCGCCACATGAAGCCGGTGGATGCCCAGGCCGTGCGCCGCCTGGGACTGCCGGGCGTGAGCGTGGAGCGCGAATACCGCCGCTACTATCCGTCCGGCGAGGTGGTGGGCCATGTCCTGGGCTTCACCAACGTCGACGACGCTGGCCAGGAGGGCGCGGAGCTTGCCTTCGATCACTGGCTGAGCGGCGAGGATGGCAAGAAGCGCGTCATCCAGGACCGTATGGGCCGCAAGGTCGAGGATGTCGACAGCATTCGTGCGACCCGGCCCGGCCGTGACCTCTCGCTCAGCATCGACCTGCGCATCCAGTACCTGGCGTACCGTGAGCTGAAGGCGGCGATCCGCGATCAGCGGGCGCGCTCCGGCTCCGTGGTGGTGATCGACATCGCCACCGGCGAAGTGCTGGCGATGGTGAACCAGCCCACCTTCAACCCGAACGACCGCGACCAGCTGGCCCCGGGCAGCTACCGCAACCGCGCAGCCACCGACATGCTGGAGCCGGGCTCCAGCATCAAGCCCTTCGTGGTCGCCGCGGCGCTGGAGTCGGGCAAGTACGACGAACACAGCCTGATCGACGCCAGCCAGGGCTTCGTCCGGGTCGGCGCCAAGATCATCGAGGATGAGCATCCGATCGGCGTCGCGGGCCTGGAGACGATCCTGGCCAAGTCCTCCAACGTCGGCATGAGCCTGGTCGCGCTGTCGCTGGAGCCGCAGCAGATCTGGTCGACGCTGCGCCACCTGGGCTTTGGCCAGGTCACCGCGAGCGGCTTCCCGGGCGAGTCCGCGGGCATGCTCTCCAACTACGCCAACTGGCGGCCGATCAACATCGCCACGCTCTCCTACGGCTACGGCATCTCGGTCACGCCGCTGCAGCTGGCCCATGCCTACGCGACGATCGGCGCGATGGGCATCTCGCGGCCGGTCTCCATGTCGCGGGTGGATGGCCCGGTGGCGGGCGAGCGCGTGCTGAGCGAGAAGTCCGCCCGCACGCTGGTGAAACTGCTGGAGTCCGTGGTGGCCCCGGGCGGCACCGGCCGGCAGGCGGCCATCGCCGGCTACCGCATCGCCGGCAAGACCGGGACGGCCAAGAAGGCCGGAATCGGCGGCTACTCCACCGACCACTACGTGGGCGTGTTCGGCGGCGTCGCGCCGGCGAGCAACCCCCGCCTTGCCGCCGTCGTGGTCATCGACGACCCGGTTGCGGGCCACTACTACGGCGGCGACGTCGCGGCGCCGGTGTTCTCCTCGGTGGTCGGCGGCGCCCTGCGCCTGATGGGCGTCGCGCCGGATGACCTGGACAACTCGCGACAGGATCCCTTCACGGCAACCCAGACGCTGGTGCGGCGATGAACCTCGCCACCCTACTGAAAGGCATCGCCACACCCCCCCGCGATACCGCGCTCAGCGACATCACGCAGGACAGCCGCCAGGTCCGCGCCGGCAGCGTCTTCCTCGCCTGCCGCGGCGAGCGCCACCATGGGCTGGACTTTGCCGAGCAGGTCGCCGCGCAGGGTGCGGCCGCGATCCTGTGGGAGCCGCAGGCCGGTCGCTCGCCGCCCCTGCTGCCCTCCGAGATCATCGTGACGCCGGTACCGGCGCTGCGCACGCGTGCCAGCGAGCTGGCGGGACGCTTCTTTGGCCTGCCGTCGCACCAGCTTGCGATCGCGGGCATCACCGGCACCAACGGCAAGACCACCACGGCCTGGCTGCTCGCCCAGGCGCTCAATGCCTGCGGCCGGCCTGCCGCCTACATCGGCACGCTGGGCGCGGCCTATGCCGGCGCCTTGCACCCCGGCCAGCTCACGACGCCCGACGCGGTCAGTGTGCAGCGCCGGCTCGCGGCGTTCCGCGACCAGGGCGCCGCCTGCGTCGCGATGGAAGTCTCCTCGCACGCGCTCGCGCAGGATCGCGTGGCGGCCGTGCACTTTGATGCCGCAGTCTTCACGAACCTCACGCGCGACCACCTGGACTACCACGGCAGCATGGCAGCCTATGCCGCCGCCAAGGCGAGCCTGTTTGCGCTCTCCGGCCTGCGCCTGCGGGTGATCAACGCCGACGACGCCTTCGGCGCGGAGCTCTTGGCGCGGCCGGGCTTCGAGGCGAGCATCGCCACCAGCCGGCGCGAGGACTTCGTGCCGCGAGCGGGGCAGGGCTACCTGCAGGCAACGCAGATCGTGCTGGGGGAGCAGGGCGTGAGCTTTGCGCTGCGTTCCAGCTTTGGCAGTGCCCCGCTGTCGGCGCCGCTGATCGGCAGCTTCAACATCGACAACCTGCTGGCCGTGGCCGGCGTGCTGCTCGGCAGCGGTGTTTCGCTCTCGCAGGTCACCCGGGCACTCGCCGGTGTGCAGGCGCCCCCGGGCCGGCTGGAGGTATCCGGTGGCGGGCGCGAGCCGCTCGCGGTCGTCGACTATGCCCACTCGCCGGACGCGCTGGAGAAAGCCCTGACCGTGCTGCGGGCCCATTGCACGGGCCGGCTGTGGTGCGTGTTCGGCTGCGGTGGCGATCGGGATCGGGGCAAGCGTTCGCAGATGGGCGCCGTCGCCGCGCGCCTGGCCGACGAGCTGGTGGTCACCGATGACAACCCGCGCACCGAGGACCCGGCGCAGATCGTCCGCGAGATCCTGGCGGGCATCGGCGACCACCCCGCGACGGTGCTGCATGACCGCGCCGCCGCGATCGCCCGGGCGATCCAGCGGGCCGCTCCAGGGGATGCCGTGCTGGTCGCCGGCAAGGGCCACGAGGACTACCAGATCATCGGTACCGAGCGTCGCGCCTTCAGCGACAGCCATGCGGTCGCCGCGGCGCTGTCCGGCCGGAGGCAGGCATGAAGCGCAGCCTCGTGGAATTTGCGCGCCTTTGCGGTGGCCAGTACCGCGGCGAGGATAGGCCCTACGGCCAGGTCAGCACCGACACGCGGGCGCTGCAGCCCGGCGACCTCTACCTCGCGCTGCGCGGCCCGCGCTTTGACGGCAACGACTTCCTGGATGCCGCGGCGGCGGCCGGCGCGGTGGCCGCGGTGGTGGATCGGCCGATCAGCAACCGCCCGCTGCCGTTGATCCAGGTGGCCGATGGCCAGGCCGCGCTCACGCGCGCCGCCCTGGGCTGGCGCAAGCAGTACGGGGGCCGCGTGCTGGGCGTGGCCGGCAGCAACGGCAAGACCACGACCAAGGAAATGCTGGCCGCGATCCTCGCGCAGCGCGGCCAGTGCCTGGCCACGCGCGGCAACTTCAACAACCACATCGGCGTGCCGCTCACGCTGCTGCGCCTGCAGCCGGCGGACGCCTACGCCGTGATCGAGATCGGCGCCAACAACCCCGGCGAAGTGGCGAGCCTGCTGCAGATCGCGCAGCCCTCCATCGGCCTGATCACCAATGCCGGCGCGGAGCACCTGGAAGGCTTCGTCGACCTGGACGGCGTGGCACGCGCCGAAGGGGAGATGGTCGAGGGACTCCCAGCCGACGGCGTTGCCGTCCTCAACGCCGACGACCCGTATGCCGGTTTGTGGCGCGGCATGACGCGCGCGCGGGTGGTGAGCTTCGGTATCGACGCGGAGGCGGATTACCGCGCCGTGGAGATCCACGAGACGCTGGGTGACGCGGGCTTCCACGTCCGTTTCCGGCTGCGGGCACCCCACGGCGAGCATGCCGTGGTGCTGAACGTCGGCGGGCGGCATAACGTGCGCAATGCGCTGGCCGCCGCCGCGGCGGCCTGCAGCGCCGGTGTTAGCCTGGCCAACGTCGCCGCGGGCCTGGCCTCGATGCAGCCCGTGCAGGGCCGGCTGCAGCCGCGCCGCAGCCGGCACGGTGCCCGGCTCCTGGATGATTCCTACAATGCCAATCCCAGCTCCGTGCGGGCCGGCATCGACGTGGTCACGGCGCTGGGCGGACCGGCCTGGCTGGTGCTGGCCGATATGGGCGAGCTGGGCGAGCAGGCCGAGAGCAGCCACGTGGAAATCGGCGCCTACGCCCGCCAGCACGGCATTAAGCGGCTCTTCGCCACGGGCCCCTTAAGCACACGCACGGTGGAGGCCTTTGGCGGCGGCGCCACCTGGTATCCCGACACGGAGGCCCTGGCCCGTGCGGTGGATGCGGCGCTGTCACCGGAGGTCTGCCTGCTCGTGAAGGGATCGCGTTCCAACCGGCTGGAGCGGGTCGTCGCCGCGCTCACCGGCCAGCCCACGACGCCGGGACACTGACGCATGCTGTACTGGCTCGCCAAGCAGCTCTCCGCCCACCACAGCGTGTTCAACGTCTTCTCCTACCTGACGCTGCGCGGCATCCTGGCGGTGATCTCCGCGCTGCTGATCTCGCTGCTGGTGGGCCCCGGGATGATCCGCAGCCTCTCCAAAGGCCAGATCGGCCAGGTCGTGCGCGATGACGGCCCGCAGTCCCACCTCTCCAAGAAGGGCACGCCGACCATGGGTGGCGCGCTGATCATCGTGGCGATCGCGATCGCGACGCTGCTGTGGGCGGACCTGGCCAATCGCTACGTCTGGATCATCCTGGCGGTGACGGTGAGCTTCGGGCTGATCGGCTTCTATGACGACTACCTGAAGCTCGTCGTCGGCAACTCCAAGGGGCTGGCGGCGCGCTGGAAGTACCTGTTGCAGTCTATCGCCGGCCTCGCGGCGGCGGTCTTCCTTTACATGACGGCCCACGTGCCCGGCGAGACGACCCTGTTCCTGCCGTTCGTGAAGAACTTCGCGCTGCCTCTGGGCGGCTTCGGCTTCGTGGCGCTCTCCTACCTGATGATCGTCGGCATGAGCAATGCCGTGAACCTTACGGACGGCCTGGATGGCCTGGCGATCATGCCGGCGGCGATGGTTGCGGGCGCGCTGGGCATCTTCGCCTACGCGAGCGGCAACGCCATCTTCGCCAACTACCTGGCCATCCCGGCGATCCCGGGTGCCGGCGAGGTCCTGATCTTCTGCGGCGCCATGGTCGGTGCGGGCCTGGGCTTCCTGTGGTTCAACGCCTACCCCGCGCAGGTCTTCATGGGCGACATCGGGGCGCTGGCGCTGGGTGCCGCGCTGGGCCTGATCGCCGTGATCGTGCGTCAGGAAGTCGTGGTGCTGGTGATGGGCGGCGTGTTCGTCGTGGAGACGGCCTCGGTCATCCTGCAGGTTGCCTCCTACAAGCTGCGCGGCAAGCGGCTCTTCCGCATGGCTCCCATTCATCATCACTTCGAGCTCAAGGGCTGGGCCGAGCCGAAGGTGATCGTGCGTTTCTGGATCATCAGCTTGTTGCTGGTGCTGGCGGGTCTGGCGACCCTGAAGGTACGTTGATGGCGCGCATGAATGCCGTGGTCGTGGGTCTGGGCCGTACAGGCTTGTCCGTCGCGCGGCACCTGCTTGCCCGTGGCTGGCAGGTCAGCGGCACCGACACGCGCTCCGCGCCACCGGAGTTGCCGGCGCTGCGCGCGCTGCAGCCGGACATGCGCGTAAGCCTGGGCGGCCTGGATGCCGAGTTGCTGGCGCAGGCCGATTGCGTGGTGGTCTCCCCGGGCGTGCCGCTCACCGGACCCTTCTTCGTGCAGGCCCGCGCCCAGGGACTGGAGATCGTCGGCGACGTGGAGCTCTTCGCCCGCGCCACGCCCGGCCGCGTGGTCGGCATCACCGGTACCAACGGCAAGAGCACCGTGACCACGCTGGTGGCCCGCATGGCCACGCGCGCGGGGCTTCGCGCGCGCGCCGGCGGTAACCTGGGCCCGCCGGCGCTGGAGTTGCTGGACGGCGGCGATGCCGACCTGTTCGTGCTGGAGCTCTCCAGCTACCAGCTGGAGACCACCTACACGCTGGAGCTGGTGGCGGCCACGGTGCTGAACGTGACCCCCGACCACCTGGATCGCTACGCCGACATGGCCGCCTATGCCGAGGCCAAGTCGCGGATCTTCGCCCGGTGCGGCACGGCCGTGATCAACCTGGACGACCCGCTGGTCGCGCAGATGCCGCGCGCCGACCAGCCGCGCCTGAGCTTCTCGCTGCGGGCGAGGGTGGCGGCGGACTTCTCGCTGCAGAAGTCTGATACGCAGTGGTGGCTCACCCGTCGGGGCGAGTTCCTGCTGCCCGCCAACGCGATGCGTATCGGCGGACTGCACAATGCGGCCAACGCGCTGGCGGCGCTCGCGCTGGGCGATGCGCTCGACCTGCCGATGGCGGCGATGCTGGAGGAGCTGCGCGAGTTCCCCGGCCTGCCGCACCGCGCCGAGTGGGTGGCGGACGTCGCCGGCGTGCGCTACGTGAATGACTCCAAGGGCACCAACGTCGGGGCGACGCTGGCGGCCGTGGAGGGCTTCGAGGGGCCGCTGGTGCTCATCGCCGGCGGCGACGGCAAGAACCAGGACTTCGCGCCGCTGCGCGAGGCCTTCCGGGGCAAGGTCCGCCACGCTGTCCTGATCGGTCGGGACGCGGCGCTCATCGCGCAGGCGCTGGACGGGGTCTGCTCGATAGAGCACTGCGCGAGCCTGGAGGATGCGGTCATCGCCTGCGCCCGCCAGGCGCAGCCCGGCGACACGGTACTGCTGTCCCCGGCCTGTGCGAGCCTGGATATGTTTCGCGACTACTCGCATCGCGGCGCGGTGTTCGCAGCCGCGGTCAGGAGCCTGGCAGCATGAGCGCCACCTCCGCCACCGTGTCGCGGCTCACCGAACGTGGCGGCGGGCTGCGCCTGGACTTCCTGACCATCGCGCTGACCCTGGCGATCCTGCTGCTGGGTCTGGTGATGGTGTCGTCGGCCTCGATCTCGATGGCCGCCCACGAGCCCGGCGGCGACCCGTTCTCCTACCTGGAGAAGCAGCTCATCCTGACACTGGCCGGCATGATGCTGGCGGCACTGATCTTCCTGATCCCCACGGACTGGCTGGAGCGCTACTCGCTGGCGCTGCTGGTGATCGCGGGCCTCCTGCTCCTGGCCGTGCTCATCCCGGGACTGGGGCACGTGGTCAACGGCAGCCGCCGCTGGATCCGCCTGCCGGGCGTGAACTTCCAGGCCTCCGAGGGCGCGCGCGTCCTGGTACTGGTCTACCTCGCCAGCTACTGCGTGCGCCGCGAGGCGGAGCTTCGCGAAACCCTCACGGGCCTGCTCAAGCCGCTGGGGCTGCTGCTGGTTTTCGGCGTGCTGCTGCTGGGCGAGCCGGACTTCGGCGCGGCGACGGTGCTGGTGGTGACGGGCTTTGGACTGCTGTTCCTCGCGGGCGCACAGCTTCGCTGGGTAGCCGCCTTCACGGTGGGGCTGGGCGCGCTGGGCGCGCTGGCGGTGATGCTGGCCCCGTACCGCATCAAGCGCATGATGACGTTCCTGGATCCCTGGGCGGATCCGTTCAACTCGGGCTTCCAGCTCACGCAGTCGCTGATCGCGATCGGCCGCGGCGACTGGTTCGGGGTGGGCCTGGGCGAGAGCGTGCAGAAGCTCTTCTATCTGCCGGAGGCCCATACGGACTTCCTGTTCGCGGTCCTGGCCGAGGAGCTCGGCCTGGCCGGCGTCGTGTTCACGCTGGGTTTGTTCCTGGCCCTGGTCTGGCGCGTCTTCTACATCTCCAGGCTCGCCAACGACGCGGGCCTGAAGTTCCAGTCCTACGTCGCTGCCAGCTTCGGCATGTGGCTGGGTATCCAGGCCTGCATCAACATGGGCGTGAACATGGGGGCGCTGCCCACCAAGGGCCTGACCCTGCCACTCATGAGCTACGGCCGCAGCAGCCTGATCGTTACCATCGCGTGGATGGGGCTGATCCTGCGCGTGTACCACGAGGCCACGGGCGAGACGCGCGGTATAGCCGGCACCGTGCGCCGCCGCGCCGCCGCCGCGGAGGCGCAGCCATGAAGGCACCCGTGCTCATCATGGCGGGCGGTACCGGCGGGCATGTGTTCCCGGCGCTGGCGCTCGCGCGGATGCTGCGCGAGCAATCGCGCGAGGTCGTGTGGCTGGGAACGCGGCGGGGCCTGGAGGCGCGCGTGGTGCCCGCCGACGGCTTTCCGATCGAATGGCTCTCGGTGGGCGGCCTGCGCGGCAAGGGCATGGCGACGTTGCTTGCGGCGCCGTTCAAGCTGGTCGGCGCGCTGCTGCAGGCCCTGGCGGTCATGCGGCGCCGCCGCCCGGCGGTGGTCGTTGGCCTGGGCGGCTTCGTGACGGGCCCGGGGGGGGTGGCGGCGTGGCTGTGCCGCCGGCCGCTGATCATCCACGAGCAGAACGCGATCGCCGGCTTCACCAACCGCTGCCTGGCGCGCTTCGCGCGCGAAGTGCTCACGGCGTTCCCGGGCGCGTTCGCGCCGGGCATCGCAGTGCGCGAGATCGGCAATCCCGTGCGCCGCGAGATCGCGATGCTGCCGGACCCGGCCGAGCGCTTCGCCGGGCGCAGCGGCCCGATCCGCATCCTCATCGTCGGCGGGAGCCTTGGCGCCGCCCGCTTGAACAGCATGGTGCCGCAGGCCCTGGCCGAGGCGCAGCGTCGCGGCCGCGTGGAGTTCGACGTGCGACACCAGGCGGGCGAACGGCTGTATGAGACCGCGCGCTCGGCCTACGAGCAGACCACGGTGCGCGCGCAGGTCAGCGCCTTCATCGAGGACATGGCCTCCGCCTACGCGTGGGCCGACCTCATCATCTGTCGCGCCGGCGCGCTGACGGTCTCCGAACTCGCCGCGGCGGGCCTGGGTGCCATACTCGTGCCGTACCCGGCTGCGGTCGATGACCACCAGACCCATAACGCGCAGTTCCTGGTCCAGGCGGGTGCTGCCCTGCGCATCGCCGACAAGGACCTGACCGCCACGCGCCTGGCCGATGAACTGCTGCGCCTGTGCGCCGATCGCGCGCTCCTTGCTCAGATGGCCTCCCGCGCCCGCGCCCACGCCCGCCCGGATGCCGCCGCCGAGCTGCTGCGCAGCTGCCTGGCCGCCGCGCGGGAGGCTGCATGAACCGTCGCGCCGGTGATGGTATGCGCCGCATCCACGGCATCCACTTCGTCGGCATCGGCGGCAGCGGCATGGGCGGCATCGCCGAGGTGCTGCTGAACCTGGGCTACAACGTGCAGGGCTCCGACGCCAAGGCCAACGGCGTAACCGAGCGGCTGCAGCGCCTGGGCGCGAAGGTCATGATCGGACACGCTGCCGAGAACATCGAAGGGGCCGACGTCATCGTCGTCTCCACCGCGATCCGCCGGGAGAACCCGGAGGTCGCGGCCGCGCTGGAGCGGCGCATCCCGGTCGTGCCGCGCGCGCAGATGCTGGGCGAGCTGATGCGCTTCCGGCACGCGATTGCGGTGGCCGGCACGCACGGCAAGACCACGACCACGAGTCTGGTGGCCAGCGTGCTGGCCGAGGGCGGCGAGGATCCCACCTTCGTGATCGGGGGGCGCCTGAAAAGCGCCGACAGCAATGCCCGCCTGGGCGCCGGTCGCTACCTGGTGGCCGAGGCCGACGAGAGCGACGCCTCCTTCCTGCACCTGCAGCCGATGCTGGCGATCGTGACGAACATCGACAACGACCACCTGGGCACCCACGGCGGCGATTTCCAGAAGCTGCGCCAGAGCTTCGTCGAGTTTCTGCACAACCTGCCGTTCTATGGCCTGGCGGTGCTGTGCATCGATGATCCGGAGCTCGCGACGCTGCTGCCGGAGGTCAACCGCCCGATCGTGACCTACGGCGTCTCGCCGCAGGCCGATGTGCGCGCCATCGACATCGAGCGCCAGGGGCTTAAGACTCGCTTCAAGGTGCTGCGGCCCGGCCATGCGGATCCGCTGACCGTGACCGTGAATTTGCCGGGGCTGCACAACGTGCTCAACTCCCTGGCCGCCATCGCCGTGGCCACGGAGCTGCGCGTCCCGGACGTCGCGATCCAGAAGGCGCTCGTGAGCTTCCAGGGCATCGAGCGGCGCCTGCAGCACATCGGCGAGGTCGCGCTCGCCGGTGGCACGGTCACGATCATCGACGACTACGGCCACCACCCGACCGAGATCGCGGCGACGCTGGATGCCCTGCGCCAGGCCTTCGCCGGCCGTCGCATCGTGCTGGTTTTCGAGCCGCACCGCTACACCCGCACACGGGACCTGCTGGATGATTTCGCCCGCGTCCTCTCCACGGCTGACGTGCTGCTGGTGACGGAGGTGTACGCGGCGGGCGAGTCCCCGATCGAGGGCGCCGATGCCCGTGCGATCTGCCGCGCGGTACGCATCCGCGGCAAGGTGGAGCCGGTCCTGGTCCCGCACGTGGATGAGATCGCCACGGAACTTAAGGACCTGCTGCGTCCCGGCGACGTGGTGGCGATGATGGGCGCGGGCTCCATCAGCGGCGCCGCACACGAACTGCCGGCCAAGCTCGCAGCCCTGCTGGGCCGGAGGCAGGCATGAGCCTAGCCATCGACCCGCGCTTTGCCGCTCGCGTCCGCCGCGACGAGCCGCTCTCGCGTCACACCTCCTGGCACGTCGGCGGCCCGGCGGACGTCTTCTTCATGCCACAGGACAGGAACGACCTGGTCGCGTTCCTGCGCGCGCTGCCCGCCGGTACCCCGATCCTGTGGCTGGGGCTGGGCAGCAACCTGCTGGTGCGCGACGGCGGGATTCGCGGCGTGGTGATCTCCACGCAGGAAGCCCTCTCGGCGCTGGAGCGCCGCGGCGAGCGCGAGGTCTATGTCGAGGCGGGCGTACCCTGCGCGCGCATCGCGCGCCAGTGTGCCAAGTGGAACCTGGGGCCGGCGGAGTTCCTCACCGGGATCCCCGGCACGATGGGCGGCGCGCTGGCGATGAACGCGGGTGCCTTCGGCGGGGAGACCTGGCGGCAGGTGACGAGCGTGGAGACGGTCGATGCGCACGGCGAGGTGCGGGTGCGCGACGCCAGCCAGTTCCGCGGCAGCTATCGCCATATCGAGGCACCGGCACCGGGCGAGTGGTTCCTGGCAGCGACGCTGTACTTTGCCGGGGAGTCGAGCCTGGAGGACACGCGCGCACTGCTGGAGCAGCGTCGCCGGACCCAGCCGATCGGCGAATGGAGCTGCGGGTCGGTGTTCACCAACCCGCCGGGCGACCATGCCGCGCGCCTGATCGAGGCCACGGGCCTCAAGGGTTTCCGGATCGGCGGTGCCGTGGTCTCCACCAAGCACGCCAATTTCATTCTTAACGAAGGGGAGGCGAGCGCTCGGGACATCGAGCAGCTGATCGCCCACGTGCAGCGCGAAGTCGCGCGCGTGCAGGGCCTGACGCTCACCCCCGAAGTACGCATCGTCGGAGAAGCTGCCTGATGAACCTCTCGCACGACCCGGCCCGCATGCGCCGCATCACCGAGGCCGCCGACTTCGGCAAGGTGGCGGTGCTGTTCGGGGGCGATTCCGCCGAGCGCGAGATCTCCCTGAAGTCCGGTAGCGCCGTGCTGGCGGCGCTCAAGCGCCGCGGCATCGAGGCCGAGGGATTCGACCCGAAGGACCTGCCGCTCGCCAAGCTCAAGGACCGCCACTTCGACCGCGTCTGGATCGCCCTGCATGGCCCGGGCGGCGAGGATGGCACGCTGCAGGGGGCGCTGGAGTTCCTGGGCATTCCCTACACCGGCAGCGGCGTGCTGGGCTCGGCCGTCGGCATGGACAAGCTGCGTACCAAGCGCCTGGCTGCCGCCGTGGGCGTGGGCACGGCCGACACGCTGGTGCTGCGCTCCGCCGCCGATTGCCGCGAGGCGCTGGAGCGCTTCGGCCTGCCGCTGATCGTCAAGCCCGCATCCCAGGGCTCCAGCGTCGGCATGAGCAAGGTGACCCTGGCCGAGGAAATGGAGGCCGCGTGGCAGCGCGCCGCGGCCGTGGACCGGGTGGTCTTCGCCGAGCCGTGGATCACGGGTGCCGAGTACACCGTAGCCGTGCTGCACCGGCGGGTCCTGCCCGCGATCCGCATCGAGACCAGCAACAGCTTCTACGACTACGAGGCCAAGTACCTGCGCAACGACACGCGCTACCACTGCCCATCCGGCCTGTCGGCCCCGGCCGAGGCGCACATGGCGAGCCTCGCCCTGGCCGCGTTCGACGCGGTGGGCGCCGAGGGTTGGGGGCGCGTGGACTTCATGTCCGACAAGGCCGGCCGCCCGCTGATGCTGGAGCTCAACACGATTCCCGGCATGACCGACCACAGCCTGGTGCCGATGGCGGCGCGCGCGGCGGGCATCGATTTCGACGAACTGTGCTGGCAGGTGCTGGAGACGAGCTTCGTCCGGCAGCCGCGGGACCAGGGTTAAGGAGGAAGAAATGTTTTCCACGGGTAACCGCAAGCGAAACCGCAGCCGCCGGCCGGAAGGACGGCGCTGGGGTTTCACGCTGCCGCAGCTGGACTGGAAGCGCTGGGGCAGCGCGGCCGCAGCGCTGGCGGGCATCGCGGCCGTGGTGTTCGTCCTGCGCACGTCCCTGGACCAGCCGATCCAGACCGTCGCGGTGGCCGGTCGATTCCAGCGCGTCTCGCCCCTGGACGTGGAGAAGGCGGTGCGCCAGGTGAGTCGCGGGCAGGGTCTGGTGGCGGTGGACCTCAATGCCGTGGGCCGCGCCGTGCGCCGCATTCCCTGGGTCGACAGCGTGACCGTGGGCCGCAGCTGGCCGCGGGGCCTATCGGTCTACGTCGTGGAGCAGGTGCCCATGGCGCGCTGGGGTGACATCGGCCTGCTCAACATGCGCGGCGAAGTCTTCGTGAATGATCCGGCGCACGTGCCGGCGGAGCTGCCGCAGCTCATCGGCCCCCCGGGTACGCAGGTCCTGGTGACGCAGCGCTACCTGGCCGCGCAGGGGCGCCTGACCGAGGCTGGCATGCGCCTCTCGCAGGTCCGGCTGGACCCGCGCGGCGCCTGGGAATTTTCGCTCGACAACGGCATCGTCGTGCGCCTCGGGCGCCGGCAGGTCGAGGAGCGTTTCGATCGATTCATGGTTGCGGCAAGCCGCCTGGTCGGCATGCGTCCCCAGGATATCGCCTACATAGACCTGCGCTACGCCAACGGCTTCGCCGTGGGCTGGCGCTCAGAGAAGGAGGGCCGCAGCAGTGGCTAAGCGGTCGGATAGATCATTGATAGTGGGCCTGGACATCGGCACCTCCAAGGTCGTCGCCCTGGTGGGCGAGATCCAGCCCGATGGCACCCTGGAAATCGTCGGCCGCGGCTCCCACCCCTCGCGGGGCCTTAAAAAAGGCGTCGTGGTAAACATCGAGTCGACCGTGCAGTCGATCCAGCGGGCGGTTGAGGAGGCCGAGCTGATGGCCGACTGCGAGATCAACGCGGTCTACGCCGGCATCGCCGGCAGCCACGTCCGCAGCCTGAACTCCCACGGCGTGGTGGCCATCCGCGACCGCGAGGTGACGCCGGCGGACGTGGAACACGTCATCGATGCGGCCAAGGCGGTGGCCATCCCCGCCGACCAGAAGATCCTCCACGTGCTGCCCCAGGAATTCATCATCGACGGCCAGGAGGGGATCCGCGACCCGATCGGCATGTCGGGCGTGCGCCTGGAGGCCAAGGTGCACATCGTCACGGGCGCGGAGAGCGCGGCACAGAACATCGTGAAGTGCGTGCAGCGCTGCGGGCTCACGGTCGAGGACGTGGTGCTGGAGCAGTTGGCCTCCAGTTACGCCGTGCTCACCGAAGATGAGAAGGAGCTTGGTGTCTGCATCGTCGACATTGGTGGCGGTACGACTGACTTAGCTGTTTTTTCTGGTGGCGCAATACGTCATACTGCAGTCATTCCGATCGCTGGTGATCAGGTCACCAACGACATCGCTGTTTCGATGCGCACGCCTACACAATACGCAGAAGATATAAAGATCCGATACGCCTGTGCGCTGTCCCAGCTCGCCAACCCCGACGAAAGCATCGAAGTTCCCAGCGTGGGCGACCGCCCCGCGCGCCGCCTGGCGCGCCAGACGCTGGCCGAGATCGTCGAGCCCCGCTATGAGGAGCTCTTCGGATTGATCCGCGATGAGCTGCGCCGCAGTGGTTTTGAGGAAGTGATCGCCGCCGGCATCGTCCTGACTGGCGGGAGCGCCAAGATGGAAGGGGCCATCGATCTCGCCGAGGAGATCTTCCACATGCCGGTCCGCCTGGGCGTCCCCCAGCTGGTCAAGGGCATGCCCGATGTCATCCAGAACCCGATCCATTCCACCGGCGTGGGGCTGCTGCTCTACGGCCTGGAGAACGCCCACCCCGTGCGCGGCGGCCGCTCGCTGCCGGCCATGGGCGGCCTCATCGATCGCATGTCGTCTTGGTTCAAGGGAAATTTCTGATTTTTACGGTTACCGTGAGGAGCTGACGCCAATGTTTGAACTTATGGATGCATACAGCCAGAGCGCCGTGATCAAGGTCATCGGGGTCGGCGGTGGCGGCGGCAACGCCGTATCGCACATGGCCACCTGCGGAATAGATGGGGTGGACTTCGTGTGCGTCAACACCGACGCGCAGGCCCTCAAGCACTCCAAGGTCAAGACCTCGCTGCAGATCGGCGGGGACATCACCAAGGGCCTGGGCGCTGGCGCCAACCCGGACGTGGGTCGCGCTGCCGCCATCGAGGACCGCGAGCGCATTGTCGAGCTGATCGACGGTTGCGACATGCTCTTCATCACCGCAGGCATGGGCGGTGGCACGGGTACCGGCGCCGCGCCGGTGGTCGCCCAGATCGCCAAGGAGCTGGGCATCCTCACCGTTGCGGTCGTCACGCGCCCGTTCGAGATGGAGGGTGGCAAGCGCGCCCACGCCGCCGACAACGGCATCGCCGAGCTCGCCAAGTACGTGGACTCGCTGATCACGATCCCCAACCAGAAGCTGCTGACGGTGCTGGGCGCCGCCACCACGCTGCTGGATGCCTTCAAGGCCGCCAACCAGGTACTGCAGGGCGCGGTACAGGGCATCGCCGAGCTGATCACCCGTCCCGGTCTCATCAACGTCGATTTCGCCGACGTCCGCACCGTCATGGCCGAGACCGGCATGGCGATGATGGGCACCGGCATCGGCACCGGCGAGGGCCGTGCCCGCACGGCCGCCGAGGCTGCCGTGTCCTCGCCGCTGCTGGAGAACATCGACCTGGCCGGTGCCCACGGCATCCTGGTGAACGTCACGGCGGGCATGGACCTGTCGATCGGCGAGTTCCAGGAAGTCGGCAACATCGTCAAGCAGTTCGCCTCCGAGGATGCGACGGTCGTGGTCGGTACGGTCATCGACCCGGACATGTCCAACGAGCTGCGGGTAACGGTAGTGGCCACGGGCCTGAACCGGGCGGCACTCGCAGTGCAGAAGCCGACGGCCCGCGAGAGCAGCCGCGAGCCGGCGCGCGAGCTGCCGGTGCACCGCGAGACCTCGATGCGCGTGGTGCCCAAGCCGGCGTCCTCCCGGCCGTCGGCGGTGGACTACGCCGACTACGACCGCCCGACCATCGGCCGCCAGACCCAGCAGAAGCGCGCCGTCGGTGACGGCCTGCAGGTGGAGACGGTCAAGGAAGACCTGCTGGACATCCCGGCCTTCCTGCGCCGCCAGGCCGACTGAGGGCAGCGGATGGACCACCCCGGCCGGCCGCTCTGACCGGCCGGCGGGGGTTGTGGTACGGTAACGCCCCATCCGCGCCACCGCACGCCACTCCTTATATATGGTCGGTCAACGCACTCTCAAGAACAGCATCCGCGCCACGGGCGTGGGGCTGCACACGGGCACCAAGATCTTCATGACCTTGCGGCCCGCAGAGCCCGATTCGGGCATCGTCTTCCGCCGTGTCGACCTGCCGGGCAACCCGGAAGTTCGCGCGGTCGCCGAGAACGTCGGCGAGACCATGCTCGGCACGACGCTGGTCATGGGCGAGGCGAAGGTTTCCACCGTCGAGCACCTGCTCTCCGCGATCGCGGGCCTGGGCATCGACAACGCGATCGTCGAGGTCAGCGCCGCCGAGGTGCCGATCATGGACGGCAGCGCGGGTCCGTTCGTGTTCCTGCTGCAGTCGGCCGGTATTGCCGAGCAGTCCGTCCCGAAGCGTTTTGTACGGGTAAAAAAGCCCGTGGAAGTGCGCGACGGCGACAAGTGGGCGCGCTTTGGCCCGTATGACGGCTTCAAGGTGAACTTCGAGATCGAGTTCAACCACCCGATCTTCAAGAAGCACTCGCAGAAGGCGAGCATGGACTTCTCGACCACCACGTACCTGAAGGAAGTCAGCCGTGCGCGCACCTTCGGGTTCATGCGGGACCTGGAGACCATGCGCGCCCACAACCTGGCGCTCGGCGGCAACCTCGACAACGCGATCGTGCTGGATGAGTCGCGCGTGCTGAACGAGGACGGTCTGCGTTCGGAAGATGAGTTCGTGAAGCACAAGATCCTGGACGCGATCGGGGATCTCTACCTGCTGGGGCACAGCCTCATCGGCGAGTTCTCGGGGTACAAGTCCGGCCACGGGCTCAACAATCGCCTGCTGCGCACCCTGCTGGCCGACCAGTCCGCCTGGGAGGAAGTGACCTTCGAGCGGCCGGAACTGGCGCCGATTTCCTATGTCGAGCCGCGCTCCCTGCCGGAAGCCTCCAACGGCTGATTTCGGGGGTTCCGGCTAGCGCCGGAACTGCCCGCCGGGCATCACTTTCACGGTCAGCCGGTCGCTGTCCTGGGCCTCGGGCTTGAGGTCCGGGCGGACCTCGGCCAGCGCCAGTTTCAGGCGTCCTGCCCAGGCCGCCGAGTCAACAAAAACAACGACTTCTCCCGGTTTCGCGATCGCGCTGGCGACGTGTGGCTGCAGCGCCTGGGGCAGCTGCGAGAGCAGCTTTTGACGCAGTGCTTCCACGCCCGCCGCACCCTGCTGGATCGCGGCCAGGGCACTGCCCGTGGTGGCGCGCTGCAGCACGTCCCCGAGGGCTCGCGGGCGTCCGGAGCGGGGGCGTCTTGGCTTGTCTCGGGGGGGCTTATTCGGCATAGTCGTTTCGAATCCAAGGTTACAGGACTTCCGCCGGGCCCATCCGCCCCGGGATCCTGCCGCGCAGTCCGCTGCGCCTCCGATCGACCATCCCTCGCTTCCTTAGTTAAGCGACCGGAGCGCTGACTTCAATGAACCTGTACTTCTTTTCCCAGCGGGCGGGCCTTGCCCGCAACCTGAACCTCTCCCACCCGGTGGCTCTGGCGGTGATGGGCACGCTGGCCCTGGGCGTACTGGGCGTGGCCTTCCTGCTGGGCCTGCAGCTGGGTGCCGGCAGCACCGCGCACCGGGGCGGCGGGTTTACCCAGCTTGCGCGTGACGAGCGGGCGGAGCTGCAGGTGCTGCGGGAACAGGTCCGGGACCGGATCGACGGGCTGGCGCTGCGCGTTGGGCAGATGAACGCGCAGCTGATCCGCATCGACGCGCTGGGCAAGCGCCTCACGCAGATGGCCAACATCAACAGCCGAGAGTTCAATTTCGACGCACCCCCGGCGCTGGGCGGACCGGAAGAGGCGGGCGACTCCGGCCGGGGCGCCGTGCTGCCGGACGTCAACGCGATGATGGACCAGGTGCAGCGTCGCATCGAGACCCGCGACGCGCAGCTGCTGGCGCTGGAGAACGTGATTCTCTCGCGCCGCCTGAACGAGGCGATCCAGCCCGAGGGCCGGCCGGTGCGGGATGGCTATATCTCTTCTTTTTACGGCGAGCGCCAGGATCCCTTCGATGGCCACGAGGCGATCCACAGGGGCGTGGATTTCGCCGGTGGTCGCGGTTCGCAGGTCGTGGCGGTCGCCGCCGGCGTGGTCACCTCCAGTGAATACCGCCAGGGCTACGGTAACTTCATCGAGATCAACCACGGCAACGGCTACGTCACCCGCTACGGGCATAACCAGGTGGGCCTGGTGAGCGTCGGGCAGACCGTGACCCGGGGCCAGGCGGTCGCGCTGATGGGCTCCAGCGGCCGCTCGACCGGGCCGCATGTGCATTTCGAGGTGCTCAAGGACGGGCAGCAGGTCAATCCGCTCGGCTATATCGAGCGCTAGGGGCGGGGAATCCCCGGAAAGGGGCCCTGGGCCCCTTGCAATCGCGCCGACGCGAACCATTTCCCGCTCACGCCCTCCATTTCGTAAAATGGCGCGCCTCCCGGACCGGTGGCCCTAGGGTCGCTGCCCGGGTGTTTTTTATCTGTTTGATTTAGCAAGGAAAATTCCGTGCTTCAGCTTTTGACGCGTGTGTTCGGCAGCCGTAATGAGCGCATCGTGCGGGGTTTTGGGCGCCTTACGCGCGCAACGGGCGAGCTGGAATCGCAGGTCCAGGGACTTTCTGACGAGGCCCTGGGGGCCAAGACGCGGGAATTTCGCGACCGCGTCAAGGCGGGGACGAGCCTGGATGAGTTGCTGCCGGAGGCCTTCGCGGTCGTGCGCGAGACAGCCCGTCGGGTCATGAAGATGCGGCATTTCGATGTGCAGCTGATCGGCGGCATCACGCTACACCAGGGCAAGATCGCCGAGATGCGCACCGGCGAGGGCAAGACGCTGATGGCGACGCTGCCGGCGTACCTGAACGCGCTCTCCGGCGAAGGCGTGCACGTCGTGACTGTCAACGAGTACCTCGCGCAGCGCGACTCGGACTGGATGACCCCGGTGTACGGCTTCCTGGGCCTCTCGGTCGGCGTGATCAAGAACTCGCAGTCCTCCGAGGAGAAGCGCGCGGCCTATGCCTGCGACATCACCTACGGCACCAACAACGAATTCGGATTCGACTACCTGCGCGACAACCTGGCCTTCCGCCTGGAGGATCGGGTCCAGCGCACGCTCTCCTACGCGATTATCGACGAGGTGGACTCGATCCTGATCGACGAGGCGCGTACGCCGCTGATCATCTCCGGCCCCGCCGAGGAGAGCACCGAGCTGTACCTGCGCATCAACCAGCTGGTTCCGAAGCTCGTTCGCCAGGAGGCCGAGGACGGCCCGGGCGACTACTCGGTCGACGAGAAGGCCAAGCAGGTTCACATCACCGAGGACGGGCACGAGCACGTCGAGCAGCTGATGGCGGAGTTCGGGCTGCTGCGCGAGGGCGAGAGCCTCTATGACGCCGGCAACATCCGCCTGATGCACCACCTGAACGCGGCCCTGCGCGCCGCCGCGCTGTATCGCCGGGACGTGGAATACATCGTGCGCGGCGGCGAGGTGATCATCGTCGATGAGTTTACCGGCCGCACGATGCCGGGACGCCGCTGGTCCGACGGCCTGCACCAGGCTGTGGAGGCCAAGGAAGGCGTGCGGGTGCGGGAGGAGAACCAGACGGTTGCCTCCATCACCTTCCAGAACTACTTCCGCCTGTACAAGAAGCTCTCGGGCATGACCGGCACGGCCGACACCGAGGCGCCGGAATTCCTGCAGATCTACGGCCTGGAGGTGGTGGTCATCCCCACGCACCGTCCCATGATCCGCAAGGACATGCAGGACTTCGTGTACCTGACGCAGAAGGACAAGTACGAGGCGATCATCGAGGACATCAAGGACTGCGCCACACGTGGCCAGCCCGTGCTGGTCGGCACGACGTCCATCGAGACGTCGGAGTTCCTCTCGGGCCTGCTCAAGAAGCAGAACATCGCGCACCAGGTGCTCAACGCCAAGCAGCATGAGCGCGAGGCGCAGATCGTTGCGCAGGCGGGCCAGCCCTCGGCCGTCACGATCGCCACCAACATGGCGGGCCGCGGCACCGATATCCAGCTGGGCGGCAACTACGAAGTGGAGCTGGCGGAGCTGGCAGCGGCCGGCGAGACCATCGACGAGCCGCGCCGCGAGAGCTTGCGTGCGGAATGGCAGAAGCGCCACGACGTCGTCCTGGCCGCGGGCGGCCTGCACATCATCGGCACCGAGCGCCACGAGTCGCGTCGTATCGACAACCAGCTGCGCGGCCGTTCCGGTCGCCAGGGCGACCCCGGATCCAGCCGCTTCTATCTGTCGATGGAAGACACGCTGATGCGTATCTTCGGCGACCCGAACCGCACCAAGCGCCTGCTGCAGATCGCCGGCATGAAGGAAGGGGAGGTCATCGAGAGTGGCCTGCTGACCCGCCAGATCGAGAAGGCGCAGCGCAAGGTGGAGTCGCACAACTTCGACATCCGCAAGCAGCTGCTGCTGTTTGATGACGTCGCGAACGACCAGCGCAAGGTGGTCTACCACCAGCGCACCGAGATCCTGGGTGCCCCGGACCTCAAGGATGCCGTGGCCAGCATGCGCGAGGACTCCGTCACCGCGCTGATCGACCAGTTCGTCCCGCGGCAGGCCAGCCCCTCGGATTGGGACCTGGACGGCCTGGCCGATGCGATCGCGCGTGACTTCAACGCGCAGGTCGAGCCCAAGGCCTGGGTGGAGCAGAACCCGGAGATCGACGAGGCCAGCTTCCGGCAGCGCGTCATCGACGCGGTGGATGCCGTGTACGAGGAGAAGGTCGTGCGCATCGGGCCGGAGATCATGCGGCAGGTGGAGCGCGACGTGGTGCTGCGCACCCTGGACCAGCACTGGCGCGATCACCTGGGCGCGATGGATTACCTGCGCCAGGGCATTCACCTGCGCGGCTATGCGCAGAAGGACTATCGCTACGAGTACAAGCGAGAGTCCTTCGAGCTCTTCCAGTCGATGCTGGAGCGCGTGAAGCACGAGTCGGCCTCGCTGCTCTCCAAGGTGGAGATCCGCACGCAGGAAGACGTCGACCGCGAAGAGGCCGAGCAGCGCGAACGGCTGACGCGTGCACTGCAGGCGCAGCACGCCGAGGCCCAGTCGGTCCTGACGGCGGCAGCGCAGGCCGAGGCCGCCGCCGCGGCGTTCCCGGGCGCCCCGGAGCTGGGCACCGACGCGCCGGCGCCGTTCGTGCGCGTGGAGCGCAAGGTCGGGCGCAACGAGCCGTGCCCCTGCGGCTCAGGCAAGAAGTTCAAGCAATGCCACGGTCATCTGGATAGCTAATTCAGGGTCCCTGACCTCACCGGAGGACTGCCCGCCCCCGGTCGGGCCGTCGCTTCAGCGGGCCGGCCCTATCGGCCGGCGATGAGTGCCGCGGTTACCCGGCATGCCTGACCGACCGGGCCAGTATTTCCCGGCCGAACCCCGCGGGCTCCCTTGCGCCCGGTAGCGGCACATCGAACGTGGCCGTCCTGTCTCCGAACGGTGTCGAGAATAAACAACGAGGCTCGGTAGCGGGTGCCGCAGGGGCTCCCGGCCCAATCCGCGGCAGTGGCGCACCGCGATCCTGCCCTTAAAAGCCGGTTTTCTCAGCAAAAAAACCAGTTGTTTTTGGTACCGCGCTCGCCGCCCGATGAACTGCCCTGGCCAGGAGCGGCGGGCAGTGCGGGGGGCTGTTGCCAACGCGCATCCGCGTGTTGCGCAATACCGACGCGATCCGACTGGCGGCCGCTGGGTGATACGAGCCGAAACGTCCCGAATACTATTTACAGAAAAAAAGCCGCTAGGTAGATTCAAGCGGCCACGCGTTGTATTGACAGCAGCGGCAACAATAAAAAGTCAATTCGCTCAGGGGAAAAGCATGTCCAAGTCCGTTCAGGTGTCCTCTCGGTTGGTGTCCGCCGTGCCCACGGCCCTGGGCGCCACCATGCTTATTGCCATGTCGGTAAGCCAGGCCATTGCCCAGTCCGCAGGCGGAGCCGGTGCGCTGGAGGAAGTCGTGGTCACGGCGCAGTTCCGTCAGCAGAACCTTCAGCAGACGCCGATCGCGATTACCGCAGTCAATGCCGCGATGCTCGAGCAGCGCAACCAGTCGGACATCACGCAAGTTGCCGCACAGGCACCGAATGTGACGCTGACCCAGAATGGCGCGGCCTTTGGATCCTCCATGTCCGCCTACATCCGCGGTGTCGGCCAGACGGACTTCAATCTGGCTCTTGAGCCGGGTGTCGGTATCTACGTCGATGACGTTTACTACTCGACGGTTACGGGCTCGCTTTTGGATCTGGTAGACCTGGATCGCGTGGAAGTCATGCGCGGTCCGCAGGGCACGCTGGCCGGCAAGAATTCGATCGGCGGCGCCATCAAGCTGTTCTCCAAGAAGCCCATGGGTGATGACACCGGCTATATCGAGATCACCAAGGGAAGTCTGAACCGCGTGGATGCGCGCGGCGCGGCAGACTTCACGCTCGTCCAGGACACGCTGTTTGCAAGGGCCTCGTTCTCGAGCAAGCACCATGATGGCTATGTCACGGACGTGGATTACGGCTGCACGCACCCGGGCTCCAACGTGCCGGTGCACGATCAGGGCGATGGCTGCACGATCGGCCGCCAGGGCGATCAGGCCTATAACGCGGCGCGCCTGGAGCTGCGCTGGCTGGCCTCTGACTCGGTGGAAGTGAACCTCTCCGGCGACGTTACCAGCGATAAGTCCGGCGTGCCGGCCACGACCTTGCTTAACATCGCCCCGGGTCTGGGCACGCTCACCTACACCAAGGGTGTCAACGGCTCGCCGGTGTTTTTTGGCACGAACTTCATTCCCTACGGCGCAGCCTCGACCGATCCGAACCACCCGAACAACCCGTACTTGACTTATGCGACGTTTACGTCGACGGCCTGTTCGGTAATCTTTGGCTGCGATCCGTATGCACCGATCTCCGTGCCCCCGATCAATCACCTCAACAGCTCGGGTTTGAGTGCCAACATTCAGTGGAAGATCAACGACAGCATGACCTTGACGTCCGTTTCGGCCTACCGAACGCTGTGGAACCAGTTCGCCGAGCAGACAGATTCCTCGCCAATTGGCGTGGAGATCCTGCTCGAGATGCAGCGCCACAAGCAGTTTACGCAGGAACTGCGCCTGTCCGGAAAGGCGTCCAACCTGGACTACACGATTGGCGGCTTCTACCTGACTGGCAACGGTGGTCTCAACGCACGCGTCGGACTGCCGTGGGTCAAGTTTGACTTTATCCATGGTCCCGACTCGACGCCGGCCGAGACCAAGGCGGTCTTTGCCAACGCCGAATATCACGTCACGGATCAGTTCAGCATCGATGGTGGCGTGCGATATTCGGACGAGAAGAAGGACTACACCTACTTCCGCCACAATGGGGATGGGTCGCTCATCACCGACCCAGCAGGTTGGAACGGACTGGTACAGAACGTCAATAATTCCACTGCACATTTCCAGGGAACCCATACGGACTATCGCCTGGCGCTGCAGTACCAGATCGACCCGGACATGATGGTCTATTTGCAGACGTCGACCGGATACAAGGGCGGCGGCGTTGATCCGCGTCCGTTCTACCCGTCGCAGGACAAGGCCTTTGCGCCCGAGACGATGACGGCCTACGAGGCGGGCTTTAAGAGCTACCTGTTCAACCGGACACTCCGCCTGAATGCGGCGGTGTTCTACAACAACTACAAGGATATTCAGCTGACGCTGAGTAACTGTCCGGAGCCGCCGGTTAATGGGGTCCAGTATCCCGCTGCACCATGCGCCCTGCCGGCCAACGTGGGGTCTGCTCATATCAAGGGTGCGGAGCTTGAGATCGAGGCCCATCCGATGGGCGGCCTGGAGCTGGACGCATCCGCCAGCTATCTCAACTTCGAGTACTACTCTCTGACAGGTGGCCCGACCGTGGGCGTGACCACCAGCATGATCACGCCGTACACGCCAACGAAGAAGGCGAGCGTGGGCGTGCAGTACGAGATACCGGTGGGTGCCGGAACGTTGACGCCACGCCTCGACGTGACCTACCAGGGCAGCGAGTTCACCACCGCGATCAATGACCCGGTCTGGGGCCAGATCCCTTCCTATACAGTGTCCAACGCACACCTGACCTGGAAGGATGGCGACGGGAAGTGGCAGTCGCAGCTCAACGTCAGCAACCTCACGAACAAGCTGTATTACCTATCGCTTTTCGGTGGCAACACCGGCGCGGGCTATCTCTCCGGTACGCCGGCGATGCCGCGTGAGTGGTCGATTTCGGTGAAGCGCAGCTTCAAGTAGCACCTGGTCAGAGAATGCCCCGGCCGCGAGGCCGGGGCTTTTTTTTGGGGGGAGAAGTTGCCCCTGATTTAATCGATCTTTCTGTGAGTTTCGGCGCCGAGCCCGACGACCGATTCCAAGGATTTCCGCCGCGTTTTCGCTGCTGGGCTGGCGACCGGAGTCCGCGTTGGTTTCCCCACTGAGGGATGGAAGCGGTCTACGCGGCGACCGCCAGAATGCGAGCGTCGGGTGGCGGGTCGCCTCGGCGGGATACGCAGCTGCTGCGTCCGCGTGGGCCGACCCACGGGCGGCAGGCAACAATACCAACGAAAACTTTGAAGCTACCGGTTCGCCCACTGGCCATCTGGTCTTGGATCGGTCCGCGTTGGGGGGGGCTGGCGTTGGTTGGCCAAATGGGCAATGCGGGGGGGGGCGAAGCGGTTAGAC
>CAIPVV010000026.1 GCA_903868595.1 uncultured Pseudomonadota bacterium
CGATCAACTCGACCACGGCGGCATGAAGCTGGTTCTCGTCGCGCTTGGGCGCGGTGCAACCTTCCAGATAACTGACATAGCTGCCTTCGTCGGCAATGATCAGCGTGCGCTCGAACTGCCCGGTCTTGGCGGCATTGATGCGGAAGTAGGTCGACAGCTCCATCGGGCACTTCACGCCCTTGGGGATGTAGACGAAGGAGCCATCGGTGAAGACGGCGGAGTTCAGGGCCGCATAGTAGTTGTCCGCGTACGGCACGACGCTGCCCAGGTAGCGCTCGATCAGCTCCGGGTGCTCCTTCACCGCCTCGGAGAACGGGCAGAAGATCACGCCCGCCTTGGCCAGTCGGTCCTTGAAGGTGGTGGCCACCGACACGCTGTCGAAGACCGCGTCCACGGCAACGCCCGCCAGCCGCGCGCGCTCGTGCAGCGGCACGCCTAGCTTCTCGTACGTCGCCAGCAGCTTCGGGTCCACCTCGGCCAGGCTCTTGGGGCCGTCGGTCTTGGCCTTGGGCGCCGAGTAGTAGGAGATGTCCTGGTAGTCGATGGGCTTGTACTTGAGCCTGGCCCAGTGCGGCTCCTTCATCGTGAACCAGCGCTCCAGCGCCTGCAGGCGCCAGTCGAGCAGGAACTGCGGCTCGCCCTTCTTGCGGGAGATGAACTTCACCGTATCGGCGTCCAGGCCCGGGGCGACGGTGTCGGATTCGATGTCGGTGACGAAGCCGTGCTGGTAGCCGCGTGCCAGCAGGTCATCCAGTTGGGTGTCTGGCGTGCTCATGATTTTAGTTGGCCTGTGTGCAGTGAGTTGCGCAGCCGCAGGTCGAAGGCGGCAAAGCGCGTGGTGCCGGTATCCAGACCGGCCAGTTCGGCGAGGGTGATTTCCTGCAGCGCCTGGTGGATGGCGCGGTTTACGCGCTGCCAGGCACCCCCCACGCTGCAAGTCCCCTCGATCCCGCAGTGGTTGTGCTCGCCCGCGCACTCCGTCAGGGCCACCGGCCCCTCCAGCGCATCCAGGATCGCCGCGGCGCTGATCTCGGCGGCGGGGCGCGCCAGGCGGTAGCCGCCGTGCAGTCCGCGCGAGGAGCTCACCAGCTGCGCGCGCTGCAATTGCTTGAGCAGCTTGCTCACCGTCGGGGCGGCCACGTGGGTGCGCTCGGCGATCTCGGCCGCCGTCTGCTGCCGGGCCGGATCCGCGGCCAGCAGGCCCAGGATCACGGTCGCGTAGTCGGTCAATTTGCTGATGCGGAGCATCGCGAAGGCGCCTCGGGGAGGACAGGGGAGTGAACTGGGACTATTTTAGTACTGATTGCGCGTTCTGCCAATCCTGGGTCCCGAGGCGGGGAGGGTTGTTGCACTCGCACAACGGGGCGGAGAGGGGTGCATTTTGCTATGCTGGCGCGCCTTTTTGTGGCGCCCGGAATTCTATTGTGAAGGAGCAGGCATGAACCGTACTGAGCTTGAGCGCATTGCCAAGGCCATGGTGTCGCAGGGCCGTGGAATCCTGGCTGCCGATGAGAGTTCCTCCACGATCAAGAAGCGCTTTGACAAGATCGCCCTGGAGTCCACGGAAGAGAACCGTCGCAGCTATCGCGAAATGCTCTTTACGACCGCGGATATCCAGAAGTACATCAGCGGCGTGATCTTCTTCGACGAGACGCTGCGCCAGAAGACGCGCGAGGGCGTGCCGTTTGCCGACCACCTGACCAAGCTGGGCATCGTCCCCGGCATCAAGGTGGATACCGGCGCCAAGGCCCTGGCCGGCTTCCCCAACGAGACCATTACCGAGGGCCTGGACGGGCTGCGCGAGCGCCTGGCCGAGTACCACAAGCTCGGTGCCCGCTTCGCCAAGTGGCGTGCGGTCATCGACATCGGCGCCGATATCCCCAGCGCCTTCGCGATCGATGCCAACGCGCATGCGCTGGCGCGCTACGCGGCGCTCTGCCAGGAAGCCGGCATCGTCCCCATCGTGGAGCCGGAGGTGCTGATGGACGGCGCCCACTCGATCGAGCGTTGCGAGGAAGTCACCGGCGCCGCGCTGCTGGCGGTGTTCGACCAGCTGGCTGCCCACCGCGTGCACCTGGAAGGCATGGTGCTCAAGCCCAACATGGTGATCTCCGGCAAGAAGAACGCCAATCGCGCCGGCGCGCAGGCCGTGGCCGACGCCACCCTGCGCACGCTCAAGCGCTACGTGCCGTCGGCCGTGCCGGGCATCGCGTTCCTCTCGGGCGGGCAGAGCTCGGCCGAGGCGGCGCTGCACCTCTCGCTGATGAACCAGCAGGCGCTGCCGTGGCAGCTGACTTTCAGCTACGGCCGCGCGCTGCAGGATGCGGCGCTGACCGCGTGGGCAGGCAAGGCGGCCACCTATGGCGCCGGCCAGGCAGCCTTCGGCAAGTGGGCCCGCCTCAACAGCCTCGCCCGCAGCGGCCAGTACAAGGAAGGCATGGACGCCCAGGCCGCCTAGTGACCGAAGCTGAACCGCGGGATCTGGTAGTGGACGTGCGCAACGTCCACTACGGGGTGGGGTCCCGAACAATATTCGACGGCGTGGACATCGCAGTGGCGCGCGGCAGCGTCACGGCGGTGATGGGTCCCAGTGGCACGGGCAAGACGACGCTCTTGCGCCTGATCACGGGCCAGTCGACGCCCAACGAGGGCCGCGTCACCGTGTTCGGCCAGAACGTGGCGAGCCTCAGCCGCGAGGCCCTGTATGCGCTGCGGCGACGCATGGGCATGCTGTTCCAGAACGGCGCCTTGCTCACCGACATCGACGTCTTCGAGAACGTGGCCTTCCCGGTGCGCGAGAACGCCCGCCTGCCGGAACCGTTGCTGCAGCGCCTGGTGCTCATGAAGCTGCAGGCCGTGGGCCTGCGTGGCGCGACGCGCCTGATGCCCCAGGAGCTCTCCGGCGGCATGGCGCGGCGGGTGGCCCTGGCGCGGGCGATCGTCATGGACCCGGAAATCCTGATCTACGACGAGCCGTTCGTGGGCCTGGACCCGATCTCCATGGGCGTCATCTGCCGCCTGATCCGCCAGCTGAACGATGCGCTGGGGATCACCAGCATCGTCGTGACCCACGACGTCAAGGAGGTCGGCCTGATCGCCGACCACAGTTACCTGCTGGCCGGCGGCAAGGTCGTGGCCCAAGGCAGTGCTGCGGAGCTGGAGGCGACGCAGGACCCGGCGGTACGGCAGTTCATGGACGGCGCGGCCGATGGCCCGGTGCCGTTCCACTACCCGGCCGGCAACTATCGCGAGCAGCTGCTGGCGCGCGGCGACCTCCGATGATCGGCTCCCTCTCCGGCTCCCTGGGGCGCATCGGCCAGGTCGCGCTGTTCCAGCTGCAGCTGCTCAAGGCCTGCGGGCCTGCGCTGCTGCGGCCGCGCCTGGTCGTGCACCAGGTCTACAACTGCGGTGCCCGCTCGCTCGTCATCATCATGCTGTGCGGATTGTTCGTGGGCATGGTGCTCGGCCTGCAGGGCTACGACCTGCTGGCGCGCTTCGGCAGCGAGTCCGCGCTGGGCGTCGCCGCGACGCTGGGGCTGCTCAAGGAGCTGGGCCCGGTGGTCACGGCGCTGCTGTTTGCCGGTCGCGCCGGCACCGCGCTGACCTCAGAGATCGGCCTCATGCGCGCCACCGACCAGCTCACCGCGATGCAGATGATGGCGGTGGACCCGATGCGCCGCGTGGTGGCGCCGCGCTTCCTGGGCGGCGTCATCGCGATGCCGCTGCTGGCGGCCGTCTTCAACGTGATCGGCATCTTCGGCGCCCAGCTGGTGGGCGTCACGCTCATGGGCGTTGACAAAGGCACGTTCTGGTCGCAGATGCAGAACTCCGTGGAGCTTCGGGACGTCAACGAGGGCGTCGTCAAGAGCCTGGCGTTTGGCGTGATCTGCAGCCTGCTGGCGGTCTACGAAGGCTTCAACACCACACCGACGGCCGAGGGCGTGGGCCTGGCCACCACGCGCACCGTCGTTGTCTCTTCCGTCATGACGCTGCTGGTGGACTACATGCTCACCGCGGCGTTTCTCAAGGTTTGATCAGGGGATATTCCATGTCCGCAAATCGCAGTCTGGAAGTCGGTACGGGCTTGTTCGTGCTGCTGGGCTTTGCAGCCCTGGGCTTTCTCACCACGCAGCTGCCCGGTGGCAAGCTGGGGTTCGCCGATAACTCGGCATCCTTCCACGTCACCGCGCGTTTCGACAACGTGGGGGACCTCAAGAGCGGCGCGCCGGTCACCATGGCCGGCGTCAAGGTGGGCCGCGTGACGGGCGTGACCTTTGACTCCCGCGACTACAAGGCCGTCGTCGCCCTGGCGATCGACAAGCAGTACAACCACATCCCGGATGACAGCTGGGCCAACATCGAGACGGCCGGGCTGCTGGGCGCCAAGTACGTCGGCATCGACGCTGGCGGTTCGGAAACCTATTTGGCCGACAAGGGTCAAATCGACAATACGCAGTCTGCGATGGTCATCGAGAAGCTCGTGAACAAGCTCTTCGCCGCCTTCGCCAGCAAACCGGAGACCCCCAAGCCATGAACATCAACGCCTTACGGACCCGATTCGCGGCGGCGGCGGCGGCGGCGGCGGTGCTGTGCGCAGCGCTGTTCCTGGCCGTGCCGGCCGCCCACGCGACGGCCGCGGTGGACGCCAGCGGCCCCTCGCAGCTGATCCAGAGCGCCTCCGAGGTGATGCTCAAGGACATCGACGCCAACCGCGCCAAGTACCGCCAGGACAAGACCGGCCTCTACCGGCTCATCGACGATGTGCTGCTGCCGAATTTCGACGTGGACTTCGCCGCGCAGCAGGTCCTGGGCAAGCACTGGCGCGAGGCCGACGAGCAGCAGCGCGCGCGCTTCATCAAGGCCTTCTACCGCTCGCTGATGCAGACCTACGGCGATGCGCTGGTGGATTTCACCGGCGATCGCATCAAGTTCCTGCCCTTCACCGGCGACCCGGCCGCCCCGCGCGCCACGGTACGCACCGAGATCCGCCGCGACGGCGGCAGCATCGTCAAGGTGAACTACAGCCTGCGCAAGACCGCGGCCGGCTGGAAGGCCTGGGACGTGGTCATCGAGGGCATCAGCTACGTGAAGAGCTTCCAGGAGGACTTCGGTCCGGAAGTCGACGCGAAGGGCCTGGATTACCTGATCCAGCGCCTGGAATCGCCCGGCCCGGCCGTCAAGCCCGCCAAGCGAAGCTGAGCATGGCGCAGAACCCCGCGGCGGAACTCATCACCGAGCCCGGCGGCGCCTGTGCGCTGCGCGGCGCGGTGACCTTCGATACCGTGCAGAAGCTGTGGCGCGAGTCCGCCCGGCTGTTGGCCGTCGCGGGCAAGGGCAAGGACCTGACGCTGGATCTCTCCGGTGTCGTGGGCGTGGATAGCGCGGGGCTGGCGCTGCTGGTGGACTGGAAGGGGCAGGCGCAGGCCATCGGCAGTCACCTGCGCTTTGCCGCCGTGCCGCCGCGCCTGCTGGCCATCGCGCGCATCAGCGACGCCGAGTCGCTGCTGCTGGAAGCCTAGGGGCGGTTACTTCGCCTCGGTCGGGCTGTCCGGGGCGCTGTCGTCCGGCTCTTCCGGTGCAGGGTCATCCGGCGGGTTGCCGTCGTAGATCAGGAATTCCCGCCGCTGCAGGTACGCGTTGCGGATGAACGCGTACTGGTCGAAGTAGCGATTGAGCGCCGCCTCCGCATCCAGCAGGCCCGCGCGCTTGTCTACGAGCCCCGCGCCCGTCAGACCCCAGGAGAGCGTCGTGCTGTTCACGTAGTAGGTCTTGGGCTCGGTGAAGTGGTCGGCCACCTTGCCGAAGGCGTCGCGCACGGTCGAGGGACCGAGGATCGGCAGCATCAGGAACGGTCCCGAGGGCACGCCCCAGTAGCCCATCGTCTGCCCGAAGTCCTCGTCGCGGGACTCCAGGCCCAGTTTCGTCGCCGGATCAAACAGCCCGCCGATGCCTAGGGTGGTGTTGATCACCAGGCGCGCCGTGTCCCGGCCGAACTGCTTGGGTTTGGCCTGCAGCGCGTCGTTCACCACGACCACCGGGTAGCTCAGGTTCGCCAGGAAATTGGAGACGCCCGAGCGCACCGGCTCCGGCGTGACCTTCACGTAGGCCACTGCCACCGGGCGGGCCACGGCCTTGTCCAGCTGCTGGTTGAAGCGGAAGATCGCGCGGTTGTAGTGCTCGAAGCGATCGTTGCGGCTGCGCTCGGCCGGGCGCATCGACGCACAACCGCTCAGCAGCGTGATCAGTGCCAGGAGGAGAAGCCGGGCTGGGCGACGGTGCATGGGGGGGGGAGCGGAAAAGCGGGGAGCGGGCGGCAAGTGTAGCAAATCACCTTGCTGTTGCGGCGGCCAACGGGGAGGGTCCCTAGGACTTGCCGCCGCGCTGTTCGCGCTGCTCCCGCAAGTAGCCGCGGATCTCCTCGCGCCGGGCCAGGAAGCGCTTGCGCTGGATCTCGGTCAGCCGCGGCTCCGCCAGCGCCAAGTCCAGCTGCTGGGTGGCCAGCATCAGGTCGCCGCTGGAGATGTGGTACTCGGCCATGTAGTAGTAGGCATCGCCGGTATCGCCGGCGGAGCTGGCCGTCAGCGCCGTCAGGCGGATCTGCTCCGGCGTGGGTACCGCGTTGTTGAACAGGTCCAGCAGCATCTGGTGTGCCTGCTGCGCGCGGTTGGCCTTCAGCAGCGCCTCGGCGTAGCGCACCGTCAGGGGCACATTGCGCGGGGAGAGCTCGATCGCGTGCGCGAAGGTCTTCAGCGCCTCATCCTGCTGGCCCGCGGCCATCTGGGCCTCGCCCAGGGCGCTGTGCAGCAGCGTGATGTCGGGGTTCGCGCTTAGCATCACGCGCAGCGCCTGCGCGGCGCCGGCGGCATCTCCCGCCTTAAGGCTCGCCAGTGCCGCGCCGTAGCGCGTCGCCAGGGTGTCCACGCCGTTGCTGCGCAGGCGCGCGTAGTAGGGGCGCAAATCCGCCTCCGGCTCGGAGGTGAGCACGCGCAGCCGCTCGCGGATCATGCTGTAGCTGGGCGGGTCTACGTGCGAGGTCTTGGCCGGCAGCTGCGCTGCGCGCGCGCGCGCCTCGGCGATACGCGCGGTCGTGACCGGGTGGTTCTTCAGCATGTCGGGAATGGTGTAGAGCTGCACGCCTTCCTCCCGGCCCATCGCGGAGAAGAAGGCGGCCATGCCGTTGGGGTCGAAGCTCGCGGCCGACAGGAAGCTGATGCCGACGCGGTCCGCCTCGGCTTCCTCCATGCGCGTGAAGTTGATCTGCTGCTGCATGGCCGTGCCCTGGGCCATCGCGATCATGCCCATGGCCGCATCCCCGCCGCCGGCCATGCCGATCAGCACCGCGCCCAGCAGCGCCGCCATCAGCGGCAGGCTCTGGCGGCTCTGCGCCTGGACGGCGCGGGCGATGTGACGCTGCACGACGTGGCCAATCTCATGGGCCAGCACGCCCGCCAGTTCCGACTCGTTGTTGGTCAGCAGGATCAGTCCGTAGTTGGTGCCGATGAAGCCGCCGGGCACGGCGAAGGCGTTGACTGCCTTGTCGCGTACCACGAAGAAGGTGAACTGCTGCGTGCCTTCCTGCGCCTGCGCCCCCAGGCGCGAGCCCAGGTTCTGCATGTATTCGGTGGCCTCCGGATCCTCCAGCACCTGGTTCTCGTTGCGCAGGTTATGCAGGATCATGCGGCCGATCTGGTACTCATCGGCACGGCTGATCAGCACGTTGGCCGTGCTGCCCATGTCCGGCAGGTTCACGGCCGACGGGCCGAGCGGGGAGGGACCCAGGGTCACCGCGTTGGCATTGGGCTGGGCGCCCTGGCCGAAGGCCACGGCGCCGGTGACGAAGCTGGCCACCGCAAAGCTGCAGGCGGCCGTCACGGCGCAGAGGCGACGATGGCGAAGTGTCATGGTACCGCTTGAGACAGCGCCCGCGGCGAAGGGTTCACGGCCGCTCACAGGATTTCCGAAGCGTAGTCGGCCAGGCGGGAGCGTTCGCCCCGCAGGAGCGTGATGTGCCCGGAGTGGGACCAGCCCCGGAAGCGATTGACCACGTAGGTCAGGCCCGAGGTGGTCTCGGTCA
The DNA here is from genome assembly GCA_903868595.1 of uncultured Pseudomonadota bacterium. Classification (GTDB taxonomy): domain Bacteria; phylum Pseudomonadota; class Gammaproteobacteria; order Steroidobacterales; family Steroidobacteraceae; genus ZC4RG30. The sequence goes on from CAIPVV010000026.1 coordinate 8,075, forward strand.
GGTAGGGCGTGTCGATCTGCGCAAGGTTGCCCAGGCACACAAGCTTGGTGCCGGGGCCGGCGCGGGTGACCAGGGCCTTCATCTGCTTGGGCGTGAGGTTCTGCGCCTCATCGATCAGCACGTAGCGGTTCACGAAGGTCCGCCCGCGCATGAAATTCAGGCTGCGGATCTTGATGCGGCTGCGGAGCAGGTCATTGGTGACGGCCCGGCCCCAGTTGCCACCCTCGGTGCCCTGGGTCAGTACCTCCAGGTTGTCCATCAGCGCGCCCATCCAGGGCTCCATTTTCTCCTCTTCCGTACCCGGCAGAAAGCCGATGTCCTCCCCCAGCGGGATGGTCACGCGGGTCATGATGATCTCGCTGAAGCGGTTGTTCTCCAGCGTCTGCATGAGGCCCGCCGCCAGCGCGAGCAGCGTCTTGCCGGTGCCCGCCGGGCCCAGGATCGTCACCAGGTCGATTTCCGGATCCAGCAGCAGGTTCAGCGCGAAGTTCTGCTCGCGGTTGCGCGCGGTGATGCCCCAGACGCCATGGCGTTCGCTGCGGTAGTCGCGCACCAGTTCCAGCCGCGCGGCGTCGCCGCTGACCTCCCGCACGATCGCCTCGATGCCCTGCGGGGTTGCCTCGTGCACGAACTGGTTGCGCTGCCACTGCGCCACCTGCGGGCCCTTGAGCTCATACCAGGTGCGGCCGGCCTCCTTCCAGGAGCGCATGTCCTTGCCGTGCTGTTCCCAGAAGTCCGCCGGCAGGACGTGGCTGCCGGCATCCAGCAGGTCCGCGTCCTCGATCGTGCGGTCGCTGTAGTAGTCCTCCGCGTGCACGCCGACGATGGCGGCCTTGATGCGCAGGTTGATGTCCTTGGAGACCAGCGTGACGCGCGTGTCGGCCAGCTCCCCCTGCAGTGCCAGGGTCTGGGCGAGGATGGAGTTGTCGGGCTCGTGTCCCGGCAGGCCTTCCGGCAGGCGGCCGGCGAGCATGCGGGTCTGGAAGAACAGGCGCCCGGAGGAGACCGGCTTGCCGTGGCCGTTGCCATTGGCGGCCGTGAAGACGGAATGGATCTGGATGCCGCGGTCGATCTCGGCCTTGTCGGCCCCGCGCACCAGGTCATCGAGGAAGCGGGAGACCTGGCGCACGTTGCGCGCCGGCTCCGAGAGTCCCTTCTTGTGGTGGTCCAGTTCCTCCAGAACCACCATCGGCAGGTAGATGTCGTGCTCCTCGAAGCGGAATATAGCCGCCGGATCGTGCATCAGCACGTTCGTGTCGAGGACGTAGACGCGGCGAATTTCAGTCGATGCTTCTGGCTGCTTCAAGTACTTCCTCCGCATGCCCGGCCACTTTCACCTTGCGCCACTCGCGCCGCAGGACGCCCTTCCCATCGACGAGGAAGGTGCTGCGCTCGACGCCCATTACCTTGCGGCCATACATGTTCTTTTCGCGGATGACATCAAACAGCTTGCAGACCTTCTCCTCCTGATCGCTCAGCAGGTGGAAGGGCAGTTCAAGCTTGCTACGGAATTTCTCGTGCGAGGCCAGGCTGTCGCGCGAGATGCCCAGCACCTTCACGCCCAGGCGGCGGAACTTCGCATGCAGGTCGCGGAAGGCCTCGCTCTCGGTGGTGCAGCCGGGCGTGGAGTCCTTCGGGTAGAAGTACAGCACCAGCTTCTCGCCCCGGGCGGCGCTGAGCCGAAAGTCGGTGCCCTCGGTGGAGGGCAGTGTGAAGGCGGGGACGGCAGAGGCGACGGCAAGCTTGGCCATGGTTTTCCCGATAAGCCTGTTTCAGTTCTTCACCGGCTCGAGTATCGCGTCGAGGTTGAGCGAATCACAGTAGTCCATGAAGTCCTCCCGCAGCTGGGAGACGTGGATGCGGGTCGGAACGTTGATCATCATCTGCACCGAGAACATCGCCGCCCCGGTCTGGGAGGCGGTGTAGCTGCGGGTGGCCACCTCGCCGATGTCGATCGAGCGGCTGGCGAAGAAGCCGGCCAGGCCGGCCACGATACCGGGCTGGTCGACGCAGACCACGTCGATGGAGTACGGGACGTGGTCCTCCCGGCGGGTCTTGCCCTCGGTCCGACGCAGGTGCACAACGAGTCCGGCGGCCTCGGCCAGCTTGGCCAGTTCGGCCTCCAGCTTGGCCAGGGCGTGCCAATTGCCCCCGATCAGCATCTGAAGGCCGAAATCCCCCCCCAGGCAGAGCATCCGGCTCTCACTGATGCTGCCCCCGCAGTCGGCGATCGTTCGGGTGAACTCGTGCACCAGGCCGGCGCGGTCGCTACCGATGGCGGAAACAGCCAGAAATTGCTTCATGCGGACCCGATTGGAGAGACTGGGCCCAAGTCTACCGGCGCTTGCCTCGGATATCACGCGGCCCGTAACATCCGGCGCCCTTCTGCTGGCTTTCCAGGACCTCGAGGATTTCGCATGCTTGCCGCCGGATTTTCAGGCACCCACGTGGCGATTGTCACGCCGATGCGCCCCGAGGGGGCGATTGACTGGCAGGCCTGGTCGCGCCTGCTGGATTTTCACGTGCAGAACGGCACCGATGGCCTCGTGATCGGGGGCACGACGGGAGAATCGCCGACGATCTCCGACGCGGAGCTGCGGGAGCTGGTGCTGCGCGCCCAGGAGCAGGTGGGCGGACGCATCAAGCTCATCGCCGGCGCCGGCACCAACAGCACCGCCAGCACGATCGCCAAGGTGCGGGAGATGTCGGCCCTGGGCGTCGATGGCGTCCTGCTGGTGACCCCGGCCTACAACCGCCCGACCCAGGAGGGCCTCTACCAGCACTTCGCGGCCGCCGCGGCCGCCAGCGCCGTGCCGGTGATCCTCTATAACGTCCCGGGCCGCACGGCCGTGGACCTGCTGCCGCCGACCGTGGCCCGCCTGGCCGCACTGCCGCGGATCGTGGCGATCAAGGAGGCCGTGGCCTCCCTGGAGCGCATCCGCGAGCTGCGGGCCCTGTGCCCGCCGTCCTTCCAGATCCTCTCCGGTGACGATGCGACCGTGCGCGAGGCGATGGCCGTGGGCGCTTGCGGCGTGATCTCGGTGACCGGCAACGTGGCCCCGGCGCTCATGAGCGCGATGATTCGGGCGGCCGCGGCCGGCGAGACGGCCGAGGCGGAACGTCTGGACGCCAAGCTGGTCGGACTCCATGACAAGCTCTTCGTCGAGGCCAACCCGATCCCGGTCAAGTGGGCGATGGCCCGCATGGGCCTGATCGGCGATACGCTGCGGCTGCCGCTCACGGAGCTCTCGGCGCGTTATCATGAGACCGTCGCAGCGGCGCTGCGGCAGGCCGACATCACACTGGCCACGGCGGCCTGAGTACACGAAAAAACTATGCGACTGCACCCCATCCAGGCCCCCAAGGCCCACCGATCCGCGCCGCGTTCGTCCGCCCTGGCGAGCCTGGCCTGCGTGGCGGTTGCCGCGGCGTTGCTGCCGGCCTGCTCCTGGATGCCTTTTCGGCACAACAAGAGCACCGACAAGGTCCACGAGTGCAACACGCCGCAGGTCTACGAGCAGGCGCAGAGCGTGCCGCTGCTGCGCGTCCCGGCGGGCATGGATCCGCTGCCGACGCGCTCGGCGCTGAAGATCCCTGACCTGCGCGAGCCGGAAGCCCCGCGCGCGCTGGGCGACACCTGCCTGGATGAGCCGCCGAAGTATTCCAATGCGCGGCTGCTGCCGGTGGATTCGGGCAAGAAGAAGAAAAAACACTTCTGGTCCTCCAGCCCGTCGGCGCCGCCGGCTGCCGCCGCGCCTGCCACTGCGCCCGCGGCACCGCCTGCGACACCGGTCGCGAAGTAAAAATATCGCAACGGGTTTGGCGGACCCAGTGGGCAGGCGCGCTGTGCGCTCTGCTACACTTGTCCGGCTGAAGTTTGAGTGTGGAGAGGTGGCCGAGTGGTCGAAGGCGCTGGACTGGAATTCCAGTTATGCCCGCAAGGGTATACGTGGGTTCGAATCCCACCCTCTCCGCCAATTTTCCGTGGTGGCCCGCGTCGGTTCCTCCGCGACGACCAGCCGTGAATCCCGCCAGGCCCGGAAGGGAGCAACGGTAACGGTACGGTCGTGCGCCGGAGTTCGGCCGGCGCGGGTCGCCTCCACTGGCTCCTGCCCCTGCGAAGACTCCGCTCCATGACCTACACCGCTCTGGCCCGCACCTGGCGTCCGAAGTCCTTCGCGGAGATGTCCGGCCAGGAGCACGTGCTCAAGGCGCTCTCCAACGCCCTGGACTCCGGGCGCGTGCACCATGCCTTCCTGTTCACCGGCACGCGCGGCGTGGGCAAGACGACCGTGGCGCGGATCTTCGCCAAATGCCTCAACTGCGACCGCGGCGTCAGCGCCCAGCCCTGCGGGGAGTGCGCCAGCTGCACCGAGATCGATGCCGGCCGCTTCCTGGACCTGATCGAGGTCGATGCCGCCTCCCGCACCAAGGTCGATGACACGCGCGAGCTGCTGGACAACGTGCAGTACGCGCCCACGCGGGGCCGCTACAAGGTCTACCTCATCGACGAGGTGCACATGCTCTCCGCGCACTCCTTCAACGCGCTGCTCAAGACGCTGGAGGAGCCGCCGCCGCATGTGAAGTTCCTGCTGGCCACGACCGACCCGCAGAAGCTGCCGGTGACGGTGCTGTCGCGCTGCCTGCAGTTCAACTTGAAGCGCCTCTCCACGGCGCTGATCGTGGCGCGCCTGTCGTTCATCCTGGGCGAGGAGGGCATCGCCTCGGAGCCGGCGGCGCTGCGCCTGCTGGCCACGGCTGCCGACGGCAGCCTGCGCGATGCGCTCTCGCTGCTGGACCAGCTGCTGGCCTTTGGCAATGGCGCGGCGCGCGAGGCCGATGCCGTGGCGATGCTGGGTACGGTCAACCGCAGCCACGTGGTGGAGATCGCCGAACTGCTGGCCGCGCAGGATGCGCCGGGCCTGGTGCGCCATGCCCAGCAGCTGGAACAGTGGGCGCCGGACTACGCGCAGCTCCTGGATGAACTCAACAGCCTGTTCGCCCGGGTGGCCGTGCTGCAGGTGGTAGCGGATGCGCCGGCCGACGAGGACGGCTACCCGCCGGCGCTGCTGGAGGCGCTGAAGGGCCGCATCGCGCCGGAGGACCTGCAGCTCTACTACCAGATCGGCGTGCTGGGCCGGCGCGACCTCACCCTGGTGTCGGATCCGCGCGTGGGGTTCCTGATGACGCTGGTGCGCATGCTGGCGTTCCGGCCGCAGGGCATCGGTTTTGCGGCGACGCCGGCCGTGGCCGGGCCCGCCGCCGCGCCGCCGCCACGGCCGCCGTTTGCCGCGTCCGCCGCCGGCGGCACTGCCGCGGCCAGTGCGTCACCGCCGCCGGCCGCCGCGCCGCTGGGCTCGCTGACGCCGGAGAACTGGTCGGCGATCCCGCAGCAGCTGGAGCTGGCGGGCCTGGCGCGCCAGCTCGCCTCCCACTGTGCCTTCGTCGGTCGGCAGGGCAGCCTGTTGCGCTTTGCGCTGGACCCTCGCCACCAGGCGATCCGCTCCGCTGCGCAGGAGCAGAAGCTCGCGCAGGCGCTGTCGCGCTACTTTGGCGAGAGCGTGCGCATCGATATCGAAGTGGCGACCGCGCCGGCGGAGACGCCGGCGCTGGTGCAGTCGCGCCGCACCGACGAGCAGCTCGTTGCCGCTCGCACCGCGCTGGAGAGCGATCCGGCGGTGCTGGCGCTGAAGGAGCGTTTCGGCGCGACGCTGAACCCGGATTCGGTGCGGCTCACCCCGCCGGAATCCTCCCCCCGTCCCGAGGAGAAGTAAGCGTGCGTGGCGATATCGGCAACCTGCTCAAGCAGGCCCAGCAGGTCCAGGAGAACATGCAGAAGGCGCAGGCCGAGGTGGCCAAGATCACGGCCACCGGCGAGTCCGGCGGCGGCATGGTCAAGGTGACGCTCAACGGCAAGCACGAGGCCCAGCGCGTGCAGATCGAGCCGGCGCTGATGAACGAGGAGCGCGAGGTGCTGGAGGACCTGATCGCCGCGGCGATCAACGATGCCACGCACCGCGTCGCGGCCGCCGTGCAGCAGACGATGTCCGGCGCCATGGCCGGACTGCAGCTGCCGCCGGGCATGAAGCTGCCGTTCTGATCCCGTGAAGCATTCCCCCGCCCTGGCACGCCTGATCGATGCGCTGCACGCGCTGCCCGGCGTCGGGCCCAAGACGGCGCAGCGCATGGCCTTCCGGCTGCTGCAGGAAGGACGCGAGGGCGCACGCGAGCTGTCGGCCGCGCTGACCACGGCGCTGGGCGCGGTGGGCCGCTGCCGTCGCTGCCGCATGCTCACCGAGGGGGAGCTGTGCCTGATCTGCGCGGCCCCGCAGCGCGACGAGGCGCTGCTGTGCGTCGTGGAGTCGCCGGCGGACGTGGTGGCGGTGGAGACTTCCGCGAGCTACCGCGGGCGCTACTTCGTGCTCATGGGGCACCTCTCGCCGCTGGACGGCGTGGGACCGGAGCAGCTGGGGCTGGCTGACTTCGAGACGCTGCTGGACCAGGGCACGGTACGGGAGGTGATCCTGGCGACCAACCCCACGGTGGAGGGGGAGGCGACGGCGCACTTTCTCTCGGCGCTCGCGCAAAAACGCGGCATCCTGGCCACGCGCATCGCCCATGGCGTGCCGATCGGCGGGGAGCTGGAGTACGTGGATGGCGGCACGCTCGCGCATGCCTTCCAGGGGCGGCAGAACCTCTAGCGCTTGGTGCGCCCCGGCGCGCGCTCGCCCTGCAGCTGCTCGTACAGGCGGCGCATGCGCCGGTAACTCTCGTAGCGCCGCGCGCTCACCTCGCCGGCCTCCACCGCCGCGCGCACGCCGCAGCGCGGCTCATTCAAGTGGCGGCAGTCCATGAAGCGGCAGTTGGCCGCGTACTTCTGCACCTCGTAGTAGCCCAGGCTCGCCGGCTCCAGCTGGTCCACCGACGGCGCGTAGTCGCGCACGCCCGGGGAGTCGATGATGCGCCCCCCGCCGATGCACTCGTACAGGCGCGAGGCGGTCGTCGTGTGGCGGCCTTCCTCTTCGCGCATGAGCTCGCCGGTGAGCGCCTCGGCGCCATCGACCGCGAGCCGGCGGATCAGCGAGGACTTGCCTACGCCCGACTGACCCAGCAGCACGCTGGTGTGGCCGGCGAGCGCCTGGGCGAGGCCTTCAAGCCCGGCACCGTCGCGCGCGCCCACGCGGTGCACGTCATAGCCCAGCGCCTGCAGTTGCTGGAGCCCGGCCTCCTCCTCGGCCTCCAGCGGCAGGTCGCTCTTGTTGACCACGATCAGCGCGCGCAGGTTGGTGGAGGCGGCGGCGCTCAGGTAGCGATCCAGCATGAACAGGTCCGGCCGCGGCATCGCCGCGATCACCACGGCGGCCAGCGTGAGGTTGGCGACGATCGGCTCGCTCACGCCGCGGGCGTTGGAGCGCAGGAGCGCGCTGGTGCGCGGCAGGACCTGCATCGCCAGCACCTCGCCGCGCGCATCGCGCTCGCAGCGCACGCGGTCGCCGCAGACGATCTCCAGGCCCCTGCCGAAGGGGCGCGCCTTCACGAGCACGCCGGCGGCATCGCGCGCCAGCAGGTGGCGCCCGTAGGCGGAGATGACGTCGGCGTCGAAGCGTTCAGGTGTGCCCATGTGCACTGCTAGAATGCCATACGAATGGAGGCATACCGCATGTTGAGTCGCGACAATCTGATCTGGATCGACCTGGAGATGACGGGCCTTAAGCCCGAGAGCGATGTGATCATCGAGATCGCCACGGTGGTCACCTCCGCCCAGCTGGAGGTCCTGGCGGAAGGGCCGGTCCTCGCCATCCACCAGGACGAGGCGACGCTGGCGGCGATGGATGAGTGGAACACGCGCCAGCACGGCTCCTCGGGCCTGACCCAGCGGGTGCGCGAGAGCGCGTTCGACGCTGCGGCGGCGGAGGCGGCGACGCTGCAGTTCTTGGCCGGCTGGGTGCCGGACGGTGTCTCTCCGATCTGCGGCAACAGCATCTGCCAGGACCGGCGTTTCCTGGCGCGCCACATGCCGCAGCTGGAGCGCTACTTCCACTATCGCAACCTCGACGTCAGCACGCTCAAGGAGCTGGCCAAGCGCTGGGCCCCGCAGATCGCCTCGCAGTTCAGCAAGGACTCCTCGCACCTGGCGCTCTCCGACATCCACGACTCGATCCGCGAGCTGCGCTTCTACCGCCAGCACCTGTTGGTTCCGGCCTGCTCGGCGCAGGCCTGAAGCAGGGCGGCAGCACAGTGCATGCTATATTCGATCGCGATGCATAGCGAAACGCTCATCCCGGTCTCCTGGCGCGCGCGGCCCCGCAGTTTCGTGGCGCTGATGTCGCTCTATGAGAGTAACTACATCCGCCTGCAGGCCCTGTGCGGGCCGCCGTCGGCCCTGGCGGGCGAGCTCCTCTCGCGCGTGCCCGGCGACTGCGACCTGCTGCTCAACGTGGTGGAGCAGACGCCCTACACGACCTCGCTGAGCCTGACCTACCTGCTGGCCGGGCAGGCCCTCCTGGATGGCTCGGCCGGCGCGCTGCAGCGCTTCCCCGACGTGCGCATCCGCGTCTATGCCGATGCCCGCCTGGCCGAGGCGCAGCACTGGGCGCCGCGCCCGGGGCATCCGGCGCTGCGCGCCCTGCGCCGTGACGCAGAGCGTGAACTGGATCAGCGCTGGGGCCTCAATATGATGCTAAACAAGTGGCTCGAGTATTGTCTGGAGCGAGGCCATCGCTTCGGTTGAGCCGCGTGCGGCGACGGCGCCGAGCTCAAGCTGCGAGGGGTGGCCGTCCGGCGATGCCGGTATCGGGATTAACACTGTGATTACCCCCTTGATTAACTACCTTCGGCAATCGGGATTCCTGCGGCTGCGCGCGCCGGCGCCGGCGAGCCTGGAGGAGGACGGCCGCGTCCTGAACCTCTTCCGCAACCGCGCCGAGCTCAAGAAGGCCTTTGGTGACGCGCAGACCGAGATCCACCTGCTCAAGGATCGCGTCAAGCAGCAGGAAGGCGCCACGGCGCGCGTGCAGCAGATGCTGGAGAAGCTGGAGACGCGGCTGGCAGAGCCCCTGAGCGGCCCGCAGGCGCTGGTCTTCTACCAGCTGCGGGACCTGTGGCAGTGCGGCGCCACGCTACTCACCGGCCTGATCGCCGAGCACTGCGCCCAGCAGGAGGAGCGCGAGCGGCGGCTGTACCTGTCGGATTTCAATCGCCGCCAGTTCGCGCAGCGCCAGGACGTGGAGCACAAGCTCAACGCGGCGCAGATCGCCGACGCCGACGTGCGCGGCAAGCTCGCCGAAGTGTTCAAGGCCTTCAAGGCCGCCAACCGCTGGTGGCACTACTTCAAGCGGCGGGACCTGGAGCGACGCCTCAGCGCGCTGGGTGCCGAGGTGCGGGGCACGCGGGAGTCGCTGCTGGCGGCGCGCAATGCCTTCGATGCGGTGGCGAACCTGGCCGCACCGGAGTTCCCGGGGCTCTCGGTGGAGGCGCGCCGCGCGATCAACCTGGAGGCGATCGCCTACGCCGAGGTGCTGGCACTGCGCCTGGCGCGCACGCCGCTCCTGCAGATGGCCGCCGACGCCGCGCGGCGGCGCGAGCCGTCCGAGCGGTATGGGGATGTGGCCGCCTGTGTCGCGCTGATGAACCGGATCACCGGCGCCAAGGCCGCGCTGGCCGGGCGGGGTTCGGCCAGTCCCGAAGTGCGGCAGCGCGCCGAGCAGCTGCAGGCCCGGGCCCGCTACCGGACGCCGGCCGACGTGGTCCCGACGGAGGATTCGGTGGCCCGGGAGGCGCAGGACGCGCGGGTGGCCAGCGTCACCGGGGCGAGCCCCGAGCCCCAGGCCCCGCAGGTGCTGCGCGAGGATCACTGGGACCTGCGCCGCCTGCTGCTGCGCTAGGAGCCCCGCAGGGCCCCTGGGGGCGCGGCAAGGCATTGGGCAGGGTCAGGGCGCCTTCGGGCGGGACTGCGCGTCCTTGGCCACCACCGTCGGCGCAGGCGCGGGCGTGGAGGCCACCACCACGTCGGCCATGATCTGCGCGGCCTGGTCCAGCAGGATGTCCGGAGCCTTCTCTTTCTCCTTGGCTGCGGCCGGCACTGGGGCGCCGTCTTCCGTGTCCGGCTCGTCCAGCGCCTTCAGCGGCGCCTTGCCCTGCGCCACGCGGCGCTGGTTCTCGCGCGCCAGGCGCTCGGCGTCCTGCCGCGTGCGCTCCGCCTTGCGCTCGGCCAGGTTCAGCGACAGGGACTTCTGCTTGCGCAGCTGCTCCAGCGCGCCGATGTCACCCACCAGCCACTGGTAGTCCGCGTCCTTCTGGTTGCGCGTGTCCTCTTCCTTGCTCAGCACGTTGACCGTCGGCATGGAGGCCGGCTGGCGCACGGCCTGGAAGGGGACGCCCGCGATCCGGTCCCACGGCAGCGCCGAGTCCAGCGCGCTCTCACCGACCTCCTCCAGGCTGATCGGCGACGGCAGGGCGATGTCCGGCTCCACGCCGCGGTGCTGCGTGCTCTCGCCGGTGACGCGATAGAACTTGCCGATGGTCACGGTGAGCTGCCCGTCCACCGGGCGCTGCGACCAGCGGTCCAGCGGCACCAGGTTCTGCACCGTGCCCTTGCCGAACGTACGCTGACCGACGATGAGTCCGCGGTGGTAGTCCTGGATCGCGCCGGCGAAGATCTCCGAGGCCGACGCGCTGAAGCGATCCACCAGCACGATGAGCGGGCCGTCGTAGGCCGTGCCCGGCGTCGGGTCATCCAGCACCTCGACGCGACCGGTGGTGTCCTTGAGCTGCACGACCGGGCCCTTGTCGATGAACAGTCCCGTGAGCGCCGTGGCCTCCGGCAGGTAGCCGCCGCCATCGCCGCGCAGGTCCAGTACGAGGCCGTCGATCCCGCCTTCCTTCGCCAGCTCCTCCAGCAGGCGCTTCACGTCGCGCGTGGTGCTGCGGAAGCTCTCGTCGCCCTGCGCCTGCGCCTGCACGTCCTGGTAGAAGCCCGGCACCGTCACGACGCCGATCCTCAGCGTGCGGCTCCCGCGCTGCACGATGCGCTTCTCCTTCTTCGCCGCCTGGTTCTCCAGCGTGACCTTGCCACGCGTGAACTCGACGATCTTCTCCGGCGTTCCGGGGGCCGCGCCCGCCGGCAGCACCTGCAGGCGCACCAGCGTGCCGCCCTTGCCGCGGATCAGCTGCACCACGTCATCCAGGCGCCAGCCGATGACCTCCTGGAACGGGCCGTCCTTGCCCTGCCCGATGCCCATCACGCGGTCATTGATCGCCAGCGTCCCGGCCGCCGCCGCGGGCCCGCCGGGGATGAGGTTCACGATGCTGATGTAGTCGTCGTTGGTCGCCAGGGAAGCGCCGATGCCCTCGTAGCTGAGGCTCATCTGGATGCGGTATTCCTCCGAGTTGCGCGCCCCGAAGTAGCTGGAGTGCGGATCGAAGGTGCGCGCGTAGGCGTTCATCAGGTTCTCGAACACGTCCTCCGGCGTGATCTGGTCGACGCGCTTGAGGACGCGCTCGTAGCGCTTCTGCAGGATGTCGGTTGCGTCCTTCCAGCTCTTGCCGGCCAGCATCAGCGAGAGCCCGTCGCTCTTGATGCGCTTGCGCCAGAGCTCATCGAGCTCCTGCGTGGAGGCGGCCCAGGGCAGCTTGGTGCGGTCGAACTCGAAGGACTCGCTGAGCGTCCAGTCCGGCTCGGTCTTCAGCTGCTCCAGGGCGAAGCGGATGCGCTCGCGGTTGCGCTGCTGGTAGCGGGCGAAGATCAGGAAGGCGGGCTCGATCTCCCCGGTGTGGATCATGTCGTCAAAGCGCAGCCGGTAGGCCGAGAGCTCGGCGATATCGGCGGCCGTGAAGTAGCTGCGCTGGCCGTCCAGGGAATCCAGGAAACGCGTGTAGACCTGCTCGGAGAGCTTGTCGTCGATCGGCACGTGGCGGTAGTGCGCCTCCTCCAGGATCGCCCCGATGCGGCGGGCCACCAGGCGCTGTCGCTCCAGAGGGGCAATGGCCCCGGGCGGCAGGATGCTGGTGGCGGCGGGGGCGCCGGCGGAGCCACTGCCGACGATCACCAGCAGGGCCAGTGAGGCGAGGGCAAACCAGCTCAACGGCTGTCGGTAACTTTGCATAGGGATCGGATCCGCCGGTCTTGGGGTAATGCGCTAGAGTGTGTCGCGGGCGTGATCGCCCGTCGACTCCCGCAGGCTAGAGCGCGCTGGGCGCGGCAGCAAGTGCGGACACCTTAAAACCAAACTCCTCGAGGTCTCAAGCCTTGCGTCCACTGGCCTTGCTGCTCGGAATTGCGATGGGGTCGGCGATCTCGCTGACCGCGGGCCTGGCGCTCACCGTGGTGGTCTTCCTGGCGCTGCCGGAGTACCGGGAGCGCCTGCATGGGGAGCTCTCGCCCCTGCTGGAGGGGTTGCTGTGGGCGGTGGCCCTGGCCTCCACGGCCAGCGCGTCCTTCGTCGGGGAGATCCGCGCTAAGTCCTGGCGCCGGCCCGTGCAGCTGGTGTTCCTGATCATCCTGATGTCGATGTCCTGGCACTTCTGGCCGTAGGGGCTGCGGAGGCGGCTTCAGGCCCCCGCGAGCGGGCCCCTGGCGGGCGCAGCCGCCCCGGAGGCTGCAGCGGATGCGTCCGGCAGGGGTGTTGTAGGGGTACAGGCCCCCTGCGTCGTGCCGTTCCCGCTCCCGCGCCGCCTGGGTCGTGCGCAACGCGGAGCCCGTGCGCGCGAGCCCCTCGACGGGCCGGTCGGGCGCGCGGCTGAGGGTTGGGGGGCGGGGGGCACGTTCAACGCCCTGAGTTGTGAGTCCGAAGTGCGAACAAAGTTCGCTTTTCAGGGGCTGGCGTCCGGATCCCTGCCCAGAACCGTGACGCCGCTCACACTCCCAGCAGGCGCCGGATGAGCCTCAGCACCAGGTAGAGTCCGTACAGGCCGCCGGCGGCGAGCCAGTACCCCGGCGAGCCCTGCGCCAGCGCCGTCAGGTAGTCCATCCACAGCGCCAGCGGACCGCCGGTCTGGCCGGTCAGCGGGTCCCGGATGTACTCCCCCAGCACCAGGTGCCCGCCGGTCCAGATGAGCAGCGGCAGCACGACCAGGCCGAACCCGGCCGCCAGCAGCAGCGTGGTGATCTCCCGGGCGAAGCCGGACTGTTTGCGGTAGCGCCGGTAGGCGCTCGAGATGAAGTGGCTCACGGCGGGCATAATACCGGGACCATGCAAAAAATCAGAACCGCCGTCATCGGGGTCGGTTACCTCGGTCGTTTCCACGCCCAGAAGTACGCGGTGCTGCCGGGCAGCGAACTGGTGGGCGTCTCCGACACGCAGGAGCGCTCGCGCGAGGCCGTCGCGGCGGAGCTGGGCGTGCCGGGCTACGCCGACTACCACGACCTGCTGGGCAAGGTCGATGCGGTCAGCGTCGTCACGCACACGCCCTCCCACTACGCCATCGCCGCCGACTTCCTGCGCCATGGCGCGCACGTGCTGGTGGAGAAGCCGATGACCGAGACGCTGGAGCAGGCGCAGGGGCTCATCGACCTTGCCAAGGCGCAGGGCCGGACGCTGCAGGTGGGCCACCTGGAGCGCTTCAACGCGGCGATCCTGGCTGCCGAGCCCTACCTGCGCGCGCCGCGCTTCCTGGAATGCCACCGCCTGGCGCCCTTTCGCGAGCGCGGTACCGATGTGAACGTGGTGCTGGACCTGATGATCCATGACATCGATATCGTGCAGAGCATCGTGAAGTCGCCGATCGTCTCCATCGATGCGGTCGGCACGCCCGTGTTCTCCGACGAGATCGACATCGCCAACGCGCGCCTGCGCTTTGCCAACGGCTGCGTGGCCAACACCACCGCCAGCCGCGTGAGCCTGAAGACCGAGCGCAAGCTGCGCGTCTTCCAGGACGATGCGTACCTGTCGATGGACCTGCAGCAGAAGATCCTGACGGTGATCCGCAAGCAGCCGCCGGGCGCCGCGCCGTCGCCGCTGCCGGTGAGCATCGAGGAGCAAAACCTGGACCAGGGCGATGCGCTGAGGGCGGAGATCGAGTCCTTCCTGCAGTGCGTGCGCACGGGCGCGGATCCCGTCGTGAGCGGCCTGGATGGCCTGCGCGCGCTGGAGACGGCGCTGCGCATCACCGCGCAGGTCCGCGCCAGCGCCCCGGTGGGCGCGTAATGAGCGCGCCGGCGCACCTGGCGCGCAGCGCGCGCAAGGTCACCGTGGCGGTCACGCAGTTCGCCTGCGGCTGGGACCGCGCCGCCAACCTGGCGCGGGCCGAGGCGCTGGTGCGCCAGGCCGCCCAGGGCGGCGCGCAGGTGATCCTGCTGCAGGAGCTATTCGAGACGCCGTACTTCTGCATCGAGCAGGACTCGCGCCACCTGCGGCTGGCCACCACGCTGGAGGAGAACCCGGCGGTGGCGCACTTTGCCGGCATCGCGCGCGAGCTGGGCGTGGTGCTGCCGATCAGCTTCTTCGAGCGCGCCGGGCGCGCCTACTTCAATTCCGTCGCGATGCTGGATGCCGATGGCAGCGTGCTGGGCCTGTACCGCAAGTCCCACATCCCCAATGGCCCGGGCTACCAGGAGAAGAACTACTTCAGCCCCGGCGACACCGGCTTTCGGGTCTGGCAGACGCGCTTTGGACGCATTGGCGTGGGCATCTGCTGGGACCAGTGGTTCCCGGAATGCGCGCGGGTGATGGCGCTGGCGGGCGCGGAGCTGCTCCTGTACCCGACCGCGATCGGCACCGAGCCGCCGCCGGCGCTGCCGGTGCTTTCCCGGGATCACTGGCAGCGCACCCAGCAGGGCCATGCCGCGGCGAACCTGGTGCCGCTGCTCGCGGCCAACCGCCATGGCGTGGAGCGCTCGCTGCAGGACCCGCAGGGGCTCTACATCCGCTTCTATGGCTCCTCGTTCATCGCCGATGCCCTGGGCGCGAAGATCGCCGAGGCGGGGGAGACGGAGGATGCGGTGCTGCTGGCGACGTTCGACCTGAACGAGATCGCCGAGCTGCGCGACAACTGGTTTGTGTTCCGGGACCGGCGGCCCGAGCTCTACGGGCCGATCCTCACGCTGGACGGCGGCGGCGAGCGCTAGGCGCGCGCCGCCGGGCCAGGCCGGCCGTGCGTCAGGCGACGTCGGCCCGCGGTGCCTTCTGCAGCGGCCGCGGCCGCAGGACTTCCGGATCCGCGCCCTCGGCGTACAGGCGCTCCACCAGCGCCGCGCGGCGCTCCAGCACCGCGGCGCAGTTCAGCGAGCCCTTGTCGGTCGCCTCGCCGGTCTCCACCGTCGGCACCTCCACCAGGATCATCGCGCGGGCGACGCGGCTGGCGCTGCCGGTGGCCGCGGCGGCCAGTTCATCCAGCTGCTGCTGGAAGCGCTCGCGCACAATCGGCTGCGCGAGCAGCTCCTCGTTGGAGGCGCTGGCCGGCAGCTGCGGGCACAAGCGGCGGCAGGCCGGCAGGTCCGGGAAGAGGAGGGCGCCCAGCTCGTCGCGGTTCAGGCCCGTGAGCACCACGTCGCGCACCAGCGGCGCACAGTGCAGCACGATGTGGGAGCGCAGCGGTCCCACGCTCACCCAGGTGCCGCTGGCAAGCTTGAAGTCCTCGGTGATGCGCCCGTCGAACAGCAGGCCCTTGCCGCTGTCGGAGGGGTCCATGAACTTCACTGCATCGCCGGTGCAGAAGAAGCCTTCCTCGTCGAAGGACTTGCGCGTGAGCTCCGCGTTGCGCCAGTAGCCCGGCGTCACGCTCGGCCCGCGCACGCGCGCCTCGATCTTGCGGCCCGTGGGGACGAGCTTGAAGTCCACGCCCGGCACCGGCACGCCGATGCCGCCGGAGCGGCCGTCGGTGAAGTTGGCGAAGGTCGCCGAGGGTGCCGTCTCGGTACAGCCCAGGCCCGTGATCATCACGATCCGCTCGCCCACGGCACGCGTCGCCAGCTCATCCAGGCTGTCCCAGATGTGCTGGGAGAGACCCGCGCCGGCGTAGAACATGAACTGCAGCTTGCTGAAGAAGTGCCTGGCGAAGGCCTCGTCGCTGCGCATGTGGTGCACGAGGCACTCAAAGCCCTTGGGCACGTTCAGGTAGGCGGTCGGCGCGATCTCGCGCAGGTTGCGGATCGTGCGGTCGAACAGCGCCGGCACGGGCTTGCCGTCGTCCAGGTACAGGCTCCCGCCGTTGTACAGCGCGATGCCGAAATTGTGGTTGCCGCCGAAGGTGTGATTCCACGGCAGCCAGTCCACCAGCACCGGCGGCGGATCGGCGAGCGAGGGCAGGGACTGCAGGATCATCTGCAGGTTCGAGCAGAGCATGCGCTGCGTGTTGATCACGCCCTTGGGCAGGCCCGTGGAGCCGGAGGAGAAGAGGATCTTGGCCACGGTGTCGGGGCCGACCGCGGCGGCGGCCGCGGCGACACGCTGGGAGATCGGGGAGGCCAGCAGGTGGCTGAAGAGCGCGCTGGCGCGAGATTCCGTCGGGTTCTGCGCCACCAGCACCTCGCAGTCGGCGGGCACCACGCCCTGGATCGCGCGGGCGAACTGCTTGCCATCGGCGGCAAATACCAGTCCCGGCGTGAGCACGCCCAGGATGTGGCGAAGCTTGCCGAAGTCGTGCGCGACGAGCGAGTAGGCGGAGGAGATCGGTGCATACGGGATGCCGACGTGCATCGCCGCCAGGGCGAGCACCGCGTGCGGCAGATCGGGGTCGGAGAGGATCGCGATCGGCCGCTCGGCCGAGAGGCCGCGCTCCAGCAGCGCGGAGGCCAGGTGCTGGACCTGCTCGTAGGTCTGCGCGTAGGTGAGCTTCTGCCACGCGCCATCGGGCCCGCGCATCGCCAGGAAGATCTGGTCGGGGGTCCGTTCGGCCCACAGGGCCAGGCGGTCGGTGAGCTTCGCGGGATAGGCGCCCAGCGCGGCCTTGGAGCGCAGGATGGCAGTGCCGTCCGGACGCTGCTCCAGGGAGACCTCGGTCGGACCGAGTGCGAGCGGGCGGGTGGTGGCTTTCCCCATCGGTCGGGTCCTCATCGGCGGCGTCGGCGGCGGTGGCGCTGCAGTGGAACCGCTCGCAGGCTGCCGGTCAAGCGTTTCGAAACGTTCGGGCTGGGACATAATCGGGCTGCACAAACACGCGGTGGTGCTGCGAATGAAAGTCCTCTTCGTCTGCCTGGGGAACATCTGCCGCTCGCCGACGGCGGAGGCGGTGCTGCGCAGCCTGGCAGCGCGCGAGGCGCCGCAGTTGTCGCTCGTGGTCGACTCGGCGGGTACCGCCGGCTATCACATCGGGGATCCGCCGGATCCGCGCAGCCAGGCGGCCGGCCGCGCGCGCGGCTATGACCTCTCGGCCTTGCGTGCGCGGCAGGTCGGTCCGGCGGACTTCCACCACTTTGATCTGCTGCTGGCGATGGACGAGACGAATTTAGCGGCCCTGCGGGAGCGCTCGCCGGCAGGCGCGAGATCGCGCGTGCAGCGGTTTCTGGACTATGCGCCGGGATCGGGGCACCGCGAGGTGCCCGATCCGTATTACGGCGGCCCCGCCGGATTCGAGCAGGTGCTCGATCTGGCGGAGCAGGGGGCCCGTGGCCTACTTGCTGTGATCGCCAGCCGGCGGGGCTGACGGCGCAGCCTCCGGCGTGGCGACCACGGCCGGCTCGGCAATGACCTCGGGCGCCGCTTCCACCGGCGTCTCGGCGACCACCGGGGCGGCCACCTCGGCCACCGGGGCGACGACAGGCGCTGCCACGGCCTCCACCACCGCCGCGGCAACCGGCACGGCGTCCACCGCGGGGGCGGGGACCGGCGCGGCGTCCACCACCGCGCTGACCACCGCTGCGGTCTCGGCGACGACCGCGGCGAACAGCGGGGCTTCCACGACCGCCGCCGCGTGCGGCACGGACGGGGCGGAGACCGCCGTGTCCTGCACCACCCCGTTCAGCCCGGACGGGGCCTCCGGGACGGCGCTCGCGGCGACCGGCGCGGGCTCGTAGTACGGCGCCGGCACCGGCGGCGGCGGGGCCGCCGGGGCGATGGGTGCCGCGGAGGACCAGGAGACCATCGGCTGCTGCGGATCACGCAGCGGCGGCAGGGCGATGTCGCCACTGGCCGAGTGCTGCAGCTCGAAGGCCGGGGCGCCCTCGCCCGCCAGGCCCTCCTCGTTCGGTGCGCCCGCAGCGGCCGCATCGCGACCACCGCCACCACCCCGACGGCGACGACGGCCACCGCGACGGGAGCGGCGCTCGCCGTCCGCCCGCGGTTCACGCGGCGCATCGGCGGCCGGAGCGGCCGATTCGGGTCCCGTGCCCTGGGCCGGGGCGAGCGGCTCGGTGCGCGGGGCACGCGGCTCGCGCGGCTCCCGCGGTTCGCGGGGCTCGCGCGGCTCGCGCTGCTCCGGCTGCCCCCCTTGACCGCCGCCATCCCGTCCGCCGCGACCGCGGCCACGGCCGCGTTCGCCCTGCGCGGGCTGCTGCGGGCTCTGCGGTGCGGCCTGCGCGTCACGCGGGGCTTCGCCGCGCTCGCGACTGCCCTCGCGGGAACGCTCGCCGGACCCCTCGGTCGACTCGCCACGACCCTCGCGGTTGCCACCGCCGCGGCCGCCACGGCCGCCGCGACCCCCGCGGCC
>CAIPVV010000027.1 GCA_903868595.1 uncultured Pseudomonadota bacterium
GCCGCCAGCCGTGCGCGGGCCGCCGTGCGCTCGGCGCGCTCGGCGCGCAGCTGGGAGAGCTCCCCGCGTGCACTGGACACCGACTCCTCGGCGCTGCGCAAGTCGCGGCTCAGGCGGTCCCGCTCCACCGCATCGTGGCGCACCTGTTGCTGGACCTGCTCGATCTGCGAGGCGATCGCCTTGAGCTCGGCCTCGGTGCGATGGCGGTCCTGGGCCGCTGCGGGCAGGGCGAGGCTCGCGGCCAGCAGGAGGGGCAGGAGGACGGGTAGGGGTCGCATCGGGGAAGGAGTTTAGCTTGCGGCCGCGACGGGAGCGCAGCGCCCGCTATAATGCGCGGCCCTGCCCGAACTGAAGCTGAAATGGAACACCTGCCAGAATACCTGCACAACCACCCGTATATCGCCGGGCTCGCGGTGCTGATGGCACTCATCGTGGCCGCCTATGAGCTGCGTGCCCGCGCGCAGAACTTCTCCGCCGTGCTGCCGCAGGAGGCGATCCGCCTGATGAACGGCGGCGCGGCCGTCTTTGACCTGCGCGATGCGCAGAGCTTCGCTGCCGGCCACATCACCGGCGCCAAGCCGCTCACCGAGCAGCAGATCGCCGGCGCCGGTGAGTCGCTGAAGAAGCTCAAGCAGAAGAACGTGATCGTGTACTGCGAGCAGGGCGTGCGGGGAACCGCGGCCGTGCGCAAGCTGCACGAGCAGGGCTTTACGCAGGTCTTTAACTTGAAGGGCGGCCTGGCCGCGTGGCGCGCCGACAGCCTGCCGCTGCAGCGCAGCTAGCCATGGCCGCCGCTGCCCCGGAAGTCCTGATGTATGCCACCGCGTGGTGCCCCTACTGCACGCGCGCACGCCTGCTCCTGAAGTCCAAGGGCGTGGCTTTCACCGAGATCGACGTCGAGCAGACGCCCGGCGCGCGCGCGCTCATGCAGTCGCGCAGCGGCCGCACCTCGGTGCCGCAGATCTTCATCGGCGGCCACCACATCGGCGGCTTCGACGACACCAAGGCCCTGGACGACCAGGGCAGGCTTGACCCTTTGCTTGCCGGCACGGCGGGCGCTTAACTTTTCTCTCCAGAGGTTCTCATGACCGAGCTGAATCCTGTTCCCGATGCCGCCGCTGCCTCCACCGCGCCGGTGCTCACGCTGCAGGCCGTGTACCTGAAGGACACGTCCTTCGAGGCGCCGATGGGCCCGCGCGTGGATGGCAACTGGAACCCGCAGATCTCGCTCGACCTGCAGACCGTCGCCAGCGTGATCGAAGGTGACCTGCGCGAAGTGCTGCTGACCGTCACGGTCTCCGCCAAGCAGGGCGACAAGACGCTCTTCCTGGTGGAAGTGAAGCAGGGCGGCGCCTTCCTCATGCAGAACCTGGGCGAGGAGGACGCCAAGCGCGCCATCGCCAGCATCTGCCCGGCCGTGCTCTTCCCCTACGCCCGCGCGGTGATCTCGCTGCTGGTCGGCCAGGGCGGCTTCCCGCAGCTGCTGCTGCCGCCGGTGAACTTCGACGCGCTGTACGAGAACGCCGCCCAGCAGACCGAAAACGTCACCAAGAACTAGGGCCAGCGTGGGCGAGGCCGCCAACACCGCGCCCATCGCCGTCCTGGGAAGCGGCTCGTGGGGCACGGCACTTGCGATCCAGTTCGCACGCGCCGGCAGCCCCGTGCGACTGTGGGGCCGGGATCCGGCCCAGCAGGCGGCCCTGGCACGGGACCGCCGCAACCAGCGCTACCTGCCCGACGCGCCGTTCCCGCCGCTGCTGGAAGTCGCCGCCGACCTCTGGCAGGCGGTGCACGGCGCCGCCTACGTGCTCGTGGCGGTGCCCAGCCACGGCTTTCGCGAGACGCTCGCGGCGGTGGCGCCGCACCTCTTGGCCGGGCAGCGCATCGCCTGGGCCACCAAGGGCTTTGAAATCGATACCGGCCTGCTGCCCCACCAGGTGGCGCAGCAGGTGCTGGGTGAGAACATCGGCATCGCCGTGCTCTCCGGCCCCACCTTCGCAAGCGAAGTGGGACAGGGCCTGCCGACCGCCATCAGCGTGGCCTCGCCGGATCCGCACTTCGCCAGCACCATCGCGCAGGACCTCTCCTCGCCGAACTTTCGCGCCTACATCTCCAGCGACTACATCGGCGTGGAGGTCGGCGGCGCGGTGAAGAACGTGCTGGCCGTGGGCGCCGGCCTCTCCGACGGGCTGCACTTTGGCGCCAACACGCGCATGGCGCTGATCACGCGCGGCCTGAACGAGCTCATGCGCCTGGGCGTCGCGCTGGGCGCCCGGCAGGAGACCTTCATGGGCCTGGCGGGCTTCGGGGACCTGGTACTCACCTGCACCGACAACCAGTCCCGCAACCGCCGCTTCGGCCTGCTGCTGGCCGGGGGACGCACGCCGGAGGCGGCGATGCAGGAGATCGGCCAAGTCGTGGAGGGCTACCAGGCGGCCCGCGCGCTGCACACCGTGGCGGCGCGCCTGGACGTGGAGATGCCGATCTGCTCGGGCATCTACCGCATCCTCTACGAGGGCGGCAACGCCGGGGACGTCGTGCGCGGGCTCATGAGCCGGCCGATCAAGGCCGAGTTCGACTAGCGACGGCGCTACGGCCTGGGCGGCCGGCGCGACAGCTGTCGGGCGGGGCGCGGACTCCGTGCGGCTACCGCGACTGCCCCCACTCCCGCCAGAGACCGCGCGGGCCTCGGCCAGGACCGGCACCAGGAGGCTGGCTGGGACCAGCGCAAGCGCCAGCCAACGCACCCTCTAGACATCGCTCCGCTGCAGCCCCCGCGCGGAATCGCCGTATCCCGCGGGCGCCCGCAGCGGTGGGCGCGGCCATGCAAGGCCGCCGGGGCAGGAGCGCAGATCCCCCAGGCACTGCCTGCCCGGAGCTCCCGCAGCCCCGGGGATACTTCACAAACCGCTGCGGCCGGCAGGGACGGGATCCCGGCACCTGCCGCACGACCGCCTGCACGGCTGCTGGATTTGCCCAGCCCGTGCTGCCAGCCCTTGTCCGCAGCGGCTGCGGCGATCCCTCCGGTCGCAAGGGACAGCGACGCGCCCGGGCTATTCCATCGCGTAACGGCGATGGCCGCTGAGCGTCACGACCAGCACGCAAAGCGCAATGGCTGCCGCCAGGGTGGCGTAAATCGAGGGCGCCAGCGCAAGACCGGTCTGCTGCACGAGCCAGTCCGCCACCAAGGGAACGGTACCTGCGAAGAGCGCCGAGGACACGTTGTAGCCAATGGACAGGCCAGAGCATCGTACGTGCTTGGGCAGCGCCTCCACCATGAAGGAAGACAAGCCGACCCACAGGAGCGTGCCGATCAGGGCAAAGCCGCAGCGGCCAAGCAGGATCCACAGCACCGAGGCATGCAACATCACCCAGAACAGGGGGAACGAGAGCAGCATTAACCCGGCCATGCCCAGCAGCAGGGTGGGCTTGCGCCCGAAGGCGTCTGAGAAGCGGCCCATGATCGGCGTGATGAGCATCGTGAAGGCGATTGCCACGCAGTTGATTAGCAGGGACGTGGAGGTCGACATGCCCTGCGTCTGCTGCAGCCATATCGGCAGGTAGACCATGCACAGCGTGTTGCCCACGAAACCCGGCGCCACGATTGCAATGATCTTGAGAATCGAGCGCCACTGGGTCCTGAAGGCCTGCACCAGCGGCGATGAGCGCGCCTTTTCAACTGCCACGATGACCTCATCGCGGGGCATCTTGCGGCGTACCAGCAGGACGACAGCGCCCAGCCCAACGCCAACGAAGAACGCAAGCCGCCAGCCCCAGCTGGCCGCTGCCTCGGGAGTCAGCAGCCAGAACAAGAATGCACCGACACCCGACCCCAGCAGCGCGCCGCCCTGGGAGCCCAGCCCCGCGAAACTGCCCACATAGCCGCGGCGGCTCGGCTGGGCGGCCTCCACCAGCACCACGATCGAGGTCGTGAACTCGCCGCCCACCGCCATGCCCTGCAACAACCGCATCAGTATCAGCAGTATGGGAGCCGCCACGCCAATCTGGGCGTAGGTCGGCAGCATCCCCATGATGGTGGTCGGCGCAACCATCAGCAGGATGGAGAGCATCAGGGCGCTGTGCCGTCCCTTGCTGTCACCCAGGTGTCCCAGGATTGCCGCACCGAGTGGCCTGCCCAGAAAACCTACCGCGAAGACCCCAAAGGATGCGAGCAGGGAAAGCGCGGCATCGTGCGAGGGGAAGAACTGCTGGCCAATCACCACCGCAAAGAAGCCATACACGCCGAAGTCGTACCACTCCATGACGTTACCGGCCAGGCCCCCGATGATCGTATTGCGCTCCCCCGCCCGGATCTCGGCGTTGAGGCGTTCCGCGGTGCGCGCTATTTCCCCGCCAATGAGGTCCATGCCGGCGATGAGCTTGATCCGGCCCTGCGCCCGGCTGAGTTCCTTGGGCTTCAAGATTCGCTCAAATACCGAGCAGGCATCGGCAAGCGAGGTCAGCGCGATGTCATAGGGCTGCGGAATGTCGCTGTTGAAGAGCAGCGCCAGGACGCGTCCCTTGGCCTCCGGTCGCTGCTGGCCGTCCACGACCGGATAGCGACGCTCCTTCATCACCCAGAGGAACTGGGAATCGGACTGCCGCAGGATGCCCTGTTCGCACAGGTGATCGATGGCGGTCGTGCGCATCTGGAATGCCCTGCGGGAGAGCCGCTTGATCCAGGTGCGGCTGTCCAGACGCACCGGCTCGGCTGCGATCTCGGCGAGCACCCCATCCAGGATCGGATCACCGGTCGGCGTGGTGTCCACTGCCCAGATGCCTTGCAGGTCGGAATCCAGGCGTTCGCGCAGCGCAAGGTCCATCAGCACCGCCCCGACAACGCCACAGGCCAGGTAGATCTCCGGCACCTGGTCGAACTCGCCGCCCTCATCCTCCAGCGTCAGGAGCAGGAATTCCTCAAGCAGCGTGCAGTCGGCCATGGATTTTGCTCACGGTATTGATGGGAAGGTCCGCGGTGCTTTGCAAAACAAATCTGCGAGGCCCATCGAACGCGGCCACCGCGATGGGCAGTCTGCCGCCGGCGGGTCGGCGTGCCGCGTTGGCAGCCTCCATTTCGTCAGCAGCAGGACTGCCCTCCGCTGACCTGTGCGCTTTCCATGGTAATCGGCAACCCTTCCGACCGGTCCGGGAAACCATCCATAGTGAATAGGAAAAGCGGCCGCCTATCCCGCGCTGGGCTTGCGCGTGGCGGCCAGCCGGATTGGCAAGCAAGACCAGGGCTTGCTGGCGAGGCTTGGGGTGCCGTGGCAATCAGGAATCCCCGACGCCAACGCCTCGCCCTCGGCGTGGGCCCGGTCCGCCAGCGCGTATACTTCGCAGCGATCCATTTTTAATAACCCGGGGCAATGACATGATCGGCTACATCACGCTTGGCACGAACGACCTCTCGCGCGCGACGGCCTTCTACGACGCCCTTTTTCCCGAGATTGGCGCTGTGCGCCTGCGGGAATCGGATCGCTCGGTCGCCTGGGGTATGACGGGCGATTCGCCGGCAGTGGGCGTGTGCAAGCCGTTTGACGGTCAGCCGGCGACCGCGGGCAACGGCACCATGGTGGCCTTGAAGATGGACAGCAAGGCAAAGGTCGACGCACTGTATCGCGCGGCACTTAAGCTTGGCGGTCAGGACGAGGGCGCGCCTGGTCCGCGCGGGCCGGTGGAAATGGGCTACTACGGGGCCTACTTCCGCGACCTGGACGGCAACAAGATCTGCGCCTTCTGCATCGGTGCAGCAGGCTAGCGCGTGCTAGCACGCGTGCCGGCGCCAATCCTGCGGCCGCAGGTTCCCGGCCGGCATGGGCCGCCGGGATTGCCTGGCGCCTTGCTCGGGCGAGGCGTTGACTGCACGCCAGCGCCTGTCCGCCCACATCGATCATCAGGCCGCTGTGCGGGTGCGGGACGCCGTGGCGGAGCCGCGGGCAAGACCGCCGGGCCAATGGGCTTTATCCGACTGCAGTGACGACAAGGAAGTAGCCATGGATCTGGAGATCACAACGCAGGCCTGCGGGGACCTTCCGGTGCTGCGCCTGGCGGGACGTCTCAACAACGCCAGCTCGCAGCCGCTGCAGGAGTACGTCTCCGGGCCCGCCACTCCCGGCATCTGGGATCTCTCCGCCCTGACCTTTCTGGCCAGCGCAGGGCTTCGGGTGCTGCTGGCCCACGAGCAACGCCGGCGCAAGGCGGGCGAGCCGGCAACCGTCCTGGTGGGAATGCAACCGGCGGTACAGGAAGTCTTCGCCATCACGGGGCTGTCTGCATTGTGGCGACAGGCGGCAAGCGTCAGTGAAGCGGCGAGGCTTGTGCAGGGTGTGGTTGCGCCGCGCGTCGCGGAGCGCCGGGCACTGCTGCCGGGCCGCTGGGCCGACTGTCTTGATCTAGGTAGCCCGTCGGCCGGCATCCTGCAATGGCAGGACGCATCGTGGACGGCGGCAAGCCTCGCCGACCTTCCGCTCGCGTTCGGACGTGGTGGCCTCGGCGTGCGGCGCGAAGTGGCCGCGGCGCGACCAGCCTACTTTCTAAGCCTCGGCGGTCTGATGGGCCTGGCCTACGCCGATGGGGAAACCGATACGCTGGACGTGGGCGAACCGGCACGCCGCTATCTGCGGCTGGAGCACGCCACAAGCTTCAGCGGCGATCCCGCGCTGGCCCTGACGCTGCAGGATAGTTTCACCACCGGGGATCTGGCCACAGCCGTTGCGGCAGTGACCGGGAAGGGCTGGCAGGGACTGCTTGCGATAGCGCCAGAGGACTCGAAGGGTTCTAGCGTTTCGGTGCTGCTGGCCGGCCCGGCAGGCATCAACGCACCCGGGATTCTCAGCCTGTCGCTTCCGGGACTGGATATGGCGACGCTACCGGCCCTGGCAAGCCTGCAGACTGCTCTGGAAGGCGTGCGCAGCCATGCTGGCGATGCCATCAGTCTGTCTGACGACAGGACCCTGCCGCCCGGCACACGGGTGTGGGTGTGGAGCGTCGACCTCCCCGCGGATGCCAAAGTCCACACGCTGGATACCCAGGTGCCCGAGCAGGCTGGCCTCTACCGGGATGAAACCGAACTGATCGTGCGCAGCCTGTATGCGGACTGCCACCGCGTCCGGCTGGCTCCGCTTACCGGCGGATTTTCCGCTACCACCTGGCAGGTGGAGAGCTTCGACGCGCAGGGCCGGCGCCTGCTGCCCACGGTGCTGAAAGTAGGTCCTCCCGCGATGATGGATCGCGAGCACGACGCCCATGAGCGTTACGTTGGTCCCTTCGTGCTCAACAACGCCTCGATCGGCCTGGGCCGCGCAGCGCACGGAGAAGCCGTGGGACTGCGCTACAATTTTGTCGGCGTAGCCGGTGATGCGAGCAAGCTTAAGACGCTGCAGCGTCGTTCCTTGGACGGCGATGACGCCGGAGTCCAGACTCTCTACCGCACACTGGCAGAGCAGACGCTACGACCCTGGTATGGCCAGGCGCGGCAGGAGTCACGGCCGCTCTACGCAGACCACACGCCACTGCGCCTCTTCCCTGCCCTGCCGCAACTGGCGCGGGAAGTCCTGGGCGAACTCATGGACGCTGCGACCCTGCCCTGTCCCGCGCTGGGCCGGGACTTGCCCAACCCCTGGCGTTTTCTGGCAGAGCAATTCCCGCAGCGCGCGGCTCACTCCATTCCCTGCAAGGTGGCCATTACCCACGGCGACCTGAATCTCAACAATGTGCTGGTGGACGAGCGCGACAATCTCTACGTGATTGATTTCTCCGAGACCCGGGAGCGCTCCGTCGGCAGTGACTTTGCGCGCCTGGAGCCGGTGTTCCTGATCGAGAGGGAGAGCTTCGCGGAGCAGGCCCAGGAGGCGGCGTGGCTGCGGGGCATGCAAGCCCTTTATGGGTCGGCAGGACCCTGGCACGACGTGCCGCCGGAATTGCCCGGCATCCCCGCGGCGCACCGCGACTTCATCGCCCAGCTACGCCAGCACGCCGCAGACTACCTGGGCAAGGATTGCGCCGAGGAGGCGTATCTTCTGCCCGTGCTGGAGTGGACTCTGCCGATCATTTTCTACGGCAACAGGCCCCTGCGCCTGCGCCGCGCATCCACCTACGTTGCGGCGCTGATCGTCGAGCGACTGCTGCGGCAGGGCAGCGGCCGGCCAGCCTAGCGCACCACGCCACCGGCCTTCCGGATCGTCAGCGCGTCCAGCGCGCGCGGCACGAAGCGATCTGAATGTCTCGGTGGTATTGCTCACCGGCAAGAAACGCAGGTCAGCCCAGCGGCCGCGGTTGCCCCGCGCCCCGGGGGTCGCCTGCCGGTGCAGCGCTAGGCCCGCAGCTGCCTCGTCCGCTGCGCCACCCCGCCGCCGACCAAGCCTCGCAGCTTGCCGACCAGCGTGTTGAGCAGGTCGGCATGGGCGTCGATCTGCTGCGCCGCCTCGGCGCTCTGTTCGGCATTGGCTGCATTGCCCTGGGACACCCGGTCCATCTGCCGGATGGCGGCGTTGATTTGCTCGATGCCGAGAGACTGCTCGCGGGCCGCGGTGGCGATCTGCCCGACCAGCACATCGGTGGCTGCTGCCTTGGCGGTTATCTGGGCCAGGGACTCCTGCAGATTGACGGTGCCTTGAGACCCCAGCCGGCTGCTGACGATGGCTTCCGCGACCTTCTCGGCCGTTTCCCGTGCCGCTGCGGCACTGCGCTGGGCAAGCGAGCGCACCTCGTCAGCCACGACGGCGAAACCCGCGCCGGCCTCTCCCGCCCGCGCCGCCTCCACTGCGGCATTGAGTGCCAGGATGTTGGTCTGGAAGGCGATTTCATCGATGTTCTTGACGATCTTGGCAACCTGCGCGCTGGAGCTGTCGATCCGCGCGATCGCCTCCGTCATCTGCACCATGGTCTGCGAGCCGCCTGCGACCACTATGCGGGTCTGCGCAGCCAGCAGCTTGGCCTGCTCGGCATTATCCGCCGTGGAGCGGATCATGCTGGAGATCTCCTCCAGCGAGGCGCTGGTCTGCTCTACGGAGGCAGCCTGCTCAGTGGCACCGGAGGAGAGCATCTGGCTGGCCTGCGCCAGCTGCGAGGAGGTCGCATCCAGGCTATGGCTGGTGTGCATCAGGTTGCCAATCACGCCGGTGATGGACTCCAGCGTGCCGTACAGGCGCCTAAAGACATACAACGTCAGCCCAAAGATAACGGCCATCAGGCCGAGAAATTTCCACAGCAGCTGAAGCGTCTGGGCGTTCAGGTCGGGCTGGTAGGTGGCGGAGATGATCACAAAGCGCCAGCCGGGAAAGGACTGGCGGTGGATTCGGTAACCGCGGACCACCGCATCGGCCGTACCACCCGCGTCAGCGGCCTCGCTGATCAGCGCGGCGCAGGCTTCGGCGCTGACGGCGCCGGACTGGAACATCAGCCGCCCGCTGGCATCCAGCACTGCAGCAAAGCCGTGTTCCAGAATCCGTACGGCCGTTACCTCCTCTCGCAGCGCATCCAGGCTGTCGATCGGATAACCCGCATACCAGATCCCCACCACCTCGCCGCTGCCAGTGGTGATGGGTTCGTAGGCCGTGTAATACGGCTTCTGCAGGATTTCCACCACGCCCGTGAAGCTACGGCCCTGGCGGATGGCGGTCATCGCCGCACCGGCAGGGTCCAGCAACGTGCCAACGGCCCGGGAGCCATCGGCCTTCTTGACGTTGGTGGCCACGCGGACGAAATTCTCGCCGTCGCGCACGAACAGGGTGGTGGTGCCGCCCATCAGGCCCGCGACCCGGTCCACCAGGTCGAAGTTGCCGACCATCGAGGTTTCCCCGAAGAGCAGGCCAGGAACCTCCTTGCCCGCCACACTGGGACGGCCCCTGATCTGCGCGGGGCCCATTTGCTGGGTCGCGGCCTTCAGGACGCGCAGCGACGCCGTGGCGAGCTTTCCGTACAGGGCGTCCGCAAGCGATAGATGCGAGTTCACCAGGTTCACGGCCGAGCGCTCGGCCGACTCGGCCGAGCGATTGACTTCCGCCCGCACCGTAAGGAAGGCCAACAGGCTCAGGACGCCCAGCAGACCCATGATCACCGCATAGCCGAGCAGCTTGTTGCGACGGCCAGCCAGTCCAGGCGCCGCGCGCGCCGGCCGGCTCATAAGGCTACCGCCGCAAGGCACTGAGTCCGGCGCCGCCTGCCCCGGGTGGCCAGCCTGCAGGTGGCTGCGGCGCGCCTGGCCGCCGCGGCGGCCGCACCGGGGCCGATGGCTGGCGGCAAGGCGAGCGTTGCATGCAGCGCAGACCAGTCGTTTCCCATGCTTTTCGGACTCCTAGGAGGAGCACGACTATACACCTGCTCCCCTCTGCAGCCCCGACGCAGCGCCAGCGCCGCACGGCCTGCTCGGCAGAACCGCCGTCCCGAGGCACACACGCCAAGGACGCTCTGCACAGGTCCCTGACGGTGAGGGAGGGTGTCAGCGGCGGATCGCCGCCGACAGCCGGGGACCCGGGCTGAAGCAGACGAGGTTTGCAGCAGCGGCCGGGGACGGCGCGGGCAAGGTCCCCCGCCGGGAGCGCTGTCTGGCCGAGCGGGATGCGGTAGTCCCCTGCACGCCGCTCCAGGCCCTCATCGAGCCGCACTACACCAAGGCCGGCAACGGCACCCCGCCGAGGCCCCGGGGAGCGGATGCTGCGCATCGACTGGCGGCAGCCGTGGTGCTACCTCTGCGATCCTGCCGCCGCGGATGCGCACTACGACCCCCGAGTCCCTGCGCCGCGTCCTCGGCATCGAGCCACCCCACCACCCGGATCGGCCGCTACCGGTCAAGCAGACCGTCAATAGCGGCCGCAGCGCCCTTCAATCCGTCAAACCTGCCACGGGCCTTCGCCTGTGCCGCGCTTCCCTAGGAGGCAAAGCCGTTCTGGCGCCAGGCCTCGTAGACCACCACCGCGACGGAATTGGAGAGGTTCAGGCTGCGGTTGCCGGGCCGCATCGGGATGCTCAGCGTCTGGTAGGGCTGAGGCAGGCCCGCCAGGACCTCGGGCGAGAGCCCCCGGGTCTCCGGGCCGAACAGGAAGCTGTCGCCGGGTCGAAACTGCGCCTCGGTGTGCCGCTGGGACGCCCCCGTCTCGATCACATAGAGCCGCGTGGGGCCGATGGCCGCCAGGCAGGCCGCCAGGTCCGCGTGCTGGGTTACGTGCGCCATCTGGTGGTAGTCCAGGCCCGCCCGCCGCAGGCGCGGCTCGGTGATCTCAAAGCCCAGCCGGCCCACCAGGTGCAGCGCCGCACCGGTGTTGGCGCAGAGCCGGATGGCATTACCCGTGTTGGGCGGGATCTCCGGCTCAAACAGCAGCACGTTGAACAAGCGTCTTTCCCCCGATTCAGGCGATAATTTGAGCATGAATGCCGCCCTCGATCCCAGGTTTGCGCCCTACGTGCCGCCCGCCAGCAGCCTGCAGCTCTCCTTCTGCGGGATGCACTTCGCCTCCCCCATCGTGCTGCTCTCCGGCTGCGTGGGCTTTGGCGAGGAATACACGCGCGTGGTCGGCTTCTCCAACCGCGACACCGGCGCGGTGTGCCTGAAGGGCACGACCGGCAGCGCGCGCCTGGGCAACCGGCCGCACCGGGTGTTCGAGACGCCGATGGGCATGCTCAATGCGATCGGACTGCAGAACCCCGGCGTGGATCACGTCGTGCAGCAGATCCTGCCGACGCTGGACTTCCAGGAGACGCGCTTCATCGCCAATGTCTCCGGCTCCACCATCGAGGAGTACGTGGAGGTCACGGCGCGCTTTGACGACTCGCCGATCGATGCGATGGAGATCAACATCTCCTGCCCCAACGTGAAGGAGGGCGGCGTCACCTTCGGCAACGACCCGGACATGTCGGCGCGCGTCGTCGCGGCCTGCCGCCAGGTCACCCAGAAGCCCCTGATCACCAAGCTCTCCCCGAACCAGACGAGCATCCAGGAGAACGCGCGCCGCTGCATCGAGGCGGGTACCGACGCGTTCGCCGTGATCAATACGCTCATGGGCATGGCCATCGATGCGCGCACGCGCACGGCGGTCATCGGCAACCGCCAGGGCGGCCTCTCCGGCCCCGCGATCAAGCCGATCGCGCTGCTGAAGGTCGCCCAGGTCTACGAGGTCGCCAAGGCGCACAAGGTGCCGATCATCGGCCAGGGCGGCATCACCACCGCCACCGACGCGATCGAGTTCCTGATCGCCGGCGCCTCGGCCGTGGGCATCGGCACCGCGCTGTTCTACGACCCGCTGGTGTGCCGCAAGGTCAACGCCGGCATCGCCGCGTACCTGGCGGCCAACGGCATCGCCACGGTGAGCGAGCTCACCGGCACGCTCTCCGGCCTGCACGGCCACTAGCATCCCCTTACAAAGATAGAGACTGGAAGACCCCCATCATGTCGGCACTTGAAACCATCAACTTCACGCGCGGCGTCCCCGCCAACGAATCCTTCCCGATCGCGGAGCTGGCCGAGTGCGCCGCGACCGTGCTGGCTCAGGGCTCGGCCGAGGCCGTCCTGCAGTACGGGCCTGCCGCGGGCCTGGCGCCCCTGCGTACGTGGCTTGCCGAGTGGCAGCACGTCAAGCCCGAGCAGGTGCTCACCGGCAATGGCTCGCTGGAGCTGGTGCAGTTCCTGTGCACGGCCCTGATCAAGCCGGGCGAGGTGGTGTTCACCGAGTCTCCGAGCTACGACCGCGCGATCAACCTCTTTCGCCGCAACGGCGCCAACGTCATCGGCGTACCGCTGCAGGCCGACGGCCCGGACCTTGAGGCGCTGGAGAAGCTGCTGGCGCAGTACAAGCCGAAGCTCTTCTACGTGATCCCGGACTTCCAGAACCCCTCCGGCGCGACCTGCTCGGGCGCCAAGCGCAGGCGCCTCGTGGAGCTGGCCGAGAAGCACGACCTGCTGCTGCTGGAGGATGCGCCCTACCGGATGCTGCGCTACCGCGGCGTGCAGGAGCCGACCCTGTTCGAGCTCGCTCCGCACCGCGTGCTGCACATGAGCTCCTTCACCAAGCTGATCGCCCCGGGCGTGCGCCTGGGCTTCATGATCGGGGATGCGGCAACCCTGGCCAAGATCGGCAAGGTCGCCGAGGACACGTACATCTCGCCGGGCTACTTCGCCCACGGCGTGACCTACGAGTGGTGCCGCCGCGGCCTGTTGTTCCCGCAGATCGAGCGCCTGAAGGCGCTCTACGCGCCGCGCCTGGACGCGTGCCTTGCAGCCCTCGACAAGTACATCCCGGACGCCGTGGCCACGCGCCCGGATGGCGGGTTCTTCCTGTCGCTGACGCTGCCGGAAGGCGTCTTGACCACCGACCTGCGCGCGGCCGCGGCCAAGCGCAACATGAACCTGGCGGACGGCCTGGCCTTCTTCCCGCAGGGCGGCGGCGAGCGCTTCCTGCGCCTGCCCTTCTGCGCGCTCACCGCGGCGCAGATCGAGGAGGGCATCCGCCGCCTGGCCGAGTGCGTGAAGGACGTGCGCAAGTAGCCTCCTGCGGCGGCCGCGGCGGTCACCGGGCCGGTGATCGCGCGCGAGACGGGGCGCGTGCAGCCGTTCGGCCGCGCGCTGCCTGCTAGGCGCAGTACCCGCGTGGGCAACCCCGCCCGGCCGCGCATAGATGCGCTACCCATTGTGGTGTAAGGTCGGCGACGCGCCGCCTGCGGTGCCGAACTACAATGACAAGCGGGGATTTCACATGCTGATCACTGTCCTGCCGCGCCCGTGGCGCCGCGTCGCCTGCACACTGGCACTGGTGGCGCTCGCCACCGTCATCGCACCGTCGGGCTTCGCCGCGCCGGCCGCGAAGGCGCTGCGCCTCTACATTCTGGACTGCGGCACCATCTCGCCAATGGACCCGGCGCTCTTCAGCCTGAAGAAGGAGGAGATCAAGGGCGATGCGAGCTTCGTTTCCCCCTGCTACCTGATCGTGCATCCCAAGGGCACGCTGATCTGGGACGTGGGGCAGGTACCCGACGCGATGATCCCGGACGACGGCACCGAGGTGGTGAACGACCGGATCCTGAAGGCCACGCGGCGCCTCACCACGCAGCTGGCGGCGCTCGGCTACACGCCCAAGGACCTGAACTTCGTGGCGATGTCGCACTACCACGCCGACCACACCGCCAATGCGAATGCCTTCGCCGGCTCCACCTGGATCGTGCAGCAGGCCGAGTACGACGCCATGTTCAGCACCGCGCAGCTCGGCATCCGCACGCCGGACAGCTACAAGGACCTGAAGGATGCCAAGCGCATCACGCTGCACAACAGCGACCATGACGTGTTCGGCGACGGCAGCGTGGTGGTGAAGTCAGCCCCGGGGCACACGCCGGGGCACCAGATGCTGTTCCTGAGGCTCAAGCACTTCGGGCCGCTGCTGCTGATGGGAGACCTCTACCACCTGCCCGAGGAGCGCAGCCTGGATCGCGTGCCGACGTTTGATTTCGACGCAGCCACGACACGCACCACGCGCAAGACGGTCGAGGCGTTCATCCGCCAGACGCACGCGACGGCGTGGATCCAGCACGACCCGGCGACCTACGCGCCGCTCAAGAAGGCCCCGGCCTTCTACGACTAGGCCTGGACGGCCGCCCGGCGCTGCCTACGGCAGCGCCGAGGAGTGGTGCGCGACGATCAGCCACTGCCCCTGGCGGCGCGCGTACACGAAGGTAAAGCGCGCCGGTGTCTGCACGGTCTTGCCGTCCACGGTGCTGGTGCGGATGTAGAAGCCGCTGTTGATCGCCACATCCCCCAGCAGCTGCACGCGGTGCTCGCCGACTGCCATGCGGGAATCCCCTGCGTTCGCCAGCCCCTTGAAGTACTCGCGTACCAGCGCCGGGCTATCGCGCAGCACGGGCGAGGAGGTGCCGTGGAACACCGCGTCGGGCGCGTACAGGGCGACGATGTCGTCGGTACTGCGGTTGTTGAAGGCGCTGATCCAGCGCTGCGTCGCAGCCTCCACCTCCCCGCGCTCATCGGCCTGCGCCAGCGGCGATATCAGCATTGCGCCCAGCACGGCGGCGGCCATCCCGCGGCACATCCGGCCCCATCCTGTTGTTCGAGTCATACGGTAGGTTTCACATTGGCATTGAGCCGGAAGAGGTTGGTGGGATCGTAGCGGTTCTTCAGCTTCACGAGGCGCGGCAGGTTCGCCATGTAGTTCTCATCCAGCTGCTTCTGCGTCTCCTCGGTCGCATCGTTTGTGTAGAAGCCGTCCGTGTGCGGCACGATGCGTCCCCAGTAGTCCAGCAGCCACTTGATGTGCGGCGCCGGGTCCGCGTTGCCGGGCCAGTCGACCGTGAGCAGCGAGGTCGCGTGGATGCCCCGGTGTGGGAATGCGGTGGCGTCAGCGGCAACGCGCGAGATTGCCCCGCCGCAGTGCTGGAAGCCCACGAGCGTGGAGCGCTCGGGATGTTCCTCCAGCCCGCCGACCATCGCCTCGATGAGCGCGGGCGGGATCTTCTTCACGAAGCCAGTCTTCGTATAGGAGCCGATCGCCCGCTTCTCGTCGCTGTCGCCGGAGCGTTGCAGGGCGACGTAGTCCAGCGGCTTGACCGTATCGATGAGCGGCTTGCCGACGCTGCGCAGGGTCTTCAGGATCGCCTCCGCCTTCTCGGGCCGGCCGCTGTAGCAAAGGATGAAGCCCACGCCGCTCACGCCGCTGAAGTCGCTGTTGCTGGCCATGGCGGCGCTCAGGTACAGCTCATCCGGCGCCGTGCCCTCGTACTCGGCATAGAAGGAGAGCACCTGGCGGGCCTGGCTCAGCGGGAAGAGGATATTGCCGCCGATGACCTGCCGCTGCATCGGGTGCAGGTTGAAATCAAAGCCGGTGACGACGCCATAGTTGCCGCCGCCGCCGCGCACGCCCCAGAACAGCTCCGGGTTCTGCTCGGCGTCGGCACGCAGGATCTCCCCGCTGGCCGTCACGATCTCCACGCCGCGTACGTTGTCGAGCGCGAGGCCATAGCGGCGCGCGAGGCGGCCGAATCCGCCGCCCAGCGTGAGCCCGCCGACGCCGGTATGGGATACGGTGCCGGCCGTGGTGACCAGTCCGTGGGCCATCGACTCGTGGTCGAGGTCACCCAGCAGGCTCCCGCCGCCCACGCGCGCGAGGCGGGCCTCGGGATCCACGCGCACGCCCCGCAGCAGCGAGAGGTCCAGGAGCATGCCGCGCTCGCAGGTGGACTTGCCGGAGGGGCTGTGGCCACCGCATTTGACTGCCAGCAGCAGGTCCGCCTCGCGCGCGAATTGCACGGCGTTGCGCACGTCGACGGCGCCGCGCGGCTGCACGATGAGGGCCGGGTGGCGGTTCATCTGGGCGTTCCAGACCCAGCGCGCCTGGTCATAGCCGGCACCGCCCGGCAGGATGAGGTTGCCGCGCAGGCTCTCGCCGAGCTCCTGCACGGCGGCGCGCTTCAGGGTCACCGGCTTGCCGGCGCCGGTGACGGCGTCCAGGTCCCGATCGATGCCGACGGGGGAGGGCGCAAGGATCGCGCTGAAGCCGCGGCTGGCCGGCAGGTTGGCGGTCGCGGCGAGCAGCGAGCTTGCAAGGAAACGACGGCGGCTAAACATGCCTGCTTCTCCGGTTTCTTCCCCGGCCCCGAGCTTACGCCAGCGCTGCGGGCGCAGGAGCCTCTTGTGGACGGCCGCCCGGCGCGCGCGATCCTAGGTGACGGTGCGCCGCGTGGGATACGCGAACTTCACCCCGGCGGCGGCGAAGGCGGCAACGATCGCGTGGTTCACGGCGTCGACCACCACGCCGCTGTCCACGGTGCGCGTGGGCAGGATGAAGTACAGCACCTCGAACTCCATCGCGTACTGGCCCAGGTCCGCGAGCAGGCAACTGCCATAGCGCGTGTGCGCCTGGCCGTCCACCGCGGCCTTCACCAGCGCCGGCACCTGCGCCACCGTGTCGGCGGGCGTTTCATAGGCCACGTAGAGCCTGAACAGCGCGCGCGGCTCACGGCCCAGGTTCCGCACGCGGCTCTTCAGCACGTCCGCGTTGGCCAGGATGATCAGCTCCCCCGCGGGGCCGCGCAGGCGGGTGCTCTTGATGCCAATGTGCTCCACCGCCCCCACGAACGCGTCCAGCTTGAGGATGTCGCCCGGCACGAAGGGCTTGTCGAAGGCGATGGAGAGCGAGGCGAAGAGGTCCCCCAGGATGGTCTGCACGGCCAGCGCCACCGCGATGCCGCCGACGCCCAGGCCCGCCACCAGCGCGGTGATGTTGATACCCAGGTTGTCCAGCGCCAGCAGCACCAGGATCGCCCAGATGATGAGCTGGGCGCAGAACATGAGCACGTCGACCGAGCCCTGGGAGAAATCCGAACCGGCGCCGCTGCGCCGCTGGCGCTGCCAGATGAAGAAGCGCAGCGCGACGTTGGCCCAGATGCCCATCTGCAGCCACACGCCCACCACGATGACGATGTCGAAGATCCGGTCCACCCGCTTGGGCAGGCTGAGGATCTTCTCGGCCAGGTAGAGCGCGACAACCAGCAGCACCAGCCGGTTGGTCTGGGCGAGGATCCGCGAGAGCAGCTCCAGCGCCGGCGTGTCCGGCAGGCCCTCGCGCCAGCGCGCCTGGCGCGCATGGATGCGGCCGCGCAGGAACGGCAGCACCAGGAAGGTGAACAGGAAGGCCAGCAGCGCCAGCCCCCAGTTCAGGAGGCTGTTGCCGAAGTACTCGACGGCCAGGAGGTCGCGGATCGGGGAGTCGTGCATTCCCCAATTATCGGGCGTCAGCCGGGAATGTCATCCATTCCGAGCTCCTTGAGCTTGCGGGTCAGCGTATTGCGCCCCCAGCCCAGAAGCTTGGCCGCCGCCTGGCGGTGACCCTGCGTGTGGCGCAGGGCGACGTGGATCAGCGCGCGCTCGAAGGCCGGCAGCGCGTCGTCCAGCAGCGGCTTGCCGCCGGTGGTGGCCGAGCGCTCGGCCCAGTTGGTGAGCGAATCGGTCCAGTCCTGGGCCGGCGTGGGCGCGGCGCCCGCGGCGGTGATCTCGGAGGGCAGGTCCTCCAGGTGCACTTCGCTGCCGGGTGCCAGCACCGTCATGCGGCGGCAGAAGTTCACCAGCTCGCGCACGTTGCCGGGCCAGTTATAGGCCGACAGCAGGTCGCTGGCTGCGGGCGTGAGCGTCTTGGCCTCCACGCCCAGCTCCTGCGCCGCCAGCTGCAGGTAGTGGCCCAGCAGGTCGGGGATGTCCTCGCGGCGCGCGCGCAGCGGGGGCAACTCGATGCGGATGACGTTCAGGCGGTGGAAGAGATCCTCGCGGAAGAGGCCCTTCTCCACGCGATGCTCCAGGTTCTGGTGGGTCGCCGCGATCACGCGCACATCGACGCGGATCGGAGTCTGGCCGCCGACGCGGTAGAACTCACCCTCGGCCAGCACGCGCAACAGGCGCGTCTGCAGCGAGGTGGTCATGTCGCCGATCTCATCCAGGAACAGCGTGCCGCCGTCGGCCTGCTCGAAGCGGCCGCGGCGCATGGAATCGGCGCCTGTGAAGGAACCCTTCTCGTGGCCGAAGAGTTCCGACTCCAGCAGCTCCGCGGGGATCGCGGAGGTGTTCAAGGCAATGAACGGCCTGCTCGCGCGCGGGCTGTGCTCGTGCAGCGCACGCGCCGCGAGCTCCTTGCCGGTACCCGACTCGCCGGTGATCAGTACGTTCACGCTGGAGCGCGAGAGGCGGCCGATCGCACGGAACACCTGCTGCATCGCCGGCGCGCGGCCGAGCAGCTCCGGGATGCGCGCAACGCCGCTGGCGATCTCGGTGGGCTTCACGGTGGCCTGCGCCGCGCGCTTGACCAGATCGACTGCCTGGTCGATGTCGAAGGGCTTGGGCAGGTACTCGAAGGCGCCGCTCTCGTAGGCGGACACCGCGCTACCCAGGTCCGAATGCGCGGTCATCACGATGACCGGCAGGTCCGGGTGCGCGTCGTGCACGCGCTTGAGCAGGTCCAGGCCCGACTGTCCGGACATGCGGATATCGGTGATCAGCACGTCCGGGGCATCGTGCTTGAGGGCGGCCAGCGCGGACTCCGCGGAATCGAAGGTCTTGGGCGACATGCCGCCGTTGCGCAGTGCCCTCTCCAGCACCCAGCGGATGGACGCATCGTCGTCGACCAGCCAGACACGCAGCGATTGGTTGTTCATTCAGTCGTCTCAAGAGGCAATAGCAACGTAAAGAGGGTGCGGCCTGGCTCGCTCTCGAACTCGACGATGCCGCCGTGCCGCGTGACCAGGTCCTGCGCGACCGCAAGCCCCAGGCCCGTGCCGGTGCTGCGGCCGGTGACCAGCGGATAGAAAAGCGTCTTGGTCAGGTCCGTCGGGACGCCGGGGCCGTTGTCCTCGACCTGCACGGCGGCCACGAGCTTGTGCCGGTTCGAGCCGATGCTGACATTGGACTGCACGCGCGTGCGCATGACAATGCGCCCGCTCTGGCCGAGCGCCTGCATCGCGTTGCGGGCGACGTTGAGCAGCGCCTGAATGATCTGGTTGCGATCGAATTTTCCATCCGGGAGGCTGGGATCGTAATCGCGCTCGATCGCGATGTCGGCCGGCGCCTCGGCGCGCAGCAGGTACACGACGTGTTCGCAGAGTTCGTGGATGTTCACCGTCGCCTTCTGCGGCGGACGGCTCGGGCCGATCATCGAGTCCACCAGCGCGGTCAGGCGGTCCGCCTCGCTGATAATGACCGTGGTGTATTCGCGCTGGGCGGAACTGCCGAGCTCTCGCTCCAGCAGCTGGGCGGCGCCGCGCAGCCCGCCGAGCGGGTTTTTGATCTCATGGGCGAGCTGCCGGATCATGAGCCGGCTGCCATCCATGCCCGAGAGGATGTCGTTCTCGCGGGAGATGCGCTGGCGCGTCTTGGCGTCGGTGAGCTCCAGCAGCAGGTGCGTGCCCGTGACCTGTCCTTCCAGGGGGGTCACCGTCACGTCCACCACGTGCGGCTCGCGCGTCATGATCGAGCCGATCGGTCGCAGCGTGATTTCGTGCTGCGCGCAGGGCTCCAGTCGGTCTAGCGAACGGCGCAGCGTCGAGGTCAGCTTCTGCGAGTCGTGGAAGATGTCTCCAAACGGCCGGCCACGCGCCTTGTTGACGCTGACGGCCATCAGGTCCTGCGCACCGACGTTGGCGTAGGTCAGGCACAGGTGGGAGTCGAGCATCACGATGCCGGTGGACAGGGCGTCCAGCAGGTCGGCCGGGTCGAAATGCGACAGCGGCGAGGTGAAGTCTTGTTCAACCGCCATGGAGCACGCTCCCGGCAGTCGCACAGGAAAAGGGGGCTCCTAGGAGCGGGGTGCTGCGGCCCGGCCCGGCGTTAGCAGCGAGGGCTGCCGGACATGGAAGGTCACGACCGGCAGCGTGCAGAGCGTGCGGCCGTCGGGCGCCAGCACCCGTCCGCTCAGCTGGTAGCTGCCGCGCGGCAGCGCGTTGAACTGGTAGGAGGTGATGCTCTGCGGCCAGTCGAGCACGATCTGCCCGTTCAGGGTGACCTCCACGCGGTCGCCGGAGCGCAGGTTCGGCAGCAGTTCCAGCGCGGCTTTGACCGTATCGCTGCCCTGGAACACCTCGTCCTGCGAGGGGCCCAGGACGCCGCAACGGTTGTAATGAAAGGCGTCCTCGGCGTTCAAGCCAGCTTGCGAGCTGCTGGAACGGGGGGAGGCGGGGGGGGCAACCGAACCCGGCTTGGGCGCGGCATTGAGCTGAAACTTCTCGGCGCCCGGCATGGGCTGGTCGGAGAAGTGCACGACGCCATCCTTGTCGACCCAGCGCCAGGCCTCCATGGCACCGAGCGAGCTCGCTCCCATCAGGAGTAGGCAAAACGTCAGGTAGCGCATGGTTCGTCAGCATAGCCCCAATTCCTACAGGTTCACACCTGCCGGGCGGGTGGCGGCCCTCATCCGCCACCCGTCCAGGTCTTGCGACCGAAGCAGCCCTTACAGGCTGTAGTACATGTCCAGTTCAACCGGGTGGGTGGTCATGCGCAGGCGCGTGACCTCATCCATCTTGAGCTTGATGTAAGCATCGATCACGTCATCGGTGAAGACGCCGCCGGCCTTCAGGAAGCCGCGATCCGAATCCAGGTTCTCCAGCGCCATGTCCAGCGAATGGCAGACCTCGGGGATCAGCTTGGCCTCTTCCGGCTCCAGGTCGTAGAGATCCTTGTCCGCGGCTTCGCCCGGGTGGATCTTGTTCTGGATGCCGTCGAGGCCCGCCATCATCATGGCGGAGAAGGCCAGGTACGGGTTGGCAAGGGAGTCCGGGAAGCGCACTTCGATGCGACGCGCCTTCGGGTTCGAGACCCAGGGAATACGGATCGACGCAGAGCGATTGCGGGCCGAGTAGGCCAGCATCACGGGGGCTTCAAAGCCCGGGACCAGGCGCTTGTAGCTGTTGGTGCCCGGGTTGGTGAAGGCGTTGATCGCCTTGGCGTGCTTGATGATGCCGCCGATGTAGTACAGCGCGAGCTCGGAGAGTCCGCCGTACTTGTCGCCCGCGAACAGCGCCTTGCCGTCCTTGGAGAGCGACTGGTGCACGTGCATGCCCGAGCCGTTGTCGCCGACCAGCGGCTTCGGCATGAAGGTCACGGTCTTGCCGTAGCGGGCCCCGACGTTCTGCAGCGCGTACTTGAGCATCAGCACTTCGTCGGCCTTGCGCACCAGCGTGCCGGCGCCAACGCCGATCTCGCACTGGCCGCCCGTGGCGACTTCATGGTGGTGGACTTCGACGACCATGCCCATCTCTTCCAGGGCGTTGCACATCTCGCCGCGGATGTCATGCAGCGTATCGACCGGCGGAACCGGGAAGTAGCCGCCCTTCACGCCCGGGCGGTGGCCCAGGTTCTTCATGTCGCCGTAGTCCTTGTTGGAGTTCCAGGCGCCGGCGTAGCTGTCGACCAGGTAGGAGCAGCCGTTGATACCGGCCGACCACTTCACGTCGTCGAAGATGAAGAATTCGTTTTCCGGTCCGAACAGCGCCTTGTCGGCGATGCCGGTGGACTTCAGGTACGCCTCGGCGCGGCGACCCAGCGAGCGCGGATCGCGCTCGTAGCCCTGCATCGTGGCGGGCTCGATGATGTCGCAGCGCAGGTTCAGCGTGGTCTCTTCGAAGAAGGGATCCATCACGGCCGAGGTGGCATCCGGCAAGAGGATCATGTCGGACTCGTTGATGCCCTTCCAGCCGGCAATCGAGGAGCCGTCGAACATCTTGCCGTCCGTGAACAGCGCTTCGTTGACCGTGTGGGAAGGCACGGTCACGTGTTGTTCCTTGCCGCGGGTATCGCAGAAGCGGAAGTCGACGTACTTGACCTCCTTCTCCTTAATGATCTTTAGAACGTCGGTCGGTGTCGTCATAGCTCCTCCGATAGGAATGGTTGTCTGGCCCGCAGGCCCCAAATTGATGCATGGCTCGTGCCAAGCATTGCCACTAATAAAATCAGCTAGTTATAAGCCCGGCGCGTGAGCACTGCCGGACCTGCGCACTAGTCTAGTGCGCGGCGGGAAAGGCGGCATGAAAATGGTGCGGTACCCCCTGTAGGCGGTTCTCCGACCGCACCAGTCCCGTGCGCACCGCCGCGCGGGTGAGTGGGTATACTTCGCCGTTTTCCGCAAGCCTCCCCGCAGGGCCAAGTCATTATGGCGACTACAAAAATTGGCAGCCGGCCGCAGACCTTCCAGGACCTGATCCTGACGCTGCAGCGCTACTGGGCCGCGCAGGGCTGCGTTCTGCTGCAGCCCTACGATCTGGAGGTCGGCGCCGGCACCTTCCATACCGCCACCTTCCTGCGCTCGATCGGGCCGGAGCCCTGGAGCGCCGCCTACGTGCAGCCCTCGCGCCGCCCGACCGACGGCCGCTACGGGGACAACCCGTTCCGCCTGCAGCACTACTACCAGTTCCAGGTCGTCATCAAGCCCGCGCCGCTGGACATCCTGGACCTCTATATCGGGAGCCTGCGGCACCTGGGCTTCGACCCGCAGGTGCACGACCTGCGCTTCGTGGAGGACAACTGGGAGTCACCCACGCTGGGCGCCTGGGGTCTGGGCTGGGAGGTGTGGCTGAACGGCATGGAAGTCACCCAGTTCACCTACTTCCAGCAGGTCGGCGGCCTGGACTGCCGCCCGGTCACCGGGGAGATCACCTACGGGCTGGAGCGCCTGGCGATGTACCTGCAGGGCGTTGAAAGCGTCTACGACCTGGTGTGGGCTGACGGCCCGCGCGGGCGCGTCACCTACCGCGACGTCTTCCACCAGAACGAGGTGGAGCAGTCGGCCTACAACTTCGAGCACGCGGACGTGGCGGTGCTGCTGCGGCACTTCGACGACCACGAGAAGGCCTGCAACGAGCTGCTGGCCGCCAAGCTTGCGCTGCCGGCCTACGAGCAGGTGCTCAAGGCCTCCCACACCTTCAACCTGCTGGATGCGCGCCGCGCGATCTCGGTGACCGAGCGCCAGCGCTACATCCTGCGGGTGC
This sequence comes from uncultured Pseudomonadota bacterium, assembly GCA_903868595.1. Lineage (GTDB taxonomy): Bacteria > Pseudomonadota > Gammaproteobacteria > Steroidobacterales > Steroidobacteraceae > ZC4RG30. Next base: position 23,455 of record CAIPVV010000027.1, read on the forward strand.
GCGCGCTGGCGCGCGCCGTCGCGCAGAGCTACCACGCGAGTCGCGAGGCGCTGGGCTTCCCGATGCTGGCAACCGCCGCCGTGCAGGAGGGCGCATGAGCCGCGAGAATTTCCTGGTCGAGCTGCTAACCGAGGAGCTGCCGCCCAAGGCGCTGCAGACGCTGGAGGAGGCTTTCCGCGAAGGCCTGCGCACGCGCATCGACGCGGCGGGCCTCAAGCATGGCGCGATCGAGTCCTTCGCGACGCCGCGCCGACTGGCCGTGCTGGTGAGGCGGCTGGATGCGCAGGCACCCGAGCAGAAACTGCAGCGCCGCGGGCCGCCGGTCACGGCCGCCTTCGACGCCAGTGGCGCACCGACCCGCGCCGCGCAGGCCTTCGTGGCGAGCGTGGGCGTGGAACTCTCGCTCCTGGGGCGCGAGCAGGACGCCAAGGGCAACGCGTTCCTGAGCTACACCGGCACCAAGCCGGGCGCCTCGACCCTCACGCTGCTGCCCACCTTCGTCAGCGAGTCGCTCGAGCAGCTGCCCATCCCCAAGCGCATGCGCTGGGGTACGAGCGAGGCGCAGTTCGTGCGCCCCGTGCACGGTCTGGTGATGCTCTTTGGCCGCGAGGTGGTCAACGCCCGCATCCTGGATACGGAGGCCGGCAACCACACCCGCGGCCACCGCTTCCTGTGCACCAAGCCGCTGCGCATCAGCACGCCTGCCAGCTATGCGGCGATGCTGGAGAAGCGCGGCAAGGTGATCGCGGGCTTTGCCGATCGCCGCGAGCGGATCCGCGCGGGCGTTACACAGCTGGCGGTCGAGCTGGGCGGCATCGCGCTGGTGGAGCCGGCGCTGCTGGATGAGGTCACGGCGCTGGTGGAATGGCCGGTGCCGATTGCCGGGCGATTCGAGGATCGCTTCCTGAAGCTGCCGCGCGAGGTGCTGATCTCCACCCTGCAGGAGCACCAGCGCTACTTCCCGGTGCAGACCGCCAGCGGCGAGCTGCTGCCGTGGTTCATCACCGTCAGCAACATCCAGAGCAAGGACCCGCAGGTCGTGCGCTCCGGCAACGAGCGCGTCGTGCGCCCCCGCCTCTCGGATGCAGCCTTCTTTTTTGAGCAGGACCGGCGCACGCCACTGGCGGCCCGGGCAGCGGCGCTCGACGCGGTCACCTTCCAGGCTCAGCTGGGTTCCATCGGCGAGAAGGTGCGGCGTATGACTGCGCTGTCGCGCGAGATCGCGGCCCGTATCGGGGGCGATGAGACCCTGGCGGCGCGGGCTGCACTGCTGGCCAAGTGCGACCTGGTGACGAACATGGTCGGTGAGTTCCCGGACCTGCAGGGTGTCATGGGTACCTATTACGCGCTGGCCGACGGCGAATCCGGCGAGGTGGCCCAAGCAATCTGTGGGCATTACCTGCCGCGAGGTGCGGGCGATTCGCTGCCCACCAGCCTCACGGGCCTGGCGGTGTCGATTGCCGACAAGCTCGATACGCTCACCGGCATCTTCGCCATCGGGCAGAAGCCCAGCGGCACGAAAGATCCGTTCGCCCTGCGGCGCGCGGCCATCGGCATCCAACGGATGATCTTCGAGCGGCGCCTGCCGCTGGATCTGGTGGACCTCATCGCGGATTCGCTGCGTGCGCACACGGTGTTCGAGGCGCCGGTAGCTGCCGGTGGCAAGGCGCTGGCCACCCGTGACGTCGTGGCCGCCCAGGTCTACGAATACATGATGGAGCGCCAGCGCAATGCGTGGCTGGAGCCACCGGATGGCGGTCCGCCGATCCCAGGGATCACACCGGAAGCCTGCGATGCCGTGCTGGCCACGCGTCCTCGCTCACCGCTGGATTTCGATGCGCGGCTGCGCGCGGTGCTGGATTTCCTGCTGCTGCCGGAAGCCGCCAGCCTGACTTCGGCCAACAAGCGCATTGCCAACATTCTGAAGAAGTCCGCAGGCAGCGATACGGGCTCGACAACCGTGAATTCCGTACTCCTTGCAGAGGGCGCGGAGCGCAACCTCTACGCCGCGGTCGTGGCAGCAGAGCGCTCGGTGCCAGGCAAGGTCGCCGTGGGTGACTACGCCAGCGCGCTCAACGAGCTTGCCCGCCTGCGGCCGGTCGTGGATGCGTTCTTCGATGACGTGATGGTGATGGATCCGGACCCGGCCCTGCGGGCCAACCGCCTGGCGCTGCTGGTGACCCTCAGGGGGCTATTCACCGGCATTGCGGACCTGTCCCGCCTGCCGGGGTAACGGCAGGGTCTTCAGGACGGGCGCGCCCTTCGCGGGGGCAGGGTCCGAGTCGATGGCCCCCCCAGGGATCAGCCGCGCGTAGTCACGCGGCAGCGTATTGGGTCCTCGCCGCGAACTGCGGCCCGCGCGCGCATGACCAGGTCGCACAGGTAGGGCAGGTTCGTGTCATCCCGCTGCAGGGAGCGCAGGTCCGCAGCGCCCCGCTGCCGCACTGCCTCGCGGTACGCCGCCACCATGAAAGTAGCGCCTTGGCGGCGGGGAAATCGTGGCCTTGACCGTGCGGCGGGTGAGTACCTGCAGGTACGGGTAGTTGGCGCCCAGGAGCGGGCGCGCGTGCTGGATGCAGCGCGTGACCCGCAGCACCGGCAGCACGAAGTCCACTGCGCGCCAGGCGGCGGTATCGATGTGCTGCAGGCGGAACGGCTCGCGCGCCTGCAGCAGGAACCGGGGTCCCAGGAAGCTGCCGACCTGCTCCGCGCGGAACGGTGGGTTGTGACGCAGGGGTCTGGATGGGTTCAAGGGGCTCTCTAGGCTGGCGCTGCAAGGCCGCGGGAGTGGGTGCTGGCGAGGTGGCGCCACCCTAGCAACGGAACTTTTCAGGAGTACGAGCTTCTCGGCACTGCAAACGCGTTAAGTTTCACTGCAACATGAAATTTATTGGATCCAATCGCCTGCATGGTCGCCCCCACAACGGGATTCTGCGAAACTGCGCCGAGCCTTCCATTGAATGGCCAACCAATGAACACGTGGGGGAATCGATGAGCGACAAGCGCAAATCCAGCCGAGCCACCAGCCAGAGCGACCCAAGCACGCTGGACCGCCGCAGTTTCATGGGCAGCGCCCTGGGCGCGGCCGCCAGCATCGGTGCCGTCGCTTCCACGGGACTCGGCGCGGCCGCCCCCGCCGCGGCGCAAGCGCCCGGCCCGATGTCCAGCGACATGCTGGACCGCTACGTGCCGACGCCGAAGGAAGGCAAGAAGCCGCAGCTGTTCCGTGCCGAGATCACCATCAGCGACGTGGAAGTCGACGGCAAGATCCCCAGTGACCTGAAGGGTGCGTTCTACCGCACGGGCCCCGACGCGCAGTACCCCCTCGCCCCCGGCAACATTCCCTTCGACGGCGAAGGCCACGTGAGCATGTTCGAGTTTGAGAACGGCCGCGTGAACTTCAAGAGCCGCTTCGTGCGCAACGAGCGCTACGTCGCGCAGGAGAAGGCGGGCAAGATCCTCTTCCCCATGTACCGCAATCCCTACCTGGATGACCCGAGCGTCAAGGGCAAGAGCCGCGGCACGCACAACACGCACATCATCCATCACAACGGCGTGCTGCTGGCGCTGAAGGAAGACAGCCCGCCGGCCGCGATGGACCTGCGCACGCTGGAAACGCTGGACCCGGTGTACCGCTTCAACGGCCAGCTGGAGAGCCAGACCTTCACCGCACATCCGAAGACCGATTCGGAGACCGGCAACATGGTCGCCTTCGGCTACGAGGCCAAGGGATTCGCGACCGACGACGTGAACGTCTTCGAATACACGCCCAAGGGCAAGAAGGTGTGGGACGCGTGGGTCAAGGTGCCCTACGTCGGCATGCTGCATGACTTCGCCGTCACGCAGCACTACATCGTGCTGTACGTGATCCCGCTGGCCTACGACGCCGAGCAGATCAAGCGCGGCGGCATCCACTGGTCCTGGAACAACGGCCAGCCGACCTACTTCGGCTTCTTCCGCCGCGGTGGCGACGGCAAGGACATCCGCTGGATCAAGGGCCCGGAGCGCAGTTCCACGCACGTGCTGGGCTGCTTCGACGATGGCAAGCGACTGGTCGTGGACTGCGAGATGTCCGCCTACAATCCGTTCCCGTTCATGCCGATGCGCGACGGCTCGCGCTGGGATCCGGTGCGTGGCGCCAGCCGCATGACCCGCCTGTCGGTGGATCTGTCCAAGAAGACCCCGAAGGACTATGGCATCGAGGTCCTGTACCAGAACCTGATCGGCGCGCTGCCGCGCCAGGATGATCGCTACAACACGATGCCCTACAAGATCGGCTTCCTGCCGTGCCCGGACCCGGACCCGAAGGACCCCGGCAAGCGCCCCTCCTCCTGCTACGCCCGCATGGACCATTCCACCAAATCCGTGCAGATCTACCGCGGCGAGGAAGACGTGACGCTCGCCGAGGCCTGCTTCGCACCGCGCAGCAAGTCCGCGCCGGAAGGCAGCGGCTACCTGATGGGCGTCGCGAGCCATGCCAAGGAGAACGGGCGCTGCGACTTGGTGATCCTGGACGCCGAGCACGTGGACCAGGGACCGGTGGCCACGGTGAGGCTGCCGACCAAGATCGCTGGCCAGATCCACGGCTGGTGGGTACCGGAGGCGGACCTGCCGCCGAAGAAGGCCTAGGGCGGCCGGCCTCGCGCGAGGCGCCAGGTCAAGACCCGGGGCGGTGGAGCAATCCCCCGCCCTTTTTTAGGTGCGGGCTTTCTTGGCGGTCCCGCCAGGGGCTGCTCAAAGAAAAAGGGCGCCGCAAGCGGCGCCCTTCCTCCTGCCCTACCTAGAACCAGAACGATCAGTTCTGGTACGGGTAGTAGCGCACCGACAGCATGCCGGTCGTCATGCGGGTATCCGGCTGCAGGCCGTTCAGCCCCGCCAGCGAGACCACTTTGGTGGAGGTCAACATCAGTCCCAGCTGCATGTTGCCCAGGGCGCCGCGGTAGTACTTCCACGTGCCGCCAATGGCCGTCTGCGAACTCTCGCCGAGGTTCGGGGCGCAGGTGCCGCCTTCGAACGAGCAACCCGACAGGTTGATGTTCGGAGCGCCGTAGCCGACGTAACCGCCGGTAATCGCCGTGTAGTTGGCGTCGACCTTTTCTTTGCCGTAGTACGCGTACAGGTCGATCGTGCTGGTCGGATGCGCCGTGAGGCCCAGGAGGAACGTCGTACCCTTGAGCGCCTGCACGCCGCCAGCGGCGTTGTAGGTGGCGTCGGGCAACTGCGCGGAGCCGTAGCGGCCAATGCCGTTGCCCGTCAGGAAGCTGCCCTGGACCTCCAGCTGCTTGGGGAGCAGCGACAGCAGCACGCTGCCGCCGATGCCGTTGCCCGTGGCCGTATTGTTCTGGCCCGCAGTCACAGCCGTGCCCGGCAGGCGGTCCTTCAACTGTCGGGTCAGGGCAAACAGCTCGTAGTGGCCGTAGCCCGGGTCGACGGCGACCTTGGCGATGATGTCGGGCATGCCATCGAAGGTATAGGTGTTGGCGCTGTTGTACAGGCTGCCGCTTGGCAAGGTGGCGATCGGGGTTACGCCAGCGATGGTCGGGGCTTTGCCAGAGAACAGGCCCTGCGGACTCTCGAAGGAGAGGCCGGCGGTCACGAACTTGTTGAACTTCTCCACGAAGCGGATCTGCGGGTTGCGGGTCCAGTTAAAGCCAGGGACGTACTGCGAATCCAGCACTGCCGGCGCATTTTCGCTGCGGGCGACGATGCCGGGGGTCTTGGTCTGCGTCAGCAGCGACCAGTTCTGGCCAGCCAGCATCGAGAAGCCGTTGGCATCGTTGAAGTACTGACCGTACACGTTGCGCACGCGGATGTTGTAGCTGTTGCTCTCCTTCGAGTTGGCGGTCTGGGCGGCGCCCAGGAAGTCCATCTCGTAGTAGCCTTCGGCGTGCTGGTGGCCGTCAGACGGGCCGGAGATGAGCAGCGAAAGGCGGCTGTGCCGAGCGCTCTCGCGGAATTCGTTCAGGTTATGCGCCGATGAATTGGCGAAGGGAACCGCGTTGAAGCTGGAAGCCACGTCCGCTTCTTCGTTGCGATTGCGGTAGATGGTCGTGAAATCCAGAAAGCCGCCGAACTTCAGGTTCACGGGACCCATCTGGATGCCGTCGAACTTGGCCGAGGCCGGCGCCGCGGAGGTCGTGCTGGCGACCGCCGGGGCGGGCGCCTTCTGCGCCGCCTGCATCGCGTCCAGCTTCTGCTGCATCTCCTGGATCTGCTTCTTCATCGCCTCCAGGTCGGCGTTGCTCACCTGGGCGCTGGCCAGCGGGGCGTAAAGCCCGGCGGCAAGCAGCAGCGTGGCGGCGGAGAGGAACGGGGCACGGACAGCGGGTAGCGACATACAAACCTCTGGGACTTCAGTTGGCGACTGCATCTTTCTGGGCCGCGGGGAGTGATTCCGGTGTCTACGGCGAGCAAAAATACTTCCGTTATGTGACAGCGGTGTGAAACGTCGGCATTTCGACGCTGTTGCGAAATACTCACACTGTGGGCCGGAGGGCGTCGGGTCGACCGGCGTCAACGGGCTTGTTGCACAGTCTTGATGCAGGACTTGGCGTTCAGCACGGGAGCAGTCGGGCGTGCGGCCTGCGGGTGACGCGGGAACAGCCCGTCGCGTCAGCGCGGCGTGCCACGGGCGGCTAGTGGATCAGGCCGGCGCCACCTTCGTTGCGGATATCCACCTTGCGCAGTACCAGCAGCAGCGTGGCCAGCGTCGCGATCGACAGGGGCACCATCGGCACGTAGAACATCTGCTGCACGGGCATGCCGATGCCCAGGAAGTAGCTGCCCACCAGCGGGCCACTCAGGGATCCCACGCGGCCCACGCCCAGCGCAGCACCCACGCCCGTGGGACGGCAGGACACCGGGTAGATCAGGCCCGCGGCCGCGTTGAGCGCGCCCTGGCAGCCGATGATCCCAAAGCCGGAGAGGCACACCGCCAGCGTCAGCAGCGTCGCGGATGCAAAGCCGGTGGTGGCGATCGTGAAGACCCCCACCAGCCCGGACACCAGCAGCGCCAGGATCCACGCCAGGCCCATGCGTCCCAGCAGCAGCGCGGTGGCCAGCGCGGCGATGGTGCCACCCCAGTGCAGCGCGAGGTTCGTGAAGGCGGTCTGCACCTCGGAGAGACCGGCGCTGTTCAGGATCACCGACATCCAGCTGTTGATGAAGTGCATCGACAGGAGCGTGCACGCGAACATCACCCACAGCAGCGGCGTGGTCACGCCCAGGTCTGCGGCAAACAGCTGTTTAAAGCCACCGCGGCGCGGGCTGCCGTCGGCATTGCCGCGCAGCGCGAACACCGTGTCGGCGGCGATCTCGATCCCCGGGTCCAGCACCCGTGCCCGCGTGGCCACCTGCTCGCGATGGCTGCCGCGGTGCGCGAGGAACAGGAGCGACTCCGGCAGCGCCAGCGCCAGGAGCAGTGCAATCAGCAGCGGCACCAGGCCGCCGACGACGAACAGCGCCTGCCAGCCGTAGTGCGGCACGAGCCAGGCGGCAACGAAGCTCGGCATGCCGCTGCCCAGCGACATGCCGATGATGGGCACGCTGGTCAGGGCCGCGCGTCGCTTGGCGGGCGTGATCTCCGCGGTGAGCGCGATCACGTTCGGCAGCACGCCGCCCAGACCCATGCCGGTCAGGAAGCGCAGCGTCGCCAGTGCGGGCAGCGAGTGCACCAGCAGGCAGCCCAGCGAGGTCAGGCCGTAGAGGATCGTGCCGACCACGATCACGCGCTTGCGGCCGAAGCGGTCCCCGGTGCGCCCGAGAAACATCGCGCCAAACATCATGCCCAGCAGGTTCGCCGAGAGCACCGGCCCCAGCGCCTGCGGCGCGATGCCCCAGTCCTTGGCCAGGCGCGGCGCGGCGAAGGCCAGCAGCTGCAGGTCGAAGCCATCGCACAGCAGCGCGATGAGCAGCAGGCCCAGGATCAGGTAGTTGCGGGGGGTGAGGGACTGCCGGTCGATGAGTTCATCGACGTACACGGTGGGGGACTGGGCCATCGGTTATTTCCTTGCCGCGAAATCAATGAACTGGCGCAGGAGCGCCGTGTTGAGCGATCCGCGTCGCAGGCTTCCCGACAGTCCGATGAGGCGTGTCATCGAGTCCCCTTTACAGCTGGTAGTCCTGCTGCTCGCGCGCGTAGGCGATGTAGAAGTCCAGCGACTGCGGGTTGGCCATGGCATCGCGGTTGGCCGCCTTCTCCGCCGCCATGCCGGAGAGGATGCGCCGCACCGGCACCTCCATGCGCTTGCCGCTGATCGTGTAGGGCACGTCCGGCGCCGCGTAGATCTTGTCCGGCACGTGCCGGGGTGAGTACTCGGAGCGCAGCTTGGCGCGGATCTGCTCGCGCATGGCGTCGTCCAGGACCTTGCCCTCGGCCATCTTCACGAACAGCGGCATGAAGAACGTGCCGCCCGGCAGGTCCAGGTTCACGATCACCGCATCCTCCACGCCCGGCACGTGGCAGACGGTGCGGTAGATCTCCGACGTGCCGATGCGCACGCCGTGACGGTTCAGCGTCGCGTCGCTGCGGCCCAGCACGAAGCAGCCACCGCGCTGGTTGACCTTGAAGAAGTCGCCCTGGCGCCAGAGCCCCGGGAAGTCGGAGAAATACGTCTCGGTCAGGCGCTCGTGGTTCTTGTCGTTCCACAACCCGATCGGCATCGAGGGCATGGGCTCCACGACCACCATCTCGCCAACCTCGTTGACCACGCGCTCGCCCCGCTCGTTGAGCGCATAGGCGGCCACGCCCAGGCAGCGCGCCTGGATCTCGCCGGCGTACTGCGGCAGGATCACCACGCCGCCGACGAAGCCGGAGCAGATGTCGGTGCCGCCGCTGCCCGGGGCGACCCAGGCCGTCTTCTTCACGTTCTCGTGGAACCAGGCCTGGCATTCCGGCGTGACCGGCGAGCCGGCCACCGTCACCGAATCCAGGCTCGTCAGGTCGAACTTGTCCCGCGGCACCAGGCCCGCCTTGGCCAGGATCGACTGGTAGGTGGGGCTCGCGCCGAACAGGTTCGCCTTGGAGTCCTGCACCATCTTCCACAGCAGGTCGCCGTCCGGCCAGGCCGGATTGCCGTCGTAGAGCACCGGGGAGACGTTGGAGAGCAGGGAACTGTTCAGGAAGTTCCACATCATCCAGCCGGTCGTGGTGAAGAAGAAGATGCGCTCGCCGGCACGCAGGTCGAAGTTGAAGGCCAGGTGCTTCATCTGCTCGAGCAGGATGCCGCCGTGGCTGTGCATGATCGGCTTGGGCAGGCCCGTCGTGCCGGAGGAGAAGAGGATCCACAGCGGATGGCCGAACGGCACCTCCTCGTACGTGAACTGCTCCCGGCTGACCGGCGGGTGCTGCAGCAGGTCGTCCCAGAACAGCGTGCCCGGGGCGATCGGCGTGCGGTCGGCCTTGTTCAGGTAGGGCAGGTAGATCACCTGCTTGAGGGTGGTGAGCTTGGCCAGGATCTTCTCGACCTCGGCGCGGCGGTCAAACGGCTTGCCGCCGTACTGGTAGCCGTCCACGTGCAGCAGCACCGTGGGCTGCAGCTGCGAGAAGCGGTCCAGCACGCCCGGCGTGCCGAAGTCCGGCCCGCAGGAGCTCCAGATCGCCCCGATACTCGTGGTGGCGAGCATCATGATCAGCGCCTCGGGAATGTTGGGCACGTAGGCGACGACGCGGTCGCCGCGCGCAAGGCCCATCTTGCGAAGCTGCGTGGCCAGGATGCGCACCTTGCCGGCCAACTCCTCCCACGAGATCTCCGTGAGGGGGCAGCGCTCGTTCAGGTGCAGGACGGCCGTGGCGTTGGGGCGCTCATGGCGCAGCATGTGGCGCGCGTAGTTGAGCTCGGCCCCCGGGAACCACTCGGTCCCCGGCATGGTGCGCTTGCCCAGCACCGCGGTGGGCGGCTTGCTGGCCTCGATGCCGAAGTAGTCCCAGCAGGACTGCCAGAACCCGTCCAGGTCCGTGGTGGACCAGCGCCAGAGGGCTTCGTAGTCCTCGAATTCCTTACCGCGATGCTCCTTGAGCCACTGACGGTAGTGCGTCAGGCGTGCGTTCTTGATGCGCTCCGGCGACGGTGACCAGAGCAGCTCCCCTTCTTGGACCATCGACAACTCCCCCCAAAATGGCGCGCTATTGAAGCACGATTTTCGCCCCAGCGGCGCGCGTCGGCAGGGACCGCGGGCGGTTGACTTTGCCCCCTCCAGTCGGACAATTCACCCTCTCTTCCCGCCACGCCCGGGGCTCCCCCGATGTCCGCCGAACCGCTCGTACTCGTCCCCGGCCTGCTCTGCGATGAGGCGGTCTGGGCGCCCCAGATACGGGCGCTGCAAGCGCGCTTCCCGGTCCAGGTCCCCCACCACGGGGAGCGCGACAGCCTGGGGGCGATGGCCGAAGCCATCCTCGCGCAGGCCGCGCCGCGCTTCGCGCTCGCCGGGCATTCGATGGGCGGGCGGGTGGCGCTGGAGGTCTACGCGCGGGCCCCGGAGCGCGTGACGCGACTGGCGCTGCTGGACACGGGCTACGAGGGCTTCGCGGACGGCGCGGCCGGGGAGCGCGAGCGCGACGGGCGGCTGCGGCTGCTGGGCATCGCCCGCAGCCAGGGCATGCGGCCGATGGGGGCCGACTGGGCGCGCGGCATGGTGCACCCGGCGCGGCTCACGGATACCGCGCTGATGGAGGCGATCCTGGACATGATCGCCCGCGCGAACCCCGCGGTCTTCGCGGCGCAGATCCGGGCCCTGCTGGCCCGGCCGGACCGCACCGCCCTGCTGCCCCGGATCGCAGTGCCGACCCTGGTGCTCTGCGGCCACGAGGACAGCTGGAGCCCTATCGAGCGCCACCGCGTGATGGCCGCCCAGATCCCCCACAGCGTGCTCGTGGACATTCCCGACAGCGGGCACATGTGCACGATGGAACGACCCGAGGAGGTAAGCCAGGCGCTGCGCGCCTGGCTTACCGACGCCCCGCAGATCCCTGCCGCCCCGAAGGAGCCGTGACCCATGAGCGAAGCCGACGACCTTGAAGCCTGCCGCAACCTAAGCGCCGACTACGTGGCCTGCGTCGATGCGCAGGACTATGAGCGCCTGCGCGAGCTGTTCGTGCCGGACGCCGTGTTTGCCCGGCCGACCGACCCGGACACCCTCGTGCACGGGGTCGAGGCGATCATCGCGGGCTTCGCGGCCCGCCCGCGCAGCCGCCTGACGCAGCACCTGATGGCCCAGATCCGCATCACGCCGGTGGGTCCGGATGAGGCGCGCGGCCACGCGAGCCTCACGCTGTACACGGCCGATGCGGGCGAAGCGCCGCAGCCGGGCAAGGGCCGCAAGGGCTCGGGTCCGCTGATCGGCCTCTACGAGGACCGCTACGTGCGCACGCCGGCGGGCTGGCGCTTTGCCGAGCGCTTCGGGCGCGTCACGCTGCACACTTAATAGATGTTCCCGCCCAGTGCGACGATTGCCCTGATCGGCTTTGGCGAGGCCGGCGGCATCCTGGGGGCGGATCTGGCCAAGCGGGGCTGCGCGATGCGCGCCTACGACATCCTGCTGGATGACCCGGCGACCCGCGAGCCGATGCTGGCGCGGCTGGCCGCCGCCGGCGTGGATCCGGCGCCGAGCCTGGCGGAGGCGCTGCAGGGGGCGAAGCTCGTGATCAGCGCGGTCACCGCCGCCGCCTCGCAGGACGTGGCGCGCGCCGCAGGCCCCCTCCTGCGGGAGGGCCAGCTGTTCCTGGACCTGAACTCCGTCTCCCCCGATACCAAGCGCGCCTGTGCGGCGTGGGTACAGGCGAGCGGTGCCGCGTACGTGGAGGCCGCGGTCATGGCGCCGGTACCGCCGCAGCGGCTCCAGGTGCCGATGCTGCTGGGCGGGGCGCGCGCCGCGGACCTTGCGCCGGCGCTCACCGCGCTGGGGATGAACGCGCAGGCCGTAGCGCAGCAGATCGGCGTGGCCTCGGCCATCAAGATGTGCCGCAGCGTGATGATCAAGGGACTGGAAGCCCTGGCGGTGGAGAGCCTGCTCAGCGCGCGGCACTACGGCGCGGAGGACGCCGTGCTCGCCTCCCTCGCGGCGACCTTCCCGTCGCTGGGCTGGACCGCGCAGCAGCCGGACTACCTGATCAGCCGCGTGGCCGAGCACGGCCGGCGCCGCGCGGCGGAATTGCGCGAAGCTGCCGCGACAGTCAGTGCCGCGGGCATCGAACCTCGCATGGCGCTCGCGACCGCAGCGTCGCAAGATGCCCTGGTGGAGGCGATGGCCGAGGCCGGCATCTCCTACGAGCGCGAGAGCGCGTTCTCGTGGCGGTCGCTCGCGGACCGCCTCGCAACGAGTCGATCCGGACGGGGGAAGAAAACATGAGATCAGTCCCAGCTGCCGCGCTCCTGCTGTCGGCCGCCGTGGCGCTCGCGCTGGGCGGCTGCGCCCCGCAGGACGATGGGCGCATCGCCCAGCTGGAGGCGCGCCTCACCCGCGCCGAGTCACGCATCGGCTTGGCCGAGGACTACAACCAGCTCGCCAACCTGCAGCGCCAGTACGGCTACTACCTGGACAAGGCGCAATTCGCCGAGATCGTGGACCTTTTCACCGACGACATCTCGCTGGAGTACTCGCACCGCGGCGTCTACAAGGGCAAGGCGCACGCCACGCAGCTCCTGCAGCTGATGCCCGGCGGCAAGACGGGCCTGCTGCCCGGCATGCTCCAGAACCACATCCAGATCGGCGGCGTGATCCACGTGGCCGAGGACGGCAGGAGCGCCAAGGCCCGCTGGCGCGCGCTCGTCATGATGGGCAATACCGAGAAGAAGACGGCGGACTGGCAGGAAGGCATCTACGAGAACGAGTACCGCAAGGAGAACGGCGTCTGGAAGATCTCCAAGATCGTCGTCTCGATGAACGTGGCCGCCAAGTACGACAAGGGCTGGGGCGTCGCACCGGAGAAGATGCCCGGCGTGAACAAGGACTTCCCGCCCGACGCGCCGCAGTCGGATCCGAACTACGTGGAGTACCCGGGCATCTATGTGCCGCCATACCACTATCCCAACCCGGTGACCGGCAAGCCCTGGACGCCGCCGGCCAAGGTGGCGGACGCCGCGGCCGCGGCCCGGTAGCCCGGGGCCCCGCATGAAGCACCGCGTGCTCACGGCTCTTGCGATCGCCAGCGGCATCGCGCTGCTGTTCGTTGCCCGCGGGCAGCAGCACCAGACGCGCCTCTCGCAGCTGGCGCTGCGGGTGGCGCATGCCGAGCAGCACCTGGCACGGGTCGAGGACTACCAGCACATCGCCAACCTGCAGCGCCAGTACGGCTATTACCTGGACAAGGCGCAGTTCAACGAGCTGGTGAACCTGTTCACGGACGATGTGTCCGTGGAGTACTCCCAGCGCGGCGTCTACCTGGGCAAGGAGCGGGCCCGCAAGCTCATGAACATGATGCCGGGCGGCGCGCAGGGCCTGCAGTTCGGGCAGCTGCAGAACCACCTCCAGGTGGGCGGCGTCATCCACGTGGCGGAGGATGGCCTCACGGCCAAGGGCCGCTGGCGCGCACTCATCATGATGGGGGACACGACGCGCCACTGGGCGAACTGGCAGGAAGGCCTCTACGAGAACGAGTACCGCAAGGAGGGCGGCGTGTGGAAGATCTCGCGCGTGCGCTTCCTGTTGAACGTGAACGCCGACTACGACAAGGGCTGGGGCGTCGCGCCCAAGCCGGTGCCCGGGCCCAGCCGGGATAACCCGCCGGACCTCCCGCAGTCGGATCCGGCCTACCAGCCATACCCCACGCCCTACATCCCGCCGTACCACTATCCCAATCCGGTGACCGGCAAGCCCTGGAGCCCGCGTCCCTAGGGTGCGCTGCTCCGCCTGCGGCTACTTGGGGGCGCGCGCGCCGGTGAAGCCCGCCTCGCCCAGGCGTCCCATGAGCACCTTGCCGCTGAGGGCATCGCCCTGCATCACGCCCTTGTACTCCACCACCAGCGTCGCCTCGCCGCTGGTGATCTTCACGGTGAGGTCGAAGTCATTGCCGCTGATGATGCCGGAGATCGGCGCCTCGCCGCGCATGCCCCTGTAGGTACCGCTGAGCTTGTTGCCGTCCTGGGTGAGCACCATCGACGGGGTGCGCGTGCCCTGCGGGGAGCGGATCTTGATCATCCAACTGCCCGCCATGATCCCATCGGTTGCGAGCGCGGGGGTCGCCGCGGCCAGCAGGAGCACGGTCAGCAGACTGCGTACGTTCATGCGCGTTTTCCCCCATCCTTGTACCGCCAAGTAAACCCCAATCGCGCCACGCCGTACACTCCCGGGTAGACTGGGAGGCCTATGCAACTGCTGCGCTCGCTGCTCTTCACCGCGTTCTTCTTCCTCTTCACGCTGCTCTACGCGGTGTTCTTCGTGCTGGTCGCGTGCATGCTTCCGTACCGCGCGCGCTTCGGCCTGGCCCGCCTCTGGGGCACGACGCTGCTGGCCGCGCTGCGCGGGACCTGCGGCCTGAGCTATCGCGTGGAAGGCCGGGAGAACCTGCCCGCCGGCTGCCACGTGATCCTGATGAAGCACTCCTCGGCCTGGGAGACCTTCGCGCAGGCAGCGCTGCTGCCCCCACAGGCCTGGGTGCTCAAGCGCGAGCTGTTGTGGATCCCGGTCGTGGGCTGGGGCATCCGCCTGCTGCGCGCGATCGCGATCGACCGGGGCGCCGGCGGCGCGGCGGTCCGGCAGATGATCGAGCAGGGCAAGCGGCGCCTGGCCGAGGGCGTGTGGGTCGTGGTGTTCCCGGAGGGCACGCGCATGCCGCCCGGGCAGACCCGGCGCTACGGCGCCGGCGGTGCAGCGCTCGCCGCGGAGGCCGGCGCGCTGATCGTGCCCGTGGCCCACAACTCCGGCTATTTCTGGCCCCGGCGCGGCTGGCTGAAGAAGCCCGGCGTCATCCGCGTCGTGATCGGCGAGCCGATCAGCGCGCAGGGCCGGGACCCGCGCGAAGTCAACGCGCAGGCCCAGGCCTTCATCGAGGCGAACTCCGGGCCTACTTGAGCTCGTAGACCACGTGGACCGGCATCGCGTGCCACCACGCGCCCAGGGAGGCCACGCGCGGATCGGCCACGATCACGCGCCAGTCGTCGAACTGGAAGCTCGCATTCAGGGCGGGGAGGTAGACCGCGACGACGAGCATCGCGGGCCACAGCGGCAGCCACGCCCGCAGGCGCGCGGCTGGCAAGATCACGGCGTGCGGGAGCCCGTCGAGCGTTCGGCCAGCGCCATGCCGGCCGTCATGAGGTCCTGCGCGCTGAACCAGCGGTTGGGCGAGTGCAGCAGCACGAGCCACACGCGGTGCGCTCCGTGCTCGGCCAGCGCGATGAGGCACTTGCCGGCATGGTTGGTGAAGCCGGTCTTCAGGCCCACCACGTCCGGCTCCTTGCCCAGGATCTGGTTGGTGTTCTTGAAGCGGATGCGGCGGCCGTTGAGCGTGCGGAACTCCGCATGCAGGGAGTTGGCACGGACGGCGATCTCCGGCTTGTCCGCGGCGACGCGCGCCAGGGTCAGCAGGTCGCGCGGCGTGCTCACGTGCCCCTCGGCATCCAGGCCACAGGGATTGCGGAAGGAGGAGGAGGCCATGCCGATCTTCTGGGCCTTCTCGTTCATCAGGCGCACGAAGTTCTCCACCGTGCCGCCGACGTGCTCGGCCATCGCCATGCAGGCGTCGTTGCCGGAGCGCACGATCATGCCGGTCAGCAGGTCAGCCGCGCGCACGCGGTCGCCCGCGTGCAGGCCGATGCGCGAGCCCTGCACGGTGGCGGCCTGGATGGAGACGACGACGGTGGCGTCCGGGTTCCAGTGCTGCTCCAGGATGACCACGGCGCTCAGCAGCTTGGTGAGGGAGGCCGGCGCGCGCGGCGTATCCAGCGCGCGACCCCAGATGATCTCATCGTCAACGGCCACCGCGTAGGCGGGGGCTGCGTGGGGGTAGCGGTCGATGGGCTCGCGCGCCTGCGCGCCAGAGGCGACCAGCGCCAGCACGAGGAGCGATCCGGTGAGCGTGCGCTTGCGCATCATCTAGCCTCCGCCCAGGATGCCGCGCAGGAGCAGCTTGCCCTGGTCGATCGGGGTGCGCCTCTCGGTGGTGCGGGCGGACAGGCTCATATCAGCCCTCTCCCTGGACGCCGTCTGTCTCCACGTCTCGCCCGGTACCTGCTTCTGGGCCACTGCCAGGGCAGGCAGCAGGGAGGCGGCGAGTACGCAGGCCCGTGACGTCATGGGAACACCTTGTCAATGAAGGACTGCCAAGCAGCTAAGCCCTTGATGTTACCCCGCGTCATGGAACCACGCGAGGATCTCCTGCGTGTGCTCGCCCAGCCGTGGCCGTGGGAGATCGACCGGCGGACCTTCCTGCAGCATCCGAAACCCGGCGTTCCCGCTATCCACCTGGGGCTGTCCGTCGGGCAGACCCGGGATCGACAGCGGCAGGCGTACGCCCCGTGCCTTCAGGTGCGGCATCGAGGCGGCCTCGCCGACGTCGCGGACCCTACTGCAAGCTATGCCGGCCGCACGCTGGCGGAGCCTGCGCCGACCGGCTGGCCGAGGCGTCCTCCCGGCGCGTGGAGATCCAGGTGATCCGCTAGAGCAGCGCGCTCACCGCGCTCTCCAGGTCCTCGGGCTTGTCGGTCGGTGCGTAACGCTTGACGACCTCGCCGTGACGATCCACCAGGAACTTGGTGAAATTCCACTTGATCGCCTCGGTGCCCAGGATGCCCGGCCGCTCGCCCTTGAGGTAGCGGTACAGCGGGTGGGCATCGCTGCCGTTCACGTCGACCTTGGCAAACAGCGGAAAGCTCACGTCGTAGGTCGTGGCGCAGAAGCTCTGGATCTGCGCCTCGTTGCCCGGCTCCTGCGAACCGAACTGGTTGCACGGGAAGCCGAGGACGGCGAAGCCACGGTCCTTGAACTTGCGGTACAGGGCTTCCAGGCCCGCGTACTGGGGCGTGAATCCGCATTTGCTGGCCACGTTCACGACCAGCAGCACCTGGCCGCGGTAGTCGGCCAGGGGTTTGTCGGCGCCCGCGATATCGCGCGCGGTGAAGTCATAGATCGTCATGAGTCTCTCCTCCGGAGCAGTTGCCGGCAGCCGTGCCGCCATCCATCCTAAGGCTCGACAGCCACCGGGAGATACGTCTAATGAAAACTGCCGCCCACCTGGCCCTGCTCTGCTCCGCACTGCTCGCCACCGCCCACGCCGCGACGCCTCACTGGGTCACCAGCTGGGCCGCCTCGCCGCTGCCGCCGCAGGTTGCGGTGGGCCCGCTGGCGGGGACACCCAGTTTCAACAACCAGACGCTACGGCAGGTGCTGCGCCTGAGCGCCGCCGGCAGCCAGCTGCGGGTGAAGTTCAGCAACGAGTACGGCCAGGCGCCGCTGCGCATCGGCGCAGCCAGCGTGGCGCTCGTCGGGCCCGACGGCAAGCTCGGCAAGCCCGTCGCCCTGAGCTTTGCCGGCCAGCCGGGCACGCTGGTCCCGGCCGGCGCCCCGATGCTCAGCGACCCGGTGCCCCTGCCGATCGGACCGCGCGAGCGCCTCTCGGTCAGTCTCTACCTTCCGGAGAGCACCGGAGCTTGCACCTGCCACGCCGTCGCCCAGCAGGAGGGCTTCGTGTCCGATGCCGGCAACTTCACGGCCGCAGAGTTTCCCTCCCGGCATCCCTTGGTGATGCGCGCGTTCCTTTCCGGCGTGGAGGTCGACGCACCCAGGGGCCGCACCATCGTCGTGCTGGGAGACTCGATCTCCGATGGCGTGGGTTCTACGCCCAACACGGACCACCGCTGGCCCGACCTGCTCGCGGCACGACTGGCCGCCCGCAAGGACGGCAGCAGCTGGGGTATCTCCAACCAGGGCATCAGCGGCAACCGGTTGCTGGATGCCGGCGCAGCCGAGAGCGCCCTTGCCCGCTTCGACCGCGACGTGCTGGGCCAGGCCGGTGCGACGCACGTGATCCTCTTCCTGGGCGTGAACGATCTGGGGATTTCCTACGGCAGCGTGACCGAGGGCCCGATGGCCGAGTACTTCAAGTCCCTGCAGCCCAAGGAGAAGGCGAGCGCGAAGCGGATCATCGCGGGCTACCAGCAGATCATCTCGCGGGCCCACGCCCACGGCCTGAAGATCTACGGCGCGACCATCGCGCCCTACGAGGGCGCTGGCTACTGGTCGGCCGAGGGCGAGGCGCAGCGCCAGGCTATCAACGCGTTCATCCGCCACAGCGGTGCGTTCGACGCGGTGTTGGATTTCGACCTGGTGCTGCGCGACCCGGCACGGCCGACCTTCATCCGCGACGCGTTCCAGGCCGGCGACCACCTGCACGGCAGCGATGCCGGCTACGACGTGGTGGCGAACTCCATCGACCTTGCGCTGTTTCGCTAGGGGCAGCTGCGACAGCCGGGCGACGCTGGCCGCCCGGCCACTAGCAGCGCAACAACTGGTCAGATGTCGAGGTTTGAGACCGCCAGCGCGTTCTTTTCGATGAACTCGCGGCGCGGCTCCACCTGGTCGCCCATGAGCGTCGTGAAGATGTCGTCGGCCGCGACGGCGTCCTCGATGCGGACCTGCAGCAGGCGGCGCGTCTCCGGGTTGATCGTGGTGTCCCAGAGCTGCTCCGGGTTCATCTCGCCCAGTCCCTTGTAGCGCTGCATGCTCTGGCCCTTGCGCGCCTGATCGAACAGCCAGTTGATGGCTTCCTTGAAGGAGCCGATCTCGCGACGCTGTTCGCCGCTGGTTACAAACGCGCCCTCACCGATCAGGCCCTGCAGCGCGCGCCCGAGCTCGGTGATGCGGGCGTACTCGCCGGAGATGAAGAAATCCCTGGTGAGATACTTCTCGGTTGCGGTGCCGTGTTCCTGACGGCGGATCACGATGCGGGGCGCCCGGATGCCCTCCCGGGCGGTTTCCTCGCCCTCCCCCGTGGGCGCCTCCGTGCCCAGTGGTTCCGGCGTAACCTGCACCTCGATCACGTAGCTGCGGCTGCCGTCGTTCAAAAGGTTCAGGGTGCGGTGCAGCTCCTGGGTCCAGTCACGCAGCATCTGCGGGTTGGCGAAAGCATCGGCTGGGAGCACCGGGACGTAGGTCAACTGCTCCAGCACGCGCGCATCATAGCGGCGCGTCAGGCGGCGGATGATCGCCTGCACCTCCATGTACTGGCGTGCCAAGGACTCCAGGCCAGGGCCGCTGATCGGCGGTGCCGCGGCTGTTACATGCAGGCCGGCTGCATCGATCGCACTGTTCAGGAGCAGCGCGTTCAGCTCGTTGTCGTCCTTTACGTAGATCTCGTTCTTGCCGCGCTTGACCTTGTAGAGCGGCGGCTGCGCGATATACACGTGCCCACGCTCGATCAGCATCGGGATCTGGCGGTAGAAGAAGGTCAACAGCAATGTGCGGATATGACTTCCATCGACGTCGGCATCGGTCATTAATATGATGCGGTGGTAACGCAGCTTGTCGATGTTGAACTCATCGCGACCGATGCCGCAGCCCAGCGCGGTGATCAACGTGCCGACCTCGGCCGAAGAGATCATCTTGTCGAAGCGCGCCTTCTCCACGTTCAGGATCTTGCCTTTCAGCGGCAGGATCGCCTGCGTGCGACGATCGCGGCCCTGCTTGGCGGAGCCACCTGCCGAGTCACCCTCGACGATGAAGATCTCCGAGAGCGCGGGGTCCTTTTCCTGGCAGTCGGCGAGCTTGCCCGGCAGGCCCGCGATATCCAGCGCACCCTTGCGGCGGGTCATCTCGCGCGCCTTGCGCGCCGCCTCGCGCGCACGCGCCGCATCCAGGATCTTGTTGACGATCGCCTTGGCTTCCTGCGGATGCTCCAGCAGGAACTCGGAGAGCTTCTCGGCAACGGCGGTCTCCACGACGCCCTTGACCTCCGAGGACACCAGCTTGTCCTTGGTCTGCGAGGAGAACTTCGGGTCCGGGAGTTTCACGGAGAGGATGGCCGTGAGGCCCTCGCGTGAATCATCGCCGGTGGTCTGGATCTTCTCCTTCTTCGCCTCGCGCTCGATGTAGTCGTTGAGCGTGCGCGTCAGGGCCGCGCGGAAGCCGGAGAGATGCGTGCCACCGTCCTTCTGCGGAATGTTGTTCGTGTAGCAGAACATGCTCTCCTGGTAGGAGTCGTTCCACTGCAGCGCCACCTCCACCTGCGTCGTGTTCACCTGCGTGCTGAACCAGAACACCGTGTCGTGCACGGTGGAGCGCGCGCGGTTGATGTACTTCACGAAGGCCTGCAGGCCGCCCTCGTACTGGAAGACATCGCTGCGGTTCTCGCGCTCATCGGTGAGCTCGATGCGCACGCCGGAGTTGAGGAAGGAGAGCTCGCGCAGGCGCTTGGCCAGCGTGTCGTAGTTGAAGGTGATGTGCGTGAAGATCGTCGGCGACGGGCGGAAGCGGATCGTGGTGCCGCGTTCCGTCGACTGGCCGGTTACGCAGAGCGGCGCGACCGGGTCACCGAGGTGGTATTGCTGCGTGTAGAGGTTGCCGTTGCGGTGGATCGTCAGGTCCAGCACGTCGGAGAGTGCATTGACGACGGACACGCCGACGCCATGCAGGCCGCCGGAGACCTTGTAGGAGCTGTCGTCGAACTTACCGCCGGCATGGAGGATGGTCATGATGACCTCCGCCGCAGAGCGTCCCTCTTCGGGATGGATGTCGACTGGGATGCCGCGACCGTTGTCGCGCACGGTGACGGATTCGTCAGCGTGGATAACGACCTGCACGCGGTCGCAGTGGCCTGCGAGGGCCTCGTCGATGGCATTGTCGACGACTTCAAAGACCATGTGGTGCAGGCCCGAACCATCATCGGTATCACCGATGTACATGCCGGGTCTTTTTCGCACTGCATCAAGACCCTTTAAGACCTTGATTTTACTGGAATCGTAGACTTCGTTATCCGCCATAATCGAACTCGCTGTAGCTCCTTTTATTATAGCTCGTGAAGGCGCCCGTGTTCCACGTGGAACACGCGCTCGGGCTGACCGAAGCGTTGCAGGTCCGGCGCCAGGCTCGTGATGACCAGCTGGCACTCCAGTTCCTTCACCAAATCCACGAGCCCCCCAAGGCGATGCGGGTCCAGTTCAGCGGCCGGGTCGTCCAACAACAAAGTGGGCGGCCTGCCCTGCAGACTGCGAAGCCGGCTCAGGAGCGCGAGCACCAGGGCCGCGGAGACCAGTTTCTGCTGCCCCCGCGAGAGGACGTCGCGCGCCGAGGCGCCCGCCAGTCGAAGGAGCACGTCTGCCCGGTGCGGGCCGCTCAAGGTCGAGCCGCGCTCGCGGTCCCGGTCCCGCCCTTCCTCCAGGGCCTCTTCGAGGCTTCGCTCCTGCGACCAGCCCTGCGAATACCCCAACTGGACGTCCAGGTCGGAGAGCCGCAGGACAGCCTGCTGCCAGACCGGCCTGAGGGACTCCAGCCAATCCGCCCGGAGCTTCGCCACCGCGGTCCCATGCTCGGCGAATTCGGCATCCCAAATCCGGGAGTCCTGCCCCGCCTTCAACGCGGCATTGCGTTGGCGCAGGGCCCGGCTGAACCGTAGCCAGTGGGGCAGGAAACGGTGTTCCACGTGGAACACGCCCCAATCCAGCCACCGCCGCCGCTCGGCCGGCCCCCCCTCGATCAAGCGGTGAATATCCGGATCGATGACCTCGACGAAGAACGCCGCCGGCAGTTCCGCCAGCGACTCAACGTCCCGCCCATCCAGACGCGCGTGGTAGCTGCCCTCCCGCGGATACTCAAATCCAATCCGGTGGGCCGGATCGACGGTCTCGGCAAAGACCCGCAGGTAATCGGCTCCCCGGCGGATCAGTCGTTCGGTCATCCGTGTTCGGAAGGAACGCCCGCGACCGGCGAGGAAGATGGCTTCGAGGAGGGAAGTCTTGCCGGAACCGTTCGGGCCCTGGATCAGCGTGAGGCTCGGCGCCAGGGCGAGGGTTGCGTCGTCCAGGCAACGCAGGTTCTCGGCGTGAATCGACGCAAGGCCCACGACCCGCGCCTAGGTCAGGCTCAAGACCGACGCGCCCTCACAGGCGCATCGGCATGACGACGTAGCGAACGCTGGCCGACGCGGGCGAGCGGATCAGGCAGCTGCTGTTCGCGTCCGTCAGTCCGATCTCCACGGTCTCCCCGTCGATCGCCGACAGCGCATCCAGCAGGTAGGTCACGTTGAAGCCGATCTCGACCTCGTCGCCCTGGTAGCTCACCTCGACCGAATCCTCGGCCTCCTCCTGCTCCGGGTTGTGGGCCTGCACGGCCAACACGCCAGGGCTCACGTTCAGGCGAACGCCGCGGTATTTCTCGTTCGACAGGATCGCCGTCCGATGCAGCGACTGGCGCAGCGTATCCCGGGCCGCGGTCACGATCTTCGTCGGATTGGCGGGGATAACCCGGCCATATTCCGGGAACTTGCCGTCAATCAGCTTCGAAGTGAAGCGAACATCGCCAATCGTGGCACGAACATGATTTGTACCGATGCTGAGCTGCACCTCGCCCTCGTTCCCGAGGATGCGCTGCAGTTCCAGGATGCCCTTGCGCGGCACGATGACCTGCTGGGCCGTCTTGGCGGCACCGGCCAGCGCCGTCTCGGCAATGGCCAGGCGGTGGCCGTCGGTCGCCACGGCGCGAAGCAGCTTGCCGTCGGCCTCCAGCAGCGTGCCGTTGAGGTAATACCGTACGTCCTGCTGGGCCATCGAGAAATGGGTCTTCTCGATCAACTTCTTGAGCTCCGCCTGTGGCACCACCAGCGCCTGCTGGGCGCTGATTTCCTCCACCATCGGGAACTCGGAGGCCGGCAGGCTCGAGAGCACAAAGCGGCTGCGACCGGCGTTGACCTTGACCTTGTCGCCATCCAGCGTAAGCGTCACCTGGGTCTTGTCCGGCACCGCCCGGATGATTTCCAGCAGCTTTCGCCCCGGTACCGTGACGTCGCCGGCCTGCTGCACGGTGGCGTCGCCGCTGGCAACGAGCTCGACCTCCAGGTCCGTGCCCGTGAACGACATGCGCCCCGCCCCGCTGCCCTGGGCCGAGATCAGCACGTTCGCCAGGATGGGCATCGTCTGCTTGCGCTCGACGACACCAATCACACCCTGGAGGGGTTGGAGAATCTGTTCGCGGCTGGCGGTGAGTTTCATGAGCGTAGCGCGCCTTCTGAATTCTTGAAGAAGTCTTATATAAGACTAAAGCTGTTACTACAGAGCCTGTGGGCAGAGAGGATAAACCAGATGCCCGTATCGAATCACGGAGTTGCGAGCCTGCCGTCTGTGCACCGGCACTGCCCCTTCCTGCGTCCAAGCTGTGTGCCCGATGTGCATAACCTTATCCACATCTCTATCCACAGAAATTGAGCCCATTTACCCACAGACAAGCGCACAGCTTTGTGCACAGGCCTGCAGCCCCCCTAGCGCGTCCCTAGCCGGTCAGCGTCCGCAAGAGATTCGAGTAATCCTCACGCATCCGCTGCTCCGTGTCCTGCAGTTCCCGGATGCGCTTGCAGGCATGCATGACCGTCGTGTGGTCGCGTCCGCCGAAGGCATCGCCGATCTCCGGCAGGCTGTGCTGCGTGAGTTCCTTGGCCAGCGTCATCGCCACCTGGCGGGGCCGGGCGATGGACCGGTTGCGTCGCTGAGACAGCAGGTCCGCCACGCGCACCTTGAAGTAGTCCGCGACGGTCTTCTGGATGTTCTCGATCGTCACGAGCTTGGCCTGCAGCGTAAGCAGGTCCTTGAGCGCCTCCTTGGCAAACTCCAGCGTGATCGGCTGCCCGGTGAAGCGGGCATTGGCGATCACGCGCCGCAGCGCCCCTTCCAGCTCGCGCACGTTGGAGCGGATGCGCTTGGCAATGAAGAACGCCACTTCATCCGGCAACTCCACCTGCACCGCCTGCGCCTTGCTCTTGAGGATCGCCACGCAGGTCTCCAGCTCCGGCGGCTCGATGGCCACGGTAAGGCCCCAGCCGAAGCGGGACTTGAGCCGCTCCTCCAGCCCCGCGACCTCCTTCGGATACCGGTCGCAGGTCAGGATGATCTGGTTCTGGCTCTCCAGCAGCGCATTGAACGTGTGGAAGAACTCCTCCTGCGAGCGGTCCTTGCCGGCGAAGAACTGGATGTCGTCGATCAGCAGCGCCGAGAGCGTCCGATAGGAATTCTTGAACTCGTTCATGGTGTTGTGCTGCAGCGCCCGCACCATGTCGCCGACGAACCGCTCGGAGTGCACGTAGGCCACCCGCGCCTGCGGGTCACGCGTCTTGATCAGGTGCCCGATGGCATGCATCAGGTGGGTCTTGCCCAGGCCCACCCCCCCGTAGATGAACAGCGGGTTGTAGGCCTTGCCCGGGTTCTCGGCGACCTGGATTGCAGCGGCCTTGGCAAAATGATTGCTCTTGCCTTCGACGAACGCGTCGAACGTGGATTCCGGGTTCAAGCGCACGCCCAGCAACATCGGGGCGTTGTGGCGGGCACGGGCCGAGGGTTCCGGCGCCATCACCGGGGGCGGGGCCACGGCAGGCGCCCGGGAGCCCACTTCGACGCTGAAAGGCACCTGCTCCCCGGCCACTTCCGTCAGGATCGTCGCGATCCGCGTCGCAAGATTTGCGCTGATCCAGTCAACAACGAAGCGGTTCGGCGCCAATAGGCGCAACTTACCGTCCGTTTCGACCACTTGGAGCGGACGTATCCAGGTGTTGTACTGCTGCTCCGGGAGCTCGTGCTCCAGCGCAGCGGTCACCATGGACCAGAGAGACAAAGAGGGGGCCTTGGCCGTCATGCTTTACGTCGGCGCTCGGGGGTCGCGGGCTGAAAGGATGCGCAGTCTATACCGGCCACGGGACCTTGCCATAGCCCATACGCCTTGACACTGGCGGCCCCGCTGCGTACCCTGCCCGCCCGCTCAAGAAGCCAGTTTGACAGTCAGGTCTTGCTCCCATGAAACGCACTTACCAGCCGAGCAAAATCAAGCGCGTACGTACGCATGGCTTCCGCGCCCGCATGGCAACAGCCGACGGCCGGAAAGTTCTCGCCCGGCGCCGCGCCAAGGGCCGCAAGCGCCTGATCCCCTGATCGCTGCGGAGCGCATCGCGCTCATGCTGCCCGGGCAGAGCCGTCCCTTAGGCTTTCCGCCCCGCTCCAGGCTGCTCTCGCCGAAGGATTTCGAACGCGTCTACGCCCTGCGCAGACGCGTCTCCGACAGCTTTTTCTCCGTGAACTACGCCCCGAGCCTGACCGGGCAGCCGCGCCTGGGCCTCTCCGTGGGCGCCAAGATGGTTGGCAATTCGGTCTCCCGCAACCGCGTGAAGCGCACGGTCCGGGAATCCTTCCGTTTGCACAGCGAGCAGCTGCCCGGCGTCGACCTCATCGTGGGCGCGCGCGCCATGGCGCGTACCGCGCATAATGCGCGACTGCGGGAGAGCCTCGCGGAACTCTGGAAGAAGATAGCCAAACAATGCGCAGCCTCGCCCGCGGAGTAATCCGTGCCTACCAAGTGGTGATCAGCCCCCATCTGGGAACGCGCTGCCGTTTTCATCCCAGCTGTTCGCAGTACGCCTACGAGGCCCTGGGCCAGTACGGCGTCCTGCGCGGCAGCCACCTCGCGGTCAAGCGGCTCTGCCGCTGCCACCCCTTCAATGCCGGCGGCTACGATCCGGTGCCCACTGTCTGTAAAGCTTTAAAACAATGAACAACCCGAGACTGTTCCTGTGGGTCGCGCTCGCGCTGATCCTGTTCGTCAACTACCAGACCTGGGTGCGCGACTACGCCCCGGTCGCGCCCGTGGTGCAGACCGGCGCCAACGGCAAGCCGCTCTCGACGGACCTGGACTCCGCCGTGCCCCAGACCACGGGGGTGCCGGCCGCTGCCGGAGCCTCGCCCGCCACCCCCAGCGCCGGCACCGGCACCCCGGTCGCTGCGGTCGCCACGGCACCGGAGACGGCAGCCCCGGCCGAGGCCGGCTCCATCACCGTCCACACGGACGTGCTGGACCTGAACATCGGCCTGCGTGGCGGTGAGCTCAACCGCGCCGACATCCTGCAGTACCCGAAGGTCAAGGGTGAGCCGGACCCGGTGCGCCTGTTCCGCCGCGACGGCGCCGATGCGCTCTATGTCATGCAGACGGGCCTGGCCGGCGATGCCGCCGCCGGACCGCACCCGACGCACCAGGCCGTGTTCAAGTCGAGCTTCGATAAGTTCACGCTGCTGGACGGCGTCGATGAGCTGCGCGTGCCGCTGACCTGGATGAGCGAGGATGGCGTCAGCGTCACCAAGACGTTCATCTTCCACCGCGGCGCCTACCAGGTGGACCTGGAATACACCGTGCAGAACGGCAGCACCGCACCGTGGAGCGCGGCGCCCTATGCGCAGATCCTGCACGACATGCCGCCGGTGGAGCGCTCCTACCTGCGCGTGGACACCTACGCCTTCGAGGGTCCTGCGCTCTACGACGGCAAGAAGTACCGCAAGCTCAAGCTCGACAACACCGATGACGCCAAGCTCTCCCAGGACATCACGCATGGCTGGTTCGCAGCGCTGCAGCACCACTTCGTCAGCGCACTGGTTCCCCCGGCCGACGAGAGCTACCACTACACGCTGAAGGTACGCGGCCACGAGTACCTGGCCACGGCCATGGGCCCGTCCCAGACGATCGCGTCGGGCGCGCAGGGCAGCTTCAAATCGACGCTGTTCGTCGGCCCCAAGCTGCAAGCCGCGCTGGAGAAGATCCACCCGGAACTCTCGCGCGTCGCCGACTACGGCATGCTTACGATCCTCGCCCGGCCCCTCTTCTGGCTGTTGCAGAACGTGCACGGCCTGTTCGGCAACTGGGGCGTGACGATTATCCTCACGACATTCCTGCTGAAGCTGCTGCTCTACCCGCTCTCGGAGGCCAGCGGCAAGTCGATGGCCAAGATGAAGACGCTGGGCCCGCGCATCAAGAACCTGCAGGAGACCTACAAGGACGACCGCGAGAAGCTCGGCCGCGCCATGATGGATCTCTACAAGCGCGAGAAGATCAATCCCGCGGCCGGCTGCCTGCCGGTGGTGATCCAGCTGCCCGTTTTCCTCGCCTTCTACTGGGTGCTGCTGGAAACCGTGGAGATGCGCCAGGCGCCGTTCGTCGGCTGGATCCAGGACCTCTCCGCGCGTGATCCGTTCTTCATCCTGCCGGCCATCATGGCGGGCGCGATGTTCCTGCAGTACCGCCTGCAGCCCAAGCCCGCTGACGACATGCAGGCCAAGGTGTTCATGATCCTGCCGCTGGTGATGTCGGCCACCTTCGCGTTCTTCCCGGCGGGCCTGGTGCTGTACTATGCGGTCAACACGCTGCTGGGCATCGCGCAGCAGTGGAACATCAACCGCCGCATCGCCGTGGAGAGCGCCCGCTAGCGCAGGGCGCAATCCTGGGCACCCCGCCGCACACCCCGCCGCGCGACACCATCGTCGCGTCCGCCACGCCGCCGGGCCGTGGCGGGGTTGGGGTGCTGCGCGTCTCCGGCCCGCTGACCCCGCACATCGCCACGGCCCTGCTGGGCGCCGTGCCCGAGCCACGCCGCGCGCGGCTCGCGCGCTTTACCGATGACCTCGACCAGCCCATCGACCTGGGCCTCGCGCTGTACTTCCCCGCGCCGCATTCCTTCACCGGCGAGGACGTGCTGGAACTGCAGGGTCATGGCGGCCCCATCGTGCAAGAGGCGCTCCTGGCCCGCATCCTGCAATTGGGGGCGCGCCGCGCGCGGCCCGGCGAGTTCAGTGAACGCGCCTATCTCAACGACAAGCTGGACCTCGCGCAGGCGGAGGCCATCGCGGACCTGATCGACGCCGGCTCCCAGGCCGCGGCGCGGGCCGCGCTGCGCTCGATGCAGGGAGCGTTCTCCGAACTCGTGCACGGCGTGACCGACGCCCTTACGGCGCTGCGCGTGTATGTCGAGGCGGCGATCGATTTCCCGGAAGAGGAAATCGACTTCCTCTCAACCGGCGAACTGGCTGCGCGCCTTGCGCTGGTGCGTACGCGCCTGGAAGAAGTGGAACGCAGCGCCAAGCAGGGTCGCCTGCTGACGCAGGGCATCCACGTCGTGATCGCCGGCCGTCCCAACGCCGGCAAGTCAACACTGCTGAACCGACTGGCCGGCTATGACGCTGCGATCGTCACCCCGGTTGCCGGCACGACGCGGGACGTGCTGCGCGAACGAATCGACCTGGATGGCATGCCCTTGCACCTGATCGATACCGCAGGACTTCGCACCGACACCACCGACGTGATCGAGCAGGAAGGTATGCGCCGGGCCCGCGCCGAAATGCAGCGGGCGGACCGTGTGCTGTTCGTCATTGACGGTGTGGCCGATCCCACCGCGCAGGCCTACGTAGCCGAGCGCGGCACGCTTCCTGCGGGGATCCCGGTAACCCTCGTCTTCAACAAGGTGGATCTGGCCACGTCTCACGTCGCACCGCCCGACCTGCCGGATAGCCTGTGGCTGTCCGCCGCGACGGGGCAGGGGGTTCAAGCCCTGCGCGCTCATCTGAAGACCTCCATGGGGTACCAGGAGGAGGGCGCCGGGGCACTATCGGCCCGGGCCCGGCATCTGGATGCCTTGGGACGCGTGCGCAGGGACTTTGATCGCGCGGTGGGCCTGCTCGATGCGCGCCAGGGCGAACTGGTGGCGGAAGAGCTACGTCAGGCGCAAATGGCTCTGGGAGAGATTACCGGGGAGTTCAGCAGCGACGACCTGCTGGGCGCGATATTCGGCAGCTTCTGCATCGGAAAATAACCTCGAATCCAGAGGGGTTCCAAAGCATCCGCCAACGTACACTTTATCTTGTTGCATCCAACACTTACGCGTCCTAGCATGTCCAAGTGGTGCCGATAGCAGCCGGCTGATCGTGTGTCCACATTGCTGTCCACCACCCTACGTGGACACGCGGTAGGCGAAGATGTGGACACACGGAGCGGGCAATGGCGCTGACTGATGCGACCCTGAAAGCCCTTAAGCCCCGGGAACGACGCTACAGCGTCACCGACGGGCGGGGTCTTTCCATCGAGATCTACCCGACCGGCGGCATGGCGTGGCGTTACCGCTACCGGGTCAGTGGCAGGCTGGAAAAGGTCGCCATTGGCAAATACCCCGCCACAAGCCTCAAGGACGCTCGCCAGAGGCGGGATGAGCTTGCCGGCGTGGTGGCGAAGGGCGCGTCCCCGGCCCGGCTGAAGCAGCTTCAGAAGGTCGCCTTGGCGGAGGCGACCACCGTCCGGGAGTTCGGAGAACGGTATTTCACGGACGTCGTCAGCCGTGACCGCAAGAACACGAAGACGATGCGCCGCTACCTCGACAAGGTCATTTACCCGAAGCTAGGAGACCGCCGGATCCGCGAGGTCACACCCGCCGACATCCAAAGAATCGTGTTCGAGAAGAGGGACCACGGGTTCCCGGCGGCAGCCGCTGACCTTCGGAACCTGTGCAAGCGAATGTGGGACTACGCCTTCGTTCGGCAGGTGGCGGAAACTAACCCGGCGAGTGCCTTGCCGGTCCGGTTCATCACCAAGGCTCGACCCAGGACTCGGGCGCTGTCACCGGACGAGATTCGGATCTACCTCACCACGCTGTACGGGTCTGGTATTCGGCGTCAGTTCAAACTCGCGCTGCACCTGATCCTGCTTACGCTGGCCCGCAAGGCTGAGCTTCTACAGGCGCGCTGGGAAGACATCGACTTCGACGCCGCCGAGTGGACGGTGCCGGAAGCAAATTCCAAGA
>CAIPVV010000028.1 GCA_903868595.1 uncultured Pseudomonadota bacterium
CGCCTGGGTCCCCGGGGCGGCGAGCGCGCGGCCGGCATCGCGATCCCGGTCCCGCCAGCCGCCGACGACGTCGAAGTTCTCCAGCGCAAAGCCCAGCGGGTCGATGACGCCGTGGCAGGCGGTGCAGGACTTGGCCGAGCGGTGCTGTTCCAGGCGCTCGCGCACCGTGGTGGCCTTTGCGCCGGCCTCGATTTCCTTGAAGGCTTCAACGCCCGGCGGCGGGCTGGCCGGCGGCGTGCCCAGGATGTTCTCCAGTACCCAGTAGCCGCGCAGCACGGGGGAGGTGCGGTTACCGTAGGAGGTACCCATCAGCAGCGCACCCTTGCCGAAGAGGCCATAGCGATTCGGGTCCGCCAGGTGCACGGGCCTGAACTGCGCGCCGCGCACGTTGGGCAGGCCGTACTGGGTCGCTACGCGCTCGTTCACGAACGTCTCCTGCGAGCGCAGCAGGTCCAGCACGCTGCGGTTGGCGCGCAGCACGCTGTTCAGGAACAGCCGGATCTCCTCCCGGTAACCCTCTCGCAGGTCCGGGTCGAAGGTCGGGTAGAACACCGGGTCGGGCTGGATGGTGTCGATGCGACCGACGTTCAGCCATTGGAAGGCGAAGTTGGTGACCAGCGTCTCCGAGCGCGGGCTCTCCAGCATGCGGTGGACCTGCGCATCCAGCGTCGCCGGGTCCCGCAGGCGGCCTTGGGTCGCGGCGTCAATCAGCGCCGGGTCCGGACCCTCGCTCCACAGGAAGAAGGAGAGGCGCGAGGCCAGTTCCAGGTCCGAGAGCGCGGTGGGCTGCGTCGGCGCAGGTTCCAGCGCGGTTGGCGTGGCCGTCGGCAACACCGAGGATTCGGCGCGGATCAGGAACTTGGTGCTGGAGAGGATGCCGGTGATCCCGCTCTCGATGCCCGCATCAAAGTCGCCGGACTCGCGGCCCAGGGCGTAGAAGGCCAGCGGCGCCTTCAGGTCCTCCTCCGTGGAGGGGCGGCGGAAGGCCTCGGCGGTGAGCCGCGCGAAGATCCGGCGAGCGCAGGGCAACTCCTCCGCGGCGTTGGCCGGCCGGCAGGTGAAGATGCGGCTGCGGCTCACGGTGTTGGCGATGCCGGTGACGTTGAAGGGGCCTGACACGTCGAAGCCGGGGATCGTCGGCACACGCTCCATTTCCGGCAGCATCGCGATGGGCTGCAGCGGGGAGTCGGACTCGGCGAAGGAGCGCTGCACGAAGGTCACGCCGATGCGGTGCGTGCCGGCCTTGATTTTCAGGCGGATGTGGTTGAAGCGCTGCTGCATCTTCTCGGCGGCGATCGACTGTTCGATGTCCACGGCCTTCAGGTCCTGCGGCCCACCGACCTCCTGCTCGAAGACGCGCACGTCGTCGACCAGCATGATCACGCGGTGCGGCGCGTCGATCTTGGTGATGTAACCGGCGCCGTGGAAGAAGAAGTTGCGGATGTTGAACTCGTACTCTCCATCGGCCGGGAAGTAGTGCTCCTGCTGCAGGCCGCCGCGGGTGCCCAGCGGCAGGCCATCGACATGCGCGTTCTGGTCCGAGGCGGGGTTGGCGCGGTACTCGCGGCTGCTGGGCGCGATGTTCACCCGTCCCACCGCCTGGCGGCTGATCGTGCGGGCCGCGGCGATGTACTGGTCCAGGTAGGAGGGGGAGACGCGCAGCGACGCGGCGACGTTGTCGAAGCCCTCGTTGGAGACGTCCTTGGGCAGTAGCGACTTCACATCCACCGTGATGCCGAAGAGGCGGTTGATCTCCCGCCCGTACTCGGTTCGGTTCAGGCGATGCAGGCCGACGTAGCCCGGATCGGGCTGGCTTGCCGACGCGCGGTCCAGTTCACCCTCCATCCAGGTGACGAACGAGTCGATGCTCTTCTGGTCCGCCTGCGGCTCGCCGGGTGGCGGCATCAGGTGGCCCCGCAGCTTGCGGATCGCCGCTTCCCAGGTCTCCGCGTCGGCAGGCAGCTTCTCCGCCGACAGCGTGTCGAAGGCGACCCCACCGGCCCAATCGGTGCTGTTATGGCACTTCTCGCAGCGCTGCTCCAGCAGGTCCCACTGCGGCGGGTTGGCGGCCTGGGCAGAGAAGGCCGAGCCTCCCAGCAGGACGGATGCGACAGCACTCAACCAACGCCTTGTCACCCGGTGGCCCCCGTCGCGCGATGAATTGGATTGACCAATGATGGCATGGCTTTGCATAGCCACTGAACTGTAACTGAGAATGAGTGCAAACCGGGATACGCAAGCCTTTTCTTGGTGGTCTGGCGCCTGGGTTCGGGGTGCCCGGGAACCGTTGCCGCCCGGCCCGCTGGGCCCGGTCTCGCCGAGCCCGGGCACGACGCGGGGCGGCACCGGGCGAGCCGCGCAATCTCGTTGCGTCCGCAACCGGTTTGCGGATCCCGCGGCAGGGTGGCTGCCTCGCGGTGTGGCCCGCTGGCCCGGCCGGCGAACCGTGCTGCGCGCCCGGTCGCACCAGCCGGGGCGGGGTGAGCGGCTCGGGATCAGCGACGGGATGCGGTCTGCGCTGGCTTATCGAGAGTGAGCATGACGTCCGGCGCGGCGGCCGTCGGGGGGGCGGAGGTCCGCGGGGCGATGGCGGTCGCGGAGGCCGGCAAATGGCCGCTCACTCCCAGAAGGAGGCCTGCTGTGCCGCCGCGGCAGGCTTTGCCAGGGCCGGCAAGCTGGGCAACCTCGCCGCGGCCGCGCTCGCCGCGCGCACTGTACAGGCCGGACCCTGCCGGGGCCCTGCCCGATCCCAAGCTGCTGCGGGGCCTGGCCAACCTGCCGGAGGGCGGACCCGATGCGGGGAGCCTCTCGCGCGACCTCATGACGAGGCGGCGCGTGGGGCTGCTGCAGGAGTTCCCGAGCGGCGCCAAGCGGGCGGGCCGCGTGGCCGACGGACAGGGTCGGCTGGCCGTGGTCGTGGTCGTGGTCGTGGCCGAGGCCCAGGCCCAGGCCCAGGCCCAGGGTCGCAGGAACCGCCCGGAAGTCATGCGCCAGACGGCCCTGGCGTGGATCGCACGGGAGTCTGCCGAGAACCGGCTGGCCGGGTTCCCGGCGCTCGTGGCAGGACACCTGCTGCGAGAGGCCAGCGTGCGGGCGCGGCTGGTGGCGGGCCAGGGCGCAAGCACCGGCCGTGCTGGCCCGGCAGGCGGCGGCGGGGCTGGAGGAGCGGCGCAATGCGCTGCTGCACGGTCTTGATCCTCACCCGGAAATCCAGACGCTCACTGCGCAGCAACCACTGCTGGACGCGGACGTTGCCGCGACGCAGGCCGCAAAGCACCTGGACTGGTCGGTGGAGATGGCTTGCCGGAAACGCGGCGCGCTGTTCAGCAACAGGGTCTGGCTGCAGCGCAGTCTGGAGCTGCCGGTCTTCGCCGGCTCCCGGCAGAACCCGCAGTCCGCGCTCGCCGAAGACCGCCGACTGCGCAACGCCGTGGAGCGCGGTCAGCGGGTCGGGCTGCCGCGGGCAGAGGAGAAGGTCGCCCTGGCGACGGCCGGTAGGCGCGGCCGGAAGGGCTCGCTGGCCGAGCGGATCGCGGCACGCCGCGAGAAGGTCAGTGAGCCTGGCCAGTGGCACTGGCTAGCGATCCCCTCCCCGGTCTGAACCCCTTACTTGACGCTATAACCCCTTCCTTCAAGGCAGGCGGAAAAGGCTCGAACGTAGGCATCTCGAGCCGATCCCGCGGGGCCCGTGGAGGGATCGGTGCTGGGCTGCGTGGGGTCGAAATTCGCCTGCGTCGCGGCCCAGCGGTGGCACTCGTAGCGGTCCGTGGCCTGCTGCTGTTCGCTCTGGCCATTCTTGGGATAAATGAACGGCTCAATCGAGGCGTTGGCAGCGGGCGCCCGGGTGCTGGGCGACACCTCCGCGGGCGGCCGGGTGACCACGTATCCGCCCACTTCAGGACGCCAGAGGTAATAGGTGTCGTTCGCCCAGTAGTAAGGTATGCCGCCAAACCAGAATGTCGAGTAGATGCCCGGCAAGAACGGCACGACCGCCCCAAACGGCGGGGCGATCACGAGGAATCCTGCGCCACGGGGCCGGTACCACTCTCCGCCCCGGTAGTAGTACGGGCTGCCACGGTAGCGGATGGGAACGGACTCGCGGGGCAGGGAACTGTAGATGCGACCGCGGGGTGCAAACGCGATGCTGCCCCGGGATGTCCCGCGCGGAGAATCGGCTACCGCAGCCGCCGACACGCTCAGCAAGGCCAGGCACAACGCGGCTGCCAGCATCGTTCGGGTCTTCGTTTCGTGTGCGTTCATAACCAACCTCGTTACTGTACGGTGTAGCCACGACCGCCCAGGCAGGCGCTCATCGCGCGACGAAACCTGGTGGCCTGCTGCTCCATCTGCACGGCGGCATTGGCGTCGCCGCTGTCATAGCTTTGCTGGATACGCCGCGTCTGCTCGGCGTTGGCCGAATCCGCCGCAGCGCCCAACATGGCTCCGGCGATCGCGCCGATCAGGGCGCCGCCCCCCGCGTTCCTGGGATTGGACACGGCGGCACCCAGGACGGCGCCTGTCACCGCCCCGGATGCGGTATTGATACCGGGTGGGGCGGCGGCTACGACCTGTACGCGCTGGTGTGGCGCCACCTGCGGCGCCGCCGGATCAAATCCAGTCTGCTGCACGGACCAGCGGTAGCACTCGTATCGGTCCCGGTCTTGCTGCTCCGCAGATTGTCCGGCATTGGGGTAGAAAATAACCTGTGTGCTGGGCGGTGGCGGGAGCGGGGCCGGTTCGACGGCAACGCCCCGCGCACTGTCTGCCAGGGGTTGTTCCACGCAACCGGTTGCGCACAGCGCAGCCAGGACTGCCAGAAGGCCAGGCCAACGCGTCAGGGTGAGTTTCATAAGGACACCAGCGATGGATACACTGCACAGTGGGACACGGAAACGGGCGAGAAGTTTCTCGACCCGTGCCGGCCGTTCCGCGGGACTGCCCGCCCAGGGATGCCGGGCGGCAGGTCTGAGCAAGGCATGTGCATTGGGCTCCTGTCTTTCCCCGTGGAATTCTGCGCCGAGGCCGTCCGGGGCGCCTCGGGCCTCACAACAGCGGCTCGTGCGCCCGTCCCTGCGAAGTCCTAAAACGCATCCGATAGTCCCGTGACACCGGCCAGCGTCGTGCCTTCCAAGCCTATGAAGATTGACCTGCCCAAGAAGAACGGCAAGCCCCAGTCAAAGGCCGTGGCTGTGCTGGCAGTGGCTGGGCCGGCCAGCGAAGGCAGAACGTTGTACGAGGCCGGCACGGCGTCGGCATTGCTGACTGAAAACGCAACCTGTGCGAGCGTGCCGTTTCCGCCCTGTATTTGTGCCGACAGCGCGAGCGTGTTCAGCGGGCAGTAGAAGGAGGTTTGCACCTTGCAAGCGGGTAGAGAGGCGTCGTTGAAGAAATAGCCGTTGGAGCCTGAGTCGATGAAGCTCTGGCTCAACTTGGTGCCCGCAAAAGTGGTGAGCAGGGTTCCCGTGGCAGGATCCAGGCCATAGACGGTCGCCGAGCCCAGGGCATTGTTGGACTGAGTGCCGATTCCAAAGTAGAGCGTCCCGTTGGCCAGGGCTGCGCCAGACGCTGCCACGGCAGGTAGCTGAAGAACCACGCCGTTGTTGTCCGTGGCAAAGGAGGCGACGGGGTTGCTGACCTGCTGGGCCACCGACACGGCGGCCGGTTGGCAGGTCACGGTAGGCCCTGGGGTGCAGGCATTGTAGTTGCTGCCGTCCTGGGATCCCGTGATGGTGCAATAGGGACCGCAATCCTGCAGGTAGTTGCCGACGCCGAGTACGCCGTTGGCGCCGAAGCTGACGACGGTGTCCTCCGAACCATTCGGCACGTTGGCGCAAGTGCTCGGCGCAAGACTCGTGGGAAACGCCGGATCGCCTATTACCTGAATGGCAATGTTACTCGCGGTCTCGCCGCCAATCTTGAGGTCGGCCCGCTTGACGGGTCCCCAGGAGTAGCCGTCGACAAACTGTGTGCACTCGACCAGGGCGTTGCCGCCAGCGTCGACGCTGGAACGCAGCTGCGAGGCGTTAAGCCCGTTGCCTAGCACCGACGCCAGCACGCGAAATCCGGTGGAGCCGGTGTCCACCAAGACGTGGTCGATGGTCTGGCACTGGGTGGTGCTGCCTGGTGCGCACAAGGTTACCGTCGTGTACGGGGCATTGATCGCAAAGACTTGGGGCGGGCCCGCGTCAACGACGATGGGCGCGTAGTTTACGACGGGCGTCACGACCGGCCCTCCTGCAACGCTGGAGGCTCCCGTGGCGCTGCCGCCCCCGCCACCGCAGGCGGCCAGCGTGATGCACAGGCAGGCGAGGGCCACCAGGTGGAACGGGTTGGTTTGCGAGTTATTCCGGGTCATGGGGCCTCAGCGAATCTCCCGACGGTCAACGCCCGCGGGTAGCGCACCGGGCACAGAGGCTTCCCCCTGCCATCCGCGCGGTAGGCGCAGGATCGTCAGGGCGAAATCCGGTTCGCTAACGGACATCACGTGATGACTGCCTCGGTGGGCATTGGCCGCGCTGAAATAGCGGGGCGCAAAACTGCCCAAGACCTCTCCCAGCCGCGGTTGGCGCGATCCCTGCCACGTCACGGCGAAGACGCGGCCGGCCGCGGGATCCAAATACTGCCGGACACGCGTGCCATCCGCCGTTTGTGCCTCGTGCAGCTCGTAGCCGCTGCGCAGCGTGACGAGGTCAGCTGCGCCCAGCGCGCGGTGATCGCGTCGGATCGATTCCGCATCGCCACCGAGCGCCGCCCAGGAGGGTGAGGAGGCCAGGGCCAGAAGACCGATAGCCGTAGCAAGTATTCGAAGCCGCATCGTGTGGATGACCGTCCTGCTGTGGTTTGGCATACAGACTCCCAAGTCTTCATGCTGGTCCGTGTACCTGACAGGCCACTGACGAGCCCGCCGGGGTAGCCGGCAGCGACGGGATCGGGGCGCGGGAACGCGCGCAGCGTGCGCCGCCGCAAACGGCGAGCAGGCGGGTAAGGCGCCCCGCCTGCGGCGAGAAACGTTGCCGCCTCTGCACTCCTCCCCGTGCCTGTCGCGACGCCTTGCCGCGCCCCTGCGCGGTAGCGCAAGGCGTTCGCACTACTACCGATGCGGCAGGATACCCCCTGCGCGCAGACTGCAATTCTCTTTGCAGGAGGCGTGTCAGGAGAGTCCTTCATGCCGGTAGGGCATTAAGCCGCGCGCTGCGGAACTGCCGCGGGCCGATCGGCGCGAAATACAGGGCGTTACCTTCCCGGGTCCTATCCGGAGGTCTTGTGACCTCTGGACTTGCAGGTGTTCAGCAGTACACAGTAATAGATGGGGCGCGGGTGGCGATTGGGGGACGGTAGCGGACGGCGTGCCCCTCTGGCGATGGCCGTGCCAAGGTGGCGTCCCCTAGCCGCCGCACAGGGCGGTAAGAGCGGTTCGATGGGCCCGCCCGATGCCCCGATCAGCGCTCGGGGTGCCGCACCCGGAGAACCAGGAGGGCAGTGCGTCTGGGAGTGTGTATGAAGGCGATTGAGAAGTGCCTGCTCGTGGTCGCGCTGATCGCGGTAGCAGGCTTTGCCGCTCCTGCACCGGCAGCCGAGGTGCCGTTTCGGATTCCCGACGAGGCATCGATTCCCGGTGACGCCATGGGGGAGACGATCAGGCAGGGTAAAGCCCTGCTGGTCGACACCCGCAGGCGGCTTCCGGAACACGTCGGCAATGGGTTGAATTGCACCAATTGCCACCTGAACGGTGGCACGGTCGCCTTCGCCGCGCCCTGGGTGGGGCTGATCGGGGCCTTTCCGGAGTACCGGGCCCGTAGCGGCAAAGTCATTTCCCTGCAGGAGCGTATCAACGACTGCTTCCAGCGTTCCCTGAACGGCACCCCCCTGCCGTTTGATTCGGCAGAAATGAACGCGATCCTGGCCTACATGCGGTGGCTCTCCGCCGGCATTGCGCCTGGTTCGGACGTCGCGGGCCGGGGCTTTGACAAGGTCGACGCGTCATTGCACGCGAATCGCGCCCACGGCGAGGTGGTCTTCACGGCCCAGTGCGCCTCGTGCCACGGCGCCGGTGGCGAGGGCGTAGCCGGCCCCCAAGGCGGCTATGTCGTTCCGCCCCTCTGGGGGCCGGATTCCTTCAATTTGGGCGCCGGAATGGCGCGAACCACCACCGCGGCAGCCTTTGTCCGCCGTAACATGCCACTGGGTCTGGGTGGGACGCTGTCGGCCCAGGATGCGGTGGATGTGGCCGCATTCTTTACCCAGCAGCCCCGGCCGGATTTTCCCGCCCGCGTGAATGACTGGCCGAAGGGTGGGCGACCGGCCGACGCCCGCTGAGGCCCGACCGCTGGCCGTTGAGTTCCAATCGCTCGGCAATCAATGGTTCTCTTGGAGGTTCGTGCCCATGAAGAAACTCGCTCTGTGCCTCGCCCTGGCCGTGTCCGCCCTGTCTGCGCCGGCCTGCTGGGCGGAGGAAGCCAAGAATTATGTCGAGCCGCCCATCGTGCATCCCGCCTTCGGCACCGTTCGCATCGTGGTCCCCGTGACGACGTCCGATCCCAGCCTGTGGAAATTCAAGATGGCCACCATCGACAACGCGATCCAGGGCATCGCGAAATGGGGCGGAAAGCCGGACATCAAGATCGTCCTCTACGGGAGTGGTGTCGACTTGCTACGGTCGGACGACGTGGCCGTTCGCAAGATGATTTCGCAGATCCGGGCGGCGGGAGTGCGGGTGCTGGTATGCAACAACAGCCTGCGCCACATGGATATCGACTACCGCACTTTGGCCGGTGTGACGGCCGCGGATGTCGTCCCTAGCGGATTCCTCGAAGTTGCCTGGCTGCAGCAGGCCCAAGGCTATTCCGTCGACCCCCTCAACTAGCAGCCGACAAGACCCGCTGCGTCCCGGCAGTCGGGTGGGCGGCAAGACTGACGAGCGGGCGTGGCGCTGAGTAGAACTGGCGGGTCGAATCTTGGGAGGGGGTCTCTGGATGCTTCGACGAATCTCGTCCTTGTCGGTCGGCATGCTGCTTTTGTTGTTGGCTGGGCCGACTATGGCCCAGAGGCTCTTTGCCGAAGACCCGGGTGCTGCCTTTAGTGCCGAGCAGGCCCAGCGTGGGCAAGCGGCCTACGCGCGGGCCTGCGTGTCCTGCCACGGCGCGGCACTCGAGGGGAGCCAGTTTGGCCCAGCGTTGAAGGGCGAGGGGTTCGAAGGCCATTGGCGGGGGCGCACCCGCGCCGAGTGGTCCGAGCATATTCGCTCGACCATGCCGCCGCGCGGCCTGGGTTCGGTGAGCGGCCGCGCCTACAGCGACATCGAAGCGTGGCTACTGCAGATGAATGGTCGTCGGCCGGTGGATTCGGGCCATGCGCCTGCGGTCGTGAGTGCCGCGGCGCTAGGGCAGCAGGCGCCCGTAGCGGGCGCCATGCCACCGCCGGCCGTGCGCCGCGGCGAGGACGATCCGGTCTATGAGCAGGCGCTGACGCAGCGCACTGCCCGACTTGCGGCCCTTACGCCGGTGACCGATGCAACGCTGCGTGAGCCGCCGGAGGCCGACTGGTTGATTTGGCGCCGACGCTACGACGGGCTCGGCTACAGCCCCTTGGGCCAGATCGACCGGGGCAACGTCGCGCGGCTTCGCGGCACCTGGAGCTGGTCCCTGCCGGAGAGCATGAACGAGATCACGCCGCTCGTGCACGACGGCGTCATGTTCCTCTACAGCGGGCCGGTGGTGCAGGCGCTCGATGCAGCGACGGGCGAACTGCTGTGGCAACACCTGCACGTGCTACCGGATGAGTTTGACAACGGGCGTGGGGGCCGCGTGAAGACGCTCGCGATCCACGGCGAGCGGGTTTTTGCGCCCACGACGGACGGCCACTTGCTCGCGCTGGACATGCGCAGCGGTCGGGTTCTGTGGGATCACGAGGTGATTACGCAATCCCAGCGGACGATGGCCGGAAAGGCGGAGGGCGTCGCCCTGCACGTGAACGGAGGGCCGATCGTCGTCAAGGGAAAGGTGATTTTCGGCGTCAGCCTTGGCCTTGAGAACGCGCCGGGTGGCTGCTTTATCGTCGCGCTGGACGTGGAGACGGGCCGGGAGCTGTGGCGCTTTCATACCCTCGCGCGCCCGGGCCAGCCGGGAGGTGACAGTTGGAACGGCGCACCCGTGCAGGAGCGCTTCGGTGGCGGCGTGTGGACCGCCGGGAGCTACGATCCGGAGCTGGACCTGGTCTATTTCGGCATTGGCAACACCTACGACAGTGCGACGCTTCTTGAACCTCGCCCGGGTGCAAAGCGCACCAGCGACAATGCGGGGCTCTATACCGATACGACCGTGGCGCTTCGACCGGACACCGGGGCGCTCGTCTGGCATTACCAGCACCAGCACCGCGACGTCTGGGACCTGGACTGGGTGTTCGAGCAGTCCATCGTCACGCTGCAGCACAATGGCAAGCCTCGCAAGCTGGTGGTGACCGGCGGCAAGACCGCAATCTTTGATGCCGTTGACGCCGCCACCGGTGCCTTCGTGTTTGCAAAGGACCTGGGCGTGCAGAACCTCGTCACGGCGATTGATCCACGCACGGGCGAGAAGACGGTGAATCCCGCTGTTGAACCGGAGGCCGGCAAGGCGAAACTGCTCTGCCCGGCGGCGTACGGGGCGCGCAACTGGCCAGCCACGGCGCTGAACCCCAAAACCGGTCTGCTGTTTGTGCCGATTACCGAGTCGTGCACCGAGTACACCTATGCGCCTCGCACGGCATCAGAGACCGCTGCGGGCGGCGCCGACATGCGCTTTGCGCCGCGCGTGCCGCCGGGCACGGACGGCAAGTACGGGCGACTTGTGGCCGTAGATCTCAACGCGCGCGAGATTCGCTGGGTGCGCCGCCAGCGCATGCCGATCGCCGGCTCGGCGCTCGCAACGGCCGGGGGCCTCCTGTTCAACGGCGACCTGGATCGCTATTTCTACGCCTTCGACCAAGACACAGGGGCGGTGCTATGGAGCACGCGGCTGAACGCCGCCGCAGAGTCCTCGCCCATTACCTACAGCGTTAACGGTCGACAGTATGTTGCGGTGGTAGCCGGTGGCGGCAGCGCATATGGGGCGGGCGGGCGCGGCCTGGTGCCAGAACTGGTCTCTCCTGCAGCGGGTGTTACCCTGTTTGTGTTCGAGTTGACAGGGGAGCCGTAGGGTACGCCGGCAGCGACGGTGCACAGTACAGGGCGTCGCCGCCGCTGCCACGTCCCCGTCCCCTGGCAGCGCCGGACACGGATCGTGGCAGGTGTCTGATGGGGGTTCGGCATCGCCTGCGGTGATCCATGCCCTGGTCGACGGGGTATGGCGGCAGATCCCGGGGCAGTGGTTTTTTCTGCGGCTTTGACCTACCCGGCCGCCTCGGTTGGCGGAGCATCCCGGAGGAAATTGGATCCCGGGTTCATGAATTCAAAGGCATGCAATCCGAACTCTTCGGCCAGGTCAGTGCAGACAGCGATACCGCGGACGCTGTTGCCGCGCTCATCCAGGCGCGGCGAGAAGACCGCGATGCCCAGCTGGCGGTTGATGACGGCCATCAGGCCGCCGGCAACGCCGCTCTTGGCCGGCACCCCCACGCGGTAGGCCCACTCACCGGAATAATCATACATGCCGCAGCTGAACATGGCCGCCATGGCGTCCCGCACGTAAGTCAGCGCGAAGGCCTCCCTGCCCGTTGCCGGATTCTCGCCGATGTTGGCAATCGTGGCGGCGATCATGGCGAGGTCGCGGCAGTTGACCAATACCGAACACTGGCTGAAGTACTGATGCAGCGTGTGATCGATGCCGTCGTCGATCACGCCGAAATTGTGCAGCAGGTACGCAATGGCGCGGTTGCGGCTT
The DNA here is from genome assembly GCA_903868595.1 of uncultured Pseudomonadota bacterium. Lineage (GTDB taxonomy): Bacteria > Pseudomonadota > Gammaproteobacteria > Steroidobacterales > Steroidobacteraceae > ZC4RG30. Next base: position 11,856 of record CAIPVV010000028.1, read on the forward strand.
CCCGTCGTCGCCTCCGAGTCACGGACGTGCTCGTCGATGCGCAGGTCCCGGCCTGCCGCGATGCCTAGCCGATCCAGCAGCGCGCTCACACCGGCTTCAGGCGAGGCGCCCTTGATCAGCGAGGCCACCGAGATGTCACCGGCGTTGACCATCGGGTTGTAAGGCAGCCGGGTCCGCGGATTGAGCTCTACGGAATTGAAGGCATCGCCGCTGGGCTCGACGCCCACGTGCGCCAGCGTCTTGTCCCGGCCATGCATTTCCAGGGCGAGCAGGAAGGCAATCGGCTTGATGATCGACTGGATCGTAAATTCATGCTGGTAGTCGCCGACCGAAAATTCCTGTCCATCCACGGTTACCAGGCTGATGCCGAACAGATCCGGATCGGCCTTGCCCAGTTCCGGGATGTAGCTGGCGACATCGCCCTGGTTGTTGCCACGATGTTTTTCATACAGGTCGCTGATGCAGCGCTTGAGTTCGGAGATGTCGTACATGGGATGCGGACGCCCTTGTTTAGGGAATCCAGTTTAGCAGCCGCGCGCGCTGCCAGTGGCCGGGGCGGGCGTCAGGGTGGTGCGTTGCATCGGTTTGCTTGCCCAACGGTTCGTGCCCGAACGGTTGATGCCGACTGGGGCGTGGCGGCGCAGGGAGCGGCGGTCGCCGTGACGGCGCACGGGGCGAAGCCGTCTCCACCACGCAGTGGGAGCCGTGCTAGGCCGGTCTTGGGTCAATGGCGAACGGACACCCGCACAGCGGGGCGTGACAGGGCGGTCTGGCGACTGCTGTTTCGGTTCCTCATCGGAGTGCGAGGAACGCGGGCGAGAGCGTCACAGGGACGCGCCATGTATTCGGGCAAGCAGGGCCCTCATCCGGGCCGCGGTGACCGCTCCGCGGGCGATGACCGCCTGCGGTGCCGCAGGCCTGCAGTCGTCCTGGCGGCAGGGGCGGCGAACACTCCGGCCGTTACCTGCCCGCGCCGCAACGACGAGGCCTTGATCCAGGCCAACCGGCTTGCCCCAAGGCTGGGGGAAGCCGTACCGGAGGATGCCCCGGGGCCCGGTTCTTTCCGGAGCGTCGGCGCAGGCGAAAACGGACATTTTCTGAAGCGTTGCCTGCCCCGATTCCGCAGCAATGCGTCAAACCCATCCCGACCTTCGGTGCGCCCAGCGCAGCAACCCGGTAACGGCTGGCGGTTCCACGTCCTGCGCAGCGCAGAGCCGTGGCCGCAACAGTGGCAGGCTGCAGATGCGTTCCCCGGTCGCCGCCGGGGCCCTCCCATCGCGTGAGATTCGTCCTGTGGTATCGTCCGCCGCGTATGTACCGACTGACGCGCCGCAGCCTGAGGTTCGACCTGTTCTCAGCATTCCTCATCGGAATGTTGCTGCTGCGTGGACTGATTCCGGGCGGCTACATGCCGGGCGAGGGTTCGATTGGCCTGAAGTTCTGTACCTCACAGGGCCTTGTCGACGCGGTATCACGGCTTCAGAGCCGCGAGGCGCCGAGCCCCCATCGGTCGGAACAGGCGGAAGCGGTCTGCAGTTTCGCCGCCGCGATGGGTGCCGCACCTACCCCCGGGTTCTACCCGCAGCTTGCACCGGCTGCATCCTCGGCCAGCCTGCTTCCTGCTGTTTCCGCGACGAGCTTCCGGCCTGTTCGGTATCGCGCCCAGCTTCCGCGTGGTCCCCCGCCCGCAGCCGCCTAAGTCTTGGCGGGGTCGGTGTGTCGCGATATCGCTGCCGGCCTAAGCCGGGCGGGAAGTCGCGACGGCTCGTGGTACCCAGTGGGGAAGAATTATGCCGGTTGTGTCCTTGCGTGCGCCGCGCCTTGCGCTGGCCCATCTATTGAAGGCGTTGCGTTTGGGCCGGGTGACACCGGGCGGGTTGCTGGCATTGCTGCTAGGCCTTGCCCCGGGGGCGAGCTTTGCCTGTGCCTGCGGTTGCGGTGTGTTCGATGTCGGTACGGAATCCATGTTCTCTCTGCATGCGGGATGGATGTACTTTCTTGAGTACGACTACCTGGATCAGAACAAGAATTGGAGCGGCACCTCAAGCGCCCCGGCAGGCGCCAACCCGGACAAGCGCATCCGGACCTCGTTCGTCAACGCCGGATTCAAGTATCAGTGGGATCGTTCCTGGGGCGTGTCTGTGGAAGTCCCCTACTGGCAGCGGCGCTTCGATACGACGGACGCCGATACGGGCACTTCCGTTGGCTTCAGTCACGGCGCCGTGGGCGACATCCGGATCAAGGGCGCCTATACGGGGTTCTCGCCCGACATGTCGACCGGCGTCACCTTTGGCGTCAAGCTTGCGACCGGAGATTCGGCCTACGCCAACTTTGACCCGGACACCTCGATTGGCTCCGGCAGTACGGACCTGCTGCTGGGTGCCTATCATCTGGGCAGCCTGACTGCAGACAACCAGTGGCGTTATTTTGTACAGACGCAATGGGACAAGCCGGTGGCCCACAAGGCGGCCTATAGTCCGGGCCAGGAGCTGGTCGTTGCCGCGGGCGCGTACTACGAGGGCTGGCAGGTTTCGCCCTCGGTGAAGATCGCCCCCGTGCTGCAGGTCAGCGCGACGTACCGGGGCCACGATGGCGGGCCCTCCGGTCACCCGGAGGACAGCGGCTACACGCGCCTGCTGGCGACTCCCGGCATCGAGGTCGACGTCGGCAGGGTCACGGCCTTCGTGGACCTCGGTCTGCCGGTGTTTGTGAACGCCAGTGGCAACCAGCTGGTGAGCTCGCAGTTCTGGCGCCTGAATCTCAGTTACCACTTGTAGGGTTGGGGCGGAAGCAATGACCGGGAAGGGTACGTGGGGACCCGTGCGCGTCGCGGCGATACTCGTCGTGTCACTCGCGTGCGGCGGTGCTTGGGCGGCGGCCGATGAGGTGGGCCAGCCCGCGCCCGCTTTGGTGGTGCGCGGCCTGGACGGCGCGCAGTGGGACCTCGCCTCGCTGCGCGGGAAGGTGGTCGTGCTGAATCTCTGGGCGAGTTGGTGCATCCCTTGTCGCGCGGAAATGCCGATGCTCGACACCTTCGGCCGCCAGCACCTTTCCGACGGCGTCGTGGTGCTGGGGCTGAGCGCCGACGACGTGCACGACCGGCGCGAGGTGGCCAAGGCCATGCGTAACCTGAACTATCCGGCGGCGCTGCTGCAGGAGGCGCAACGCAATGGCTTCGGGATGCCCAAGGTCTTGCCGGTTACCTATGTCATCGACACCCAAGGGGTGATCCGTGCCCGGCTCATGCCGACCCGGGCGGGATTGACGGCGGCGCAGCTGGAGGCCGCGGTGCAGGGTTGGTTAACGCCCCGGGCCGCCCTTTGATACCGCTTCTGAGCAATGCAATGGCAGAGGATTTGCTGTTTTTCGGTGTACCGATGCCCCCGAATAGGCCCGCACGATTCCCGCAGTAGTAGGGGACTCCCAGCCTGGAATCGGATGCTGCGGCTGATTGCCAGGGTGAGTGGGATTTCGGCCGGCGAGCTTGGGTCGGCGCGGGGGGCGACGTCGCTCCGCCCGAATGACCACGCAATCGTGACTCTCGGATTCGAGTCAGCCCCCGGAGTCGGGTCCCAGCTTTCAGCGTCGCGGAAATAGATCGCTGCCTTCCAGCGCATCGATGCTCGATCGGCTTGGGCCAGTGACTAGGCGAACTTCTGGCAAGTGCAAAACGCTGTCCGTACGCAAGGGGTACTGTGACGGGTAGCTGCTGGAAGCAGCTGCCGTAGGTAGAGGGGTAGCCGGTTACCCCCAGGGGTATCGGTTATCGCCAGCGGGGCCCCCAGCCCGGGTTCGCTGTCAACCGACGCTAGTGAACGACGCCTTCAGCACGATCGCTCGAAGTCGCCGTTAAATCAAGGGGTTATGATGGTCTTTGAGGCTGACCGCCTCGCAGTCAGATGACGTCTGACGCTGTCTGAGGCGGTATTGGCTCCCTGGGTTGGAATCGAACCAACGACCAACGGATTAACAGTCCGACGCTCTACCGCTGAGCTACCAGGGAACGGCACGAAAGCCTTCAAAGAGGGGCGCGATTCTTCAAGAACCGGTCCCCCACGTCAAGGGATCCGCCTAGGTTTTTGCAGGTCCCTTTGCCAGCGCTGCGGCGATGCGCTCCAGCGCCAGTCGCAGCGTGTCCATGCTGCAGGCAAAAGACAGGCGCAGGTGCCCGGGGGCCCCGAATCCGGAGCCTGGCACGCCGGCGACGAGCGCCTCGGCGAGGATGAACTCGCAAAACGCGTTGTCGTCCTTGAACCCCAGGTTCTGCATGGCGCCGCGGACGTCCGCGAACGCATAGAACGTACCGCTGCCCGGCAGGCAGCTGATGCCCGGCAGGGCATTGAGGCCGGCGATGAAGTAGTCGTGGCGCGCCTTGAAGGCCGCGTTCATCCGCTGCACGTCATCCTCGGGGCCGTTCAGCGCGGCGATGGCCGCCTTCTGGCTGATGCTGGAGGCATTGGTCGTCGACTGGCCCTGCACGGTGGCCATGGCGGCGACGATCTCCCTGGGGCCGCCGCAGTAGCCGATGCGCCACCCGGTCATCGCATAGCCCTTGGAGCAGCCATTGATCGTGACGGTGCGGTCGTACAGGGCCGGCACTGCCGTCAGCAGGCTGCAGAACGGCTCGCTGCCCCAGTAGATCTTCTCGTAGATGTCGTCGGTGGCGACGAGGATGCGCGGATGCTCCAGGAGCACCTCGCCCAGCGCTACGAGCTCCGCGCGCGTGTAGGCGGCGCCGGTCGGGTTGCTGGGGGAGTTGAGCATCACCAGGCGGGTCTTCGGCGTGATGGAGGCCGCCAGCTGCCGAGGCGTCATCTTGTAGCCGTTCTCCACCGTGGCATCCGGTGTCACCGGCAGGCCGTCGGCGAGCATCACCATGTCCGGGTAGGAGACCCAGTACGGGGCGGGGATGATCACCTCGTCACCCGGGTCCAGCACCGCCATGCACAGGTTGAAGAGCGTCTGCTTGGCGCCGGTAGATACCAGCACCTGGTTGCGCGCGTAGCTGATGCCATTGTCGCGCTTGAACTTCGCGATGATGGCGTCCTTGAGCTCCGGCGCCCCGTCGGCGTTCGTGTAGCGCGTGTAGCCGGCGCGGATGGCCGCGATGCCGGCCTCGGCGATGTGCGGGGGGGTGTCGAAGTCCGGCTCGCCCACGGAGAGGCTGATGACGTCCTTGCCCTCGGCCTTCAGGGCCGCGGCGCGGGCCGTCATGGCGAGGGTCGGGGAGGGCTTGACGCGCTGGATGCGTCGGGCGATTTGCAGGCTCACGGTTCGCACTCTGGTCCGGGTCGTGGCATCGGGGCGCGGTATATTACGGGACGATGGACCCGCAAGCAGCCCAATTTCAACTCCAGTCCGACTACCAGCCGGCGGGCGACCAGCCGGCGGCGATCGGGCGCCTGATCGATGGCATCCAGAGCGGCCTGGCCGCCCAGACCCTGCTCGGGGTGACCGGATCCGGCAAGACTTTCACGATTGCCAACGTCATCCAGGCCGTGCAGCGCCCGACCCTGGTCATCGCGCACAACAAGACGCTGGCGGCGCAGCTCTACGGCGAGTTCCGGGAGTTCTTCCCCGGCAACGCGGTGGAGTACTTCGTCTCCTACTACGATTATTACCAGCCGGAAGCCTACGTGCCGTCCTCCGATACCTACATCGAGAAGGATTCGGCGGTGAACGAGCATATCGAGCAGATGCGCCTCTCGGCCACCAAGGCGCTGCTGGAGCGGCCCGATACGATCATCGTGGCCACGGTCTCCTCGATCTACGGCCTGGGCGATCCGCAGGCCTACCTGTCGATGGTCCTGCACCTAAAGCGCGGCGACAAGCTGGACCAGCGCGCGCTGCTGCGGCGGCTGGCGGAGATGCAGTACACGCGCAACGATGTGGACCTCACGCAGGGCTGCTACCGCGTGCGCGGCGACGTCATCGACATCTTTCCGGCGGAGTCCGAGCGCGATGCGATCCGCGTGGAGCTCTTCGACGACGTGATCGACAGCATTGCGCGCTTCGACCCGCTCACCGGGGAGATCCGCGCGCGCCTGCCGCGCTTCACGGTCTACCCCGGCACGCACTTCGTGACCCCGAAGGATCGCCTGGTCGGCGCCATCGACCAGATCCGCGAGGACCTGCGCCTGCGCCTGGCGGACTTGTACGAGGCCAACAAGCTGGTGGAGGCCCAGCGCCTGCAGCAGCGCACGACCTTCGACCTGGAGATGATCCAGGAGATCGGCTACTGCCAGGGCATCGAGAACTACTCGCGCTACCTCTCCGGCCACGCGCCGGGGGAGGCGCCGCCCTGCCTCTACGACTACCTGCCGGACAATGCGCTGCTGGTGGTGGATGAAAGCCACCAGACCATTCCGCAGCTCGGGGCCATGTACAAGGGGGATCGCTCGCGCAAGGAGACGCTCGTGGAGTACGGCTTCCGGCTGCCCTCGGCGCTGGATAACCGCCCCCTGAAATTCGAGGAGTGGGAGGCGATCGCCCCGCAGATGATTTTTGTCACCGCGACGCCCGGCAAGTACGAGGCGACGCGCGCGGGCCAGATCGTGGAACAGGTCGTGCGCCCGACGGGCCTCATCGACCCGGTGGTACAGATCCGCCCGGTCGGTACGCAGGTCGACGACGTGCTCTCGGAGATCAACGCCTGCGTGGAGAAGGGCGAGCGTACGCTGGTCACGACGTTGACCAAGCGCATGGCGGAGGACCTGACCGACTACCTGACCGAGCATGGCATCAAGGTGCGCTACCTGCACTCCGACGTGGATACCGTGGAGCGCGTGGAGATCATCCGCGACCTGCGCCTGGGCAAGTTCGACGCGCTGGTGGGCATCAACCTGCTGCGCGAGGGCCTGGACATGCCGGAGGTGGCGCTGGTGGCCATCCTGGACGCGGACAAGGAGGGGTTCCTGCGCTCGGAAGGCTCGCTCATCCAGACGATCGGGCGGGCGGCGCGCAACCTCAACGGCCGGGCCATCCTGTACGCCGACCGGATCACCGGCTCGATCCAGCGTGCGCTGGAGGAGACCGACCGGCGCCGCGCCAAGCAGATCGCCTTCAATACCCTGCATGGCATCACCCCCAAGGGCGTGACCAAGTCGATCAGCGATATCATGGAGGGGGCGCGCGAGGAGCCGGCCCCGAAGTCCGACAGGCGCCGGGGCGGGGCCGCCGCAAAGCCAGCGCCCAGCCTGCCCGCCAATGCGCGGCCCGAGCAAATCGCCAAGGAGATCCAGCGGCTGGAGGCGCAGATGTTCAAGCACGCCCGAAACCTGGAGTTCGAACAGGCCGCGGCACTGCGGGACGCGATCGAGAAGCTGCGCCAGCGAGAGTTGGGATTGGCCGTTTAGCGGCGGGGTCTTGCAGTGTAGAATCGGTGCCGGTATCGTCTGCGCCCCTTGAGGCGTCAGCCCGAGATAGTCGCGTAGCTCAGTGGTAGAGCACTTCCTTGACATGGAAGTGGTCGGTGGTTCGATCCCACTCGCGACTACCATTCAAACCGTTGGAAACCTTGAGTTTTCGAGGGTTCCAGTCTCTTGAACTGGAGACGCTGGCCAGCAGTTGGCCAGCCAGAACGGGCAAACCTCCCGCAACAACGACGCCATCGCCGCGCGCGTGGCCCGCGTGCAGTCCGGCCGAGGGAGCGCCTAACGCGCTGGGGTGGCGCTGGCGACGCGATCGCCCAGGATCGCCCCAACCGCCCCAACCGCCCCGTCCGGCACGTTCTCCTGCCGCCGCCACGTCGCCAGGGCTTTGCGCAGACCGCAGGCGCTTGCGTCCTCCCCGGGCGGCGCGCGCAGGCGCCGACAGGTCAGGGTGTGCCCGGCGAGGGGTAGGTCCTGCGATGGGATGACTGGGCCCAGGCCGCGGGCGCTGTCGGTGTGCAGCGGCTGGGGTGAGTGACGCGCCGCGGGCGCCCGCGAGCGGTGACTGGCGTATCGGACGGGACGTTGCCGCCCAGCACGGCGAGCGGCAGCCGGATGGCTGCAGGCATCAAACCCTGCGGTCGTGGCCGTGCGCCGGTGTGGAAGGGACTGGCGAACGCTCCGGACGGGTTGGTGCACCCGATCCGTCACCGCTGCCACGCAGAACAGGTGGCTTGGCAGGCATCGCCGGACGACCGGCGCGTTCCCCTGAACGCGCCGGTCACCGGTTCAGCCAGACCGCTAGTACTTCACGCGGAAGCCGACCTTCCAGGCCATCCCGTAGGTGTCGAAGTACACCGGGTTGGTCGGGTAGCCGTTGCCGCCCGGCGCAACCGGCGGGACCTTGTCCAGCAGGTTGTTGATCGTCGCAAATACCTGCACATGGCTGTTGAGGTCGTAGGACCCGGACAGGTTCAGGTAGGTGGCGGAGGCCACCGAGTTGGTGTTGATGCTGTTGGGGTTGGTGGTGGAATACCCGGGATCGCCCGGCGCCACCGGCGCCCCGCCATAGGCCGTGACGGCCTCGAAGCTACCCGGTCCGATGTAGCGCGCCTGCAGCGTTCCGGTGAACGGTCCGGTGCTGTAGGTCGCGAAGAAGTTCGACTGCCAGCGCGGCGAGGTGTTGAACCCGCCGAAGGCTCCCGTCGGACCCGACTGGCCTGCATAGTCGACAGGCGAAGCGCCCAGCCCGGCGTTGATGGTCATGTTGTACAGCAGCGAGGTCAGCAGGCGGAACCTCAGGTCGCCCTTGAGCGCGCTGCTGACGTCCTGCAGGGGCAGCTGGTAGCTGGCCTCGAAGTCCACGCCGCGGGTCTCAAAAGCACCCAGGTTGACGGCCGTGTTGTTGATGACGATGGTCCCGGCAGCCGTGTTGCCGGCGAACCCGCCGGGATTGGTGAAGGTGATGCGATCGCAGAACGACTGCTGACCTGCATTACACAGGTTCACGATGTTCTGTACGCCCAGGCCGAACGGCGGGCCGGTGATCGGATCCTTCAGGACGATGCGATACCAGTCGGCGGAGAACTGGAAGCGCTCCAGCGGCCCCGACTTCGGGGAGAACACAAAGCCGATGGTGGTGGTATCGGCCTTCTCGGGCGAGAGGTTGATGTTGCCGCCGGTGAGCGGCGTCACCACCTGGCTCTGGTTGGAGGCCGGATTGGTGATCGTTCCGAACGGACCACCTGCGGATACGGCGTAGGACTCATACAGCTCGCGGAAGCCCGCCGCACGCACGTCACGTGAACGGGTTGCGCGCAGGCGCAACCAGTCCGTCACGTCCCAGATCGAGCTGAGCTTCCAGCTGTCGATGTTGTGGGTGACGCTCTGGCCGTTGGTGGCTGCACCGGTGGTCTGGTTCTCGTTCTTGTTGTTGCTCTCGCGGACGGCGGCATCGAGCTCCAGATACTTGGCCAGGCTCACGTCCTTGAGCAGCGGCACGTTGACCTCGCCGTAGCCTTCCAGCACCGAGACCTTGCCGGCGTAGTCCAGGCCGTAGCTGAGGAAGTAGTTGTTGTACCAGGGCTGGTTGGCCAGGTCATGGGTCACATCGGCCTTGTCCTGGCGGGCCTCCAGGCCGAAGGCACCCTTGATGGCGCCTGCGCCGAAGCCATCAAACAGATCGCCATGGATGTTGCCCGACAGCACTTCCTGCTTCAGCGTGGAGTATTCACGCAGCGTGCGGAACGCGTAGGCCAGACCCGCAGCGCTGGCGTTTTGGCTGCCAAACAGGTTCAGCGGCGAGCAGCCTGCGGCAGCGGCGTTGAAACCGGGTCCCGGCAGGGTGGCGGCGCAGACGATGTTGCCGGAGACCGGGTCCTTGACTGCATTGAGCGCGAACTGCAGGAAGCTACCCACGACGTTGTTGAACAGCGCCTGGTCGTTCTTGTTCTGGCCGTACTCGAAGTACGCATCCCAGCCCCAGGTGTTGGAGATGGTGCCCTTGAGTCCGCCGGTCAGGCGCACGGTGTCGTTGTTGGTCTCGTTGCGCGCCGGATCGATGGCGTTCATGTTGAAGCCCAGCAGCGCGCCGTTGGGCGGCAGGGCGTTGGCGCCGCCGGGCTGGAACTGCGCGGGCAGGTAGGCGTTGTTGGCGGCGATGGCGCTGCTCAGCGGCACGAACACCCCGCGGGCAACTTCCAGCGCAATGGGTCCGATGGCACCGTTGGCGACCGGGTTGACGGCCTCGCTGCGGGCATAGGAGAGCTCCAGGAAGGAGCTCAGGCTGTCGTTGATGTTGTAATCCAGATGCGAGAGGCCGGTGTAGCGCTTGACGGCAGGGCGAAGGGTGGTCCCATCGTAGGCGCCCACGCCGGTGGCGCCGGCGCCCTGACCGAAGCCGAAGACGCCCGCGCCGTCGGCGTAATTGCCCGGATTAAAGGGCGTGGCGGCAGTGCCGGCGGCATTGAAGATGTACTGCGGCAGAAATGCCGGGATGCAGACCCCTGCCGGCACGAGGCAGGGGGTCAGGACGCCGGTCTGGCTGACGTTGGCGCCGGTGGCATTGGGGCCGATGATGTAATGCGGCTGGCCGTTGGGGGGGGATCGCCGGGCCGGGGCCGGCCGGAGCGCCGTTGTACAGCGTGTTGGTGAACAGCCCTGCGCCGTTCTTGCACCAGTCGCGCACCTGGGAGCAGATGCCGATGGCATCGCTGTTCTGGTACTCGCCACCGATGATGAAGTGGGCTTTATCGCCCAGGGCCGCGCCGTAGCCGACCGAGAAATGCGACGCGCCGCCATCGCCCTGGGAGGTCTGGCCGTAGTCCACCTGGGCCTTGAGCCCGTCGAGCTTCTTGTCCAGGATGATGTTGACGACGCCGGCGACGGCATCCGAGCCGTAGACCGCCGAGGCTCCGCCGGTCACCACTTCCGTGCGACCCACCAGCATCGAGGGGATCAGCGTGACGTCGACGCCGCCGCCGGTGGCCTGGGGCACCACGCGCTCGGTGTCGACCAGGGTCAGGGTGCGGCTGCCGAAGAACGGGTTCAGGCCGCGCAGGTTGGCCAGCTGGGCGCCGACGTTGAAGTTACCCAGACCGACGTTGCCCGCAGAGAAGAAATTCGAGTTCTGCGGAATCTCGGCCAGTACCTCACCGACATTGGTCAGGCCCAGGTTGTCGATGTCCTGCTGGGACACCACGGTCACCGGGTTTGGCGTGTTGAAGGTGGAACGGGAGACGCGCGAGCCGGTGACGACCAGTTCGTCCAGGTCGCTGTTTTTCTGCGTGGCGTCTTCGGCAGAGACTAGCTGCGATGCGCCGAGTGCTGCCGCCAGTGCCGCGATGCTGAGCGACAGGCGCAGCTTGTGCCTCAAATCCGAACCGCGAGCGGAGAGCCGGTTGCTGGTCATGCTGTGTTCCCCAACGTTTTTGTTACTATTCGAGCCGAAGCGTAAAGCATAGTCGCAATTCAACAACGGCAGCAAGTGCCCGGGTGCGCGCCCTCCGGTGCCAGGTGCCCGCAGCGGCTGGCTGCGCTGCCACTGCCGTTCGCACCGTTGCGGTTTCAACGATGAAGGACGGTTGCCGCCCGGCGGCTACCGGTGGTTGCGGCCTGGCAACACCGGGGAGGCAGTGTCGGCAGGTGGTGGCGGCGGCTCGCCCCCCGGCTCCGCCAGCAGCCCCCGGATGACCGGCAGGATCTGCCGCCAGGCCGGGGAGGCACTGGATACCTCGTCAAAATGACTAGCGCCCGGCAGCACCAGGGTGTCGGCCCGATCGCCTTTGGCCCGGGCGCGCCGGGCGAAGTCGGCGGCGACCTGTGGCGGGGAGATCTCGTCCACCGCGCCGTTGATCAGCACGGTATGGCTGGCGTTGGGCAGCAGTTCGGCGGCGCTGGTATCCGCAAAGCGGTCGGTGCGCGTCTTCCCCAGTGGGCCGGCCAGCTGCCGCTCGCTCACCCCGCGAACCGACTGGATCCGGTCGCGCTGGTGGCGCAGATCGGCCAGCCCGCCCAGGCTTACCACCTTGCGCACGGGCAGGGCGATGGGCTCGCGCAGCGGGCTGCCGGCCGGCAGCCGTTCCCGGCCTGCCAGCCACTGCACCAGAAGGCCACCGGAGGAGTGGCCGATGGCGACCAGGTGACCGGTATCCAACTGGTACTGGGGTGCGAGCTCTGCCAGCCGGGCCAGCGCGGCGCTGGCGTCCTGGTACATGCCGGGGTAGCCGCCGCCGGGTTCATCCACCCGGCGGTACTCCACGTTCCACACGGCAATGCCCTCTGACCGCAGGGCGCCGGCCAGGTCGTGCAGCTGGGCCAGGCCCCCGTTACCCAGGCGCCAGCAGCCGCCATGCACCAGCACCGCCACCGCGAAGGGGCCGTCACCGGCCGGCAGGAACAGCTCGGCAAACTGCGAGGGCTGCGGGCCATAGGCGATGTGCGCCTGCGGCGCCGGACCGGTCAGGCGCAGGTAGTCGGCCAGGGTCAGTGGCGCCGCGCAGGGCCCGCTCAGCGGCAACAGTCCGGCACTCGCCAGGCAGGCGGTCACGGCGCCCCGCACGCCGCGGACGCGTGATCTGGACGCGGCGCGCCGACGCCCCGGTGGGGTCTTGAGGGCAGGACGCAGCAGCGCGGGGCAGGTCCGCGCAGGGTCCGTCACGCCGGTCATCCGCTGCACGGGTCGGGCACTCCCCGGTAGGGCGGACCAGCGCCGGCAGGGCATGCCCTGCTTCGTGCCGCGCGGTGCCAACGCAGAGGCTGGGTTGCGCGGCGGCTGCCGTGACGCTGTAACGACCCTCTGGCGCGGCTGCTGTCGAGCGACGCGAAGACAGGCAGTCCCTCAGCGCATCAGCTGCAGCGGCTGCGGCAGCTTGGCCAGCAGCTCGTCGCTGAAGTTCGCGTCGATGTGGAAGAACGCGCCGCGCGCCAGCTTCTCGCCGCGGTTTTCCCAGGCGTGGTCGGTACCGCGCTGGACTACGACGTCGCCGGGACGAAGCACGACCTCGCTGTCATCCAGGATCAGCGTCAGTTCCCCCTCGATCACGACCACATAGTCCAGCGTGCTGGTGCGGTGCATGACGGTGCGCGAGCCGCCTGCGCCCAGCGGGTAGACGTCCAGGATGCGCAGCAAGTGCCCGGCGCGCGGCATGAGGCGGAAAGGGCGCTCGTTGGGTTCCTGGCTTTCCAGCGCGGCAAGCTCGGGCACGGCCTGCGGTACGTTCCAGATCTCGATGAAATCCGCGCCCACTGCCGGTCCGTGCATCGTGTGGTGCTGGGGTGGTGCGGCATCGGAGAGTACGACGGACCTGCCGTCGGCGTCATGGCCGGTGACGATGCGTCTGGGGATTGTCTTCAAGTCCGGGCTCCTCAACGGTTGACGGCCTGCTGCAGGCTGGCGGGGTAGCGCGCGCCATGGACGGTGATCTGTGCGGCGGCGCTGCTGATTTGCTGAAGGTCTGCGGGCGTGAGTGCTAGCGCCGTGGCGTCGATATTCTCCTCCAGCCGGGCAAGCTTGGTGGTACCCGGAATCGGCACGATGCAGGGATCCTGGGCGAGCAGCCAGGCCAGCGCGACCTGCGCCGCGGTGGCTTGCTTGCGCTCGGCGATACCGGTCAGAAGGACCACCAGTGCCAGGTTGGCGGTGCGGGCCGCCGCTGTGAAGCGGGGCAGCGTGGTGCGCATATCGCCGGGGGCAAGCGGCGTCGCTGCGTCCAGCTTGCCGGTGAGGTAGCCGCGCCCCAGGGGGCTGAAGGGCACAAAGCCGATGCCCAGATCCTGCAGCGTGGGCAGGATCTCGGTCTCCACCTCCCGCGTCCACAGCGAGTACTCGCTCTGCAGGGCGGCCACCGGCTGCACGGCATGGGCGCGGCGTATGATCGCAACCCCCGCCTCCGACAACCCGAAGTGCTTGACCTTGCCTTCCCTGATCAACTCGCCGACGGTGCCGGCGACGTCCTCGATCGGTACCTGCGGGTCGACGCGGTGCTGGTAGAAGAGGTCGATGCGATCGGTGCGCAGGCGCTTCAGGGCCGCCTCGGCAACTTTGCGGATGCGCTCGGGGCGGCTGTCCAAGCCGGGAAAGGCCTCGGTCTTGAAGCCGAACTTGGTGGCGATCACGACCTGGTCGCGCACCGGCGCCAGTGCCTCGCCGAGCAGTTCCTCGTTGAGGAAGGGGCCGTACGCCTCGGCCGTGTCAAAGAACGTTACGCCACGTTCGACCGCGGCCCGCAGCAGCGCGATCATGGCGCCGCGCTCCGGTATCGGTTCGTAGGCGAAGCTCATGCCCATGCAGCCAAGGCCCAGGGCCGAGACCTGCAGGCCGCTGCGGCCCAGTTGGCGTTGTTGCATGTCGAATCCTCCTTCCACTAGCGCGTTAGTCGGGCCAGGGCATTGCGTGTGGACCGCTGTCGTGCGCGAACCCCAAGTGTAAGGCATGGCCGGGCGGCCGGTGGATGCCACGGTAGGGGGTGGCCTGTCCTTCCGAGATCCTGAAGCAGGCCTGCTGCCGGGTGCGGCCGCATGACACCGGCGATCCGCGCCCGTGGTTCAAGGGTGGCGGCAACGAGCGCTTTCCCGGCGGCGAGGTCACCGTTACCAGCCCCATCGGCCTGCCTTGGGTGTTGCGGTTTGTAAGCGTCCTGCAAGGCCATGCCGCGCCGTGTGCAGGCACCTCGCGAACCGGTCCTGGGGAAGGCGACCCCGACGCCCACGCCGGATTTTCAAAGCCTGCCGAGTCAATCCCGCAGCGCTTCAGGCCCTGTCAACGTGGGACGTTCGCCAGAGCGCTGGCTCACTGCGGGTCCTGCGGGCCAGGTTGCCGAACGGATTTCGACGCGGGACGCGGCCCAGCGCCCGCGCGTGAGGGCGCAAGGACGGGCTTAGCCGCCGGGTCGCAGCAGGTGCCATGCGAGGGCGGCTGCGACCCCGAGCGCGGCCAGGGCGTTGACCAGCACCGCGGCTGCCGCGCAGTCCTTGACCCGGCCAATGCGCTCGTGCAGCTGGGGATGCAAGTGGTCTACGAGGGCTTCCAGCGCCGTGTTAAAAAGCTCTGCACCCAGCACGGCGCCGCAGGATAGCAGCACCAGGGCACTCCAGGCCGCCCCGGGACGCAGCAGCGCGAGGGCGGCAGTGACCGCCAGGAACCCCAGGCCCTGCAGTCGCAGGCTGCGCTCGGTGCAGAGGGCATGGGCCAGGCCACGGCCGGCATTGCGCAAGCGCCCGCCAAACGGCTGGTTCTTCAGGTTTGTCATGGTTATTTACGGTATCCCCCCGATCCTCGACGGAGATCATGCATGAAGTCATCGCGTTTGCTGTTGCCCGTCCTGCTGCTGCTCATCGGCCTGTGCGTGGCCGGGACCTCCTTCGCGGCGGGTGGCCCGCTGGGCATCGACGACCGGGCCGCCTACGACGACAGCGGCATCTGGGCCCGCAGCAACCAGCAAGCGCTGATGTATGGACTGTTGGCCGGCGAAGTCGGCCTGGCGCTGTGGGATGGGAGTGAGACGCGGCTCGGCAAGACCGCCTGGCAGTCGATCGATACCACCGCCGTGGCCGGCGTCTCTGCGCTCGTGATGAAGAAGGCCTTCTCGCGCGTGCGCCCGCACGAGACGGCGGATCCGAACCAGTGGTTCAAGGGGGGTGGCAACGAGAGCTTCCCGAGCGGGGAGGTTACGCTGACCAGCTCGGTGGTTACCCCGTTCATCCTGGAGTACGGCCCTGACCACCCGGCGGTGTATGCGCTGGAATTGTTGCCGGTGTACGACGCGATCGCGCGGGTGAAGACCTGGGGGCACTGGCAGACGGACGTGCTGGCGGGCCTGGCGCTGGGTAGCGGCGTCGGCTACCTGATGCACGAACGGGAGATGCCGCTGACCCTGAGCGTCCTGCCCCATGGCTTCGCGGTGGGGCTCAGCAAGCGCTGGTGAGGCGTGCCTTCGCCCCGCAGGCCGCCTGGCGGGCATTCGCGGCGGGCTTGATTGACGCCCTGCGCACCGGGCCCGCAAACTTGCGCCTGCCAAAATCCTAGGTCGGGGCCCCATGCCTGTTATTACGCTGCCTGACGGCAGTCAGAGACGTTTTGATCATCCGGTCACGGTCGATGCCGTGGCCGCCAGCATCGGTGCGGGCCTGCGCAAGGCGGCACTGGCCGGCCGCGTCAACGGCAAGCTCGTGGACACGGCCTACGAGATCGCCCAGGACGCGACGCTGGCCATCGTCACGGACAAGGATTCGGACGGCCTGGAGGTGATCCGCCACTCCACGGCCCACCTGCTCGCCCATGCGGTCAAGCAGCTCTACCCCGAGGCCCAGGTCACGATCGGCCCGGTCATCGAGGACGGCTTCTACTACGACTTCGCGTACTCGCGGCCCTTTACCCCCGAGGATCTGGCGGCGATCGAGCAGCGCATGCTGGCGCTGGCCAAGGCCGACAGCCCGGTGACCCGGCGCGAGCTGCCGCGCGATGCGGCGGTGGCGCACTTTCAGGCCCTGGGCGAGAAGTACAAGGCCGAGATCATCGCCAGCATCCCGACCACCGAGCCGATCGGGCTCTATGGCGAGGGCGGCTGGGAGGACCTGTGCCGCGGCCCGCACGTGCCGTCCACCGGCAAGCTCAAGGCCTTCAAGCTCATGAAGATCGCCGGCGCCTACTGGCGCGGCGACTCGCGCAACGAGATGCTGCAGCGGATCTACGGCACCGCCTGGCCGGACGCCAAGCAGCTGGCCGAATACCTCACGCGCCTGGAGGAAGCGGAGAAACGCGACCATCGCCGTATCGGCCGCGAGCAAGACCTCTTCCACCTGCAGGAGGAGGCGCCGGGCGCCGTCTTCTGGCATCCCAAGGGCTGGCAGATCTTCCAGCGCCTGATCGCCTACATGCGCACCGCGCAGGAGGCGGGAGGGTTCCAGGAGGTCAACGCGCCGGAAATCATGGACGCCGTGCTCTGGCAGCAGTCGGGGCACCTGGAGAAGTTCGGGGAGAGCATGTTCATGACGCGCACGCCGGATGACCGGCTCTACGCGATCAAGCCGATGAACTGCCCGGGCCACGTGCAGATCTTCAAGCAGGGCATCCGCAGCTACCGCGACCTGCCGCTGCGCTTTGCCGAGTTCGGCAAGGTGCACCGCTACGAGCCGTCCGGGGCGCTGCACGGGCTCATGCGCGTGCGCGCCTTCACCCAGGACGATGCGCACATCTTCATTACCCCCGACCAGATCACCGCCGAGTCGGTGGCCGTCACCCAGCTGATCCTCGATATCTACAAGGACTTCGGCTTCGACGACGTGCGCATCAAGTTCTCCGATCGCCCGGCCAAGCGCGTCGGTGACGACGCGGTCTGGGACCAGGCGGAGGCCGCCCTCAAGGCCGCGGCCACCGCGGCCGGGATCGAGTACACCCTGAACCCGGGGGAGGGCGCCTTCTACGGTCCGAAGCTGGAGTTCGTGCTGCGGGATGCCATTGGCCGCGACTGGCAGTGCGGCACGCTGCAGGTGGACCTGAACCTGCCCGGGCGCCTCGGGGCCCATTACATCGACGAAGCGAGCCAGAAGCAGGCGCCGGTTATGCTGCACCGCGCTATCTTTGGCTCGCTGGAACGCTTTTTCGCGATCCTGCTCGAGCATCACGCCGGGAAACTGCCCGTTTGGCTCGCTCCGGTGCAGTGCGCGGTGCTCACGATTACCGACCGCCAGGACGAATACGTCCGGTCAATTGCAGAACGCCTTAAAAATCAGGGCTTTCGGGCAACAGCCGACTTGCGGAACGAGAAGGTGGGCTTTAAGATCCGCGAGCACACGCTGCAACGTGTCCCGTACCTCTTGGTGGCGGGCGACAAGGAAGTGGCAGCGAACCTGGTTTCCGTGCGTTCCCGCAACGGCAAGGATCTAGGCACGATGACGCTGGAGACGTTCACCGACCGTCTGCGCATCGAGCTGGATAGCCGCGGGCGCACAGTTTTGGAGGATTGACGTATAGCTACATCATCGAAGCGCGTCCGACGCAATGACGAGATCACGGCGCTGCAAGTGCGCGTGATCGGCGCGGATGGCGGGCAGGCGGGAGTCATGTCGCGCGCGGAAGCGCTGGCGCTGGCAACCGAGGCGGCACTGGACCTCGTGGAGGTATCTCCGACCGCAGAGCCG
>CAIPVV010000029.1 GCA_903868595.1 uncultured Pseudomonadota bacterium
CTGCAGGTTGAACTGCTGCGGGTGGAAGGGGGCGGCCATGTGGAGCCCAGCCAGAGCCAGCGCCTGGGAGCGCTGTACCTCAGGCTCGTAGGGCCCCAGAACGCGGATCTGGAGACGGCAGAGAAGGCGTGGGCCTTCTTCCGGGAAAAACGCGCGCGTCCCTAGTCGATTGAGCCCGCGCTCCAATCGGCTGAGCCCTGCCGGCGGCTCTCGTACTGCGCGGAGGACACGATGCGCTGCGCCTGGTTATCCCACAGCAGGCACTTGAGCTGGGCCGGAATCTCTCGAAGCGTGATCCGCCGCACCCCGCCAAACAAATGGGCGTACTCGTCGTGGCACTGGGGCAGGCGATAACCGGGGATGGCCGCGGAGAGGTGGTGGATGTGATGGTAGCCGATGTTGGCCGTGATCCAATTCAACCAGCCCGGCAGCACTAGGAAGCTCGTCCCCTCGAGGGAGCCGCGGTCCGCGTCCCACTCTTCCGCGCGGCTGGCATAGGCGCTGTCGAAGTTGTGCTGCACGGTAAAGAGCGCGATGCCAATGCCACCGGCGAGCGACACGCTGATCAAATAGACCGTGAAAAAGGCGAGGGGACCTGCAGTCACGATCAGCAGGTACCACAGGCTCAGGAGCACGATATTGTTGAAGAACATGTGCCAGTACTCGCGCGTGGAGCGCCAATATCGGGGCTTGAAGTTCGCCACATGCTCGCGTAACGATACGCTGGGTTGCCTGAGCTTTCCTGACAAGACGTGCGCGATGCAGGCGACGCTACCCTTGATCCAGTTGAAGCGGGGATTGAACAGCAGGTAGATGAAACCGCCGAAGGGCGCCAAGGCCAGGTGCCGCGCAAACCAGTAGCGCTGCTGGTGGTTGAGCGACAGCGCCTCGTACTCATCGACCGAAAGCGTAGCAAGGGGGCCGCGGTATTTGTCCCAGTTGCCGTTGGTCCTATGGTGGTAGTCGTGGTGCTGTGCCCAGACGTACTGGGGCATGCCGGACAGGACGCCGAAGAGAAAGCCGAAGCTGCGATTGAGCCACTGCGAGCGAAACAGGCTGCCATGCCCGCACTCGTGCATCAGCGCGAATACACGGACCATCATGAACATCAGCAGCACGATGACCGCTGCGGTGAGCCACGGGGAAACGGCCAGGCTAAGAATGCCTGCCCAGAAGAGCAGTCCAAGCGGCAACAGCGTGGCTGCGACCTGCCGCCAGGCGATGGTATTGCGGGAATCGGCGTGACGACGGATGAGCGCACGCTTCTGCTGCTTGAGACTTTCCAACTCGGACAACGTCGACTCTCCCTGTCGGCATGTCTGCAGCGCACGCCTTAATCATGTGATCCGGTCGAACCCTCTAATAGTGGCATGGGCGACCGACAGGTGCTGGGAGATCTGCTGGGGTACCGGCGGGACGCCCCTGGCCGCCCCGGAAGCGGGGCAGGAAGCCGGCTCAAAGCAGCGCCTGTGGTGCGCACGCGACGCGGCCGGTCCGCCGTGCCCTGGGGGCACTGCGCGGGACCGGCAGGGCCGTTGGCGAGGGCGCCGGGATCCTCGCCTGTGCCGCTCCTGCGGCAGAGCCTGTAAACTAACGCTCCCTTCCGATCCCCTGCAGTCCATGAACGCCGGCCCACCCTCTGACGATGCGCCGGCGCAAGCCGCAGGACACCCCGCCCAGCCCACCGGCGAGCGCCTGAATACGCGTGCAGCAGGCATCGTGGGGCTGGCCGTCATGTGCAGCCGTTTCCTGGGCCTGGCCCGTGAGCAGATTTTCGCCGCCCTGTTTGGCGGCGGGGCCGCCATGGATGCGTTCACCGCCGCGTTCCGCATCCCGAACCTGCTGCGTGACCTGTTCGCCGAAGGCGCGCTGTCCACTGCCTTCATCACCACTTTCAGCAAGACCATGGTGAAGGAGGGGGACCACGCTGCGTGGCGTCTGGCCGACAAGATCGCCACGCTGACCATCGTGGTAGTTGGCGCGCTGTGCGTGCTGGGCATGGTGTTCTCGGCCGAACTGGTGGGGTTGCTGGCTCCGGGTTTTACGCCAGGCAAGGCACAGCTGACGGCGGAACTGACGCGGATCATGTTCCCCTTCATCTTGGTCGTCTCCCTGGCCGCCCTGGTCATGGGGATGCTCAACGCAAAGAATGTGTTCGGCATGCCTGCCATGGCGAGCAGCTTCTTCAATATCGGCTCCATCGTGGGCGGAGTCGGGCTAGGGGCCTGGATAGATCCGCATTTCGGGCCGCGTGCCCTGGTGGGCCTGGCAATCGGTACCCTGATTGGGGGTGGTCTGCAGTTGGCCGTGCAACTTCCGCCCCTGGTCCGCGTGGGTCATCGATTCACCCCGGACTTCCAATGGCGGGACCCCGGCGTGCGTAGCGTGCTGACCCTGATGGTGCCGTCCGTCATTGCGGCCAGTACTACGCAAGTGAATGTCCTCATCAATTCGATCTTCGCCTCTGGGCTGGGGGATGGGCCCATCTTCTGGCTCTCCAGCGCGTTTCGACTGATGCAACTCCCGCTCGGTCTCTTCGGCGTGGCGCTGGGCACCGTGACGTTGCCCCTGTTGTCGCGCCTGGCGGCTGCGGGCAACACCTCGGCGTTTCGCGGCGAACTATCGCGCGGCATGCGCCTGGGATTGCTGCTGACCATTCCCTCGACGGCCGGACTCATGATGCTCGCGGAACCCATCATGTCGGTCCTCTACCAGCACGGACGCTTCGATGCTTACCAAGCAGGGGAGGCAGCCGGCGCGCTGCGTTGCTATGCCGTTGGGCTCGCCGGTTATGCGGCATTGAAGGTCCTGGTAAACGCGTTCTATGCCATCGGCAAGCGCAAGACACCAATGCTGGTGAGTTTCCTGGCCATCGGCCTGAACCTCGCCTTCAACTGGCTCTTTACGTTCTACCTCGGGTGGGGCCACCGCGGGCTCGCCTTCTCCACTGGCTTGGTGGCGAGCTGCAATTTCCTTCTTCTCTACGGGTTAATGAGTCATCACATCAAGGGTCTGGAGACCGCTCGCCTGCTTGGGTTGATCGGCAAACTGCTGGTGGGTGCCCTCGTGCTTGTCGCCGTGTGTGAGGCGTCGATGCGCTGGCTACTGGTGGATTGGGCGACACAGGCCTTCTGGCCGAAGCTTGCGCTGTTGCTGGGGACGATCGGCGTTGCCAGCTTGGGTTTCATGCTGACCTGCATGGCCCTGCGTATCGAGGAAATGCAGGAACTGATCGGGGCCGTCCGCCGCCGCGTTGCTCGTCGTAATTGAAAAACGTGCGTGACGGTTGCGGTGCTGTCGATGACCTGCAGCGACCGAAAACATCTGCTCCGCAAAGCGTGGGATAACCTCGGCACCTGGGGTAGAACGGAGGCTCCGGCGCAAAGAGGGGCAATCGGCATGCTTTCTCTCCGGGCTTCGGTGGCGCAAGGTACCGGGTCGGTTCCTGCGGCTGGACCGTTACGGCGCGAACCGTGGGCGGCCGCGAGAGGGGGCGCCACCTTCCTCTGCGCGACGTTGGCGATGCGCCCCTAAAGTCCCCGTTTGGATGACGGGGAGTCTGCTTTCGCAGGCCTGGTGCGTCTGTCCGCCAGCGCACAATCGCTGCCAATTCGCACCATGATTCCGGTATCCAGGCAAGTATTTGCAGACAGGACGCGTGCGCCGGGATCTGCAGTTCGCCGTACTGGAGGGCAGGCCGTACGATTGGTCAGGCGCGGCTCAGTCGACTGAAAGTCCTCCCTGGCGCCGGTCAAGCGGTTATCTCAAATGGCAGGCAAAGCCGTATATTTCGCACTGGCAGATGCCGGACAGGGGAATAACAAGATGCACCATGGAAAATGGTCGGTTCTGGTGGCGATCGTGGTCATGGTGGCGGGCTGCTCACGAGCGCCCCAGGCCATTGATAACGCAGCGCTTTCCAATGATCAGGATGGCACGAACTGGCCGGCCTTCGGCCGCACCTTCGGTGAAGGGCACTACAGCCCGCTAACCCAGGTAAATACCGACACCGTCAAGCGGCTGGGGCTTGCCTGGTCGCTCGACCTGGATGTCACGAATTCAATTTCTGCGCCACTGGCCATAGATGGCGTGGTCTATCTCGGCGCTGGGCATGGCGTCATACACGCCGTGGAGGCCAAGTCCGGCAAACTGTTGTGGCGCTACGACGCCAAGGCACCGGAGGCGGCAGGCGAGAAGATGCGGGTCGCCTGGGGCATCCGCGGAATCGCGTTCTGGAAGGGCCGGGTCTACGCGGGCACCACGGACGGCCGCCTGATCGCGCTGAATGCAAAGGACGGCACGCTTGCCTGGAGCGTCCAGACGGTGGATCCGAAGGACGGGGCGACCATTACGGGCGCGCCGCGTGCCTTCAACGGCAAGATCGTGATCGGGTTCTCTGGAGAGGATTTCGGCTTGCTGCGCGGCTACGTCACCGCGTATGACGCCGAGACCGGCAAGCAGGCCTGGCGCTTCTTCCTGGTGCCGGGCAAGCCGGGGACGAAGGACGGCGCGGCGTCCGACGACGTCATGGAGATGGCTGCCAAGACCTGGACGGGCGAGTGGTGGAAGTGGGGTGGGGGTGGTGGGGCGTGGAACGCCATGACCTATGACCCGGAATTCAATCGGCTGTATATCGGCACGGGCAACGGCACACCGATGAACTGGAAGATCCGCAGCCCAGAGGGCGGTGACAACCTGTTCATCGCATCGGTGGTAGCGGTCGACGCGGATACCGGTCACTACGCCTGGCATTACCAGACCGCGCCCGGCGATTCTTGGGACTACGACTCCGCCACGGATATGACCTTGGCGACGCTTAAGATCGACGGCAAGCCCCGCAAGGTCATGCTGCATGCGGCCAAGAATGGCTTCATCTACGTGATCGACCGTGAGAATGGCAAGCTGATTTCAGCCGAGAAGCTCGGTACGGTGACTTGGGCGGATCACATCGACCTGGAGACCGGCAAGCCGGTCATGGTTCCAGGTGCCAAGTATGAGGAAAAGCCCATCCTCCTGTGGCCGAGCTTCCAAGCCGTGCACCATTGGACGCCCCAGTCGTTCAGTCCGCTGACCGGCTACGTCTATGAACCGACGCTTGAGATGCCGGCTGAATTCGGCGACGTTGGCGTGGCTATCAAGCATTTCAATCCGCAACCCAATCCGCCTGAAACCACGGGTCTTTCGCTGGGCAGCGGCGACGTCCCGGCCGATGCCGGACACAGCGTCCTGAAGGCTTGGGATCCGATCGCCAAGCGGGTGGTCTGGCAGGTGGAAACGCCGGGGATATCGAACGGCGGGACGCTGGCGACAGCCGGCAGCCTGGTCTTCGAAGGGCTCGCCGATGGCTACTTGCACGCCTATTCGGCCGTGGACGGAAAGGACCTGTGGTCTTTCTTTGCGGGCGTCGCGGTGACGGGCGTTCCGATCACGTATAGCGTCGAGGGTCGCCAGTACGTGACGATCACCGCAGGACCGCTGGGTGGATCTACTGCCGGATTCGGCGCCATTTCCGCCCGGTGGGGCTGGGATCCGCGCGTACATCCTCGCCGGCTTTTGACCTTCGTTCTGGACGGAACGGCCAAGCTGCCGCCCACACCGCCCCGCAAGCCGGCAGTCCCGCTGTATGGAGCGGAGTTCAAGGTGGATGCACACAAGGTTGCACTGGGCGAGCAGGAGTACCCAAAGTGCGTCCTGTGCCACGGCATGGGCGTCGTGGCAGGTGGAATCGCACCCGACTTGCGAGCCTCCCCGGTCGCCTTGTCTCGGGAGGCCTTCAACCATGTCGTGCGCGACGGGTCGCTGCTAACGCGCGGGATGCCGCGGTTCGCGGAGCTGAGCGACGAACAGTTGGAGTCCTTACAGCACTTCTTCAGGCAAAGGGCGCGGGATTCCCTGACGGCGCAAGCCGACGCCAAATCCGCCCCGCTGCCATAACCGGTGCGGCCTGCTCCGGCGGCCTGCCAGCCCCGGAGCACGGTCGAATGCTTCGAGAGGCCCTTCCACGGGGCCGCCCCTAGGTTCCCCTTCCGGCGCAGGGCCACGGCGTCTGTGGGCTGGTCCAGGCTCTTCCGGGACGTCCTGCGACGATTTGTCGGGGCTGCGACTGCTCCTGACGTAGTCTTGCCGCGAATCCGAGCCAGAGCATCGTAAACAGGAGTGCCCCTATGGGAGCGTTTGATAAGGTTATCCCGGGCCAACTGGTCGCGGTTCGTTGTCCAACTTGCGGGCATCAGAGGACTCAGTCGCTGGCATGGATCCGCTCCAACAAGCGGATGATCTGCACCGGCTGTGGAACCAAGGTCGAAACTGCGCCGTTTGACCTGGCATCGCGCTCCGCGGACCGAGACGTCAACGCGTCTGGCAAGCGACTGTCCAAGTCTATTAGCCTCCGCACGAAGGGCGGCTAGGCCGACGACGGCTACCGGCTCGTCCTATTGAGACGCCAGCTCGACTGGCCTGGGGAGCGAGTTGCCCGTCAGCGTGACGGGCCCAGGGAGGGCGGCAGGGTAGGCCCCCTGCATCAGGGGCGGCACGCAGCGGACCGAGCTCCCGGTCATGCCTTGCAGAGGGCGCCCGCAGGCTTCCTCGGGCGGCGTGTTGGCACGTAGTTTCCGATTTGGTGGGCCGCGAACTCCCAATGGCATACTGACAGCATGACGAGGAGCGACTGGCCACTCTACTGGGCAACCGGTACGCGACGCGTACCGCGCCACGAAGCGAGGAACCGCAACCGTGAGCCCCGCGACTGATAGCCAGGTCGGCTGTCCACGATGAGAACGAATTTCAGTATCGTGAGCGCCCGATGAGTACGCCCGAGCCTTCGGGGCGGCTCAGGGCGATCCTGCGGCATCAGAGCTGGCGTGTCGGGGCAGGTGTTGTCGCAGTCGTTCTTGCGGTGTTGGGCGGCGCGCGCTTGTTTCTGGGTCCCCAAGTCGCCGTTGAGCGGGTGGTACGGCGGGATTTCGTCCAAACCGTTGTCGCAAGCGGCAGGGTAGCGACTCCCCATCGTGTGGATGTCGGAACACAGATGACTGGAACGGTCGCGCGCGTTCCCGTCGTGGAAGGGCAGTCTGTGACGGCCGGAACCCCGTTGATCGAGCTGGAATCGTCAGAACTGCGCGCTGCGCTCAACCAGGCAGACCTTGCGGTCCGCGAGGCACAGGCGCGGGTCCGGCAGTTGAGGGAGGTCCAGGCGCCTGTGGCGGAACAAACCTTGCGGCAGGCGGAGGCCAACTACGAAGCGGCCCGGCTCAACCTGGTCCGCAATCGGGATTTGTTCGCCAAGGGCTACATCGGACAATCCGTCTTGGACGAGGCTGATCGGGCAGCACTGGTGGCCCAGACGCAGGTACGTAGTGCAAAGCAGCAATTCGCCAGCGCCCAGCCCAGTGGAAGCGACGCCGCGGCGGCGCTCGCCGCCCTTGCGCAAGCGCAGGCGCTCGCAGACGCCGCCCGCGCGCGTCTGGCCTACGCCAGGATCGTTGCGCCGGTCGCTGGTACGCTGATCGCCAGGGATGTGGAGCTCGGCGATGTCGTGATGCCGGGCAAGGTTCTCATGGAGTTGTCGCCGGACGGCGAGACCGAGTTGGACCTGCAAATCGATGAAAAGAATCTTCGCCTCCTGCATCTCGGCCAGCCCGCGCTTGCCTCGGCGGATGCCTATGCGCAGGAGCGATTCCCGGCGCAATTGAGCTACATCAATCCCGGCGTAGACGCGCAGCGCGGATCCGTTGAGGTCAAGCTGCGCGTCAGTGATCCACCGGGTTACCTCATGCAGGACATGACGGTGTCGGTAGACATCGAAGTCGCCCGACGCAACAAGGCGCTTCTGGTCCCAGCGGATTCAGTACACGACGCCCAGCGGGCCTCTCCCTGGGTCCTCAGAGTCGACAAGCAGCGAGCGAAGCGTCAGGTGGTGAAGCTTGGTCTCTGCAGCGGTGGACTCTGTGAGGTGTTGCAGGGCTTGCAAGAGGGAGATTTGGTCGTGCCCGCTACCGTTGGCGGCGTTGCCGATGGTTCCCGTGTACGGACGATACTGCCCTCGAGCTGATCATGGAAACCGAGCAAGTAGCGGTCTCGCACCGCATCCCCACGCTCAAGGTGCTGGCGAGATGGTTGCCGTTCGAGTGGATTGTGGCGACACGGTTCTTGCGCGAGGGGCGCATGCAGACGGCCTTCATCATGGGAGGCATTGCCATTGGCGTCGGCGTAATCGTTTTCATGTCGGTGCTGTTGGCAGGCCTGCAGTCGAATTTCGTTCGGCGGGTCCTCACAGGGCAATCCCATATTCAACTGTTGCCGCCCAAGGAGGTCGCTAGGCCACTTCGTGACGGAGATCGCGGTACCGTTGAGGGGCCTATCATCCAGGCGCCTCTGCAGCGGCTCAAGAGCATTGATCAGTGGCAGAGCATCATGGCGCAGATCAGTGCCTGGCCGGAAGTCATGGTTGTATCGCCGGCGGCGACGGGATCAGCGCTTGCCGTCCGCGGCGAGGCCAGCAGGGCCATTTCGGTGTTTGGCGTAGATCCGGATCGCTATTTTATTCGCGGCGTCAAGTTGCGCGAGCTTTCGCGTCGCGACCTTAGCAATTGACGAAAATCGCTTGCACTTGCCGGCTTCGAACAGCGCCTGAGTGTCAGCGCAACGTCGTCCTGCGTTTACGCTGGACGAGCTGTGTGTGCTGATTGATGGCTTTGATCCTTGGATTGCCAAGTCACGCTGGGCGAATACGGTTCATAAAATTTAAAACTTATAAAAAACAGATAGTTAATTGATAGATCGCTAGCAATTCATATATAGTTCTATAAAAGGATGATCGGAGCGCCGAAATGGACGAGAGCGAAATTCAATCTATCAACCGTCGCGACGTGCTGCTGCTGGCAGCTGCTGCGGGAGCTACCTTGTCAGTTCCCAGTCTAGTGCTGGCAGGTGGTAGCAAGGCAAGCCCGCCCGCCCA
>CAIPVV010000030.1 GCA_903868595.1 uncultured Pseudomonadota bacterium
ATGCCGAGGGGCCGCTGCAGCTGGTGCAGAACGCGGAGGCGGCGCTGCGCCGCGCCAAGGAAGACGGCGTCAACGATTTCGACTACACCGCCGCGATCAACGCGGAACTGGCACAGCGCCTGCTCACGGGCCAGAAGCTGCACCGCGCGCTGGACCAGCGCCAGTTCGTCATCCACTACCAGCCGATGATCGACCTGGACAGCGGCCGCGTGGTCGGCGCCGAGGCGCTGCTGCGCTGGAACGATCCGGACCGCGGCATCGTGCCGCCGACGCGGTTCATCCCGATCCTGGAGCAGTCCGGGCAGATCGTGAGCGTCGGCAACTGGGTGCTGGAGCAGGCCTCGCGCGATCGCCAGGCCATCCGCAACGCGGGCCTGGGGGACCTGCGCATCGCGGTGAACATCTCCCCGCTGCAGCTGCACCAGCCGGAGTTCGTCCCGCACCTGGTGGCGGTCGCGTTCGGCGAAGGCGTCGGGGAATCCCGGCTCGAGGTGGAAATCACCGAAAGCATGCTGATGCAGGACCTGGAAGGGTCCATCGAGAAGCTCGCGGCGCTGCGCGACATGGGCGTGAAGGTGTCGATCGATGACTTCGGGACCGGCTACTCGTCGCTGTCGCTGCTCGCCAGGCTCCCCATCGATACGCTGAAGATCGACCGCTCGTTCATCAGCAACCTGGCCGACAATCCGGCCTCGATGACGGTGGTCTCCACGATCATCAGCCTGGCGCGCTCCTTCCGCCTGCAGACCGTGGCCGAGGGCGTGGAGAGCGAGGAGCAGCTCAAGCTCCTGCGGCTCATGAAATGCGACATCGGCCAGGGCTTCCTGTTCGGCAAGCCCATGCCGCTGGCGGAGCTCATGTCGATGCTCGATACCCGCAGCTCCGCGGTCCTGAGACAACTCAGCCACGCCTCGCCTGATTGACCCCGTTAATCGGCGCCCGCCGGGCCAGAGAATCTCCCCCTAGCCCGGCGCGGGGTGAATGGGGCCATTCTGGGGAGTTAATGGGGCATTAACTCTCGGGTTTTATTTCCATTTAGTTGTATTATCTGCACTATCCCTGTTTTTAATACTGAACTAACGCTCCTATGCCCAAACTCTCCGTCACTAAAATCAAGACCCAGATCGCCAAGCTGCAGAAGCAGCTCGTGAGCGCGGAAAACCAGAAACAGCCGGCCATCCGCAAGGTCCTGGCGCTGATGCAGAAACTGGGGATAACGCTGGCGGATTTGCGCGGCGCCGACGGCGCGGCGCCGGCCAAGACCGCGGGCCGCAAGTCGGCCGGGCGCAAGCTGGGCAGCGTGCCGGTCAAGTACCGGGACGAGAATGGCAACACCTGGACCGGTCGCGGCCGCACGCCGCGCTGGCTGGTCGAGGCGGAAGCCGGCGGCAAGAGCCGCCAGCAGTTCCAGGTCTAAGGGACGGTAGTACCGACCTCTGCCGGGGTCCACGCCACGCGCCGGCGGTGGTGAGCTGTGCAACCCGCGCCGTGCCAGCTCCGCTCCGCGGCGGCGGCCCGCCTCACGCGCTGCCAAGCCGCTTCGCCCCGTGGCCCTAGGGGGGTCGTAGCCGCCGCAACGCAGCAAGCACTACTTGCTCGGCTGCACTGCACCTACGCCTCAGTGGTCCGCGGCCACCGCCCCCATCGTCGCCAGCAGGCCCAGAATCTCCGCGGTCTTCTCCCGCATGAGGGCCTCGTTGCCGCGCGACTCCACGTTCAGCCGGATGAGCGGCTCGGTGTTGGAGGAGCGCAGGTTAAAGCGCCACTGGGCAAACTCGATCGACAAGCCGTCGGTGAAGTCCACCGACAGCGCCCCGGGCTCGTAGCGGGCCTGCACCGCGGCGACCGCCGCCTTGGCGTCAGGCACCCGGCTGTTGATCTCGCCGCTGGCCGGGAAGCGCTTCATGCGCTCCCCCACGAGGTCGGAGAGCGACTGGCCCCGCTCGCACATCGTCTGCAGCACCAGGAGCCAGGGGATCATGCCGCTGTCGCAGTAGGCGAAGTCGCGGAAGTAGTGGTGTGCGCTCATCTCCCCGCCATAGGCGCCGTCGCACTCGCGCATCACCTGCTTGATGAACGCGTGGCCGGACTTGGAGAGCACGGCCTTGCCGCCGTACTTGTCCACGATGTCCAGCGTGTTCCAGGTCAGGCGCGGGTCGTGCACGATGCGCGCCCCGGCCTCCTTCTTCAGGAACACCTCGGCCAGGAGCCCCACGAGGTAGTAGCCCTCGATGAACGTGCCGTGCGCGTCGAAGAAGAAGCAGCGGTCGAAGTCCCCGTCCCAGGCCAGGCCCACGTCGGCCTTGCCCGCGAGGATCGCGTCGATCGTGCTCTTGCGGTTCTCCTCCAGCATCGGGTTCGGGACGCCGTTGGGGAAGGTGCCGTCGGCGTTGTGGTGCACCTTGATGAACTTGAACGGCAGGTGCGGCTCGAGCCGGTCCACCACGCTGCCCGCCCCGCCGTTGCCGGCATTGACGACGACCGTGAGGGGCTTGAGCTTCTTCACGTCGACGTAGGAGAGCAGGTGCGCGATGTATTTCGGGTTCGTATCCAGCGGCACGACCTTGCCGGGCACCGCTGCCTTGGCGGGCAGGTTGCCGCTCTGGATCAGCGCCTTCATGTCTTTGAGGCCGTTGTCCGCGCTGATGGGCTTGGAGAGCTCGCGCACGAACTTCATGCCGTTGTAGTCCGGCGGGTTGTGGCTGGCGGTCACCATGATGCCGCCGTCCATGTTCTCGGCCGAGGTCGCAAAGTACACGCCCTCCGTGCCGCAGAGGCCGATGTCGTAGACATCCACGCCGGAGTCGGTGAGGCCCGCGATCAGGCGCCGGCACAGCAGGTCGCTGGAGAGGCGGATGTCGCGGCCGACCGCAACCTTTTTAGGCTTCACGAACGCGGCATAGGCCTGGCCGATCTGGTAGGCCAGGTCCTCGTTGATCTCATCCGGGATACGGCCGCGTACGTCGTAGGCCTTGAAGCAGTTCAGGTTCATGTATTGGTCCCTTCGCGTCCATAGCGATCTTCGAAGCGCACGATGTCG
>CAIPVV010000031.1 GCA_903868595.1 uncultured Pseudomonadota bacterium
GCCGGCGCCGGCGCCGGCGGTGGCGCCGCCCGCCAAGCGCGCAGCGGCCCCGGCGCCCCCGGTGGCCACGGCCCCGCCGGTAAAGCCCGCGGCCGCCAAGGCGCAGCCGCAGGCCAAGACGGCCAGCAGCGGCTTTGGTGCCCAGCTGGGCGCGTACTCCAGCCGTCAGAAGGCGGAGTCGGAGTGGCAGGTCGCCGCCAAACGCTTCAAGGCGCAGATCGGCAGCGCCAAGCACCTGATCCTCGCGAGCAAGGTGAAGGGCAAGGTGCTCTACCGCCTGCAGCTCCCCCAGGCCAGCCAAGCCAAGGCGCGGGCCCTGTGTGCCCACCTGAAGGCCAAGGGCCAGAGTTGCGTGGTGTACCACCCGTAGGCAGGGGCCTGCTCGAGTTGGCGCACCCGCGTGGTGCATGTGGAGCCGCGGCGGTGCAGGGCGCGCGCCCGTCCGCGGGCCGGAGGGCGCGCTAGCGGCCTCCCGAGAGGTCCGCAGGTTGGCACGCAGCTTGCTTTATCTCTGGCAGGCAAGTCATTGCTGACAGCTTGCGAATCACCCTCCCCCCCCTAGGTGTTCGCTCTTTTAGGCGCCGCAGTCCACAAGATCGCGGCGCCTTTTTTATTGTCCAAAGTTATTGTCCAAAGCGATTGCCGCTGTCTTGCAGGAAGGCCAGTTCCTCCGGGCTGCTCGGGCGTCCCAGTGCCGCGTTGCGGTGGGGGAAGCGACCAAAGCGCGTGATGATGTCCTGGTGCTCGCGCGCAAACGCCAGGCAGTCCCCGAAGAGCCCCTTCTGCTCCGGCGGCGCCTCCTCGGCCAGCCGGCGAAAGGCCGCCACCGACTCCTCCTGCGCGGCGCGGGACTCCGCATGCTGCAGGGGCATGTAGAGGAAGATCCGCTCGGCGGCGCTCAAGGTCGCATCGGCACCGGTCTGCAGGCCCGCGAGCGTCAGCTGCAGCGCACGCGGATCCTGCGCGAACGCCTGCGCCGTGCCGCGGTAGATGTTGCGGGGGAACTGGTCCAGCAGCAGGACCAGGGCGAGCAGGCGGCGGGGGCTGCCGGCCCAGGCATCCAGCTCACCTGCCGCGGCCGCGCGGGTCAGCGTCCCGAAGCGCTCGGCCAGGGTCTCATCGCGCAGCTCGCGGATCTCCGGGGGCTCATCGCCACCGAACCACAGTCGCATGCGCTGGGAGATCTGGTTTGCCGCCAGCGGATCGGCGCCGAACCAGTAGTCCAGGACGTCCTGGGCGCGCCGCTCGCTCACCGGGCAGCCCGGCGAGGGATGCGGCGAGGGCTCATTCGCAGAGGCTCTCCAGATAGCCCTGGGCTACCGGCGAGAGCCGCTTGCGCGCCAGTTCGCGTGCTTTCGGGGCGTCCATGATGAATTCCAGCGGGCCGGAAACCATCATGCCGCGGATCTCGGGGTCCTTGGTGGACGCGCGAGCCATCTTGTTGAGCACGGTAAAACCGCGAAGGATCTTGTGTCGGGGAGCCCGGTTGCCCTCGATGGAGTGGGCCAGATACTGGCCGAACCGGCTGTAGAGAAAATAGTCGTCGTCGCCCACCTGAAAACGGGCTTCAGCAAAAAAGTCGGGGAAATTCTTTTCGAGATACTGGTTGACCCGAGAGAGACGGGGTCCAGGTTCAGCCGACGCTTTGCGTGTCTTCATTAAAGTCGCCACACCTCCAAAGGGTCCTGACAACCATTTCTGGACGTCACGAGCGGCACCACACCTCACAACGCGCGCGAACCATAAGACCACAGGCCCCTCGATGCAATAGTGCGGATTAATTTTTTTCCGGGGATCTGCAGAGGGGGGCAAGCCAGTGCCAGCGTGCTGGTCAAAAAACGACCAATCCGGGGTCGCCGGGGCGGCAACGCAACGGAGCGCCAACGGTTGCTGCGCAGGGTGGTTTTCGCCCAAAAATTGACCACCGGGAGGACCCCGGTATTATTCAACCTAAGGACAGGTCTGGCAGCTGTGCCGGGCCCCTCGGGGATGCAAGCGATGTCCTCCCCCGCAAAGCCATCTGGCGCGCGGTTCCTTAAGCTGTAAGTTATTGAATCTTAAGTCGTTATAGGCGGGATGCCTGTGGCGGAGGCCTTGTGTGCCCCGCCGTCGCGGGTGCCCCGGTGAAAGGTGAGCCGATGAGTTCCGATGCCTCGCGTGGCCTGTACCGGGAGTCCTATGAGAAGGACAGCTGCGGTTTTGGTCTGATCGCCAGCCTCGATGACGAGCCCAGCAACTGGCTCGTCAAGACGGCCATCTCCTCGCTCAACCGCCTGACCCACCGGGGCGCCATCGCCGCCGACGGCAAGACGGGCGATGGCTGCGGCCTGCTGCTGAAGAAGCCGGAGAAGTTCCTGCGCGCCATCGCGAAGGACGCCGGCATCAAGCTCGCGCGCCAGTTCGCCGCCGGCATCGTCTTCCTGAGCACCGACGCGACGCTGGCCGAGGTTGCCCAGGCCGAGCTCAACAAGCAGATCCAGCGCGAGGGCCTGATCGTGGCCGGCTGGCGCGTACTGCCGACCGATCCGGACGCCTGCGGCGCCGAGGCGCTCAAGACGCTGCCGAAGATGCTGCAGATCTTCGTCAACGCGCCGGATCAGATCGAGGATGAGGACGAGTTCAACCGCAAGCTGTTCCTGGCACGCCGCCGCACGGAGCGCGTGCTGGAAGCCAGCGATCCGGTCTTCTACCTGCCCAGCCTGTCCGCGAGCACGATCGTGTTCAAGGGCATGGTCATGCCGCAGCACCTCACCGACTTCTTCCAGGACCTGAAGGATCCGCGCGTCGAGGCCTCCGTGGCCGTGTTCCACCAGCGCTTCTCCACCAATACGCTGCCGCAGTGGCGCCTGGCGCACCCGTTCCGTTACCTCGCGCACAACGGCGAGATCAACACGATCGAGGCCAACCGCAGCTGGGCGCAGGCCCGCGGCCCGATCTTCAAGTCGCCGCTCCTGCCTGACCTGCATGACATCCTGCCGCTGGTGTCGCTGTCGGGCTCCGACTCGCAGAGCCTGGACAACATGCTGGAGCTGCTGGTGATGGGGGGCCTGGACGTGATGCAGGCGATGCGCTTGCTGATGCCGCCGGCTTGGCAGACGGTCGACAGCATCGACCCGGACCTGCGCGCCTTCTACGAGTTCTACGCCCCGCACATGGAGCCCTGGGATGGCCCGGCCGGCGTGGTGCTGACCGACGGCCGCTACGTGGCCTGCACGCTGGACCGCAACGGCCTGCGCCCGGCGCGCTTTGTGATCACCAAGAACCGCCACCTGACGATCGCCTCGGAGATCGGCGTGTGGGACTACGCGCCGGAGGACGTCGTGCGCAAGGGTCGCATGGGGCCGGGCCAAATGCTGGCGCTGGACCTGCAGACCGCGACGCTGATGGAAAACGCGGACATCGACAACCTGCTGAAGTCGCGCAACCCCTACAAGGCGTGGCTGAAGAAGGGCGTGCGCTACCTGGAGTCGGATCTGATCGATCCGGCGCTGGCCGCCGAGCCCATGGACACCAAGACCCTCGCGGTCTACCGCAAGATGTTCAATATCACGGCGGAGGAGCGCGACGAGGTCATCCGCATCCTGGCGCGCGATGAGAGCGAGGCCGTCGGTTCGATGGGCGACGACACGCCGCTGTCGGTGCTCTCGCACCAGCAGCGCAACCTCTACGACTACTTCCGCCAGCAGTTCGCGCAGGTCACCAACCCGCCGATAGACCCGCTGCGCGAGTCGATCGTGATGTCGCTGCAGACGCAGATCGGCCCGGAGCTGAATGTGTTCCATCCCTCGGCGCACCACGCCGAGCAGATCGTGCTGAACTCACCGGTGCTCTCGCAGCGCAAGCTGCGGCAGATCGTGTCGATGGCCGACGACGGCGTGTCGCATGCCTTCATCGACCTGCAGTACCTAGCGGAGGAGGGCCTGGAGAACGCGCTGCGCCGGATCTGCCGCGAGGCGGAGGCGGCCGTGCGCGACGGCAACCTGGTGCTGCTGATCTCCGACCGCTACCTGGTCAAGGAGAAGGTGCCGATCCACGCGCTGATGGCCACCGGTGCGATCCACCACCACCTGGTCAAGCTCGGCCTGCGGTGCAAGTGCAACCTGATCATCGAGACCGGCACGGCGCGCGACCCGCACCACTTCGCCTGCCTCATCGGCTATGGCGCCACCGCCGTGTACCCGTACATGGCGTACCAGACGCTGTTCGACATGATGCGCAAGGGCAAGGGCAAGGTGAAGCTGGAACAGCCCGAGCGCTCGGAGCTGGGACGCAGCTACCGCAAGGCGATCCGCAAGGGCCTGTTCAAGATCATGTCCAAGATGGGCATCTCCACGATCGCCAGTTACCGCAGTGGCCAGCTGTTTGAGATCGTGGGCCTCTCCTCCGGCGTCGTGGACCTGTGCTTCCACGGCACCACGAGCCGCATCGAGGGCGCCAACTTCCAGGACCTGCAGGAAGACCAGCAGTACCTGGCCACGCGCGCGTGGAACGAGATGAAGTCGGTGGAGCACGGCGGCCTGCTCAAGTTCGTGCACGGCGGCGAGTACCACATGTACAACCCGGACGTGATCGCGACGCTGCAGGCGGCGGTGAACTCCGGCAGCTACGAGCTCTACAAGAGCTACGCCAAGCTGGTCAATGACCGCCCGGCCTCCACGCTGCGCGACCTGCTGCAGCTGGTGCCCAAGGGCGAGGCGATCAGCGTGGATGAGGTGGAGTCGGCGGAGGCCATCATCTCCCGCTTCGACTCCGCCGGCATGTCGCTGGGTGCGTTGTCGCCAGAGGCGCACGAGGCGCTGGCGATCGCGATGAACCGCCTGGGCGCGCGTTCCAACTCGGGTGAGGGTGGCGAGGATCCGGTGCGCTACGGCACCGAGAAGAACTCCAAGATCAAGCAGGTCGCTTCCGGCCGCTTCGGCGTGACGCCGGAGTACCTGGTCAATGCCGAGGTGCTGCAGATCAAGGTCGCGCAGGGCGCCAAGCCCGGCGAGGGCGGCCAGCTGCCCGGCGACAAGGTCAACGAGATGATCGCCAAGCTGCGCTTCGCGCGTCCGGGCGTCGGGCTCATCTCCCCGCCGCCGCACCACGACATCTACTCGATCGAGGACCTGGCGCAGCTGATCTTCGACCTAAAGCAGGTCAATCCGCAGGCGCTGGTGTCGGTGAAGCTGGTGGCCGAGCCCGGCGTGGGCACGATCGCCGCCGGCGTGGCCAAGGCCTACGCCGACCTCATCACGATCTCCGGCTACGACGGCGGCACGGGTGCAAGCCCCCTGACCTCCATCAAGTACGCCGGCTCCCCCTGGGAGCTGGGACTGGCCGAGACGCACCAGACGCTGCGTCGCAACGACATGCGCCACAAGGTGCGCGTGCAGACCGACGGTGGCCTGAAGACGGGGCTCGACGTGATCAAGGCGGCCGTGATCGGCGCCGAGAGCTTTGGCTTCGGCACGGCGCCGATGGTGGCGCTGGGCTGCAAGTACCTGCGTATCTGTCACCTGAACAACTGCGCCACGGGTGTCGCGACCCAGCACAACGTGCTCAGGTCCAAGTACTTCATCGGCCTGCCCGACATGGTCATCAACTACTTCCGCTTCGTCGCGCAGGAGTGCCGCGAGATCATGGCCGCCCTGGGCGTGCGCAAGATGGCGGACCTCATCGGCCGCGTGGAGCACCTGAAGTCCGCCGAGGGCCAGTCACCGCGGCAGAAGCGCCTGGATCTCTCGCCGCTGATCTCCGATGCCGGCCTGCCGGTGGGCGGTCCGCAGTTCTGCCTGGAGCCGCGCAACCCGCCGTTCGACAAGGGCGAGCTGGCCGAGCGCATGGTGCTGGACATGCATACCTCGATCGAGGCGGCGAGCGGTGGCAGCTGGAAGTACGACGTGAAGAACTTCAACCGCTCCATCGGCGGCCGGATCTCCGGCGAGATCGCGCGTCGTTGGGGCAACTACGGCATGCAGAACGCGCCGCTGAAGGTGAGCCTGGAGGGGTCCGTCGGCCAGAGCTTCGGCGTCTGGAACGCGGGCGGCCTGCACATGTACCTGGAAGGCGATGCCAACGACTACGTCGGCAAGGGTATGGCCGCGGGCAAGCTCGCGCTGCGCCCGCCGCATCAGTCCAGCTTCGTCGCGCGTGATACGCCGATTATGGGCAACACCTGCCTGTACGGCGCGACCGGCGGCGAGCTGTACGCGGCCGGCCAGGCCGGCGAGCGTTTCGCTGTGCGCAACTCCGGGGCCATCGCCGTCATCGAGGGCGCGGGCGACCATTGCTGCGAATACATGACCGGGGGTGTCGTGGCCGTCCTGGGTCGTACCGGCGTGAACTTCGGCGCCGGCTTTACGGGCGGTTTTGCCTATGTGCTGGATCTGGATCGCGACTTCGTCGATCGTTACAACCACGAGCTCATCGACATCCACCGCATCACGCTGGAGGGCATGCAGTCCAACCTGCAGCACCTGGAGCACCTGATCGGCAAGCATGTCGAGGAGACGGGCAGCGTCTGGGGCACTGAAATCCTGCGTGACTTCCGTACCTACATCGGCAGCTTCTGGGTCGTGAAGCCCAAGGCCGCGTCGCTTGAATCCCTTATCGAGAACCTGAGCAGGGCCGCCTGATGTCTGACAAGAATCTGCAGTTCCTGGACACC
Organism: uncultured Pseudomonadota bacterium; assembly: GCA_903868595.1. Taxonomy (GTDB): domain Bacteria; phylum Pseudomonadota; class Gammaproteobacteria; order Steroidobacterales; family Steroidobacteraceae; genus ZC4RG30. The sequence goes on from CAIPVV010000031.1 coordinate 6,650, forward strand.
CCGCGGCACGATCCGGAAAAGCTTCCGGTGGAAGTGCGCGTCAAGGAGTTCAAGGAGATCTACGCACAGTTCGACGCGCCGGGCGCCGCCCAGCAGGCGGGGCGCTGCCTCTCCTGTGGCAACCCGTTCTGCGAGTGGAAGTGCCCGGTGCACAACTACATCCCGAACTGGCTCAAGCTCATCAACGAGGGCAACCTGTTCGAGGCCGCCGAGCTCTCGCACCAGACCAACTCGCTGCCGGAAGTCTGCGGCCGCATCTGCCCGCAGGATCGGCTGTGCGAGGGCGCCTGCACGCTCAACGACGGCCTGGGCGCCGTCACGATCGGCTCGATCGAGAAGTACATTACGGATGAGGCCTTCAAGCAGGGCTGGCGTCCCGACATGTCCAATGTCGTGAAGACCAGCAAGCGCGTGGCCATCATCGGCGCCGGGCCCGCCGGCCTGGGCTGCGCCGACATCCTGGTGCGCAACGGCGTCACTCCGGTCGTGTTCGACAAGTACGAGCGCGTCGGGGGCCTGCTTACCTTCGGCATCCCGCCCTTCAAGCTGGAAAAAGAAGTGGTGGAGAAGCGCCGCGAGATCATGGAAGGCATGGGCGTGGAGTTCCGCCTGGGCGTGGAAGTCGGCAAGGACGTGAGCTTTGATCAGCTGCTGGCCGAGTACGACGCCGTGTTCCTGGGCATGGGCACCTATTCCTCGGTGAAGGGCGGCTTCCCCGGCGAGAACCTGCCGGGCGTCTTCGAGGCACTCCCGTACCTGGTCTCCAACATCAACCACGAGCTGGGCATCCCGGACGGCAACGACTGGGTGAACCTGTTCGGCAAGCGCGTCGTCGTGCTGGGCGGTGGCGACACGGGCATGGACTGCAACCGCACGGCCATCCGCCAGGGTGCCGAATCGGTGACCTGTACCTATCGCCGCGACGAGCACAACATGCCGGGCTCGCGCCGCGACTACAAGAACAGCAAGGAGGAGGGCGTTGAGTTCCTCTTCAACCGCCAGCCCATCGCGATCGTGGGTCGCAACCACGTCGAGGGCGTGAAGATCGTGGAGACCCGCCTGGGCGCCCCGGGACCACGCGGCCGTCGCGTGGCGGAGGTCATCCCGGGCACCGAGCAGGTGATCCCGGCCGATGCCGTGATCATCGCCTTCGGCTTCAACCCGAGCCCCGCGCCCTGGTTCGAGCCGCACGGTATCCACGTCCATCCGAACGGCCGCGTGCGTGTCTCCGCCGCCAAGGAAACCCCGTTCCAGACGACGCATCCCAAGGTCTTCGCCGGCGGCGACATGGTGCGCGGCTCGGACCTGGTGGTGACGGCGGTGTTCGAGGGGCGCGAGGCGGCCAAGGGCATCCTCGGGTACCTGAAGGTCGACTGCTGAATTTCAAACGTGCGCTGAAAGGGGGCGATGGACGTGGCTGCTGAAGTATTTACGAAGACTGCAGGCTGGCTCGACTGGTACCAGGGTCCGGCCAAGCCGCGCTTCAAGCTGCCCCCCGGCGCCGTCGATGCGCACTGCCATGTATTTGGTCCCGGCGCGCAGTTCCCGTTCGCGCCGGAGCGCAAGTACACGCCCTGTGATGCCTCCAAGCAGCAGCTTTTCGCGCTGCGCGACCACCTGGGCTTTGCACGCAACGTCATCGTGCAGGCTACCTGCCACGGGGCGGACAACCGCGCGATGGTGGACGCCTGCGTCGCCTCCAACGGGAAGGCCCGCGGCGTGGCCACCGTGCGTCGCTCGGTCACCGATGCGGAGCTCAACGCGCTGCACGCGGCTGGCGTGCGCGGCGTGCGCTTTAACTTCGTCAAGCGCCTGGTGGACTTCACGCCAAAGGATGAGCTGCTGGAGATCGCCGGCCGGATCGCCAAGCTCGGCTGGCACGTCGTGATCTACTTCGAGGCGCAGGACCTGCCGGAGCTGTGGGACTTCTTCACCGCGCTGCCTACGACCGTGGTGGTGGACCACATGGGCCGCCCGGACGTCACCCTGCCGGTCGACGGGCCGCAGTTCTCGCTGTTTTTGAAGTACCTGCGCGAGCACAGCAACGTCTGGTGCAAGGCGACCTGCCCGGAGCGCCTCTCGGTGAGCGGGCCGCGCGCGCTTCAGGGCGAGCAGAACGCCTACGTGGACGTCATCCCGTTCGCGCGTCGCGTGGTGGAGGAATTCCCGGATCGCGTCATCTGGGGCACCGACTGGCCGCATCCGAACCTCAAGGACCACATGCCGGACGACGGCCTGCTGGTGGACTTCATCCCGCATATCGCCGTCACGGCCGAGCTGCAGCGCAAGCTGCTGGTCGATAACCCGATGCGCCTGTACTGGCCGGAAGAAGTCGGCTAGGGGAGAAATGCGGCTGCTCTCTCCGGGAGCCGTTGAGACAGCTGGCCGTGCACGGCGGGTGACACGTCAGCGCAGGAGACGGATGACCTCCCGGGGGTGACGGCTCAATCCAGCGTCTCGCCCATCGGCTTCAACGGCCGCTGTCTCTACGTGCGCGCGACCTACGGCTGGTAAGGGGTAACATGTCGTCGCGGCGGCGGCACAGGACTGCCGCCGCCCCGTTTCCCATTGTCCTGGCAAGGCGCTCTACCCATGAATACTCTTCGTCTTCGCTCCGTGTCCGCCGTGCTGGGGATTGCCCTGTGCAGTGCGCTGCTGGCCGCCACCGGCGCGGCCGCCGACAAGGTGGATGCCCGCAGCCGCGCCATCCACGAGTCCCTGCTCACGCTCGACACGCACCTGGATACGCCGGCGCTGCTGAGCGTGCCGGGCTGGAGCATGCTGGATCGCCACAGCGTGGTAGCCGATGGCTCGCAGCTGGACCTGCCGCGCATGATCGAGGGCGGGCTGGACGGCGGGTTCTTCGCCACCTACATCGGCCAGGGTCCCCTGACGGATGCTGGCCGCGCAGCCGCCCGCGATGCGGCGCTGGTGCGCCTGCAGGAGATCCACCAGCTGGTGGCGGCCAACCCCAAGACGTTCGAGATCGCCTATACCGCCGAGGACGGCCCGCGCATCGCCGCGACGAAGAAGCGGGTGGTGTACCTCAGCATGGAGAACGGCTACCCGGTGGGGCAAGACGTCTCGCTCCTGACCACCTTCTACAAGCTGGGCGTGCGCATCGCCGGCCCCGTGCACTTCCTCAACAACGACCTGGGCGACTCCAGCACCGATCCGAAGGGGCCGGTGTGGCATGGACTGAGTCCCCTCGGCAAGGAATACGTGAAAGCGGCCAACCGCCTGGGCATCCTCCTCGACGCCTCGCATGCCTCCGATGAGGTGCTCGAGCAGCTGCTGGAGCTCTCCAAGGCGCCCATCGTGCTCACGCATTCCGGCACGAAGGCCGTGTACGACCATCCGCGCAACGTCGATGACGAGCACCTGCGCCGGCTGGCGGCCAAGGACGGCGTGATCCAGATCTACGCCTACAGCGACTACTTCGTGCCGCACCCCCATCCGCCGGAGCGCGAGGCGGCGATCGCCGCGCTGCGCAAGAAATATGCGGGCCAGCGCTCGCGCGCCCAGATGGAAGCGCAGACCCGGGAGCTGGCGCAGGTCGATGCGAAGTACCCGATCCCGCGCGGCACCTTCGAGGACTTCATCGCGCACCTGCTGCACGCGGTGAAGGTCGCCGGCGTGGACCACGTGGGCATCGGCCTGGACTTTGATGGCGGTGGCGGCGTCGCGGGACTGGAGGATGCGACCGACTACCCGAAGATCACGGCGCGCCTGCTGAAGGAAGGGCTCACGCCCCAGGACCTGGCGAAGATCTGGAGTGGCAACGTGCTGCGCATCCTGAAGAAGGCCCAGGAGGCGGCCGCCCAGGATCCCGCCGGCTAGGCGAGTGCCTCAGGAGGCCGGCGCGTCCGGCCAGCGCAGCCGGAAGGCGCGGTGCCGGGCGATCGCGCCGCTGGGGTCCGGTGCGCCCTCGGCCAGCTGCGCGGCCCGGTAGCCCGTGGCGATGCGCAGCACCCGGACGCGGTGTCCCTCGACCTCAAAGCGGATGCGCCAGTCCTGCACCGCCAGCCGCAGGCCCTCCGGCTCCTGCTTAATGCGCCGGTAGGGATGGGGCTGGGGCCCCAGGCTCAAGGTGGCCAGGACGCGCTCGCGCAGCGCGAGCGGGCCGTGCGCGGCGATCCACTCCAGCTGCGCCTCTGCCTCCGGCGTCAACGACACCTCGTAGTGCGCCCGCGGGTCTGCCGCCGGCGCGAGCCAGCCGCTGCGGGCGTCCGGGAAGGCATCCGTGTAGGCGACGTAGGGCTTGATGTCGAGCACCGGTGTGCCGTCCAGCAGGTCGACCCCGCGGACGTGGAGCTTCAGGGGTTCCACGCGCTCCAGCTTCAGCGCCGAGAGACCCAGCGGGTTGGGGCGATGGGGCGAGCGCGTGCTGAACACGCCCTTGCGGCCGCTGTCGCTGCGCGGCGGCAGCACCTTGGGCCGCCAGCCGGCGTTGCGGTGGAACCAGAAGATCACCCAGATCCGCTCCCAGCCCTCCAGATCTTCCAGCGCGTGCTCGAAGTTGCGGGCCGGGAACAGCTCGATCACCCCGGTGAGTGCTTCGGCCGCGGCGGGCTGCCGCGGCGCGTCGACCTTGCTCAGCTGCGCGCAGCGCAGGATGCCGATCGGCTCCAGCGCGAGCGTGGCGGGGCGCTCCATGCGTCCTAGTGCGGCAGGGGCAGGTAGCCCACCCGATCACCCCGGAACGGGCCGACCCAGAGCAGTCCGTCGACCTCCAGGGCCACGCTGACGCCCTGCAGGGGCTGCTTGCCGTCGGCTGTGAACAGCGGCGTGATCGCCAGGGTCGCGGGTGCCAGGCGCACGATGCTCCAGCCCTCCAGCGTCCCCGGGGACTTGCCGTCCGTGTGGAAGATCTGGCCGGCGGCGAGCAGCTGCGTGTGGTCGGCGGACCAGCGCAGGTTGTCGGGCGAGAAGTCGACCTTCACGACGTCCTTCTTCAGGCGTTTGCCGCGGCGATCAAAGCGCACGATCTGGTGGCTACCCCAGGCCGCCACGTAGAGCACGCGGCCGCCGTCGGCGATCTCCAGGCCGTTGGCGCCGGACAGGTCGGTCCCGTCGATTGGCGTGACCTTGCCGCCGGGATGCCACTCCAGCACGCCGCCGGTGAGCTTGCCGGCCATGATGGCTTCCATGCCGCCGCGGCTGGGCGCGTAGAACTGCGTGGTCAGGAATCCGCCGTCCGGCAGGTGCACCACGGAATTGAGCGATACGTCGGGCGGCATCGGCACGCAGCCCACCCAGGTCAGCTGCGGCTTGGCGCCGCGGCTCTCCACGGTGAAGTACTCGATCGCCTCGCGGCCGTGGTTGATCACCAGCAGGCTGTGCTGCGTGTGGCCCGTGCGGTGGATCGCGATGCCGTGCGCGGAGAACACGGCCTCATCCGGCGGGGTCGTGCACTGGGGGAAGCGCTGGCGATTGGCGGCGATGCGCAGGCCTGGTCCCGGGAACGCGGTCTCCCAGGTCTTGTTCACGCTGTCGATCAGGTGCAGGCGACCGGCGACCTTGCCCTCGGCAAGACCACTCGCGATAAGCCAGCGCGTACCCTCGACCCGGACGATGTCCTCCGCGGCGCTCGGCCCGCAGACGAACTTCAGGCCGCCCGCGGCCTCGCAGCCGGCAGCCTCGGCGGCGCGCGTGGGCGCCGCTAGGGCGACGCTTGCCACGACCAGGGCGAGCAGCGCGACGCGAACAGCGGTGAACTTCATGGCCTATCCCCCTTTATAGATCTGTCGCGGCACGATACTGCAACAGGCGAAAAGGCGCCGCTTCTTCCGGTATTGTGCGGGCTGTTGGATCCTCCTATTCCTGCTGACCAGAGGCCTGGCGATGACAGCTGAAGCTCCCGGACCGGCGTCGCGTGGCGACGTGAAGCTCTCCGCCTGCGACGTGAGCCAGTGCGAGGCGATGTGCTGCTACGACGGGGTGTACCTGGAGCCGCAGGAGGAGGCGTTCCTGCGGGAGCTGGTGGCGCGGGTGCCGGCGCTCAAGGCGCACCTGCCGGCGCAGTACATCATCGAGGGCTACTGGCAGGGCGAGCACCTGGGCCGCAAGACCGCCACGCGCGCCCACGAGTATGCGAACCCGCAGTTCCCGGCGCACTTCACGCGCACGCGCTGCGTGTTCGCCGATGCGCAGGGCTACTGCGAGCTGGAGAAGCTCGCGCGCTCGCGCGGCCAGCACCCCTGGACCTTCAAGCCGGCGGTCTGCTGGCTGTTCCCGCTGCACGAGGAGCAGGGCGAACCCGAGCCGCCGCCGCGGCTGCGGCGGGAGGATCCCTACCGCGAGCCGGGGTACCCCGGCTACTCAAGCTTCGTGCCTTGCGGGCGCCATGACCGCTGCGGCCGCCCGTGGCGGGAGGCGCTGGGCGGCGAGCTGGCCTACCTCGCCACGGCCGCGCAGCTGCCGCTGCTGGGCTCGCCGGGCCATACGGTGGAGGAGCTGCTGCGCGACTGATCCGCCCGGGATCGCAAGCGAAAAAAAACCCCGCGCAAGCGGGGTTTTTAGTTTTTCAAACGCCTCAGATCAATCCCTAGTCAGTCGCTCGTCGCGCCGAACGTAGACATCAAATGGTTACGGTCGAGATCTCTGGTTCTAAGCCCGGCTGCAAATTCTGCAGGCCCGCGCGGCAATTCGCGCTGTTGTGTGATCCCGCGATGACGCGTAGTAACGCTAACCACCGCAATACCGTGTCTACGCCGATCGTCTGGGTTTCTTCGCTTGTCTCTCCGTCCCCCCGGCAGGCGTCTGTCTCCTGCATCATCCACGTCGTGCTGCGGTGCCGGAAATTCTGTGTCCCGGATCCGACAGAACCCTTAATGCATCAGCATTTCAGGCTCTTAGGTGCTACTCAGCAGTCACTACGGAGCGGAGCATACGCCCGGTCTCGTGGAAAATACAATGGTGTTTAAGAGCAACATGAACGAGACGCTCCGGTTCGAATCGCTGCTCCGGCAGGTACCAGGGTACCGGCTTGCCTGTCCTGTGTACGGATCCGCGCGGCGATGGGGGTGGAGACTCGATTGCCAGGGCAGGGGAATTCCGCTGCGGTTCTGGCCTACGTCCGAGAGGACTCGCGCGCAGAAGGCGCGACCGGCCGCCGGCGTCGCGCCGGGGTCCGCCCAGAGGCGCTTGTCCAGCCGCTGCAGCGATCGCCTATAGCGGAAAGCCACGGCTGACCCCGAACCGTCGCACTCCTGAAAGCCGTTGAACTTGCAACGATCGACGATTCGGGAGAACGGAGGATGGTCCATTACCCCCCACAGCAGGGCTGGATTCACCGGCACCCTTCGCCCTTTGCGCATCGAAGGGGACATCCGGGATCTGGAGTTGGAGGACGAGGTTCCCCCGCAGCTCAACGGTAGCTTGCATCGGGTGCAGCCCGCCGCGCGGTTCCCGCCAAAATTCGAGAACGAGCCGTTCTTCAACGACGACGGCATGGTCAGCCTGCGCCGCCTCCGCAACGCTCTCATCGACTTCAAAAAGCGCTACCTGCAGACCGGCCAGCAGAAGACCTGCGTCGCGGGTCCGCAGTCGATCATCCAGGAGTCCTGCTTCAGCCCGCGCAACAAGACGGCGCCCCAAGGGTGAGGGCGACGTGATCGCGCTGCTGGATAACCTGGCCACCAACTAGTCGGACCTGGTGACCCTGGATGCGCAGCACAAAGAGGATGGACCCCTTGCCCTCGCCAAGCTGCCCCTACGCGTCCGCTCCGGACGGCAGGGCTACCGGGCCGATGAATCACAGCTGACAGCCTGAACCTCGAGCTTGGGGCCGCCGGGAGGTAACGCGTCCCGGCGGCCTTTGCTTGGGGAAGCGCGATCGGGCCGGCCTAGAAGGCGTTGAGCCCGGTCAGTTCCCGGCCGACGGCCAGTTGGTGGATCGTCTCGGTGCCCTCGTAGGTGATCACGCTCTCCAGGTTCAGCATGTGGCGCATCGGCACGTATTCCGCGCTGATGCCCGCGCCGCCCAGCATGTCCCGGCAGTCCCGCGCGACATCCAGCGCCATGCGGCAGTTGTTCCACTTGGCCAGCGAGACCTGCGTGGGGGAGAGCTTGCCCTGCTCCTTGAGCCGCCCGAGCTGCAGCGCGAGCAGCTGCGCCGTGGTCAGGCGCCGTGCCATGTCCGCCAGGCGGATCTGGATCGCCTGGTTCTGCGCGAGGGGACGCCCGAACAGCTCGCGGGACTGCGTGTAGTCCAGCAGCTGCGCAAGACAGGCGCGTGCCGCACCCAGCACACCCCAGCTGATGCCGTAGCGTGCCTGCGTCAGGCAGGAAAGCGGGCCCTTGAGCCCGGTGACGCCGGGCAGCACGTTGGCCGCGGGTATCCGCACGTCGTCGAAGAACAGCGAAGCGGTGATCGAGGCGCGCAGGCTGAACTTGTTGTCGATTTGCGTCGCCGTGAAGCCGGGCATGCCCTTCTCGACCAGGAAGCCCTTGATGCCCTCCTCCGTCGTGGCCCAGACGATCGCGATCCCGGCGAGCGAACCGTTGGTGATCCACATCTTGGCGCCGGACAGCAGGTAGTCGCCGCCGTGGCGGCGGGCGCAGGTCTTCATGTTCGCCGGGTCGCTGCCGCCGTGCGGTTCGGTGAGTCCGAAGCACCCGATCAGTTCGCCGCGCGCCATTGCCGGCAGCAGGCGCTGCTTCTGCGCCTCGGTGCCATAGGTGTGGATGGGGTACATGCACAGGGAGGTCTGCACGGAGCAGAAGCTGCGGATCGCACTGTCGCCCCGCTCCAGTTCCTGGGAGATGAGCCCGTAGCTCACGGCGCCCAGTCCCGCGCAGCCGTAGCCCTGCAACGTCGCGCCGAAGAGGCCCAGGGCGGCAAGCTGCGGAATCAGCTCCTGGGGAAAGGTGTGCTGCTCGAAGTGGCCGCGGATGATCGGCAGGATCTGCTCGTCGACCAGGCGGGCGACGCTGTCCTGGATAAGGCGCTCCTCCTCCGTGAGGAGGGCGCGCACGTCAAACAGGTCCAGCGGATCAAGTGGGGCAGCGGCCATGCGGGCATGATCGCTCATGCCCGGGGCGGCGGCCAAGCCGGCCGCCGCGGGGACTTCAGGCCGCGGCCATCAGCGCCTTCAGGCGGGTCATCGCGGCGACCTCGATCTGGCGGATGCGCTCGGCCGAGACGCCATGCTGGGCGGCCAGGTCGTGCAGCGTCGCCTTCTCCTCGGTCATCCAGCGCTGGCGCACGATGTCCTGGCTGCGCGCATCCAGGTGCGAGACGGCCTTGGCCAGGCGGCTGGTGACATCGCTGTCCCATTCCTCGCTCTCGGCGGCCACGGCGGGATCGGCATCCGGTGCGGGCAGGTACAGCGACGGGCCGTAGCCTTCCTCGTCATCGCTGTCCGGCGTCGGATCGAACGAGAGGTCGCGCGCCGAGAGGCGCTGCTCCATCTCGGTGACTTCCGCGGCGGTAACCCCCAGCTCCTTGGCGACCGCCTGCGTCTCCTCCAGCGACAGCCAGGAGAGGTTCTTCTTCATGCGACGCAGGTTGAAGAACAACTTGCGCTGCGACTTGGTGGTGGCGATCTTCACCAGGCGCCAGTTGCGCAGCACGTAGTCGTGGATCTCGGCGCGGATCCAGTGCACGGCGAAAGACACCAGGCGCACGCCCTGGTCGGGGTCGAAGCGCTTGACCGCCTTCATGAGGCCGACGTTGCCTTCCTGCACGAGGTCGCCGAACGGCAGGCCGTAGCCGCTGTAGCCGCGGGCGATATGCAGCACGAAACGAAGGTGCGACATGACCAGCGTGCGGGCGGCCTCCAGGTCGTTGTCCGCATGGAAGCGGCGGGAGAGCGCCAGCTCCTCCTCGCGGCTCAAGACCGGGATGCGGCTGACGCGATCGGCGTACGCGTCGAAGCTGCCCAGCGGGCCGGCCAGCATGAGATCGTAGGTTCGGGTCGAAAGGCAGTTGGTCGCGCTCAAGGTGCTTCCCCCTGACAGGTCAGTTCCAGATATGAACGATGTTAGCACTCGCAGGATTGGAGTGCTAAGAACTGGAACAGTTCCCCATATAACCGGATAAATCGTCCGATATTACAGGGACTTAGCGTTCCTCAGGGGCGCGGTTCGATGCGCGCCAGGTGTCGGGAGGCCGACAGGAAGGCCCCGATCAGGCCCAGTCCCGCCCCGATCGCCAGCAGCAGTCCGACCTGTCCCCAGGTGGGGGAGGCCAGCGCGAAATCGCTGCCATAGGAACGGGCGAGGCGCGCCACCGGGGCGTCCAGCAGGTGGCCCCCGCTCCACACGAGGACCGCCGCCAGCGCGGCGCCCAGCCCGCCGTAGAAGACGCCGGTGTACAGGAACGGGCGGCGGACGAAGGCATTGCTGCCGCCCACGAGCTTGGTGATCTCGATCTCCGCCCGGCGGCTGTAGATCTCCAGCCGGATCGTGTTGCCGATGACCGCCACGACCCCCACGCCCAGCAGACCCGCCGACCCCAGGACGATGCGTCGCATCAGATCCAGGATCGCGTTCAGGCGCAGCACCCACTCGCTGTCCACTTGCACCAGTTCCACCTCCGGCCAGGCCGAGAGGTAGCGCTTGAGGGACTCCAGGTCCGCCGGGCTTGTCGCCCCGGCGGTCGGGCGCACGTCCATCGCGTGGGGCAGCGGGTTGTCGGTCAGCGCCTCCAGCGCGGCGCCGAAGCCGCTGTCCTTGCGGAACTGCTCCAGTGCCTTGTCGGCCGGGATCACCTTGACGCTGCCCACGCCGCTGCGGCCCCGCGCGCTGCTGGCCAGCTGCTGCACCTTCTCGATCGCCGTGTCGCGCTTGAAGTAGACGGTCACGTCCACGGCGTTGGCAAAGTCGCTGCTGACGCTGCGCACGCTGGAGATCAGCAGTGCGAAGCTGGACGGAAGGGTCAGGGCGATGGCAATCACCAGTACGGTGAGCGCGGTGGCTACGGGGGCGCGTGCCAGGCGGCCGGCCGCGAACAGCAGCGCCTGCAGGTGGCGCGCAAAATAACCGCTCATCGCCGCACCTCCAGCGTCGGCACGTCGGCCACGTGGATGTCCTGCAGCTTGCCGTCGGCAAGCACGATCTCCCGCAGGCCGGCCTCGCGCACCAGCTGCATGTCGTGGGTGGCCACCACCACCGTGACGCCCACGTCGCGGAAGCGGCGGAAGAGGTTCATGACCTCGCAGGAGAGCTGCGGGTCCAGGTTCCCGGTGGGCTCATCGGCCACCAGCAGCGGCGGCTTGGAGACCACGGCGCGGGCGATGCCGACGCGCTGCTGCTCGCCGACCGACAGCTCCAGCGGCAGCGCGCGCAGGCGATCCAGGAGCCCCACCTGGTCCAGGGCCGCGCGCACGCGCTTGTCCACTTCCCGCAGGCTCGTGTGGGCGACGATCAGCGGCAGGGCGACATTGTCGTAGATGCTGCGCTCGGTAAGCAGCTTGTGGTCCTGGAAGACCATGCCGATCTGCCGGCGGAAGGCCGGAATGAGCCGCGGCGGCAGCCGCCCCGTGTCCTGGCCATTGACCAGGACCTGGCCGCGGGTAGGGCGCTCCAGCAGGGAAATCAGCCGCAGCACCGTGCTCTTGCCGGCGCCGGAGCGACCGGTGAGGAAGACCATCTCGCCGGCCGGAATCTCAAAGCTCAGGGCCGCGAGGGCCTCGCGCCCGTTGGGGTACCGCTTGGCGACCCGGTCGAAGCGGATCATGCAGCGCTGTCCTTGCGATGGTCGCCATCGCCGATCAGCACGCTGGCAAAGCCGGCCGCGTCGAACTCGCCAAAGTCATCCGCCTGCTCGCCGATGCCGATGAAGCGGATCGGCAGCCCCAGCTTCTTGGCGATGGCCACGACGATGCCGCCGCGCGCCGTGCCGTCCAGCTTGGTGAGCACCAGGCCCGTGACGCCTACCGCCGCGTGAAACTCCACGGCCTGGGTGAGGGCGTTCTGCCCCTGGTTGGCATCCAGCACCAGCAGCACCTCGTGCGGCGCGGTGGGATCCACGCGCTGGATCACGCGCTTGACCTTCTTGAGCTCCTCCATGAGGTGCGATTGGCTGTGCAGGCGCCCGGCCGTATCGGCCAGCACCACGTCCATGCCGCGGGAGCTGGCGGACTTCAGCGCATCGAACACCACGGCGCCCGGATCGGTGCCGGCCTGCTGCTGCAGGATCAGCGAACCACTGCGCTGCGCCCAGATCTCCAACTGCTCGGCCGCGGCCGCGCGGAAGGTGTCACCGGCCGCCAGCAGCACCTTCAGGCCCTCGCCGGTCAGGCGCGTCGCGAGCTTGCCGATCGAGGTGGTCTTGCCCGAGCCGTTCACGCCCACGACCATCACGACATAGGGCTTGTGCGAGCGGTCGATCTGCAGGGCCTTCTCGCAGGGCTTGAGGATCGCGGTCAGGTCCTCCCGCAGCGCGTTCAGCAGCGCCTCCACATCCCCCAGTTCGTGGCGCGCGACGCGCGCCCGCAGGTCCTCCAGGATCGCCCGGGTTGCCTCGGCCCCGACATCGGCCGTGATCAGGCGCGTTTCCAGGTCCTCCAGCAGCTCCGCATCGATCTTGCGGCCACGGAACAGGCTGCGCAGCTCGTCGGAGAGGCGCGCCGTGCTGCGGCTGAGGCGTTCCTTCAGGCGACCGAAGAAACCGGTGGATGCTGTCTTACCGAACATGTCCTGCGGGGGGCCGGTGGCGGGTCCCGTATTGTAATAGGCTTGCGCGATGAAACGGGGCATACGCGAACTGCGCATCATCGGGGGCAGCCTCAGGGGCCGGAAACTGCGTTTCCCGCCGGATGCGGTCATCCGCCCGACACCCGACCGGGTGCGGGAGACACTCTTTAACTGGCTGCAGCCCCATCTCGGCGGGGCCCGCTGCCTGGACCTGTTCGCCGGCAGCGGCGCGCTCGGGCTGGAGGCCCTCTCGCGCGGGGCCGCGCGCGTCGTGTTCGTCGACGCCAGCCGCCCGGCGATCAACGCCCTGCGGGCCACGGTGGAGCAGTTTGGCGTCGCGGGGGCGGAGTTGCTGGTCGACGACGCCGGCCATTACCTGCGGGCCCCGGCCGGACCCTTCGACGTGGTGTTCCTGGACCCGCCCTTCGACGCCGGGCTGCTGGCGCCGACGATGCAGAAACTGGCCGCCAGCGGCTGCCTGGCCACCGGGGCCTTCTGTTATGTCGAGATAGCCAAGCGCCAGGCGCTCCCGGTCTTGCCGGAGGGTTGGCAGCACTATCGTGAGGGCGCCGCGGGAGAGGTCGGCTATCATTTGTTTCGAATCAACGCACCGAGCCAGCCATGACCCGCAATGCGGTTTACCCCGGGACCTTCGACCCGATCACCAACGGCCACACCGATCTGGTGCGCCGCGCGGCGGGCCTCTTCAACCGCGTGGTGGTGGCCATCGCCGCCAACCCCGGCAAGACACCGATGTTCACGCTGGAGGAGCGCGTCGACATGGCGCGCCGCGTGCTGGCCGACGTCGCCAACGTCGAGGTGGTGGGCTACAAGGGGCTCACCGTGGACTTCGCGCGCGAGAACAACCTGACGGTGGTGGTACGCGGCCTGCGGGCGGTGTCGGATTTCGAATACGAGTTCCAGCTGGCCAACATGTCGCGGCACCTGGCCCAGGAGCTGGAGACGGTGTTCCTGACCCCGAAGGAGCAGTTCACCTTCATTTCCTCCACCATGATCCGCGAGATCGCCACCTACGGCGGCCCGGTCCACGAGTTCGTGGATCCGATCGTCGCCGTCGAGCTGCGTAAGAAGAAGTCCCCATGAGCACCCTGCGTCTGCGTTTTCTCCTGTCCTGGTTGCTGGTCGCGCTGCTGGCGACGCCGGCCGGTCTGTTCGCGGCCGACGTCGCGCCGGCCAAGGCGGCCATCGCCAGCGCCCATCCGCTGGCGACCGAGGCGGGCCTTGAGGTGCTGCGCCAGGGCGGTAATGCCTTTGATGCCGCGGTCGCGGTGAGCGCCGCGCTGGCGGTCGTGGAGCCCAGCGGTTCCGGCCTGGCCGGCGGGGGGCTCTTCCTGCTGCACAAGGCTTCCGACGGCAAGAACGTCATCATCGATGCGCGGGAAGTGGCGCCCAAGGGCGCGACGCGCGACCTGTTCCTGGACAAGGATGGCAACCCGGTCAAGGGCGCCTCCACCAATACCGCGCTGGCGGCCGGCATCTCCGGCGAGCCGGCGGGTCTGGCGCTGCTGCAGTCCAAGTACGGCAAGCTGCCCCTGGCGGCGAGCCTGGCGCCGGCGATCCGGCTGGCCAAGGATGGCTTTGACATGTATCCGCGGCTCAACGCGGGCCTGAAGTTCAAGCAGGCACAGTTCGCCAAGACGCCCGACGGCCTGAAGATCTTCTACGGCAAGGATGGCGAGCCGCTGCCGGTAGGTGCGCGGCTCAAGCAGCCGCAACTGGCGCGTACGCTGCAGACCCTGGCCAGCGACGGCATGCAGTCCTTCTACACGGGCAAGGTCGCCCGGCAGATGGTCTCCGGCGTGCGCGACCTGGGCGGCATCTGGACCGCGGCGGATCTGGCCGACTACCGCGCGGTGGAGCGCGAGCCCATCGTGGGCAGCTACCGCGGCCTGAAGATCATCTCCGCGCCGCCGCCGTCCTCCGGCGGCATCGCGCTGGTGGAGGCGCTGAACGTGCTCTCCGGCTATGACCTGGACAAGGTCGACGGCGTGACGCGCAAGCACCTGATCATCGAGGCGGAGCGCCGCGTGCACCGCGACCGCGCGGTGTACCTCGGAGACCCGGCGTTCACGCAGATCCCGGTGCAGCGACTGCTGAGCCCGGACTACGCGGCCGGCCTGCGCACATCGATCCGTCCGGATCGCGCCACGCCCAGCGATGCGCTGGCGGCAACGCCTGAGCCCTCGCGCAGCGGCACCAACACGACGCATTTCTCCATCATCGACAAGGATGGCAACCGCGTCGGCGGCACCATCACCCTGAACGCGGGCTTCGGCTCGGGGCTCATCGTGCGCGGCACAGGGCTCATCCTCAACAACCAGATGGATGATTTCTCCATCAAGCCCGGCGTACCCAACCTCTACGGCCTCATCGGCGCCACGGCCAACGAGATCGCGCCGGGCAAGCGCATGCTCTCCTCCGTCACGCCGACCTTCGTCGAGGGTCCGCGCGGCGTGATGGTCGTGGGCTCGCCCGGTGGCAGCCTCATCACCGGCATGGTGCTGCTGGCGACGCTGGACTTCCTGGACGGCAAGAGCGCGCAGCAGATCGTGGCCGCGCCGCGCATCCACCACCAGTACGAGCCGGATGTCCTCCTGTACGAGGCGGCCGCACTGACCGCCGATGAGGTGGCGGCACTGCAGGCTCGTGGCCACAAGCTCGTGAAGCGCGAGACCTGGGGCAACCTGCAGGTCGTCACCTACGACGCCAAGACCGGCGAGGTCACGGCCGCCTCCGACCCCCGCGGCGTCGGTACGACCGGGCTGTACTAGTGGGGCGCGGCTACTGGGCCGCGTACTGCTTGATCAGGCGGAAGAGGAACTCGCGTCCCTCCAGCACCGACTGCACGCGCACGTACTCGTTGAGGCCGTGGATGTTGCCCAGGTCCGGGCCCACGAACACCGGATCCAGTCCGTAGGTCGGGATCCCCCCTGAGTTGGTGAAGACCGCATCCGTGGCCGTCGTCAGCAGGATGGGCAGCACCGGCACGCCAGGCCAGAACTCGGCCGCCAGCTGCTGTATCGGGCCCAGGATCGCCGGCCCCAGCGGCGGCGGTGGCGGGAGCAGCGCCGGGCCGTGTTGGGCGCGCGCGGTGACCGTCACCTGCGGATCCGCGACCACCCGCTGCAGCCTCGCGCGCACCGCCTCGATCGAGCCTCCCGGGAAGATGCGGCAGTTCACGTTGGCCCGCGCGCGCTGCGGCAGGGCGTTCACCGCATGCCCCGCGTCCATCATCGTCGCCACGCAGGTCGTGCGCAGCGTGGTGTTCCAGCCGGGGTCGCTGCTCGACACCAGCGCGAGCGCGCGGGCATCGGGCGGATCCTTGAGCAGGGCGCTCATGGCGGCGGCGATCTGCGCATTGCCTTGCGCGGCCTCGATCTTCGCCATGCCCTCAAAGTACGCGCGGCTGCCATCGCTGAACTGCGCCGGGAACTCAAAGGCCTCCAGGCGCTTGAGCGCACCGGCCAGCTGGTAGATCGCGTTGTCCCTGCGGGGCCGGGAGCTGTGCCCCCCCGGGTTGGTCACTTCCAGCCAGTAGTCCTGGTAGACCTTCTGGCCGACCTCGATTTCCACCGCGACGTGCCGGCCCTGGGCATCCAGTTCCGAGTGGGCGCCCTCATTGAGCGCGAAGGCGGCGTCGATGAGGTCGCGGTGGCTCTGCATGAGCCACTCGGCACCGTTGAAGGCGCCGGAGGTTTCCTCCCCGCAGGTCAGCGCGAGCTTCACCGTGCGCTCGGGCCGCTCGTGCGCGCTGGCCAGGCGCACCAGCGTGTCGAGGTAGATCGCCGCCAGCGCCTTGTCGTCCTTGGCACCGCGCGCGTAGAAGTTGCCGTTCTCCTCCACCAGGACGAACGGATCGCGCGTCCAGTCCTCGCGCTTGGCTTCCACGACGTCCAGGTGCGCCAGCAGCAGCAGGGCCTTGAGCTGGGGATTGCGCCCCGGGTACACGGCGATGAGGTTGCCCTCCTTGGGATGGGCCGGCTCCACCAGCAGGTGCAGGTCTGACGGCGCAAGGCCTGCGGCCTTCAGGCGGGCGGCCACGCGTTCGGCAGCCAGCGTGCAACTACCCGTCGAGAGCGTGGTGTTGGTTTCCACCAGCTCCTTGTAGAGGCTGCGGAACTGCGCCTCGCCAGTGCCTTCGGCCGCCAGGGCCGGGAGGTGCAGAGAGGTCAGGAGCAGGGCGGTTGCGGCGAGGATCAAGCGAGGCACGGGACGACTCCAGGAGGGCGGTGGACCCAGTGTGCCCGAGCATCGCGCCGGCGCAACGGACCGGCCGGCGAAAAACCGGGCCCCGTGGGGTCCCGAACTCCGTCTTGCGTCGCTCTGGGTTCCCGGAATCCTGCGGGAACCGCCGTAGCCGTCCGGGGCGACCCGCTGACCTGGCCGGTCGCCGCATCCAGCCGCCGGCCCGCGGGCAAGGCGGGGTCCACGCGGTAGCGGCGGACCGTGCCGGTGACCACCCGGGGCCCGCGGGGTGATCGCAGCGCCGAGGCGATAGCGCTGCGGGCTGGCGTACCGCGCGGACCCCGCTACGCGGCCGGGGCGCGCGCTACTCGGCGACGAGCACGGTGAAGGTGTCGGGCACCATTTCCGGCCGCGGCCTGGGCTGCTGCGCCGTGGGCGCCGGCGCGGGTCCGAAGGTGGCGGTCACGGTGTAGATGCGCCCGGTCGCCGGATCCAGGGCGAGCGTGCGGGCACCGGCCTGTGTGGGCAGGGTGGCCGCGACGACATATTTGTCGGCGGGCTCCGCCCGTACGTACGTCAGTGTCCCCTCGCCATTGGACACCACGATGCGCTTGCGCTCGCCATCGAACGCGACGGCGTCCGGGCCCTTGCCGATGGCCACGCGCGCCACGGCCTTGCCGCTGGCGGCATCCGTCACCGCCATCACGTTGTCGCCGCAGACCGAGAACAGCCGTGCGTGGGCTGCATCCAGTGCCAGTCCCGTGGGCTCATCGCAACCGCTGAGCGTCCAGGTGGCCTTCACGGCGAGCTTTTGCGTATCGATCACCACCAGCTGGCCCGGTGCGCTCTCGATGTTCACGAACACCTGTCCCTTGCCGTCGGTGGCCGCGAACTCCGGCTTGTCCGGCATCGGGATCGTGGCCAGGACCGTCAGCGACGCCGCGTCCAGCACGGTGGCATCCTTGCTGCGGCCGTTGAACGTGAAGAGGCGATGGCTGCCCGGATCGTAGAGGATCGCATCCGGGTTCAGGCCGGGTAGCGGCACCTCGCGCAGCACCTCCAGCGTGTCGTAGTTGAACTCGGTGATCGTGTTGCTGCGGCCGTTGCTGGAGTAGCCGCGCTTGAGATCCGGGGCGAGCGCCACGCCGTGCACGCCGGCCAGCTTGGGGATACGCCCGAGCACGGTTCCGGTTTGCAGGTCCACGACCTCTACCCGGTCTCCGCGGGTGATGAACAGCCGGTGCCGCGCGGAATCGGCGGTCAGGTAGTCCCAGCCGCCGGCGCCCGGCAGCGTCCAGCGGGCGCTGATGCGGTGGGCCTCGGCGGGCGGCTGCGCCGACGGGTCGGCCGCGAGGCCCAGCAGCGGGGACAACGATAGCGCCAGCAGGCAGAGGTGCCGGGCGAGAAGGCGAGGGACGCGCGCGTTCATGGGAGCCTACCTGGGTGATCGTTGCACAACGGGACGCAAATCATAGGCTACTCCGCGGGCCGCGGGCAGTACGCCGCGGTGACGAGCGGATCCGCATTCCGGAAGTTCGCCGGGCCGGGCTCCTGCCCGTCGTCATCGACAGGCGCGGGAGGACAGTCCGAACGATGCCCGACTGTGCGCGAAGCGATCCGGCCGCACGTCTGGCGTGCGACCCTACGCCAGGGCATCAGCAGTAGACGGTTTGCGAAACCGTGTACTCCTTGAGGCCCTCGTCGCTGAACTCCACGCCGATGCCCGAGAGCTTGATGCCGCCGAACGGCGCGTTCGGCTGGATGCCGCCGTGCTTGTTCACCCAGGCGGTGCCGCACTCCAGGCGCTGCGCGAGTTGCTTGGCCTTCGCGGCGTCGCTGCTCCAGACCGAGCCGCCCAGTCCATGCGGATTATCGTTGGCGCGCTCGATGATCGAGTCGACGTCGGTGTAGCGGATGATCGGTAGCACCGGGCCGAACTGTTCCTCATCCACCAGGCGCACGCCCTCCTTCACGTCGGCAATGAAGGTGATCGGATAGAAATAGCCCGTCGTGCCAGTGCGCGCGCCGCCACAGAGGATGCGGCCCCCGTGCTGCTTGGCGTCTTCCACCAGTTCGCAGACGCGGTTGAACTGCATCTCGTTCTGGATCGGGCCCAGCTGCACCGTCTCGTCCATGCCATCGCCCATCGGCACGGTCTTGGCGAAGTCGACCAACGCGTTGCAGACCTGGTCGTAGAGGCTGTCGTGCACGTAGAGGCGCTTGAGCGCGGCGCAGGTCTGGCCGCCATTGATGAACGCGCCCCAGAAGAGGCCCGGCGCAATCGCCTTGGGGTCGGCGTCCGGAAGCACGATACCGGCGTCGTTGCCGCCCAGCTCCAGCGTGAGGCGCTTGAGCGTCGGCGCGGAGGACGCCATGATCTTCTTGCCGGTGCTGATGGAGCCCGTGAACACCATCTTCTGGATGCCGGGGTGCGAGGACATCGCGGCGCCGAGCGAATCACTGCCGGAGACGACGTTCACGACACCCGGCGGCAGCACCTCGTTCATCAGCTCCACCATGCGCAGGGTGGAGAGCGGCGTGTACGGGGAGGGCTTGATGACCACGGTGTTGCCCGTGCGCACGGCCGGGATGAGGTGCCAGCTGCCGATCAGCATTGGCCAGTTCCACGGCGTGATCGAGCCGATCACGCCGATGGGCTTGCGGTGCAGCTCGATGCGGCCCTGCTCGTTGTCCTGCAGGACGGCGACGGGCAGCTCCAGGTCCGCGGTCGCGTGGGTCCAGGCGACGGTGCCCCCGACCTCGAAGCGCGAGCCCAGGCCGTTGAGCTGCTTGCCCTGCTCGGCGGTGATCAGCTTGGCCAGCTCCTCGGCATGCGCCTCGATCTTGGCGGCGATCGCGTGGCAGGCGGCCTTGCGCTCGGCATCCGGCGTCACGCTCCAGGTCTTGAAGGCGGCGGCGGCTGCGGCGACCGCATCATCCAGGTCCTTCGGCGTACCCAGCGGCATCTTCCCGACAAGGGCGCCCGTGGAGGGGTTCGGGACGTCGGCATAGGCGGCGGTCGGGCGCTTGGCGCCGTTGATGATCAGCGAATAGTCCATGATGACCCTCAATGCTTGTCTTTGTCGGTGCCGGGGCGGCCGTGCGGCGAGTGTACACAGGCCGTCAAACGCCCGGAAAGACGGCCGCCGGCAGTCCCTTGCGGTCCTTGGGCGCGTGCCGTGCAAGGCGCCGGGCTGCCTCGGGCCCGACAGCTGGCTACACTGCTGAGGCGTGCCGGTCTTTGTCTACACGGAGTGCCTGATGTCCGATGTCCCTCACGCCGTGACCCAGACTTCCGGGCAGGCGATCGTCGATGCCCTGATCCGCAACGGCGTGGACCGCATCTTCGGCATTCCCGGCATCCATACCTACCTGCTGATGGACGCGCTGCACGAGCGGCGCGAGGAGATCCAGTTCATCGGCACGCGCCACGAGCAGGCTGCCGGATACATGGCCTACGGCTATGCCAAGGCGACGGGCCGCGTGGGCGCCTACACCTGCGTGCCCGGTCCCGGCGTACTGAACTCCGGCGCCGCGCTGTGCACGGCCTATGCGGCAAACGTCCCGGTGATTTGCGTAACCAGCGAGATCCCCTCGGCGGAGATCGGCCGGGGCCATGGCATCCTGCACGAGCTGCCGGACCAGCTCGCGGTGCTGCGCCTGCTGACCAAATGGGCGGCACGCATCAACCATCCCTCCGAGGCCCCTGGCGTCCTCAGCGAGGCCTTCCGCCAGATGCTGGGCGGGCGCCAGGGACCGGTGGCCATCGAATGCCCCTGGGATGTCCTGGGCGTGGTGGCACCCGTGGTCGCCCTGGCGCCCGCGGTACCTGCCGAACCGCCGCGGGCATCGCCGGCGCTGCTTGAAAAAGCCGCGGCGCTCATCGCCGCCGCCGAGCGTCCCGTGATCTTCGTCGGCTCCGGTGCACTGGGGGCGCGCGAGGAGGTCCGTGCCTTATCGAAGCTGCTGCAGGCGCCGGTGATCGCGCATCGCGGTGGCCGCGGCATCGTCGGCAACGATGAGCCTGCGGGACTGGATCCCGCCGCCGGGTATGAATACTGGAAGGGCGCGGACCTGGCGATCGCGGTCGGGACCCGCATGGAGCTGCCCTACATCCGCTGGCAGCACCGGCCCGCGGGTCTGAAGACCGTGCGCATCGATATCGACCCGCGCGAGATCCCGCGCCGGCCGTGCGATGTGGGCCTGGTGGCCGATGCGGCCCAGGCGCTGGCGGCGCTGAACGCGGCGCTGGAATCGCGGACCGCCGGCCGAGCCTCGCGAGAAGCACAGTGGCGTGCGCTCGCGCAGGCGACCCGCCAGCGCTACAGCGCAGCGGTGCAACCGCAGGTTGGGTACCTGGATGCGATCCGCGCAGCACTGCCGCGCGAGGGCATCCTCGTGGAGGAGATCTGCCAGCCGGGCTTCACGGCGCGCTTTGCCTATCCGGTCTTCGAGCCGCGGACCTACGTGAGCTGCGGTTACCAGGACAACCTGGGCTTTGGCTACATGACGGCGCTGGGCGTGAAGGCGGCCAAGCCCGATACGCCGGTGGTCTCCATCAACGGGGATGGCGGCTTCCTGTTCGGCGTTCAGGAGCTGGCCACGGCAGCCCAGCACGGTCTGGGCGTCATCGCCGTGGTGTTCAACAACCAGTGCTTCGGCAACGTGCGGCGCGACCAGAAGATGGCCTTCGGCGGACGCTACATCGGCTCGGAACTGGTCAATCCGGACTTCAGGGCCCTGGCGCAGGCCTTCGGCATCGATGCCCACCGCGTCGAGAGCCCGGCACAGCTGGCGACGCTGCTGCCCTCGCTTGTTGCCGCCAATGCGCCAGCGCTCATCGAAGTGCAGGTAGCGCCGGATAGCGAGGCCTCGCCGTGGCCGTTCTACCACCCGTGGGCAAAGTACTAGCGACGGCGCTGCGCGCGATCGCGTCGGCGTTCTCCACGCCCAGGGGAGTCTCGATCTGCACCATCAGGCAGATCTGCCCGTCGGCCCCTGGCTCGGCCGAGCGGGCGCCGGTGGCCTCCGGAGCGCACTGGGGGCTGTGTATTGCCATCGACCAGTCCTTGGCGTCCCCGCCAGCACGGTAGCCTGCCCTGAGCGGGCGGCGCCCGGCTAGCTCATCAGGAGCCACGTCAGCCAGGCGGCGGCCGTGCCGGTGAAGATCGGCCAGACCAGCGAGCCGGTCAGCTTCATGGTCACGGCCGCCACGGCCGCGCCCACCCAGGCCTTGGGCCCGCCGTTGATCACGGCAGGCGTCACGTAGCTGACGAACAGGCAGCCCGGCACGTAGGCGAGCAGCGCGCGCACCGCCGGCGAGGGGTTCACGCGGTTGAAGAGCCAGTACCCGCCGGCACGGCAGCCATACGCGCCCAGTGCCATGACCAGGATCGCCAGCAGGTTCAGCGGATCCCCGTGCATCAGCTGCGCCGCCAGCGATCGCGCAAGCCACCGGCCAGGCCGCCGGCCAGCGCCCCGACGACGATGTGCCAGGAACTGCCCGGCAGCAGCCGCGAGACGCTGAAGGCCACGGCCCCGGCGACCGCCCAGGGCAGCAGGTCCCCCAGGCCGCGCCACATCGGCAGGAGCAGCGCGATGAACACGGTCAGTCCTGCGAAGTAGACCGGGTGCCCCGGCGGCGCGGCCACGACGCTGCCCAGCAGGTGTCCGGCGATGGTGCAGGCGACCCACGTGATCCACAGCGGCGCGCCGCTACCGATCAGGTACGCGGCATCCCGCTCGCCCGCCTTGATTTCCCTCAGCGACAGGGCCCAGTTGTGGTCCACCAGCAGGAACAGGCTCAGCCCGCGCCGCCAGCCACGCAGGTGATCCAGCCACGGTGCCAGCAGCGGTCCCATCAGCAGGAAGCGCAGGTTCACGGAAAAGGAAGCCAGGCCCACGCTCAGGACCGACACAGGGGCAGTCCAGGCGCCGATCGCCAGCAGCTGGGCGGAGCCGGCGAACACGAACATGCTCATCAGCGTGGCCTCCGCCAGCGTCAGCCCCTGCGACTGCGCGGCCAGACCGGTGACCACGCCAAACGGCAATCCCGCCACGACCAGGGCAGGACTGGCCCGCAGACCGCGCCGGATACCGGCCCAGGTGAAGCGCGTCGCGATGCTCACGCGGCCTGCTTTTTCTGCGAGGCCTGCGTCGGTTGCTTCGCGGGGCGCGGCGGCATCAGTTGGATGCGCGGCGCGCGCCCGGGCCGCGACGGCAGCTGCGCCTCGCGGTGCAGGTCCACCGCGCGCCACAGGTACCACGCCGCCGCCGATCGGTAGGGCCGCCAACGCTCGCCAAAGGCCAGCAGGGCCTTCGGGCGCGGCATGCCCTTGAGCCCGTAGGCCAGGCGAAAGCCATTGCAGACGCCAAAGTCAGCCACCGGCAGCACGTCGGCGCGGCCCAGGTGGAACATCAGCAGCATCTCCGCCGTCCAGCGACCGATGCCGCGCACCGCCACGCAGTGCTCGATCACCGCTTCATCGTCCAGGCGCCAGAGCGCCTCGTCCGGGGGCAGCGTGCCAGCCCGCGTCTTGGCGGCCAGGTCCTGGAGTGCGGCGATCTTGGCGTAGGAGAAGCCGACGCCGCGCAGCGCCGTGACGTCGGCTTCCAGGATCTGCGCCGGGGTGGGGAACTGCCCGCCGAACAGCGCCTCCAGCCGCTCCAGGATGCGACGGGCCACCACGCCGGAGAGCTGCTGGCTCGCGATGGAGCGCGAGAGCGTTTCAAACACGGCGCCCTTGCGCCGCTTGCCCAGCGCGCAGCGACCCGCCAGGGCAACGATGCCAGCCAGCACCGGGTCGACGGCGGCGAAGTGTTGTTCGAGCGTGGACTGGGACGCGATCATCGGGCTAGCGTTGGCATTGCGGGCAGAAATAGGTGGAGCGTTGCCCCTGTACCCGGTGGCGAATCGGCGTGGCGCAGCGCCGGCAGGGTTCTCCGCCGCGCTCGTAGACGTAGAGCTTGCGCCGGAAGTAGCCCGGCTTGCCATCCGCGCCCACGTAATCGCGCAGCGTCGTGCCGCCAAAGCGGATCGCCATCGCCAGTACCGCGCGAATGGCCTTCACCAGGCGCGTGCACTCCGCGCGGGTCAGGGACTTGGCGGCGCGTCCGGGACGGATGCCCGCGCGAAACAGCGCCTCGCTCGCATAGATATTGCCCACGCCCACCACGAGGTGGCTGTTCATGATCAGCAGCTTGATCGCGACCTGCCGCTTGCGCGTCACGCGGTAGAGGTAGTCGGCGTCGAAGGCATCCTCGAGCGGTTCCGGCGCGAGCTTGCGCAGCAGCAGGTGCTGCGCCGGATCCTCCGTGAGGTAGTGCAGGCTGCCGAAGCGGCGCGGGTCGTTGAACCGCAGGGTCTGTCCGGAATCCAGCTCCAGGTCCAGGTGATCGTGCGTCAGGCGCGGCGTGGTGGCGCTCATCACGCGCAGGCTCCCCGACATGCCCAGGTGCAGCAGCAGGCTGCCGCGCTCCAGGTCGATCAGCAGGTACTTGGCGCGGCGGCGAACGGCCGTGACCTGCTGGCCAGCAACGAGGGACGGCATGTCGGCGGCCACGGGCCAGCGCAACCTCGGCTCATGCACGGCCAGCTGCACCACGCGGCGGCCCTGTACATGCGGCTCGATGCCGCGGCGCGTGGTCTCGACTTCGGGTAGCTCTGGCACGCACGCAAGAGTGCCAGAAGGCGTGGGGGCCGGAAACGAAAAAGCCCGCTACAGGAGCGGGCTTCTCGCCGGATACCGGATCAGGTAGGCGCGGCGCGCTTACTTGATCTTGGTTTCCTTGTAGTTCACGTGCTTGCGGACGACCGGGTCGTACTTCTTCGTCTCCAGCTTCTCGGGATGAAGACGCTTGTTCTTCATCGCGACGTAGAAATGGCCCGTGCCCGCGGTGGACAGCAGTTTCACTTTTTCGCGCATGACTGGAAGCTCCTTAGACCTGTTTGCCCTGGGCGCGCATCTTGGCGAGCACCACGTCGATGCCGTTCTTCTCGATCGTACGCAGGGCGTTCGCCGAGACGCGCAGCTTCACCCAGCGCTTCTCGTCCTCCAGCCAGAAACGCTGCACGTGCAGGTTCGGCAGGAAGCGACGACGCTTGCGGTTGTTGGCGTGCGATACGCGGTTGCCGACGGCCGGCCGCTTGCCGGTAACTTCGCAGACGCGGGACATGGCATGATCCTTAAAAAACCGTTAAAAATCAAAAACTTGCTTTTCGGTCTGCCGGCTTCCGGGCCCCGGGGGGCACGCGCTGGCCGCCAAGGGGAGCCTCGGACGACGAAAAGGGCGGGCTTTATACCAGTCCGGAGGGGGCTTGGGCAAGGCGCTTGCACATCCCCCGCAGCAGACCCTGCTCGGCGACGGACAGGCAGCGGCCGGCGCCGACCACCCGCTGCCCCGGCACCCAGCGCTTCCCCCGAGCCGGGACCTGCTGGATCGCGTCCCGGGGGGACCGCTGGCGCCATCGAGTGGGCTCCGGGCGCGCTCGCCGAGGGCGATCAGGCGACGCCGGTTGTCCCGGCGCACGCAGTACCCCGTTTTCTCGCAGGGTCCCTATTTGCCACTGGTGTGGAAGCCGCCTGGGTCCGGCATTGCCTGGCCCGGCTTGCGGCGCACTATCGGATACGCCGCCAGACAAGGCCAAGACAGGCGCAGGGCACGTGAAGATGAACGAGGCTCAGGGCTTCTTCCCAGACCGTGAGGCCCTGCGAGCCAGGCGGGTACGGGCACGCGCTAATCAGCCTGCGGACCCGTCCGACGCGCGCACCCGGCGCAAGGGAATGTCGGTGGTCTGGGTAGCGGTCTTCATACCGATGTGGCTCAACACCCTCCTGTTGGGCTGGAACGGGCACCTCACTCCCCGATCGCTGGACGTCATCCGGTACTGCCTTGGGCTTCTCCTCGCGGCCTGCGGTCTGCTGGTGGCGGTTGGCCTCTGGAAGGGCTTCAGCACCAAGACTTCGCGACACGTCCAGCCCCGCAGTCGTTGGACGATGCCTGTCGGCACGGTCCCCCGGTCACGGCGCCGCCGACCTTCAGCCTTCCAGGCCGCCTTTGCCCGGCCTGCGCACCCCGCACCCTTGGGTGCGGTTGGGGCTGTTTACAGCAGGCCCTGTTCCGCGAAGGACGTGCAGCGCCCGTCGCCGATCACCAGGTGATCCAGCACCCGGATGTCCACCAGTGCCAGGGCTTCCTTCAGGCGGGCCGTGATCAGCTCATCCGCGTGGCTGGGCTCGGCGACCCCGGAGGGGTGGTTGTGGGCCAGGATCACGGCGGCGGCGTTGCGCGCCAGGGCCTGCTTGACCACTTCCCGCGGGTGCACGCTGGCGCCGTCGATCGTGCCCCGGAACAGTTCGTCGAAAGCAATCAAGCGGTGCCGGTTGTCCAGGTGCAGGCAGCAGAAGACCTCGTAGGGCCGGTCCCGCAGCTGGGCGATCAGGAAGGTGCGGGTGGCCTGCGGGGCCTCCAGCGCGGGGCCGGTCTTGAGCGCCTCGCTG
Source organism: uncultured Pseudomonadota bacterium (assembly GCA_903868595.1). GTDB lineage: Bacteria > Pseudomonadota > Gammaproteobacteria > Steroidobacterales > Steroidobacteraceae > ZC4RG30. The sequence goes on from CAIPVV010000031.1 coordinate 32,998, forward strand.
TAGTGTCGGCGGGCCAGCTCCAGCGCCGCCTGCAGGATGCCGTAGCGGCGGGGACTCAGGGAGGGGCTCTGCGCCCAGTCTCCCTGGCGGACCTGCAGCAGCGCCCGCAGCGAGCGGAACTCCAGCAGCAGCGCCCGGCCCAGCTCCACGGCGTTGCGTGCCCGCGTGCCGCTGCCAAAGAGCACGGCCAGCAATTCGGCGTCGGAGAGGCTCTGCGGGCCCTGGGCCAGCAGTTTCTCCCGCGGTCGTTCCTGTTCGGGCCAGTCGCGGATGGACATGCGCTGTGCGGCTCCCTGGGGGCGCTGCGGGGAGGGGCAGTGTGCGGTGGCACCGGGAGGTGGTGCGAGCGCCAAAACGCCCCGGCTTGCGTGAAAAAGCCGCTGGCGCTGGCGCATGCGAGCCGGGCAGGGCCGCGCCGGCAAGGGCCTGGGGGCAGGCCCCCGGGGATATCCGTGACTGGGTTCTCATCACCCCAGCGATAAGCATATCGCCAGCGGATCATGGAAAGGGGCGACCGCGCCGACCATAATGACCGCATGAATGGTAAACGGATCGTGCTGGGCGTGACCGGCGGCATTGCGGCTTACAAGAGCCCCGATCTCGTGCGTCGCCTCGTGGAACGGGGCGCCCAGGTACAGGTCGTCATGACCGCCGGGGCGCGCGAGTTCGTCACGCCGCTCACCTTCCAGGCCGTCTCCGGCCGCGAGGCGCGCAGCGACCTGTGGGACCACGGCGCCGAGGCGGCGATGGGCCATATCGAGATGGCGCGCTGGGCGGACCTGATCCTGATCGCACCGGCGAGCGCCGATTTCCTCGCGCACCTCGCGCACGGCCTGGCCGATGACCTGCTGACCACGATGTGTCTGGCGAGCGCCGCCCCGATCGCGGTGGCGCCAGCGATGAACCGCCTGATGTGGGCCAACGCGGCCACGCAGGCCAATGTGCAGCAGCTGCGCGCGCGCGGCGTGCACGTGTTGGGCCCGGCGGTCGGCGAGCAGGCCTGCGGGGAAACCGGCGAGGGCCGCATGGTGGAGCCGGCGGCGCTGGCCGAGGCGGCGCTGGCGCTGTTCCCGGTGCACGGGCCGCTGTCGGGTAAGCGCGTGCTGATCACCGCGGGGCCGACCCGCGAGCGCATCGATCCGGTACGCTTCATCAGCAACCGCAGCTCCGGCAAGATGGGCTATGCGATCGCGCAGGCCGCGCGCGAACAGGGCGCCGAGGTCGTGCTGGTCAGCGGGCCGGTGAGCCTGTGCGCGCCCACCGGCGTCCGCCGCGAATGCGTGGAGTCCGCCGAACAGATGCATGCGGCCGTCATGAAGGAGGCCGGGACCGCCGACATCTTCATCGCCACGGCGGCGGTGGCGGACTACCGGCCTGCCAAGCCCGCGGACTGCAAGATCAAGAAGGTCACCGACACGCTGGAAGTGGCGATGGAGCGCACGATCGACATCCTGCATGCAGTCGCCCAGCTGCCGCGGCGTCCCTATGTCGTCGGCTTTGCCGCCGAGACGAACAACGTCGAGGAGCACGCCCGCGCGAAGCTGGAGCGCAAGAACCTGGACCTCATTGCCGCCAACGAGGTCGGTGACTGCAAGGTGTTCGACCAGGACGACAACGCGCTGGTGCTGCTGTGGAAGAACGGCGGGCGCCAGGAGCTGGGCGCCGGTCCCAAGACGCTGCTGGCGCGCAAGCTCATGGCCTTCATCGCCGCGCGTTACCTGGCGAATGCCCCGTGAGCGCGGTGCATCGGCCACTGAAGGTGCGGGTGCTGGATTCGCGCATCGGCACGCTTTATCCGCTGCCTGCCTATGCAACACAGGGCTCGGCCGGGATGGATCTTCGCGCGGTGCTTGATGCGCCGCAGGAGCTGGCCGCGGGCGCGACGACGCTCCTTCCCACGGGACTGGCGATCCATGTGGAGGATCCGGGCCTGGCGGCGATCATCCTGCCGCGCTCGGGCCTGGGACATAAGCACGGGATCGTCCTGGGGAACCTCGTCGGCCTGATCGACTCAGATTACCAAGGCCAGCTGATGGTCTCCTGCTGGAACCGCGGTTCCCAGGCCTTCACCATCCAGCCGGGCGAGCGGATCGCCCAGCTGGTGGTGGTGCCGGTGGTGCAGGTGGCGCTGCAGCTGGTGGATGACTTTGAGGACAGCTCGCGCGGGTCTGGCGGATTCGGTCACACCGGCCGCAGCTGATCCCGCGGTAAGGTCCTCCTCCGCCAAGGACTACAGCCTGTTCAGGCCGCATTAAGCTGCCCAAACCTATAAAGGTTACCCATGAGATTGCGAACTACATTGGCTTCCCCGGTCGCGCGCACGCTGGTGCCCGCGCTGACTCTGCTCGGCCTGCTGTCCGGCTGTGTCGTCGAACAGCCGCGCCGCGAACGCCTGGCGCCGCCGCCGGTCGCGCAACCCGCGCCCGAGCCGCCGCGCGTCTATTTCTACCCGACGCAGGGTCAGAGTCCCGAGCAGCAGGATCGTGACCGCTACGAGTGCTACAACTGGGCCGTCAAGCAGACGGGCTTTGACCCCAATCGCCAGCTGCCGCCCGAACAGATTGTGACCGTCGTGCCGTCGCGCCCGCCGGGCGAGACCACCGTCAACACGGCGATCGCCGGTGCGATCCTGGGTGCGATTGTTTCCGGCCCCGGCCATGCCGGCGGTGGCGCGCTCATCGGCGCCGCGGCGGGCGGCCTGCTGGGCAACGCTGCCGAGAACGCGCAGGCCAACGCGCCCCGTCGCGTCATTCGCGGCCGCAGCGATGTGCGCTACGACCGCGAGGCCACAGAATATCGCCGAGCCATGTCCGCGTGCCTGGAAGGCCGCGGTTACGCCGTCAAGTGAGGCTAGCCATGTCCACGTCCGAGCTTTGCTGGTCATCCCGTCGCAAGACGGCGCTCCTGGCGGTCCTGCTCGGTGGCAGCCTGGCCGTGTTCGCGGCCTTGCCGGCGAGCGCGCGCCCCACCGCGGGGGCGGACCCGTCCAAGGAGGAGGAGCAGCCGCGCCGCGAGAAGGGCCACGAGGAGCAGCGTCCGCCGCGTGGAGCGGCACAGCAGGTGCCTGCGCCCGCGCGTGTCGAGCCGCCCCACACCGTGGGCGTCCGCCCGGCGCCCGCGCCGGCTGCGGAACAGCGCTTCCAGGGCCGTCCGGGACCTGCGCCGGAACAGCGCGTCGATGCGCGTCAGGATGTCCGTGGCGGCGAGCGTGGCGAGAATCGTTTTGTGGAGCGCGCCGGTGACAACCGGCCCGCTGATCGGGGCAGTGACCGGGGTGGTGATCGCGGCGCCGTTGGCGCGCCGCGCTACGGTGACCGGGCGGTCGTGGGTCCGCCCCGCGGCCTCGTCGGTCCGGATTCGCGCATCCAGTCCCCGTCCCTGGCCTCTGGCGGGGGCCGCCGTGCGCCGCCGCCGGCGCGCGTCGTGCCGCGCCTGGAGCCCGGGTATCGCTCCTACAGCTGGGGCGGCGGGCAGTACTACCACCAGGGTGGCCACTGGTATCGCCCCTACGGCGGCTCCTACCTGATCGTCTCGGCGCCGTTCGGCCTGTTCGTGCCGTACCTGCCGGACTACTACACGACCTTCTGGTACGGCGGTTCGCGCTACTACATGGCCGACGACACCTACTACCTCTACGATCCGGCACGGCGCGGCTACATCGTGACGCATTCCCCGTACGGCGATGACGTGGTCTATGACGACGACGAGGCGGGCCCGAGCAGTTCGAGTGAACGCCGCGATGCCGAGCTGTACGTGTATCCGATGCGTGGCCAGAGCGAGCGGCAGCAGGCGGATGATCGCTATGAGTGCCATCGCTGGGCGGTCGGCCAGGCGCACTACGATCCGACCGATCAGGAATACCGCGCCGATGATCGCGCGCAGTACGATCGTGCCCTGACGGCCTGCCTGACGGGCCGCGGCTACAGCGTCAAGTAGCCGCTGGCAAGGCTACCGCGGCCGTTGCGAGGCAACGAGTTCGCGGTAGCGGTCGATGTCCGCCTGGAAGGTGCGGCGCACTTCCCTCACTTCCTGCTCGCGCGACGCGAGCGTATCCGCCTGCGAGCGGGCTTCGTTCAGCGTCTGCACGATCTCCGCTGCCAGCGGATCCGGCATGCGGCGCGCCGTGGGGCTGGCCGAATAGGGCTTGAAGCTCCTGGCCCGCTCGCGCAGCGAGGCGAGCCGCGAGCCCACCGAGTCGATGTAGCCGCGGGAGGCGGTGATCTGAGCTGCCAGCTGGGCCACGCGCTCATCGCGCAGCTGCTCGATGTCGTGGGCCGAGGTGTAGGTGGTCAGCAGGAACTGGTCGTGCTGCTTGACCTTGGCGGCATCCTCATCGCGCTGGAGCAGGGCGGCCTGCTCGGCGGGCGGCAGGCGGGCCGGGGAGACCTTGAGCGCCACGCCGGTGCTGTTGAGCTCGGCGATATTGCCCTGCGCATTCTCCGGCGGGATGGAATCCCCGTAGTGCGTCACCCCTTGGTCATCGACCCAGCGGTAGGTCTTACTCGGGGTGGCGGTGCTGTTGGACGCGGGCCGGGGGGGAGCGCCCTGGGCGACGCCGGCCGTGACGGCCAGCAGCAGGAGGGCAGTCGGTATGCGGTTCTTCATGGAGGTCATTTTCCACCCTGCCGCGCAGGCGGCCAGTCCGACGTGCGCCAATTGCAACGCAACTCACATCTTTTCGCGGACCCCGTACCGTTCGCGGTAGGCCTCGAGGGCCGCCAGGTGCTCCCGGGGCAGCGAGCCGGCGCCTTCCCGCAGTGCATCGATCAGGGCGCCAAGCGTCAGGATGCTAACGCAGGGGATCGCGTACAGGCGCGCCACCTCCTGCACGGCGGATTCGGCCAGGGTCTCCCCGCTCTGCGGGTCGCGCCCCCGTTCCTGGCGGTCCAGGGCGAGCGCCACGCCCGCCGGGGTCGCCCCGGCCGCGCGGATCAGCTCGATGGACTCGCGGATCGCCGTGCCGGCGGTGATCACGTCATCGATGATCAGGATACGGCCGGCGAGGGCGCGTCCAACGATCGAGCCCCCCTCGCCATGCGCCTTGGCCTCCTTGCGGTTGAAGGCGAAGGGCAGGTTCAGGCCATGCTGGGTGTGCAGGGCGGCGGCGGTGGCGGCCACCAGCGGGATGCCCTTGTAGGCCGGCCCGAACAGCATGTCGAACTGCAGGCCCGAGGCGACGATGGCCGCGGCGTAGCAGCTGCCCAGGATCGCCAGGGAGGCGCCGTCGTCGAAGGCGCCCGCATTGAAGAAGTAGGGGCTCGCGCGGCCGGACTTGAGCGTGAACTGGCCAAAGCGCAGGGCCTTGCGCGCCAGGGCCAGTTCCATGAAGGCGAGCTGATGATCTTGCATGAGCGGTCCGCAGTCCCAGAGTGTGGGGCGGCACGCTGCCACCCCGCGCCGGGGAGTGTCAATGGCGCCCCGCCTTGCAGTTATGATCGGCGGGGTGAAAATCATCAGCCTCAATGCCAACGGCATCCGCTCCGCCGCCAAGAAAGGCGCCTTCAACTGGCTCGCCAAGCAAGCCGCCGACGTGGTCTGCCTGCAGGAGACCAAGGCGCAGGAACACCAGCTCGACGGCCACGGCTGCGAGCTGCCCGGCTACACGAGCCACTACTTCGACGCCCAGCGCCCGGGGTACTCCGGCGTCGCGATCTTCAGCCGCAAGCCGCCGGATGAGGTGATCCGCGGCTTTGGCGTGCCGGAGTTCGATGACGAGGGACGCTATATCGAGGCGCGGTGGGGGGACCTGGCGGTGGTGTCGCTGTACCTGCCCTCCGGTTCGGCCGGACCGCATCGCCAGGAGTCCAAGTTCCGCTTCCTGGAGGCCTTCCTGCCGCACCTGAAGAAGCTCAAGCGCAGCAAGCGCCGCTACATCCTCTGCGGCGACTGGAACATCGCCCACAAGCAGATCGACCTGAAGAACTGGCGCGCCAACCAGAAGAACTCGGGCTTCCTGCCCGAGGAGCGCGCGTGGCTGGATACGCTGTTGGATGAGGTGGGCTACGTGGATGCCTTCCGCGAGGTCAACACGCTGCCCGAGCAGTACACCTGGTGGTCCAACCGCGGCCAAGCCTGGGCGAAGAACGTGGGGTGGCGCATCGACTACCAGATCGTCAGTCCCAGCCTGGCCGGCACGGCCCGCTCGGCCTCGATCTACAAGGACGAGCGCTTCTCCGACCACGCGCCCCTCACGCTGGAATACCGCTTGTGACCGCGTGGTGGCGGGGCTGGGGCGCGGCGGTCCTGGTCTATCGTCAGCCGCGCATGGCCGCCTCGCTGGCCCTGGGGTTCTCCTGCGGGCTGCCGTTCATCCTGGTCGGCCAGACGCTCTCGGCGTGGCTGCGCCAGGCTGGTATCGAGCGCGCCACGATTGGCATGCTGGCCTGGGTCGCGCTGCTCTACACGGTGAAGTTCCTGTGGGCGCCGTTCGTGGATCGCCTGAAGCTGCCGCTGCTGCACGACCTGCTGGGCCGGCGCCGCAGCTGGATGCTGTTGGCGCAGGCCTGCCTCGCGCTGGGCGTCGCGCACCTGGCCAGCCAGGATCCGGCCACCCACCTCGCGGGCGTCGCGCTGGGCGCGATATTCATCGCCTTCGCCTCCGCGACGCAGGATATCGCCGTGGATGCCTGGCGCGTGGAGTCCGCCCCGCCCGAGGAGCAGGGCGCAATGGCGGCCGGCTACCAGCTGGGCTACCGCGTGGCGGTGATGACGGGCACGGCCGGCGCGTTCTGGATCGCCGCCGACCACGGCTGGCACGTGAGCTACCTGGCCATGGCGGCGCTGGTCGGCGTGGGGCTGCTCACCACGCTGCTGTCCCGCGAGCCCGTGGTGCCGGTGGCGCGCGAGTCGCTGCTGGGCGAGCAGCGCGTGGTGGCGTGGCTCAGTACGCGCGAGCACTGGCCGCAGGGCCTGCGCACCCTGGGCGGCACCTTCATCGGCGCCGTCGTCTGCCCGTTGACGGATTTCTTTGCGCGCTACGGCTGGGCGCTGGGCGTGCTGCTGTTTGCCTTCATCGGCAGCTACCGCCTGACCGACTACGCCATGGGGCCGATGGCCAATCCGTTCTACCTGGACCACGGCTACTCGCTCAAGGAGGTCGCCGCGGTCGTCAAGGCCTTCGGCCTGGTGGCCTCGCTCCTGGGCGTGGTGATCGGTGGCATCATAGTGGCGCGGCTTGGCGTGCTTCGGGCGCTGGCGACCGGCAGCGTGATGATGATGCTCTCCAACCTGGGCTTCGCGGCGCTGGCCAGCACGCATGGGGCGAGCATCCCACTGCTGGCCTGCGTCAACAGTTTCGACAACATCGCCATAAGCGTGCATGGCACTTCGCTGGTCGCGTTCCTCGCGAGCCTCACGAGCGCGCGCTACACGGCCACGCAGTACGCCGTGCTCTCCTCGATCTACGCGCTGCCCGGCAAGGTGCTCATGGGGTTCTCCGGCCTGGTCGTGGACCACGTGGGTTACAGCGCGTTCTTCACCTACACGGCGTCGCTCAGCCTGCCCGGGCTGTTGCTGCTGTACTTCGTGGCGCAGCGGCACCGGTTCGCGCCGCCCGCGGCGTCCGCGGCCGCGGCGGCGAGCCCATGATCTTCCCGGCCGGCACGGTGCTGTGCGCGTTCGCCGACATCGCGGATGGCGCCTCCAAGGGGTTCACGCTGGGCGAGGGGGACTGGCCCCTGCGGGGGCTGCTGGTGCGCCTGGGCGATGCCGTGTATGGCTATGTGAACCACTGCCCGCATGCCGGGCACCGCCTCAATTTCCACCCCGACCGCTTCCTGACGCCCGATGGGAGCCTGATCCTGTGCCTCTCGCACGGGGCGCTGTTTGATAAGGCCAGCGGCCGATGCGTGGAGGGGCCGTGCCGAGGCGAGGCGCTCAAGCGCCTGGCCGTGAAGGTGGAGTCGGGGGAGGTCCGGCTGGCGGAGCCGGCGGACCTGGAGAAGCTGGTCACGCGCTACTGGTAGCGCGTGGCGTCGGGACGTTCGGCTACTCGAAGAGGTCCAAGTCCTCCAGACCATTGGCGTGCAACGCGTTCTGCGCCTCGATCTTCGCGCTGGATACGTCCGGCTCATCCTCGGCCTGCAGGTCGTCGCCGCCGCGGTAGTCCTCCGGGGGGTCGGCGGTTGCCAACGCACCGGCCTTGCAGCGCAGCGCCCAGTCTTCGAAGTCCATTTCCTCGACGCTGCCGTCGTGGTGCTGGATCTCGATGGCGTCGTCGACGGCCACCACCTCGAATAACTGTCCGCGGCTCAAGAACCAGTCTCCAACGACGGGCTCGATCACGTGAGGCCGTGCCATGGCGCATCCTCCGTTCGTTACGCGCCGTCCCGCTGTTATTCTCAAGGGCGACGTCTGCGTTTGCAGTTCATGGTGCGCCGGCACGATGGGGCAGACAAGGACTATATTTTCCGCAGAGCGTCATGATCGAGCAGTTGCTGAAATTCTTCGTGGTTTTCCTCGTCGTGGTCGAGCCGATCTCGGTGATCCCGATCTTCATCGGTCTTACCGAGGGAGACAGCGACCGCGAGCGCCGCCGCATGGCCCGCAAGGGCGTGCTCATCGCTGCCGCCATCCTGGTGGTGTTCTCGCTGGTGGGCGGGCCGTTCCTGCGAGTGATGAGCATCAGCATCGACTCGTTCCGCATCTTCGGCGGCCTGCTGCTGTTCCTGATCGCGCTGGAGATGGTCTTTGCACGCACTTCCGGCACGCGCACCACCAGCCCGGAGGAGGAGGAGGGGCGCAAGCGCGCCGACATCTCGGTGTTCCCGCTGGCGTTCCCCTTCATCGCCGGCCCCGGCGCACTGGCCACGATCCTGCTGGCCTTCGGGCCTGCCGCGGGCAACCCGCTGCTCTACCTCGGCCTGCTGGCCTGTGTCGCGGTGGTGATGCTGCTCACGCTGCTGATCCTCTACCTGGCCGCGCCGATCATGCGCATCATGGGCGTGACCGGCGCCAACGTGGTCAACCGTCTGTTCGGCGTGGTGCTCGGCGCGCTGGCCGTGCAGTTCATCATCGACGGGCTGCGCGGCAGCCTCGCGCACGTCCTCTAGGGCGCGGGCGTCGCCACGCGCGCGAACGCCAGGTCGCGCACCTCGTGGCCCAGACGCTGTCCACGCTTCTCAAAGCGCGTCAGCACGCGATCCTCGTAGCGCGGTACGTAGTCGCCGCTGGGGGAGAGGTTGCGCAAGTGGGGGTGGGCGCCGAGTACCGCCAGCATGTGCTCGGCGTACGGCACCCAGTCGGTGGCCAGGCGCAGCGCGCCACCCACCTTCAAGCGCGAGGCCAGCAGGTTTACGAACGGCGTCTGCACGATGCGGCGCTTGTGATGGCGCTTCTTGTGCCAGGGATCGGCGAAGAGGATGAGCACCTCATCCAGACTGTCGGGCGGCAGGGCCTCGGCCACCACTTCCACCGCATCGTGGCAGAACACGCGAACGTTGGAGAGCTGCTGGGCGTCGATGTGCTGCAGGAGCTGTCCCACGCCGGGCGGGTGCACCTCGATGCCGATGAAGTCACTGCCCGGCCGCTGCGCGGCCAGCTGCGCCAGGTTCTCGCCGTTGCCAAAGCCGATCTCCAGCACCCGCGGCGCGCTGCGCCCGAACAGCGCATCCAGGTTCAGCGCCTGCGCATCCAGGCCCAGCCCATACACCGGCCAGAGCTTGTCCATCGCCCGCTGCTGGCCGTCGGTCATCCGGCCCGCCCGCACGACGTAGCTGCGGATGCTGCGATGGCCGGCCCCGTCCGTGCGCTCCTGCTCGGCCATCTGCACTAGCCCTCCAGTTCCGCCCAGCGCGTGAACGCCGTTTCGATGTCTGCGTCGACCTGCGCGGCGCGCGCCAGCTCCGACTTCACCGTCGCCGCATCCTGCTTGTAGAACGCGGGATCGGCGGTACGCGCGGCCAGGCCCGCCTTCTCTGCCTCCAGCTTCTCCAGCTTCAGGGTGAGCGCATCGAGTTCCCGCTGCTCGTTGTTGCTGCGGCGCTTGCGCGCGGGCGCCGCCTTGGGCGCAGGCTCCGGTGCCTTGGGCGGCGCGGGCGGGGCTTTGGCACGCTGCGCAGCCTGCCGCCGCTCGTTGCGGTAGGCGACCCAGTCGCTGTAGCCACCGACGAAGTCCTGCACGAGGCCGTTGCCTTCCAGCACGAAGAGGTTGGTGACGACGCTGTCCAGGAACGCGCGGTCGTGGCTGACCAGCAGAAGCGTGCCGGCGAATTCCGTCACCAGCTCCTGCAGCAGTTCCAGCGTGTCGATGTCCAGATCGTTGGTCGGCTCGTCCATCACCAAAAGGTTGGCCGGCTGCGCGAACAGCTTGGCCAGCAGCAGGCGGTTGCGCTCGCCGCCGGAGAGCGCGGCCGCCGGCGTCTTGAGCTGGTCCGGTCGGAACAGGAAGTCCCGCAGGTAGCTGGAGACGTGGCGGTTCTGGCCGTTGATCATCACGAAGTCGCTGCGGTCGCTGACATTCTCCATGACCGAGGCTTCCAGGTTCAGCGTGGCGCGCTGCTGGTCGTAGTAGGCAACCTGCTGCTTGGTGCCGCGGATCACCTTGCCGCTGGTCGGCTCCAGTTCCCCCAGCAGCAGCTTAAGCAGCGTGCTCTTGCCCGCGCCGTTGGGGCCGACGATGCCGATGCGGTCGCCGCGCATCACGCGGCCGGTGAAGTCGCGGATGACTTGCCGATCGCCAAAGCTCACGGACACCTCCTCGGCCTCGAAGATCAGCTTGCCGGACTCCTGGCCCTCCTGGACGCCGACGTTCATCTGCCCGACGCGGTCGCGGCGGTCGCGGCGCTCCTGGCGCAGTGCCATCAGCGCGCGTACGCGTCCCTCGTTGCGGGTGCGGCGGGCCTCCACGCCCTTGCGGATCCAGACCTCCTCCTGCGCGAGCTTCTTGTCGAACAAGGCGTTTTCCTTCGCCTCGTTGGCCAGCTGCTCGGCCTTCTTCTGCGCATAGGCGTCGTAGTTGCCGGGCCAGCTGCTCAGCGTGCCACGGTCCAGGTCGATGATGCGCGTGGCCAGGTTGTTCACGAAGCGCCGGTCGTGGCTGACGAACAGCAGCGCGCCCTGGAACTCCTTGAGGAACTCCTCCAGCCACTCGATCGCCTCGATATCCAGGTGGTTGGTCGGCTCATCCAGCAGCAGCAGCTCCGGATCGCAGACCAGCGCGCGGCCCAGCAGCGCGCGGCGGCGCCAGCCGCCGGAGAGCGCCTCGTAGGGGGTCTCGCCGTCCAAATCCAGGTGCGAGAGCACCGTGTCCACCCGCTGCTCGATTTGCCAGCCCTGGGCGGCGTCGATCTGCTCCATCAGCCGGCCGAGCTTCGCGCCGTCGGCGTCGGAGTGGCTCTTGGCATAGGCGTTGGCGGTGGCGTGGTAGGCGGCCAGCAGGCGGGCGACCTCCGGCATGCCACCGGCCACGACCTCGCGCACCGTCTCGCCGGTGACCGGTGCGATGTCCTGCTGCAGGTGGGCCACGCGGGCGCCCGGCCGGATCCACACGATCCCCGCGTCCGGGTGGGCCTCCCCGCCGACCAGTCGCAGCAGCGAGGACTTGCCCTCGCCATTGCGACCCACGACGCAGACCCGCTCGCCGGGTTCCACCTGCAGCCCGGCCTTCTCCAGCAGGGGGCGGGAGCCAAAGGCCAGGGACACGCCGTCCAGGCGAAGCACAGGTGCCATGGCGTTAGCAACCCACTACGGCGCCGGAGCGCAATGCGGCCCGAGCGACTGGGAGATGCGTCCCGGCGCCGCACGCAGCCGCCACCTGCCTAACCGTGCCGCCCGCCAGGGTCGAAAGGGGTGCACTCCACCCTAATCCTCCCCGTCGGCGTGGCGCGGGATTGGATCGGGGCGGGGCGCCGGTTTCGGATCGGTGAGCGTCGGCTAAAGGAATTTTCGTGCTTGCAATCATCGGTACGTTAGTCGTCCTGGGCAGTGTGCTCGGCGGATTCCTCGCGGGCGGCAGCAGCATTCTGCTGCGCTACCAACCGCTGGAAATCGTGATCATTTGCGGCGCTGTGCTCGGCGCCTTCCTCACCAGCAATCCCGTGAAAGTCGTGAAGGACTCCTTCACGGGCGCGCTGGGCCTGGTCAAGGGCGCGCGCTACGGCCGCCAAGAATACATCCAGCTGCTGAACCTCATTTACGACATTCTCGTCCCGGCCGGAAAAGATGGCGTTTTGGCCATCGAACGGCACATCGAGGGCCCCTCGAAGCGCGATATCTTCCATGAATACCCCATCGTGACGACCGACCGTCACCTGTTGGCGTTCATCGCGGACTGCCTGCGCCTGATCTTCGGCGGCAACCTGGCCCCCCACGAGCTGGCAAGCCTGCTGGGATACCCGCGGGAGACCCACCACCACGAGGCGGCGGAGCCGACCCATGCGGTGCAGAAGGTGGCCGACCCACTGCCGGGCTTTGGCATCGCGGCGGCGGTGCTAGGCATCGTGACCACAAGGGCCGCCATCGACGGCGCCAGCACCTCGGAAATCGGCGATCACCTGGGCGCGGCCCGGGGGGCACCTTCCTGGGTATTCTGGTCGCCTAGGGGTGCGTCGGCCCGATCTCCGCTGCCCTGTAAACCAAGGCGAACGAGGAGGCCAAGGCCTTCGAGGTCGTGGAGATGGCGCGGGTAGCCAGCGCGCGCGGCTACCCGCCGTCTAGCGCGCCGGCTGCCCGTGCGGCTGCGCCGCCTGCACCGGCTGCCCCTCCCAAATGGAATCCGGCGGGTTGAGCACGATGTCCTCGTCGCTGCCGACGCCGTCGGCGACCTCGTACTCGGTACCGAAATCCCGCCCCAGCTTGACGGCGCGCAGCGCGATGCGCCGCTCCTTCGTCACCACCGCCACCATGGGACCCTGGCCGCGGAAGATCAGCGTGCTGACGGGCAGGCGCGTGACGCCGGCCGTGCGCGGGACGTTGAAGGTGATCTGCGCATAGGCGCCGGGCAGCAAGTGGCCCTGGGGGTCGGCCACGGAGAGCTCCACGCGCAGGGCGCGCGACTGCGGATCGATCGCGCCGGCGCTGCGCACGACCTTCGCCGCGTAGTGCTCGCCCGGCCGCTCCGGCAGATCGAGCCTGGCTGGCAGCCCGGGGCGAATGATCGCCGACTGCGCCTGCGGGACCTGCACGAACACGCGCAACTGGCCGAGGGAGGCGATGCGAAACAGTGCGCCCGCACTGCTGCCGCTCGTGGCGGTGGTACCGCCGGCTGCCGTGACCAACTGGCCCACGTCGACGTTGCGCGCCGTCACCAGGCCGTCAAACGGCGCCACGATGCGCCGAAAGCCCTGCAACTGCCGTAGGCGGGCGACATTGGCCGCCTGTGCCTCCAGCGCCGCGCGCTTGGCACGCGCATCGGCCACCTTCTCCTCGGCCGCCTGGCGCGCGACCAGCTTCTGCTCCAGCAGCTGCTCCCAGCGCGCCGCGGTGCTGCGCGCCAGCTCCTCGTTGGCGCGGCTGGTGGCGAGGTCCGCCTCGGCCTGCCGCAGCTGCTCGTCCAGCTCCGGCGTGTCGATCTGCGCCAGCAGCTGGCCGGCCTTCACGTGCTGGCCGATATCCGTATGCAGGCGGCGCAGGTACCCCTGGCTGCGGGCATAGAGGCTGGCCTCGTTCAGGGCCTCCAGCGTGCCCGGCAGCTGCAGGTAGCCGCTGTCCTCGTTGGCATTGGGATGGGTCGTGGCCACGTTGAGCACGGCCGCCTCGCTACTGCGCTCTTGCAGCGCCGCGAACGCCTGGTGGCGGCTGGTCAGTCCGTAGATCACGCCGAGCACGGCCAGGATCGCCGTGGCCAGCAGCCACAGGCGCAGTGTCGAGCGCGAAGCGGGGGAGGAAGTCTCAGGCATGTTCGGGTACCTGTAGCGGTTGGCGCCCCAGGCGCCGCGTGTGCAAGATCGTGAAGACGGCCGGGACGAACAGCAGCGTCGCCAGCGTGGCAAAGGCCAGGCCGCCGACAACCGCGCGTCCCAGCGGCGCGTTCTGTTCGCCGCCCTCGCCCAGGCCCAGCGCCATCGGCGCCATGCCGACGATCATCGCCAGGGCGGTCATCAGGACCGGGCGCAGCCGGGAATGGGCCGCGGCGAGCATCGCACGCGGGGGGCTGTCACCCGCGGCCAGGCGCTCGCGCGCGAAGCTCACCACCAGGATGCTGTTGGCGGTGGCCACGCCCATGCACAGGATCGCCCCGGTCAGGGCCGGCACCGACAGCGTCGTGAAACTCAGGAACAGGCACCACGCGATGCCGGCCAGCGCGGCCGGCAACGCGGCGATGATGATCAGTGCGTCGGTCCACGACTGGAAGGTCACCACCAGCAGCAGGTACACCAGCAGGATGGCCAGCGCGAGGCCGGCCGAGAGGCCCGCAAAGGAGCTGCGCATGGTCTCCAGCTGCCCGCGCAACTCCAGGCTCGTGCCGCGCGGCAGCGCCTTGCGTGCCTCCTCCACCGCCGCGCGTACCTCGCTGGCGACGCCGCCGAGGTCGCGACCAGCCACGTCCCCGTAGAGGTCCAGTACCGGCTGCACGTTGTAGTGGGAGATCACCGCGGAGGCCGTGGAGAAGCTCACGCGGGAGAGCTGCCCGAGCGTGCGGCTGAAGCCGGCGGCGTCGGCGCCCAGCGGGATCGCCAGCAGGTCGCTGGTGGAGGCGAGCCGGTGCTGCGGCGTCTGCGTGGAGATCGCGTACTGCACGCCGTTGGCCGGGTTGAGCCAGAACGCCGGGGCGGTCTGGCCGCTGCCGCTGAGGTTCAGGAGCAGGTCCTGCGCGACATCGCGCTGGGTGAGCCCCAGGTCGCGTGCCTGGCTGCGATCCACCTCCAGCGAGAGCTGCGGCCGGTCGAAGACCTGCTGCATGCGCAGGTCCACCAAGCCCGGGATACGGTGCAGGCGGGCGAGAAGCTTGCGGGCGACTTCGCGGTTGCCCTCCACGTTGTTGCCGACGATCTGTATGTTGATCGGGGAGGGCAGTCCCAGGTTCAGGATCTGGCTGACGATGTCCGCCGGCAGGAAGGCGATGGTCACGCCGGGAAATTGCCGCGGCAGGCTCTCGCGCAGGCGTTGCACGTAGGCGGCGGTCGGCGCGTGACTCTTGCGCAGGCCCAGCAGGATGTCCGCATCGGCACTGCCGATGGGCGCCGAGGTGCTGTAGGAGAGGTTCAGGCCGCTCTGCGGCAGGCCGATGTTGTCCACCAGCGAGTCGATTTCCTGCGGCGGGATCACGGCGCGTACGGCCGCCTCCACCTGGTCGCACAGCGCCGCGGTCTCCTCCACGCGCAGGCCGCTGTGGCCGCGGATGTGCAGCTTGATCTGTCCCGCATCTACCGCG
This sequence comes from uncultured Pseudomonadota bacterium, assembly GCA_903868595.1. Taxonomy (GTDB): domain Bacteria; phylum Pseudomonadota; class Gammaproteobacteria; order Steroidobacterales; family Steroidobacteraceae; genus ZC4RG30. The sequence continues at coordinate 48,308 of CAIPVV010000031.1, forward strand.
GGGAAGAAATCGGTGCCCAGCGCCAGGCCCAGCGGCAGCGAGACCACCACGAGCGCGGCGAAGATCCCCGCGAATCGCGCCGGTCGGTGGAGGATGCGCTCCAGCGTCGCGATGTAGAAACTGCGCAGCCGGAAGAAGCCCACGTCGAAGTGTTCCCGCAGGCCGCGCGGCGCGGTGGTGATCGCGTGATGCACCATCGGCTGGGCCTTGAGCCAGTAGCGCGCCAGGGTTGGCACCAGCGTGCGCGAGAGGGCGAAGGAGGCGAGCAGGGAGAAGATCACTGCCTGCGCCATCGGCGCGAACAGGAACTGCGCGACGCCGCTCAGGAAGAACATCGGCACGAACACCACGCAGATGCACAGCACCGAGACGAACGCCGGCAGCACGATCTGCTGTGCACCGTCGCGGATCGCCGTGTCCACGTCCTTGCCCATCTCCAGGTGAGCGTTGATGTTCTCGATCGTGACCGTGGCGTCATCCACCAGGATGCCGATGGAGAGCGCAAAGCCGCTCAGGGTCATGATGTTGATCGTCTGCCCGAGCGCCGCGAGCGCGATGACGGCAGCCAGGATCGACAGCGGGATCGAGATGCAGATGATGACGGTGCTGCGCCAGCTGCCCAGGAACAGCAGGATCAGAAGTCCCGTGAGGCAGGCGGCCACCACGCCCTCGCGCACCACGCTGTTGATCGCCGCGTTCACGAAGACCGACTGGTCCCCGATCAGCGCGATGTGCAGGTCCTTGGGCAGGGTGCTGGCGACCTTCGGCAGGATGGTCTTGACGCGTTCGATGATGTCCAGCGTGGAGGCGCCGGCGCCGCGCTGGATCGTCAGCAGCGCGGCTCGCTGGCCGTTGACGCGCACGATGTTGGTCTGCGGCGTGAAGCCGTCGCGCACGTGGGCGACGTCGTGCAGGTAGAGCGCGCCGCTGGCGCTCTTGATCGGTAGGTCGTTGAGGGCCTCGGCCGTGGCGGTGCTGGCGTTGAGCTTAACGTCGTACTCGGTGTCGCCGATCTTCTGGGTACCCGCCGGCAGCGTGAGATTCTGTGCCGCGATGGCATCGGTGACGTCGCTGGCCGTCATGCCCCGCGCCGCCAGCGCCGCCGGGTCCAGGTCCACGAGGATCTGGCGGCTCTTGCCGCCATAGGCGTTGGTGACCGCGGCTCCTTGTACCGTCGCCAGCTGCACGCGCAGGAAATTGTTGGCCAGGTCGTTGATCTCGTGCTCGGCCAGGCGCTCGCTGGTCATGGCCAGCTGCAGCACCGGCACGTTGGCGGCGTCGTAGGCGACGATCAGCGGCGGGATGGTTCCGGGTGGCATGGAGCGCACGCCGGACTGGGCCGAGGCGACCATCTGGGCCTGCGCGCGCTCGACATTGGCGCCGGGGTGCAGGAAGACCTTGATCACGCTGGTGCCGGCCAGCGACTGGGACTCCAGGTGCTCGATGTCGTTGACCGTCGTGGACAGACCGCGCTCGTACTGGGTGGAGATGCGTCCGGCCATCTCGTCGGCTGCCAGGCCCGAATAGCCCCAGACGGCCGAGAGGATGGGGATCGGGATGCGCGGGAAGATGTCCACGGCCATGCGCTGCAAGGCGAGTACGCCAAACAGCGGCAGCAGCAGCGCCATCACCAGGAAGGTGTAGGGCCTGCGAAGGGCGATATCAACGATCCACACGTCGGTACTTTTCCGCTATTCGGGGGCGCAGGGGCCGCTACTGTACAGCGGCTCGGCTTTGCCCTGCAGTACGCCGCATGAAATAGTACCCGGATGCCGAACGCCCCCGTTTCCCTGGCCATCTTGGCCGTCCTTGCCGTGCTCGCCCTGCTGGGCCTGCGCCCGGTACCGGGCCTTGCCCAGAAGCTGCTGTTCCGGCCCTACGAGGTGGCGCGCGGCCGGCGCCGCTGGAGCGTCGCCACCAGCGTCTTCGTCCACGCCGACCTGGGTCACCTCATCTCCAACGCGCTGACCCTGTGGTTCTTCGGCCCGGAGCTGGAGGCGGTACTGGGGAGCCTGCGCTTTTCGCTGCTGTACGCCGTCGGGGCGGGCTTCAGCCAGCTCTGGTCGTACCTGAAGCACCGCGACGACCCGGCGTACGCCACGCTGGGCGCATCCGGCGCCATCGCCGCCGTGCTGTTTGCCTACATCGTTTACAAGCCGACGGACGGCATGCTGATGCTGCCCCTACCGGTATCGATCCCGGCGCCGCTCTTCGGGCTGCTGTACCTCGCGATGGAGTGGTGGTCGGCGCGCCAGGCGCGCGGCCGCATCAACCACGAGGCGCACTTCGGCGGCGCCCTGACGGGGCTCGCCTTCGTGCTGTTCACCGACCCGCGGGCGTACCTGCGGGCCGCGGCGCTGCTGGGGCTGTAGCCTCCCCCTAGATGGCGGTCTGGCCGCCATCGATGACGAACACCTGGCCGTTGGTGAAGGTGGCGTCGTCGGAGCAGAGGTGCAGGATCATGCCGCTCATCTCCGCCGGGTCCGCGGCGCGGCCGATCGGGCTGCCGGCGTAGAACGCCTCCATGAAGCCCGGCGTATGGAACCAGGCCTCCGTCATCTCGGTGCGCACCAGCCCCGGGGCGAGGGCGTTGACGCGGATGCCGGCGCGGGCGTACTCGATCGCCGCGGACTTGGTCAGTCCCACGACGCCATGCTTGGCGGCCACGTAGGGGGCCATGTTGGGGTTGGCGATCACGCCGCCGACCGAGGCCGTGTTCACGATAGCGCCGCCGCCATGGGCTTGCATGTGGCGGATCTCCGCCTGCAGGCACAGGAACACGCCCTTGAGGTCGACCGCGATGGTGCGGTCGAAGTCCGCCTCCGCGACCTCGGTGAACGGGCGGGGCGGCGGCAGGATGCCGGCGTTGTTGAGCGCGGCGTTGAGCGCGCCGAAACGCGCCACCGTGGCGGCCACGAGCGCCTCCACCTGCGACTTGCTGCTGACATCGGTGCGCTGCCACGCGGCCTGTCCGCCCGCGGCCTGGATCAGGGCCACCGTCTCGGCAGCGCGCTCGTCGACGTCACCGATCATCACGGCCGCCCCGGCGCGGGCGAAGGCGAGGGACGCCGCGCGGCCGATGCCCGAGGAGCCTCCGGTGACAAGGACGACTTTGCCTGAATAGTTCATGTCCGCTCCGCAGTGCCGTTGAAGGTGCGGGCCAGACGATACCCTGCGCCCGGGCATGCGACTAGGACCCCGACGGGGCGGCCGGGGCTCGCCTGCCGGGCAGCCGGCCTGCGGGTCGGGGAGGTCTTACTTGGCGAGCAGGCGCTTGACCCGGGCAGCCGACAACAGGCCCCGCAGGCGGCGCTCGCCGTTCTCGGCGGTCTCCATGACCGGGATGTGGCTGAGGCGTGACTCCTCGAACAGCCGCGCCACCGCCGCGACGGTGGAGCGCTCGATGTCGCTGATGTTGACGACCTGCCAGTCCTGTATCCGCTGCATGATGTCGCGCACCAGCACTTCCCCGCGCTTGCCGGAGACAGACTGCATGTGACGCGCCGGCTTCTCGCTGGTGATGTCGTAGGCGGTGATCAGCCCCACCACGACGTTCTTCTCCGGGTCGACCGCGAAGGCGCAGCGTACCCCCGTGTGTTTCATGTGCTCCAGGGCTTCATCGATCGTCGCGCCGTCGGCGGTGGTCACCGAGGCACGCTCGCGAAAATCCGTCATGACGGACAGGGCCGGGTCGCCGGGGGCGGCGTACCAGGGCTCCGCCCCGGGGATCGGCAGGGTCACATTCTTCAGCTTCACCAGGGTCAACGCGGGCATGGGGCACTCCTCAACTATCTGGACCAACCCTAGCGCTTTAAGGTTCCATCGGTCGATGGTATCCGGTCTGCCTGTGCGACGCGGCATATCGCCGTGCCTTCCTTAGGAGCCATAAAGCCAAGCCGATCGCGCTGACGCGTGAGCAGCTGTACCGGGCCGGCGCCTAACCCCGGCACGCGGGACACCTACGTTGCCCTGGCGATGTCCTCCCCGGCGAGAAGCAGGAGGCATTGCGGGGCGTGGCGACGGAGCAGCGCCAGATCCTCTGCCAGGCGGTACGGGAGGACGGCGTGTGGACCGACATGCCGGACGACTACGCGGTGCTGATGGCCCGCATCGCCAGAGACCCGACCGCCATCGGCATTCTGGGTTTCTCCCACCTGGACCAGAATCGCGAGCCAATACAGGCCGCGACGATCGATGGCGTCGCGCCGACCTACCCGTCCATCGGCGCGTGGCGCTACCCCTTGGCGCGGCCATTCTTCGACTACGTCGGGAAGTCCCCCGTAAACGTGATCCCAGGGCTTGCCGGGTTCGTCCGGGAATTCGTGAGCGAGCGGACCGCCGGGGCAGATCGCCACCTGGTGGACAAGGGGCTGGCGCCGGCGCCGCCGTCCTCGCTGCGCCTGGAGCGTGCGAAGGCCCTGGCACGGGCCGGATCGCCGCGCTGAGGACTGTCTGGACCGCCTGCGGCGCCACCCAGCGGTCTTCGCGCTGGCCCTGGCGGGGTGGCCCGTTGCGACTGGCGTGGGCTTCCTCCGCCAGGGGCGCGTTACGTTGCGCGTCCCCGCGCCTGGGCATAAAGTTCCCGGGCTGACAGAAAAAAGCTACTGCGGCCCGCCGGAGAACCCATGAGTATTTCGCGACGCAACCTCCTTTCCGGCCTCGGTGCCGGCGCGCTGGTCATCGCCACCACGGCGACCGCCGAGACGCTGCGTCCGACGCCGCAGGAAACCTTTGGTCCCTACTTCCCGGTCAAGACGCCGCCGACGCATGACTTTGATCTCACGCACCTGCCGGGTCGAAGCGGGCGGGCCTTGGGGCAGCTCATCGAGGTCAGCGGCCGGGTGCGGCGTGTCGATGGTTCGCCGGTCAAGGGCGCGACGCTGGAGATCTGGCAGGCCAACGCCGCCGGTCGCTACGCGCATCCGATGGACAAGAACCCCGCGCCGCTGGACCCGAATTTCCAGGGCGTCGCCCTGCTGCACGCCAACGAGGAAGGCCGCTATCGGCTGCGGACCGTCAAGCCGGGCGCCTATCCGGACCCGGCCGGGGGGCTGCGCACGCCGCATATTCACTTCGACGTGGCGTCGGAGGACTATCGCCTGGTGGCACAGATGTACTTCCCCGGCGAGGCACTGAACGAGAAGGACATCCTGATATCCACGATGCCCGGGCGGCACCGGGATCCGGCCCTGACGATCTGCAAGAGCCTGCCGGCCAGCGAACCGGGTGTCCTCGCATTTGAATGGGACATCGTTCTGTTGCAGGCCTGAGGGACGCGAGAGTCCATTGGCGCCGTCGCACAGCCCGCGCCGTCCACTGGCGGACAGATAGTGCCATCCACGTGAGCGTAGCCGGTCAGGCCGGCGACGCGGTCCTGCGTTCGTGCAGGGCATCTGCATCCAGGGCCGCTGTCTACACATTTCTGGCGGGGTCCGAGCGCAACGGGATCGGACCTGCAGGGGCGCGCCTGTCGATCAACTACGACAATGTGAGGCTGCGTGCTGGCACGCTGGCGGTCTCATCGCAGCCCGGACACGCGAAGTACTGGCGCCGCTTGAACACCGGATGGTGAAGAACGTGCGTTGCGCCACAGAATAGGCAACGCATGAGTTCACAAACGTGCGGCCGGTAGTCATCGAGCTTTACAACTGTTGCAGTGGCCATGCCGTCTCCCTCTGAAGGGTTGTCTCGATGAGACAAGCAAGGATCGGGCCTGATTCTCAGCGCCGTCCGGATTACGCACGAATCCCCGGCGACTTGAGCCTGCTGTCTCCCCGCATGGCATCGGCCGTGGCTTCACGTTCCCGCGCGCATCACTGAGCAGGCGAGTAGTGGTTCTTTCATCTGGGGTACGCGAGGCGGGTTCTTATCATGCGTTAGCGAGTTTTGCGGCAACGGCAGCAGGATGTACCAGAGTCGCACGGCAGCGAGGCTTCCCCGGCTAGGCTCCTGGCATGAGGGAGCATCTCGCCCCGCGACCTCCTAATCCGCGGCTGCGGTCGAACGGCTTGCAGAGGCGTCCCTTCCGCTGGGGCCGGGCGTGAGTTCTGTCCGCTAGTTCATGCGGGTAGCGGCGACCGTGGACGCGGTTAACGCGGGTACTAACTCCCACCGCGCCGACCCAGTGCAGGCGAGCGGCAATCTGCCCGCTATCAGGGCAGGTGCTAAGGGTGACGGCGTACCGTTGGTCTATTGAGACTTCAGGTGGGCCGCGAAGAACGGCAGAACCGTGCTTTGAAGTCGCTCCGCGATACGGCTGACATGATCGCCGTCGTAGATCTGCGATTCATGGGCAATGCCGTAGTCTGTCAGCATCTGATCGAGCGAGCGTACCGTGGCCGCAATGCCGACATCCTTGTCCCCCGCATCGAGGGCGATCGCGTCGTAGGACTTCAGGCTGGGAATGTATTGGGGGACCATGGCAAGCGGTGCGTTGGCCGCCCAGCGGGCCACGACCTCTTGCGAAACTTGGCCGGCCTTCACGGGTAGGTCGAAGTACTGCGGAGGGTTCTTGGGGTTCGGGGACCAAGCGGCCGCGGAAGCCAGCATGGCCTTCGTGCCGAAGTCAGCCTTCTGCAGGTCCTCGGCCGTTCGGACTTTGGCCGCTCGCTCGACCGCCTCACTCGACGGTTGCAGGCTTGCCGCCATGCAGCAGGGGCTCATGGCGTACAGGCTGGAGAAGATGCCCGGGTACTTCATGCCGATCTTGGCGACGCCGTAGCCGCCCATCGAATGGCCGGCCAAGCCGCGGCTCTCGCGCCGGGCCAACGTCCGGTAGTGCTTGTCCACGTAGGCCACGAGGTCCTTGGCGACGAAGGTTTCCCAGTCACCCGTCACCACGGAATTGGAGTACATGCTGCCCTGGTAGCGAGTAAAGGCATTGGGCATGACAATGATCACTTCGCGGACGCCGCTGGCGAATGCGCCATTCGCCGCCGTTGGAACATTGACGAAATGGGGCCCAGCGAGGCCAAACCAGCGCTCGTCGGAGTCTGTGTAGCCGTGCAGCAGGTACACCACCGGATAGCGGCGCTTGGGGGAAGCAGAGTAGCTTGGCGGCAGGAACACGGAAACCGGCCGGTCCGCGGAATCACCTGCGAGATTGCCTTCCAGCGACGGGCCATGGACCGTAATGCGCTCCAGCTTGCCGGCCACGGCGGATGGGGCCGCCGGTGCTGCCCACGCCGAACTGCCAACGGGGATCTGCGAGGCGACCCCAATGACCAGAAAAAGCAATGTCGAGATTCGGATTCGCATGAACTGATCCTTTGATCTGGTGATGGGCCGCCGAGCGGGTTGGCCCGCGTCTAGTGCTCTACAGAGCGTGATGGCGTCTTTGAGCTGCATGGGCTGCCCTCGGGAGTGAAGTGCTCCGATCGTGCCAAAGAGCTGCCGCGGCGTCCATTCACCACGGCATACATTCGAGTCGTTGTTTGTGTCAGCGACGAGAGGGCTTCTCGGTAGCCCCGGGGCGCTTCCTCGGGAGGCAATGCGCCCGACCGTTTGCAGCAGCAAGGCCATCCAAGCTGTAGTGGTGTTGACCCCAGGATCCAGTTGAGAAGAATACGATCCAGACACGCAAGATTGCTGTACGCAGCCGCACGCAAGCCGCAGGGTGGCCAAGACAAGTGGGAAGGGGCAAGCGACTGCGCGATGTGCGGCAGGTGCGGTGCCGCAGGGCGTCGACTCCACTGAGGCCTGCGAGCGGTCCGGGCAGCGCTCCCCTAGCGAGGGACATGGCGTGCGGGACCTCTCGACGGCACGCCGTGTGAGGTGTTCCTCCCCATGCCGCCTGCCGGGAACACGCTGTACGATGGCGGAAACAAAAAAGGGCCGGCTCGGCTCCGATGGGGACGCGAAATGGTTGATCCAACCCAATCCAGCGGAATCGGGTTTCCCTTTGGCTACCACCTGGCCGCTCGAGCGACTGCCGCGATCGGGCGGGCGCAGTACTGGATGCGGTGCGGTATGGGGGTCGTCCTGCTGCTCTCAAGTCTGCCGGCGTCCGCGTCCCAGCAGTGGGTGGGTGAGGGCGACCCGAATCTGGTGGCGGACGGCGTAGCCCGTGCGTTCGACCTGCCTCAGGCGGGCAGCGGTCCCACCACGATCACCATAGCCCGGGATGGACAGGTTTGGTTTACCGAAAGCAGCGGGAACCGAATTGGTCGGATGAACCCGGATGGCACCGGGTTGGTTGAATATCCGCTCCCGCATGCGGACAGTTCCCCTCGCATTATCGCGCTGGGAGCCGATGGCAACCTCTGGTTCTCCGAGCACACCGGGAACCGCATAGGCCGCATAACGCCTGCCGGCGTCATTTCCGAATACGAAATTCCCACGCCCTCCAGCCAGCCGCGCGCTATTTCACTTGGGTCAGATGGAGCCCTATGGTTTGGCGAATTCGCAGCTGGAAAGATTGGCCGGATAACGGTAGACGGCCGGATAATGGAATTCACACTGCCGACTCCCAATAGCGGTCCACGCGCCGTCGCGACGGGTGCCGATGGCAACGTCTGGTTCTCCGAGTATCGGGCCGGCAAGATCGGCCGAATCACGCCGTCCGGCGTCATAACAGAGTTCCCACTGCCTCGCGCCAACTCGGGCCCTGGTGATATCACCGCGGGCGCCGATGGCGCCTTGTGGTTCGTGGAGCTCTCGGGGGGCATGGATGGGATTTCCACCGACGGCAATCGAGTGGGTCGCATCAGCACATCAGGGGTGGTCACCGAATTCCCAATGCCCAGCCCGGCTCCTTCGGCGGTCAACCTCGCCGTCGGGCCCGACCGAAACGTCTGGTACACGCAGGGGGAGCGCCTGGGTCGCGTGACACCGGACGGCCGCATCACGGAAGTGTTCCTTGGCGAGGGAGCCCGCGGCGTAGGGCTCTCAGCCGGCAGCGACCGTGAGCCGCCGACGCGCCTGGCCAACCGTCTGTATTTTGCAGATGCCGGGCGCAACCGCATCGGCTACCTGGACTTCGCGCCGTCGCCTGCGCGCCCGGCAACGCCCGGGTTGGCGGCCATCTCACCGAGGGTTGCCTGCGAATCGCTGACGAACTCGGCGCTCGCACTGGACGACCGTACGCCAGTACGGATCGAGACGGCGGCCCGCGCGGTCATAGACGGCCATGCGTTTTGCGCAGTGAAGGGGTATGTCGCCCCTCAGGTCCGCTTCGAACTGAGGCTGCCCTATGATCGCTGGCGCCAGCGGCTGCTGTTCACGGGCTGTGGGGGCTTCTGCGGTCAGGTGGCCATCCGCGTGCCGGCGGCAGAGCAGTGCGCGGCAACCGGCAACGCCGAGATGGCGCTGGTCTCCAGTGACCTGGGACACAGTAGCGGCTCCTCCGACACGTTGTGGGCGGCGGGTAATCCGCAGGCGCAGCGGGACTATGGCTACCGTGCCGTCCACGTCGTGACCCAGACAGCACGCAAGATCATCGCTCACTATTACGGCCAGGGGCCGCGGTTCAGCTACTTCTCCGGCTGTTCCGATGGCGGCCGCGAGGGCGTAATGGCAGCGCAGCGCTATCCGGCCGACTTCGACGGGATCATCGCTGGCGCGCCCGTCATAAATGTGACAACGAACAATTCCCTCTACCACGCCTGGCTGGTGCGACATCTGACCCGGCGCGATGGAACTCTTGTCTTTGCAGAATCTGACCTGAAGAGTTTGTACGAAGCACAACTCAAGGCCTGTCCCCTTGGCGCCGCCGCACCCTCCGTGGTTGCCGATCCTCGCCAGTGCCACCTGGACCTCCGCACGGTGAACTTGACCGCCGAGCAGATCGCGGCAGCGCAGGCTCTGTACGGCGGACCGGCCGACGAGCAGGGTAAGCCCCTGTACTTCGGTGTTCTACCAGGCACGGAACTCACCTGGAACACCCAGATTCCAGGCTCTCGATACTTCGCCACCAGCTTCATCTCCTACGTGGCGAGCGATCCCCCGCTGGCCGGCTTGGACCTTTGGTCTATCGAATTCACTCGGGCGAGCTACCGCGCGTATAACCGAACCGCGCCAGTGATGAACGTGGTGGACCCCGACCTCTCCGCCTTCCACAAGAAAGGTCACAAACTACTGCTCTGGCATGGTTGGGGCGATGCCGGTGTGCCGCCCATGAGCACAGTGGGCCTGTTTGAGGGGCTCAAGCGGCGGCTAGGTTCGGCCGCGGCGGCAGACCTGCTGCGCCTGTACATGTTGCCCGGCGTATATCACTGCGGCAATGGACCCGGCCCCGACCGCATCGACCTCCTGACGCCGCTAATGAACTGGGTAGAGGACGGTGTCGAACCGGCGGCTGTTACGGCCATGTCTCGTTCCGATGGGTCGCGCGCCGTCATCTCACCGCTGCGCTGAGCGGCGTTTCTCGAAATAGCACTACAACGCCTTGAGGGGGAGTTCGCCATGGATGACAGCAAGTCGGGAATAGATCGGCGCCAGTTTCTCGGTGGCGCCGCATTGACGGCAAGCATGTTGGCAGTCAGTGCGCGAAGCGCGGCGGCCACCGGGGCTGCTTCACCGTCCGGCGCCTGGGCGGCGCCGCTCCGCGACGTAGAGGGGAAAGTAGCCTTCATCACCGGGGCATCCAGTGGAATCGGCCTGGGTCAGGCGCATGTCTTCCATAGCGCCGGCATGAAGGTGGCCATCGGCTACATCCGCGACGACCAGCGCGAGGAGGCAGCCCAGGGATTTACTCGGGACCTGGATCGCCTGCACTGGATCAAAGCCGATGTTACCAACCGCGATCAAATGAAGGCTGCGGCGGACGATGTGGAGCGCAAGTTCGGAAAGGTACACCTGGTCTCGGCCAACGCCGGCGTTGGCATGGGAGCCTCCGTTGCCAATGCGACCTACAACGACTACGACTGGTGTCTTTCGGTAAACCAGACGGGAGTCTTCAACACCCTGCGCGAGTTCCTGCCGCTGCTGCGCAAGCATGGCGAAGGCGCGCACTTCGTCGCCACTTCATCCATGAATGGCCTTCTGCCTGTGACCAACGGCAACGCAGGCATCTACACGATGACCAAGTTTGGTGTCCTTGGAATGATAGAAGCGCTACGGGCGGAGCTCGACGCGACCGGAGAGCCCATCGGGGCGTCCGCGTTCTGTCCTGGCTTCGTTACGACAAAGATCGGTGAAGTGGATTTAAACAGAACAGGGAAATTCGCCGGCACGAAGACCGAGGGCGCCCGCGCACCGAATGCCGCTAACGCCCCCCGCCGGGCGCCCGGCGCGCCGTTCATTGGCATGGATCCCATCGAGGCCGGTGAGCGCGTGCTGCGTGCGGTGCGCAACAACGAGCTCTACATCATCAGTCACGTGGAATTCGCCCCGGGGATTCAGGAGCGCAACGAAGCCATCATGGCTTCCGTCCACCCAGAAACGCCGCCGGCGGACCGTGTCGCGGTGGAAGTCGTCAATCTGAGAAATCCGCTGTACCCGGCTGAACGCGATCGCCAACTCGCGCGGCGTAAAGGTCGAAAAGCCTAGGGGGCAAACCCGATGTCGGTGCAGCGTCTGGAGACTACCGTCCCGCGACATCTGGCGGTCCCGAGCCGCAACAAAGAGGGAGTCTCATTGTGGCTCAGCTGTTGCAGCCGTAATTCTACGGGGGGCCATCAAGATGAGCGGTGGTCTGCTGTCAGCATCTCCGGGCAGATGGTCTCAGGTTGGACGTTAGGAATAACGGTCTGAGGGCTCACATGCCGCCTTGGAGAAACCTCAGGACGAAGCCGGTTCCGAAACCCCCCACTTTCACGACCATCGACGAGCCCTTTAGGTTCGAAGGTGCCGTGTTCGACCTTGAGGTGGAAGGCGAGACTCCGGCGTCGTTGGACGGCAGGTTCTATCGAGTGGGGTCAGATCAACCGTTCCCGCCGAAGATGACGGTTACGTAATCGGCGTGGTCAATCGCCGGCCCGAGCACCGCAGCGACCTCCTCATCCTCGACGCCCAGCGCCTGGATGACGGGCCGGTCGCGACGATCAAGGGTCCGGTCCGGTTGAAGTACGGCCTAGACGGCAACGGGGTGCCGGCCGCGACCTTCGCGCCCGCGCGCAAATAGCACGGTTGCGTGGGGCTGGCGTCACCGAGGCAGCCTGGGCTGGCCGCTGGTCGGTGCCAGTCTGCGGTTGTTGGACGCCGCAGTCGTTCTAACAGGGGGGAGGGGGGATGCGGCCGTCCGATGTGGCGGGTGCGTGACGCCTTGCGATTCTGCGGCATTGTCTGGGCGCGGTTGCTTGGCTTCGCGACAGGTCCTCTTGGTCCGGTGACCTGTCCGCTGAACGAAGTCGCTGTTCACCGGCGTCCTGGCGGCCCGCGGACGGGCCAAGCCTGACGGGGGGTTAGTCGTTTGGCCCGCCCTTGTCATCGCGAACAGGTGGAATCCGAGTATTCGGGGCGGTGACACGTTTGCGTTGACCGGAGCAAGCCGCTTACGCGACCCTAGGCGGCTAATGTCCCAGCCAGCACCGCCAGACGCCTCGCCCAATCCCGCCCGAGATCGCCTTATCCTGGGGGCCGTGACCGTCCTGTCTGTCGCGGGGTGCGGTAGCGGCATCGCCCAACGCGTGATGGACCCGTTGCTGCCGCTACTGAGCGCAGAGTTTGGGCGCCCGCTTGCGCAGGTCTCCTGGGTCATAACGTGCTTTTCGCTCGGCTATGCTTTCAGCCAGCTCTTCTTTGGCCCGCTGGGCGACAGGTTCGGAAAGCTACGGGTCGTTACATGGGGCTGTTTGGCGTGTAGCGGCGCTGCAGCGCTGTGTGCGTTGGCGCCCGGACTCAATACGCTTCTGGTCGCGCGCGTACTGTCGGGTGCGATGTCCGCTGCGCTTATTCCGCTGTCCATGGCCTGGATCGGCGACGCCGTCCCCTATGAGCGAAGGCAGCCCATTCTAGCGCGCTTTTCTATCGGACAAATTCTCGGGGTGGCACTGGGCCAGCTCCTGGGTGGACTGTCCGCCGACCACTTCGGGCGTCGGGCTCCATTCCTGCTGCTGACCGTCCTCTTTGCCGCCAGCACCGTGCTCTTGCAGCGGATGCGGGGGCGCCTGGACGAAGTATCCACTCCGGGCCGAACGACCGGCTCAGCAACACTCGGCTCGCTCCTGCGGGAATTCTCGATGGTGTTGCGCACGCCTTGGGCCCGCGTGGTCATGCTGTCGGTATTCCTCGAAGGCGCTTTCGTGCTGGGTGCGTTTGCATTCTTTGCAACCCACTTGCATACAACGCTTGATATATCGCTCACGTCGGCTGGGGCAACGGCGATGCTCTTTGGCCTCGGTGGGCTCTTGTTTGCCCTGACGTCACGCCCGTTGCTGGCCCGGCTCGGCGAGCTCGGCCTAATCAGGGGTGGAGGCCTGGCACTGTTGCTGATGATGGGTATCGTGGCCCTGGTCCCGCATTTGGCTGTCGTCGCTCCGGCGTGCCTTGCGATGGGACTGGGCTTCTACATGTTGCATAACACGCTGCAAACCAACGCGACGCAGATGGCCCCCGAGCGTCGTGGTGCTGCAGTTGCTGCGTTTGCCTTGAGTTACTTCTTGGGTCAGGCGCTCGGTGTTAGCGCCGCAGGCTGGGCGGTATCCCACGTTGGCACGCCCTGGGCGATTCTCGCAGCCGGCGGCGGCGTATTCTTGACGGCGCTTAACTTCTCCCGGGCGAGGCAAGCCGAGGTAGCCCGCGTACGCGCGCATCGTGCCGCGTGAGACGGGAGCCAGATCAGCGGCTGTGATCTGCCGAATTCCGCGCTACAGGGCCTCGGGTGGAGTGGCCCCGAGGGCCCGATTAGGCCACAGCCGATGCGGCCTTGGCTTGCAGCAGACCGATCAGCAGCCGGTCGCGCTCCGCGGTCAGCGCGGCGGAGTCACGCCTTCCCAGTTCATCAGCCAGGCCAGCAATTACAACGGATTTGCACTCCGGAGTCAGGGACGCCTTCCCGAGGTCGTCCCATATGGCTTCCATCGCAGGGCCGAGGTGAGCCAAGACATGTGCAAGACCCCCGCTCCCGCCAGACAGATGCATGTTCAGGAATGGCCCGAGCAGAGCCCAGCGAAGGCCCGGACCGTGCGCGATGGCGTCATCGATGTCGGAAACGGTAGCGACCCCGGAGGAGACGAGGTGAAAGGCCTCCTGCCACAAGGCCGCCTGCAAACGGTTTGCAATGTGGCCACGGATCTCCCTCTGTAGTCTGATCGGGCGCTTGCCGCAGGCCGCATAGAAGGAAATCGCAGCGTCGATTGCAGAGGAAGACGTTGCCAGCCCGCCGGCGACTTCTACCAGCGGGATCAGGTGGGGCGGATTGAACGGGTGCCCCAGGACGACACGATCCGGATGGGAGCATACGTTCTGGAACTCACTCACCCTCAGGGTCGAAGTGCTGGAGGCGAGGATGGCCGTTGGGTCCGTCGCGGCATCCAGCGCCGCGAACACATCTTGTTTGAAGGCCAGTCGCTCGGGGCCGCTTTCCTGTACGAACTGAACGCCGTGAACGGCGTCTTGGAGGGTCGCGCAGCACGTCAGTCGGTCAATCGAGGCTCCGTCCGAAACGCCCAGCTTCTGCATCATCGGCCATTGGCGGGAGATGGCATCGCGGAGCAGGACCTCCGTGTTCGGCGCCACGTCGAACGCAGTGACATCCAGTCCGCGGGAAAGGAACAACGTAGCCCAGCTCGCCCCGATTACCCCGGTGCCAATGACGGCCACGCGCTCTATCGGACTGCTCGTCATGGTTTTCGCTGCCTTGTTTCTGAAAAGTTTTCGGCATAGTCGATCTCTCGCCGCGCATTGGCAAGTCGTGGCTGGTCGGACCAATCGATGGTCGACCCGGTCTTCGCCTTCGGGCGAGTTCGTGTCGGCGTCCGCCGAGGTCGGTTCTCTTGGTGATACGCGGTTCATTGCGCCGCATGCGGCAGGTCTCCCCGGAATTCGGGCCTGGGGTCTACCGAGCAGTTCCACTGGTCTCGCACCTCTCGTGTGCCTTGCTAATGCGCGGGGGTGATCGATCGGAACTACTTGCAGTCCCTGCACCGAAAAGGCTTAAACAGAAAGCTCGAATCTTGCGCTAGCCTGTGGCAAGCCAGTTTTCGCGGGTGACCGCCTCCCTGCACCGGCATGTTCAAGGTGATGATCGGGGTGTTGTCTTGCTTGCCCCGGACGCGATTGGACACCTGGCTTACGCTGCAGTCCGGCGTACGGGAGGTCGCAATCAGCTTCTCGCGTGTGACGAGAACCACCGGATCTCTGTCGCGCAGACTACGGATAAGCTGGCAGAACGCAGGCAGGTTCCAGGCCTTCAGCTCTGGAGAGTCCGCCAGGATCTGCATTACGGCGACCCGCCGATCCAGCTCCTGCGCCACCTCACGCTGCAGCGACTGGTGGGTACCGGAGGTGGCTGCCATTGATTGCGCCCGTGAGGTGGGTGGTATTCAAAAAGTCCTACCCGGGCGAATCCAAATCAGGGAATGTGCCGGGCCCGCGCTCCACGCGAGGCTTGCTGGCGTTGGCAAGCGTTGGCTGACGGGTGGAGCGGGTGATGGGAATCGAACCCACGTTAGTAGCTTGGGAAGCTACAGTTCTACCATTGAACTACACCCGCTTAGGGTGCGGATCGTATGCGGGATGCTACCTCGTAGGCAACCACTCTGGCTGCCGACGCGGGCCAGGCGCGGTCCATCGAACGGGGGATTGTGGCGGGAGAGCGGGCCCAAGAAGCGGACAGTAGACCCGTTTCCCTAGCGAACTGCGCGTTCCTGCCAGGCATCTGCAAGGCGGCGTGCCGACACAGCGACCGGTGTCTTCAGCTGCTGGGCGAACAGGGAAACGCGGTACTCCTCCAGCAGCCAGCGGAACGCATCATCGCCGGGCGGGCGAGCTCCTTTCTCCTCCTTGACTGCCAGCCAGTAGCGGCTTTCGACGGCCTCCACCTCGCGGGCGAGCTTCTGGTCGCGTCCTGGATCCAGCGGCGCCTTCTCCAGCCGGTGGAGGAGGGCCTTGAGATAGCGTGGAAATTCCCGCAGGCGGGACCACGGTGTCATCGCCAGGAAGCCCGCAGGTAACAGGCGCTCAAGTTGGGCGCTGATGTCCGCCCGTGTCGAGGCAACCGCGCAGGTCTTCAGCCTGGCCTGGACGGCCACCCAGCTGTCCAGGGTCTGCTGCACCGAACGGGAGATCTCCCGTGCCGGCAAGCCGATTCCGCCGCGGAACTGGGCAATGCGCTCCGTAAGTGCCGCTGGCGTGCGCACCACGTCCCGGCCCTCAAGGAATACCGCGGCAACTATACGGTCCAGCAGTTCCTCGCGCAGATTTCGGTAGGCCATCTCCCCCTGCACCGTGACGGCCAAGTCCTTGAGCAGTGGCTTGAGGTCCTTCGACAAGGTCAGGCGGATCAGCCGGGTGAGCCCGCGCGGATGGTTGGCTGAGGCTTCTGCCGCGGTCGCAAATACCCGTACCCCGACGCTGGCTCCCTCATCCACTAGCGCGACATGCCCGTAGAGCCGTTGGCCGTCATGTACGCCATCGAAGGTCTCCGGCAGGTCACCGAAGCTCCAGCTCTTGCAGCCGGTGTGCAGCCAGGCGGCTTGTGCAAGCTGCTGGAAATTGCGGCCCGCCTCTACGCCGTGGCGTTTCTGCAGCGCCTTGAGGTCCCGCGACCTGTCGATGACCTTGTTGGCCTCATCGACCACAGCGAAATTCATGCGCAAATGGATCGGCAGCAGTTCTTCGCGGAAAGCATCCTGCGGTACGCCGACGCCTCCCGTGCGGCGCAGCGCGGTGGCCAGCTGAGCGGGCAGGGAGCCATGGCCGGCATCGAGCATGGGCAGCACGCGCGCCACGTGATCAGGTACGGGAACGAAATGCACCCGCAGCTGCTTGGGAAGCGACCGGACCAGCGCGGTGAGCTTCTCCTCCAGCAGCCCCGGCACGAGCCAGTCGAATGGCGCGGGAGTGAGCTGGTTGAGCATGTGCAGCGGCACGATGGCGGTGACGCCATCGTCTTCGTTGCCCGGCTCGAACCGGTACTGCAACTCCAGGCGCAAGGGTCCGGCCGAGAGGTGATCCGGAAATGCCTGGGTATCGACCGAGGCGTCGGGGCTGGCGGTGATGTCGCCGGTGGTGAGCTTCAGCAGATTCGGGTTGGCCGCCTCGGCTTGCTTGCGCCAGCGCTCGAACGCGGCGCCACTGGCGATGTCTTCCGGGATCCGGGTATCGAAGAACTCATACAACTGCACTTCATCAACCAGCAGGTCCACCCGCCGACCCTTCTGCTGCAGGTAGTCGGCGTCCTCCAGAAGCTTGAGGTTGTGCAGGAAGAAAGGTGCCTTGCTGTCGTAATCCATCTGCACCAAGGCGTTCCGGATGAAAAGCTGGCGTGCCTCGCGGGCATTGATGCGCTCGTAGGGGATCTTACGGCCGGCCTGCAGCGTCAACCCAAACAGCGTAGTTCGCTCGTACACAGCTACGCGCGCCGCCCGCCGCTCCCAGTGCGGCTCGTAGTGCTGGTGGCGGATGAGGTGGGCCCCGACCTGCTCTATCCACAGCGGATCGATGCGCGCCACGGTGCGCGCGTAGACCTTCGTCGTCTCCACCTGCTCAGCGCAGACGATCCACGCTGGCTTGCCCTTGAATTGCCCAGAGCCCGGGTGGATATGGACCTTCGTGCCGCGAGCCCCGAGGTATTCGCCCTGCTCCTTCTTCTGGCAGACCTGCGAGAGCAGGCCCGCGAGCAACGCCCGGTGAATGGCCTCGTACTGCGCAGCCTGGGTGTTTAGGGTGAGTTTCAGCTCGCCCTTGAGTACCTCCATGATCTGGCCATGGATGTCGTGCCATTCCGTCATGCGGACATGGGAGAGGAAATTCTCCTTGCAGTAGGTGCGCAGCTTCGCCTTGGAGAGGGCACGGCGCTGTTCCTCGAAGTCATTCCACAACTTGAGCAGCGAGAGAAAGTCCGAGTTCTCGTCACGAAAACGCGCGTGCTTCTGATCCGCCTGGGCCTGCTTGTCGGCGGGGCGATCCCGGGGATCCGGCACGCTCATCGCCGCGACGATGATCGCGACCTCCGTAAGGCAGCCCTCCTCTGCGCCGGCGAGCAGGATGCGGCCCAGCCGCGGGTCGACGGGCAGGCTCGCGAGGCGCTGCCCGAGCGGGGTGATCGCATTGTCCTCGCGCAGCGCGCCCAGTTCCTGCAGCGTGCGTTGCCCATCGCGCACGAACCGTCCGTCGGGCGGCTCGACGAAGGGGAAGCGCGCGATATCCCCCAGGTGCAAGGCATGCATCTGCAGGATGACGGCAGCCAGGTTGGTGCGCTGGATCTCCGGATCCGTGTATTCCGGTCGGCCGAGGAAGTCCTCCTCGGAGTACAGGCGGATGGCAATACCCGGGCCGACGCGCCCGCACCGGCCGGAACGCTGGTTGGCCGAGGCACGCGAGATCTTCTCGATCGGCAGACGCTGCAGGCGGCTGCGGTGGCTGTAGCGGCTGACGCGTGCGTGGCCGGTGTCGATCACCGCCCTGATGCCTGGCACGGTGAGCGAGGTTTCCGCGACATTGGTTGCGAGCACCACGCGGCGGCGTCCCGATGGCCTGAAGACGCGCTCCTGCTCGGCCTGGGAGAGGCGTGAGTAGAGCGGTAGGATTTCGCACTTATCCGGATGGTGGCGGCGCAGCGACTCAGTGGTCTCGCGGATCTCGCGCTCGCCACTGAGGAAGATCAGGATGTCTCCCGTCTGGTCGCGCCACAGCTCATCCACGGCCGCGACAATGGCCGCCTGCTCGGCACCCTCGGTTTCATCCTCTTCGTCCTCCGCGACCTCCACCGGCCGGTAGCGCAGTTCCACCGGGAAACTGCGCCCGGATACGTTGATGATCGGCGCATTGCCGAAATGACGCGAGAAGCGCTCCGGATCGATCGTGGCGGAAGTGATCACGAGCCGGAAGTCGGGGCGGCGCGGCAGTAGCCAGCTCAGGTATCCCAGCAGGAAGTCGATGTTCAGGCTGCGCTCATGGGCCTCATCGACGATGAGCGTGTCGTACTGGTCGAGCAAGCGGTCCGCCTGGGTTTCCGCCAGCAGGATGCCATCGGTCATCAGCTTGATGAGCCCCTCGGGGCGGCTGCGGTCCTGGAAACGAACTTTGTACCCGACGGCCTGGCCGAGGGGCTGCTTGAGTTCGGCAGCAATGCGGGAGGCCACGGTACGGGCGGCGATGCGCCGCGGCTGCGTGTGGCCGATGATGCCGTTGAGCCCCCGGCCGGCCTCCAGGCAGATCTTGGGCAGCTGGGTGGTTTTTCCCGATCCGGTCTCGCCGCACACGATCACCACCGGGTGAGCCAGGATCGCGGCCCGGATCTCATCCCGGGCGCCAGAGATCGGCAATTCCTCCGGATAGTCGATCGCAGGAACGCTCGCTGCTCGGGCTGAGCGAGCGGCGACGGAGGCCGCAACGCGGCCGCGTAGGGCCTCCAGGGCGACGCCGAAGTCCTTGCCGCGCCCGGCCTCGGATTTCAGGCGATCGCGATCCCGCTGCAGACGCATTTGGTCGCGGCGCAGGCAGTCTTTGAGGGGGATGTCGGGAAAATTGTCTGGCATGCGCGAAGCGTCGGGATTCTATGTGGTGGCCTGGCGGGGCACAATCGGGCCCCTTAACTCCGCGAGGTTCCCATGAATGCGCCCCTGACACACCAGACCCCCTTGGCCGACGTGCGTGGCAAGGTGGCTTTCGTCACCGGAGGCTCCAGCGGTATTGGCCTCGGGCTCGCGCGGGTCTTCTCCGAGGCTGGCATGAAAGTCGCCTTCACCTACATGCGGGCCGAGCATCGCGACAAGGCGCTGGCCCTATTCCCTGCAGGCAATCCCGGCGTGCACGCCATTCACCTGGACACGGCCGATCGGGACGGCATGGTGCGGGCGGCCGACGAAGTACAGGAAGTGTTCGGCAACGTTCACCTGCTGGCCAACAACGCAGGCGTTGGCATTACCAAGCAGATCAGCAACGCCACCTGGCAGGACTGGGACTGGGCGATGAACGTCAACGTCGATGGCGTGTTCAACGGCGTGAAGGTCTTTCTGCCGCGGATGCTGGCCCACGGGGAGGGCGGACATATCGTGACTACCTCCTCCTCCGGTGGCCTGCTGGCGGGCATGCTTGGGGTATACGTGACCACCAAGTTCGCCGTGCTGGGCATGATGGAGGCGCTGCGCGTGGAGCTGGCTGGTCGCAACATCGGCGTGTCGGCCTTCTGTCCGGGGCTGGTGCGTACCGATATCTTCAACTCCGAGCGCAATCGTCCCAGCGAGCTGATGAATGCCGGTGGACCGGAACGCGCTGGCCCGCCGCCGGGCGTGAGTGACTCGCCGGTCGACCTGATGGCCGTGGCACTGGATCCGCTGGACGTGGGCAGGGCGGTGCTGGAAGGTATCCGCCAGAATGATTTATACATCCTCACGCATGAGGAGTTCTCAGGTCCCGTGCGGGATCGCTGCGAAGCCATGCTGGCCTCCTTCCCGTGCGAGCGCGCCTCTCAGATGCGCCTGGACACGATGGCAACCTACGTGCCCGACATCTACGCGGCCGAGGCCGCCAGAAAACGGCGCTGAACCTTCCTATCCCGGTAGATCCAGCGCGAGTCTCCCTAAGGGCTTGTTCCTACGTCGCCCATGGGCGTTAAATGACGGCACAACAAAGAGCGATCGGTAACTCCCCCATGCGAGACATCGAGCTTGCCCTGTCCCTGATTTCTCAACCTAGTAACGCATTCGCCGAGCTCGACGAGCGGCCCAGGTTCTGGTTCCCGCTGCTGCTGGGCCTGTTGTGCACACTGGGGGCCATCCTCTGGTACTACTCCGTGGTTGACCTGGATTGGTTCATTGACCGCAGCCTGAACGCCTCGGCGAGGTCGGCCCAGATGACGGAAGCGCAGCGTGCCCAGGCCGCACGCATGTTGTCCCGCAATGTGCTGCTGCTGAGCAGCGCGGGCGGCGGCATCTTCGTACTGGTCCTGCTGCGGCTGCTGGAGTCCGCTTACCTGACGCTGGCCGGAAAAATCACGAACGTGCAGCGCACGTTCAAGCACTGGTTTTCGCTGGCCTGTTGGACCAGCCTGCCGGCGCTGCTGACGGTAATTCCAACCGTGCTGCTGCTGGCCCTGAGCGATACCCAGCAGATCGACCCTGGGGTCCTGCAGCCGCTGTCGTTGAACGAGCTATTCGTGCATCGCACCATGTCCCAGCCCGGCTACACCCTTCTGAATTCGCTGTCGATCCTTCAGCCCATGTGCTGGCTGCTGTCGGTCATCGGCGTGCGGGCCTGGTCACAGCGCTCCTGGGTCTTCAGCGTGGTGTTCGCGCTGCTACCGGTGATCCTCTGCTACGGCGGCTGGGCCGCCTTCGCGCTGACGCGCACATGAGGCCATGGGTCAAATGGTCGCTCGCGGCGGCAGCGGTAGCGGTGCTTGCCGTGCCCGTGGCGCTAAAGGTGTCGCGGGGCGGGGAGGTCAAGGCGCTGGAGATGGAGGCGGTGGCCAAGCGCGTTCTGTCGCCCACGATACTGGCTTCCGGCAGTCTCACCTACCAGACGGAGATCAAGATGGTCCCCGAGATCATCGGTCGCGTGACCGAACTGGCCGTCAAGGAAGGGGACCAGGTTAAGAAGGGCGACCTGCTGCTGCGTCTTGATCCGGCGGCCGCCCTGGCGGAGGTCGCGCAGCTGGAGGCGGCGCTACAGCAGTCGCGACTCAATATCGAGCATCAGAAGGTTGCCGCCGCGACGCTGGAGACAAAGTGGAAGCGCTACCAGAGCCTGCGCGCCCAGGGCATGGTGGATGCCAATACGTTCGATGACATCACCTCCCAGCGCGACCTGGCCCAGGTCGAGCTCACCACGACCTCGCAGGTGCTGAAGCAGACGGAGGCGCAGCTGAAACAGTCTCGCGAACGACTGGCCAAGACCCAGATTCGGGCGCCGCTTGACGGGCGGGTGACGGCGCTGTTCATCAAGATGGGCGAGACCGCCGTGCCCAGCGTGACCAGCATCGCGGGCTCGGACCTGATGATCGTGGCCGATACCTCGAATCTCTATGCCGAGGTGAACGTCAACGAGACGGATGTCGCCCGCGTCGGCGTGGGTCAGGCTGCGCGCATCGTGCCGGCGGCGTTTCCGGACAAGTACTGGCAGGGCACCGTGGAGACGGTGGCCGTCTCGCCGCGACAGGCGAGCGGGCAGAGCAAGAGCTATCCGGTGAAGATTCGTTTAAGCGATGCGCCGGACTTGCGGTTCCACACCGGCATGAGCTGCCGTGCCGAGATCTCCACGCGCAATACCGATGCGTCGCCGACGCTATCCGTGCCCGTGCAGGCGGTTCGCTACGAGGAGTCGACCAACAAGAACGAGAAGGCCAAGGCCAGCCTCATGGTTATTGTGGACGGCCGTGCTCGGCCGCGCACCGTGGAGACCGGCGCCGCGGACGACGCCTATATCGAGATCATCAAGGGCGTTAACATCGGTGAGGAGATTGCTACCGGTCCCGCGCGGACACTGCGTTTCCTGCGCGA
This sequence comes from uncultured Pseudomonadota bacterium, assembly GCA_903868595.1. Lineage (GTDB taxonomy): Bacteria > Pseudomonadota > Gammaproteobacteria > Steroidobacterales > Steroidobacteraceae > ZC4RG30. Next base: position 70,849 of record CAIPVV010000031.1, read on the forward strand.
TGGTGATCGGGTCAAGAAGACCGAGGGCGCTGGCGCGCCAAAGCCGTGATTCAGCTGGCGGGCGTTGGCAAGACGTACAAGCTGGGCGACGCGGGTTTTGCGGCGCTGACAGATATCAGCCTCGACATCGCGCAGAACGAGCACGTCGCCCTGACCGGCGCCTCGGGCTCCGGCAAGTCCACGCTAATGAACATTCTGGGCTGCCTGGATACGCCGACCGCGGGCACGTACCTGCTGGACGGGATCCAGGTGTCGGACATGGATGAGCAGCATCTGGCGCGCGTTCGCAATCGCAAGATCGGGTTCATCTTCCAGAACTTCTACCTGATGCCGCGCATGTCCGCGCTGGACAACGTCGCCCAGCCGCTCATCTATCGAGGACTTTCGCCTGCGCAGCGCCGCGAGCGGGCCAGCGAGGCGCTGGGCCGCGTGGGGCTTGGCGATCGGATGCAGCATCGGCCCAATGAGCTCTCCGGCGGCCAACGTCAGCGCGTGGCGATCGCGCGAGCGCTGGTGGGGCGCCCGGAACTGTTGCTCGCCGATGAGCCCACGGGCAACCTGGACAGCCGTACGGCCAAGGAGATCCTGCAGCTCTTCGCGACCCTGCACGACGAGGGGCATACCCTGATCATTGTGACGCACGACCCGGAGGTCGCCGCCAGCTGCCGCCGGATCGTCCGGCTGCACGATGGCCGCATCGCGGAGGACACCAGTGGCTGAGTTGCAGGAGGGATCGGACATTGCGTCCTGGTTGTACGCCACGCAGGAGTGCCTGCGTTCAGCGCTCTCCAGCATCCGGGCGCACGGTCTGCGCAGCATGCTCACGATGCTGGGCGTCATCATCGGCGTGGCCTCGGTGATCTGCGTTATAGCCCTGGTCCAGGGGCTCTCGCAGTCGATCACCCGGCAGTTCGAGGGCCTGGGCTCCAGCACCCTGACCCTGCGCTCCTACACGCCGCTGGAGGATCAGCTGCGGGGCAAGCTCAACCGCCTGCGTCCCTCGGATCTGGACGAACTGCGCTTTCGAATCGACGGCATCACCCATATCACGCCGACCGTGTTCGCCGGCCAGCGCTTCGGTGCGGAGGTCCGCAACGGCGCCAATACCGCGAACGGTCAGTTGCTGGGCACGACGGCGAACTTCCAGGACGTGCAGCAGATGTTCCCCAAGAGTGGTCGCTTCCTCACCGATAGTGACGAGGACAGCCGGCGGCGCGTCGCGGTGCTGGGTGAGCAGATGCGCAAGGACCTGAAACTACCGGAGAATCCGGAGGGGCAGTTCGTGCAGATCGGCCGGGAGTGGTTCAAGGTCATCGGCGTCATGGAGCCGCGCGGTGAGGTGTTTGGCCAGAACCAGGATGCCTACCTGTTGATGCCTTACTCCACGGCGCTGGCAGTCACCGGCGTGATCACGCAGCCGGACCTGTGGATCAGTTTCTCGGTGGTGGACCTGGACAGCGTGGACAACGTCAAGCAGCGGGTGGCCGCCCTGATCCGCCGCGTCCACGCCATCCACGCGGACCAGCCGGACGATTTCGTGGTGGAGGCCGCCGATACCCTGGCCAATACGTTCAAGACCATCTCCACCACCATCACGCTGGTGGTCGCCGGCATCGTGGGGATCTCGCTGCTGGTCGGGGGCATCGGCATCATGAACATCATGCTGGTGTCGGTGACCGAGCGGACCCGGGAGGTAGGGATCGCCAAGGCTTTGGGTGCACCGCGTCAATTCATCCTGCTGCAGTTCCTGATCGAAGCGATGTTGCTGGCGACCCTGGGAGGGCTGATTGGCATCGGACTGGGCTTTGGGCTGGCCTATGGGATCGCTGGGGCGATTCCCAGCTTCCCCAGCCCGAGCGTGCCCTGGTGGGCGGTACTGGGCTCCTGCCTGTTTTCGACCTTCATCGGCATGGTCTTCGGGATCCTGCCGGCCAGCAAAGCAGCCAACCTGGCCCCGATTGATGCGTTACGCTATGAATAAGTTGAGAATTTTCCGCAATTGCAATTTGCTCTCGACGCCGCAACTCCGCCTGCGGAATATGGTCTAATCCCGTCCGTGGCAGGGCGCAGGGTCCGGCCGTCGACCCACAATATGGCCTCCCTATCCATGCAGCGAACAGTTTCGTCGCGGCGCCGGCCGCTGGTCTCCGTCATTCTTGGCTTGGCTAGTGCGGCGCTCTTGGCGTCCACCGCCGGCGCAGTTCCACTGCAATCCAACACCATCACCGTCTTCGCCTTCGGAAGCGGCAGTTCCCTTGACCTGTCCGGCGTGGCTGCGGTCAACGGCATCGATACGCGCGGTGACCTGCTGCTGGCCTCGGACGGCAACCTCTACGTGGCGACCAGTGCAGGGGGCGCGGGTAGCGTCGGCGCAGTCCTGCGAATCAGCCCCAGCACGGGCACCTCGACGCTGATGCACGCCCTGGTCGGCGGTACGACGGAAGGCATCTCGCCGTACGCGGGACTGATTCAGGCCGCCGATGGCAACCTGTACGGCACGACCTTTCTGGGCGGCACCGCCTCGGCCGGTACGGTTTACAAACTGGGGCTGGATGGCACGTTTGCCACGCTCTATAACTTCAACAGCCAGTCGGGCGGGGCGTACGAGCCCTACACGGCGGTCGTGCAGGCGCCGGACGGAGCCCTCTACGGCACCACGTTGCGTGGCGGCACGGCCAACCTGGGTACGGTCTACAAGCTCACCCTGGCTGGCACGCTCACGATCCTGCACAGCTTCACGGGGAGCGACGGCAGCAACCCCGAGGGTGCGTTGGTGGTCGGCGCGGACGGTGCGCTCTACGGCACTACGCTCGTCGGCGGGGCGAACGACCGCGGCGTGATCTACAAGGTCACGACCTCCGGGACGTACACCACCGTGTATACCTTCCCGGCGTTGGGCACGATCAATGCTGCGGGCGTTGGCACCAACGTGGACGGCGCGAACCCGCGCGCCGGTCTGATCCTGGGGCAGGACGGCAATTTCTACGGCACGGCCTACCAGGGCGGCGCTAGCGGCTATGGCACGATCTACCGCATCACGCCGGCCGGCGTGCTGACGGTCCTGCACAACTTTGGTGGTGCACCGACCGATGGGGCCTATCCGCTGGACAAGGTCACGCAGGACACGGACGGCACGCTCTATGGAACAACGGAGCTCGGCGGATACAGCGCGGCCGGCGTGGCCTGGCGCATCACGCCCAGCGGCACGTATTCCCTGCTGCACTCGTTCACCAACTCCCCGGTGGATGGCGGTACCCCGTACACGACGCTGCTGCCCCTGGGCGGGTACCTGTATGGCGTGTCGTTCACGGACCTGCTGAGCAACGCGGGCGCCGTCTACAAGCTGGATCTGGGCACGGCTGGCGTCCTGCCGGTGACGATCGGCCTCTCGGCGGAGACGATCGCGATTGGTTCCACCACCACGCTGACCTGGTCCTCGCCGACGGCGGCCGGCTGCCTTGCTTCCGGCGCCTGGTCCGACACGATCGGTACGTCCGGAACCAGCGTGCTCACGCCGACTGCGGCCGGCATCTACCAATACATTCTGACCTGCACCGACGGCGCGGGGGTCGTGCGCAATGCGTACGCCGAACTCGTCGTCACGGCGCCGGTGAGCAAGAGCGTGGACGGCGGCTCGACCGGCGGCGGCGGCGCGCTGTCCTGGCTGGCGTTGGGCCTGCTGGGTGGCGCCGCAGGTGCTACCGCTCGCCGCCGCTACAAAAGCACTTCCGTTTAACTCAACTACGATTGGAACATCATGTCTGACTCAGTACAGGCTTCGGAAATCTCACAGATCACATCCCTGATGGCCGGAGCCTCGGTCGAGATGACCTGCAAGGACGTCAAGGACCTCCCGGCTGCGGCGGCACTGCTGCCGGCGGGCACGGACATCTTCATCGCGCTGTTCCCGAACCAGACGTTCGAGGAGTTGACCGACGCCGCGGCTGCCGTGAAGGCCGCCGGCATGAACCCGGTACCGCACGTGCCGGCGCGCCGCGTCAAGGATCTGGCTGAGGTATCGAAGATCGCCAAGGGCTTTGCCGCCGTCGGCGTGACCAAGTTCCTGCTGATCGCCGGTGACATGGCCGCCCCGGAAGGCGCCTTCGACTCCACGATCGGCGTGCTGGAGAGCGGCGAGTTCGCCGCCGCCGGCATCAAGCAGATGTACATGGCCGGCCATCCGGAAGGCCATGCGCACATGACCGAGCCGCAGCTGCGCGAATACGAGGCCCGCAAGGTCGCCATCACGGCCGCGCAGGGCGTCGAGCTGACCTTCGTCACGCAGGTCGTGTTCGAGCCGGAGCCGATGGTCGAGTGGGAGAACACCCTGCGTCGCAACGGCATCAAGAACGCCGCCCGCCCCGGCCTGCCAGGCCCGGCGAGTCTCACGACGTTGCTGCGCTATGCGAAGATCTGCGGCGCTGGCGCGTCCATCCGCGCCCTGACCAGCGGCAAGGCTGGCCTGGTCGGCAAGCTGTTGGGTGACAGCGGTCCGGAGGGTTCGATCCGTACGCTGGCCGCCGCGCAGGCTGCCGGCAAGACGGGCTTTGGCGGACTACACTTCTTCGCGTTCGGCGGTTTCCTCAAGACGTGTAAGTTTGTCTCCGCCGTGCAGCGGGGCGATATCACGCTTGATGCCAAGGGCGACGGATTCTCCGCCAGCACTTGATTTAGGTTTGGCGGCAACGCCATCCTTGTGGAACTCGGGCCTGCGCAGGTCAGCGCGGGCCCGTTTCATTTGCAGTACCCGACTCTCAATACCGGGCGTTCTCTCCGCACGGATGTCGGTGAGGCCCCCCCCTTCTCCTGGATCTGTCCTATGCGCACCCTGACCCGCCTGTTTGCCCTGCCAGTGCTGCTGATTCTCGTTGCGGCTTGCAACCGTGCGCCGTCCCAACCAACGGCCCCTCCGGCGCTGGAGATCAGTGTCGCCGTCGTGCCGGAGCGGGAAATCACCGAGTGGGATGAATACACCGGGCGCCTGGAAGCGGTGGATACCGTGGAGATCCGCCCCCAGGTCTCTGGCTACCTTCAGAAGGTCGTCTTCGCCGAGGGCAAGGTCGTCCACAAGGGCGACTTGCTGTTCCAGATCGACCCGCGTCCCTTCGAGGCGGAACTCGCGCGTGCGCTGGCTGCGCTGGACCAGGCGCAGACCGCAGGGGAGCTGGCGCGTGCGGATCTGGCCCGCGGCGACAAGCTGCTGGCCTCCCGTGCGATCTCGCAGGAGGAGTACGAGCAGCGTGTGGCAGCCAGCCGCAACGGCAGCGCGCAGGTGAAGTCCGCCGAGGCAGCCGTGCAGGTGGCCCGCCTGAACCTCAGCTACACCCACGTGACCTCGCCGATCGAGGGGCGCGTCGGCCGGGCGGAAGTTACCCAGGGCAATCTCGTGGTGGGCAGCCAGGGCGGGCAGGCAACGCGCCTGACCACCGTGGTGTCGCTGCAGCCGATGTATGCGTACTTCGATGCCGCCGAGCAGGACTATCTCAAGTACATGGACCTGGCGCGCAGCGGCGAGCGTCCCCTGTCTCGCGACGTGAAGAACCCGGTGCTGATGGCCGTCGGCAATGAAACGGAATTCAAGCACCAGGGCTACATGGACTTCGTCGACAACCGCGTGAACACCGCCACTGGCACGCTGACGGGCCGAGCCGTATTCCCCAACCCAGATCGGTTCCTGACCCCGGGTATGTTCGTGCGCGTGCGCCTCATCGGTACCGGCAAGTACAAGGGCGCGCTGATCAACGACCGTGCGATTGCGACCGATCAGGATCGCCGCTACGTGCTGGTGGTGGGCGAGGGCGGCAAGGTGGAATACCGTGCCGTTCGCACCGGCCCCATGGTTGATGGGTTGCGCGTGGTGCGGGACGGCGTGAAGGCCGGCGAGCAGATCATCGTCAACGGCCTGCAGCGCGTGCGCCCGGGCATGCTGGTGAAGCCCAAGATCGTCCCGATGGACGGCAAAGCGGACGGGGCGGGCTGACCGTGAAATTCGCGCATTTCTTCATTGATCGTCCGATCTTCGCGGGCGTGGTCTCGATCTTCATCTTCCTCGCCGGTCTGCTGGCGATGGGGGCGCTGCCGATCAGCGAATACCCGGAAGTGGCCCCGCCTTCGGTCGTGGTCGCCACCGCCTACCCTGGAGCCAGCCCCGCAGTGGTCGCGGAAACGGTAGCCGCGCCGCTCGAACAGGCGATCAACGGCGTCGAGAACATGCTCTACATGTCCTCGCAGTCCTCCTCCTCCGGCGCCATGCAGCTCACCGTAACGTTCAAGAGCGGCACGAACGCGGACCAGGCCCAGGTGCAGGTGCAGAACCGCGTGGCCCAGGCGCTCACCAAGCTCCCCGAGGACGTGCGCCGCATCGGCGTCACCACGGTCAAGAGCAACTCCGACATCACCTTGTTCGTGCAGTTGATCTCCCCGAGCGGGCGCTATGACCTGAAGTACCTGCGCAACTACGCCGAGCTGCAGGTCCGCGACACGCTTGCCCGCATCCCCGGGATGGGGCAGCTGAATGTGTTTGGCGGCGGCAGCTACGCGATGCGCGTTTGGCTGGACCCGCAGCGCATTGCCGGTCGCGGCATGACGGCCGGAGACGTGGTCGCCGCGATCCGTGAGCAGAACGTGCAGGTCGCCGCCGGCGTGGTCGGCGCACAGCCGATGAGCCCCGGGGTGGACCAGCAGCTCCTGGTCAATGCCTACGGACGGCTCTCCAGCGAGGCGGAGTTCGGCGACATCATCATCAAGACCGGGGCCGGCGGCGAGATCACGCGGCTTAAGGACGTCGCGCGGGTCGAACTGGGTAGCTCCGACTACGGGGTCCTGGGTTACCTGGACGGCATGCCCGCGGTTGCGCTTGCGGTTTTCCAGGCCCCTGGGTCCAACGCCCTGCAGTTGTCCGTCGACGTGAAAGCGGCGATGGAGGACATGAAGCGCAGTTTCCCCGAGGGTGTGGATTACCGCGTCGTCTACGATCCGACCAATTTCGTACGCCACTCCATCCATGCCGTGGTGGAAACGCTTCTGGAGGCGCTGCTCCTGGTCGTGCTGGTGGTGGTGCTGTTCTTGCAGAACTGGCGCGCCAGCATCATCCCCTTGGCCGCCGTGCCGGTCTCCATTGTCGGCACCTTTGCCGTGCTGCTGCTGGCCGGCTTTTCCATCAATACCCTGTCGCTGTTCGGGTTGGTCCTGGCCATCGGCATCGTCGTCGACGACGCGATCGTTGTCGTGGAGAATGTGGAGCGCAACATCGCTGCCGGGCTCTCGCCGCGCGATGCGACGTTCAAGGCGATGGACGAGGTGTCCGGCCCCATCATCGCCATCGCGCTGGTGCTGACCGCGGTCTTCCTGCCCATCGCATTCCTTGGCGGGCTGACCGGTGAGTTCTATCGGCAATTCGCCGTGACGATCGCCATATCCACGCTGATCTCGGCCTTCAACTCCCTGACGCTCTCGCCGGCGCTGGCAGCCGCGCTGCTGCGCCCGCATGAGGGCAAGCAGGACGTGGTCACGCGCGTCATCAATCATTGCGCCGGATGGGTATTCCGGCCCTTCAACCGCTTCTTCAACCGGGCCTCAGAAGCCTATGGGCGCGGCGTGGGACGTGTGCTGCGGATGACAGGCATTGCGCTGCTGGTCTACCTCGGGCTCCTGGCCGTCGGTGCACTGGGCTTCATGCACGTGCCGGAAGGCTTCGTGCCAGTGCAGGACAAGGACTATGTGATCGCGTTCGCCCAATTGCCGGACGCCGCGTCGCTGGATCGCACCGAGAAAGTGATGAAGCGCATGGGGGCGATCATGGCCTCCGAGAAGGGCGTGGATTCTGTCATTTCCTTCTCCGGCATGTCCGTGACGGCCGGCTTCGGCGTGGCGTCCAACAGCGGCGTTATATTCGCGACGCTGGATCCGCAGGATAAGCGCAAGGGCCGCGACCTCTCGGCCACGGCGATCGCGCAGCGTCTGCAGCGCAAGCTCGGGGGCATCGAGGATGCCTTCGTGGGCGTGGTGCTGCCGCCCCCGGTAAACGGCATGGGAACCCTGGGCGGGTTCAAGCTGCAGATCGAGGATCGCAGCTCCCTGGGCTATCAGGGCCTGGACCGGGTGCTGCAGGACTTCGTGGCCGCTGCAAATCAGACTCCCGGCGTGGTCGGCGTGTTCTCCAACTACCGCGTCAACGTCCCTCAGGTGTATGCAGACATCGATCGGGCGAAGGCCAAGCGCGAGGACGTTCCGCTGGCCAGCGTCTTTGAGAGCCTGCAGATCTACCTGGGATCCCTGTATGTCAACGACCTCAATATCTTTGGCCGTAGCTACCAGGTCATCGCGCAGGGCGATGCGCAGTTCCGCGCGCGCAAGGAGCAGATACTGGACCTGAAGACGCGCAATGCCCGTGGCGGCATGGTGCCACTGGGTTCGGTAATGACCGTACGGGACAGCGTCGGGCCGGACTCGGTCACCCACTACAATGGCTACCTGGCTGCCGACATCAATGGCCAGGCGATGCCGGGGACCAGTTCCAGCGCGGCACTGGATTCGATGGCCAAACTCGCGCGCGAGCGCTTGCCGGCCGGAGTGGGCTTCGAGTGGACGGAGCTCTCCTACCAGGAGATCCTCTCGCGCGGCAGTTCGACCCTGATCTTCCCGCTGTGCGTGCTGCTGGCTTTCCTGGTACTGGCTGCTCAGTACGAGAGCTGGACGCTGCCGCTGGCGGTCATCCTTATCGTGCCAATGTGCATCGTGTCCGCGATGGTGGGGCTGTGGCTCACGGGCGGGGACAATAATATCTTCACCAAGATCGGCTTCATCGTGCTGGTGGGCCTGGCCTGCAAGAACGCGATCCTGATCGTGGAGTTCGCCGTACACCTGGAACAGCAGGGACGAAAAGCCCTGGATGCCGCGATCGAGGCCTGCCGGCTGCGGCTGCGGCCCATCATCATGACTTCCCTGGCGTTCATCATGGGCGTGGTCCCGCTGGTGTTCTCCTCCGGCGCAGGCTCCGAGATGCGCCACGCAATGGGCGTCGCGGTGTTCTCCGGCATGCTTGGCGTAACGTTCTTCGGGCTGTTCCTGACGCCGGTCTTCTACGTGGTGCTGCGCGGCCTCATCCTGCGTCGCAAGGAGCAGGCCAATGGCTAAGCCCGTGAAACTGCTCGTGTCCATGGCCGTGGCGGCGGCGCTGGCCGGCTGTGCCGTCGGCCCGGATTACCGGGCCCCCGCGGCGCCGCCGGTTGCCGATTTCGCGGGTCGGGACTTGATCGCACCGAACGACGCGGCGGTGAATGCGACCTGGTGGCAGCTGTTCCAGGACCCGCTGCTGGATGACCTGGTGCAGCAGGCGCTCGCGGCCAACCGGGACATCAAGATTGCCGATGCCCGGCTCAAGGAGGCGCGCGCGGCGCGCACGGGGCAGCTGTTTGATTTGCTGCCCACCGTCACGGGCAAGGCCGACGGCCAGGCGCTGAGGCAGAGTCGCGGCGGCGTGCCTCCGGGTACGCCGGTGACGCGCAACTACGACCTGTATGAGGCGGGCTTCGATGCCACGTGGGAGCTGGACCTGTTCGGCCGCGGGCGCCGTTACCGACAGTCCCTGATCGCCGCCGCACAGGCCGCCGAGGCGTTCCGCGGCGGCGTGCGCCTGAGCGTCGTTGCGGAACTGGCGCGTAACTACTTCGAGCTGCGCGGTGCGCAGAACCAGCTGGCCGTCGCCCGACGAAATGCGTCCAACCAAAGCCATGCCCTGGAACTGGTGCAGTCCAGGCTGGATGCGGGTCGCGGCACGCTGCTGGATACGGCCCGGGCCGAGGCACAGGTGGAGACCACGCTCTCCACGGTGCCGCCGCTGGAGGCCGCGGTGGCGCGTGCCATGCACCGGATCGAGGTCCTGGCCGGCGTCGTGCCGGGCTCGCTCGCGACCCGCCTGGGGGCCGAGGCCGCCATGCCCTCCTTGCCCACGGGCCTCGCCCTGGGTCGGCCGGCCGACCTGCTGCGTCGCCGGCCTGATGTCCGTGTTGCCGAGCGGCAGCTGGCCGAATCCTCGGCTCGCATCGGCGTCGCGGTGGGCGACCTGTTCCCGCGGGTTACCGTGAACGCGAACATCGGCCTCTCGGCACTGCGCTTTGATGCGCTGGGCGATGCCGGCAACGATACGCGCAGCTTCGGGCCGTCCCTCAGCTGGGGGATCCTGGACTACGGGCACATTCGGCAGCAGATCAAGGCGGCCGGCGCCCGAAACGAGGCGCAGCTGGCAACCTACGAGCAGACCGTGCTGCAGGCCCTGGAGGAGACCGAGAACGCGCTCTCCGACTACAGCCTGGAGCGGCGGCGCCTGGCGCACCTGGAGCGCGCCGCCAAGGCCAGCGTGCAGGCGGCAGACCTGGCCACGCAGCGTTTCGAGGGCGGTGTGTCGGACTTCCTGACGGCGCTGGATGCCTACCGGACCGCGCTGGAGGCGGAGGATCTGCTGGCGGCGAGCCAGACGCGGGCCGCGACGTCCCTGATCGCCCTTTACAAGGCACTGGGCGGCGGTTGGGATGACGGCACACCGAACCCCTAGGAGCCTGTCGGACTGACGCTTCGTGAGCGGAGCGTCAGGCTGAGGAGGCTTAAGATTTTGAGGGCAAAAGCCTAACCGATCGGCCTAAGCCGGTGCGGTGAGCACCGCCAGGCGGCGGACGTTGTAGGCCAGGGCC
>CAIPVV010000032.1 GCA_903868595.1 uncultured Pseudomonadota bacterium
CAGCCAGCCCGTCCAGGCCGTCCAGCATATTGAAGCCCTTCACCAGGGCCATGATCGCCAGCGCCGTAAAGGGCACGGCGAGAAAACCGAGGCGCGCCACGCCAAGCCCCACCAGATCCCCCAGGTCCGCTACCGTCGCGCCCGCGCTGTAGACCAGCGCGAGCGCCGCAGCGAAGTGGGCCACCAATCGCACCCGCGCAGGCAGGTCGAATCGGTCATCCAGCGCCCCCAGGAACACCATGAATGCGGCAAGGGCCAGGATCGACAGGCCTGCATGCCCCATCTGCCCCCCGCCTACGATGGCGATCAGCAAGCCGGCAAACATCGCAAGACCGCCGACGACGGGCACCTCACCGTGATGAGTCTTGCGACCACCGGGCTTATCGGTCAGACCCAGAACGCGCGCCAGGGGCCGCAGCGCCGGCAGCAGCGCCACGGTTATCGCGAAGGCCGCCATTGAGGAAGAAATCAAGGTCAAGAATTAGGCTCCAATCCACTCGTCGCGATCGCCCGTATCCGGGCTGCCCGCAAGACACCTTACAACCGCTGAACAGTCTAGCAGCCTGAACTACTCCCGAATCAAGCATAAAGACGCAACAGAGCGTGTTTGGTTGACTGGCCTGCAATGACCCTAGAATCCTTACATCCTGATGACGAAGCCAAACCGTATCGCGACCTGGCGACAGCGCAAAAATTACATGCTTCTGCCGGCACGGCGAAGCGGCCGCGTCGCGTATCAGACCTTGTAGTATTCCCGGTACCAATCGACGAAGGCCCGCACGCCAAACTCCACGGTGGTGGCCGGCTTGTAGCCCACATCGGTGACCAGATCCGACACGTCTGCATACGTATCCGGCACGTCGCCGGCCTGCAGCGGCAGCAGGTTCTTTATCGCCTTGCGGCCCAGGCAGTCTTCCAGCGTCGAAATGTAGTGGGACAGTTCCACCGGCGCGTTGTTGCCGATGTTGTAGACCCGGTACGGCGCGTTGCTGGTGGCCGGATCCGGGTTGTTGCTGTCCCAGGCCGGGTTCGGCTGGGCCGGGCGGTCCAGCGCCCGAACCACCCCTTCGGCGATGTCCTCGACGTAGGTGAAATCCCGACGGTGGTGACCGTGGTTGAACACGTCGATCGGCAGGCCCGCGAGGATATTCTTGGTGAACAGGAACAGCGCCATGTCGGGCCGGCCCCACGGTCCGTAGACCGTGAAGAAGCGCAGGCCCGTCACGGGCAGGCGGAACAGGTGCGCGTAGTTGTGGGCCATCAGCTCGTTGGCGCGCTTGGTCGCGGCGTAGAACGACAGCGGGTGCGTTGCAGCCTGGTGGACCGAGAACGGCATGTTCGTGTTGGCGCCATACACCGAACTGGTCGATGCATAGACCAGGTGCTGCACGGCGTTGTAGCGGCAGCCCTCCAGCACGTTCAGCGTGCCGGTGATGTTGCTGTCGATGTAGGCCTGCGGCGCCTCCAGCGAGTAGCGCACGCCCGCCTGCGCGGCCAGGTGCACGACGCGATCGAACTTCTCCCGCTTGAAGAGCATTGCCATGCCCGCGGCATCCACCAGGTCCAGCCGCGCGAACTCGAACCCCGGCTGCACCGTGAGGCGGGCGAGGCGCGCCTCCTTGAGCGTCGGATCATAGTAGGCGTTCAGGTTGTCCAGGCCCACGACCTGGTCGCCCCGCGCCAGCAGCTTGTGGGAGACCGTGGAGCCGATGAAACCGGCGGCGCCGGTAACCAGTACTTTCATGCGAGCGGGATCCTTAGAGGCGGCCGTCGACTTCCGCGCGCGGGAAGACGTGCTTGATGTCGTAGATCACGCTGGCGGGCTTTAAGAGCTTGCGCACGGCCTTGATCCCCATGTCCTTGAACTCCTGGTGCGCCACGGCCAGCACCGCGGCGTCGTACTTGACCTTGCCCAGCGCCCGCAGCGGACGCACGCCGTACTCGTGGCGCGCCTCCTTGTCATCGATCCAAGGATCGTACACGTCCACGTCGGCACCGTACTTCTTGAGCTCGGTCACGATGTCGATGACCTTGGAATTGCGCAGGTCCGGGCAGTTCTCCTTGAACGTCAGGCCCAGCACCAGGATCCGCGCACCCTTGACGTGGATGCGGCGGTTGGTCATGAGCTTCAAGATCTCGCTGGCGACGTAGAGGGCCATGTTGTCGTTCAGGCGGCGTCCGGCCAGGATCATCTCCGGGTGGTAGCCCACTTCCTGCGCCTTGTGCGTGAGGTAATACGGGTCCACGCCGATGCAGTGCCCGCCCACCAGGCCCGGGCGGAACGGCAGGAAGTTCCACTTCGTCCCCGCCGCCAGCAGCACCTCCTCGGTGTCGATGTCCAGGCGGTTGAAGATCAGCGCGAGCTCGTTGATCAGCGCGATGTTGATGTCGCGCTGCGTGTTCTCGATGACCTTGGCGGCCTCGGCGACCTTGATGCTGGAGGCCTTGTAGGTGCCCGCGGTGATGATGCTGGCGTAGAGCTGGTCCACGAAGGTGGCCACCGCAGGCGTTGAGCCGGAGGTCACCTTGCGGATGCTGGGCAGGCGGTGCTGCTTGTCGCCCGGGTTGATGCGCTCCGGGCTGTAGCCGGCGAAGAAGTCGCGGTTGAACTTCAGGCCCGAGACGCGCTCCAGGATCGGCACGCAGACCTCCTCCGTGCAGCCCGGGTAGACGGTGGATTCATAGACCACCACGTCGCCCTTCTTGAGCACCGTGCCCAGGCTCTCGCTGGCCTTCACCAGCGGGGTGAGGTCCGGGCGCTTGTAGTCGTCGATCGGCGTCGGCACGGTGACGATGTAGACGCGGCAGGACTTCAGGTCCTTCACGTCGCAGGTGAAGCTCAGGCGATCGGCTTCTTTAAGCTCCTGGCGGGACATCTCCAGCGTGCTGTCCTTGCCGGCCGCCAGCGCCTTGATGCGCGAGGCCTTCAGGTCAAAGCCAACGGTCTTGAAGTGCTTGCCGAATTCGGCCGCCAGGGGCAGGCCCACGTAGCCCAGGCCCACGACCCCGATGCGCAGGTTGCGCAGACTCAAAGCAGGCGCCTTCTTGATCATGTCGTCTCCGATTGCCACAGGGTCTTGCCGCCGCTCGCCTTGGTGATGAGCGCGAGCATCGTCTCGTGCGCGGCCAGCTCGGCAGCCGTCGCCTGGATCACCGGCAGCGCCCCTGGGGCGCGCTCCACCGGCTGGCTGGCCAGGACGTCGGTCAACGCAGTGCGGGCCGCGCCATCCAGGGCGAGCGCACTCTGCCCGCCCGTCATGGCCAGGTACACATCAGCCAGAATACGCGCGTCGAGCAGGGCCCCGTGGTATTCGCGATGCGAATTGTCGACTGCGTAGCGTTTGCACAGGGCGTCCAGGCCGTTGCGCTGGCCCGGGTGCAGCTCCTTGGCCAGGGCCAGGGTATCCAGCACCGGGCAGCGGCTGCGCAGCCGGATGCGCTCCCCGCCGTTGCGCAGGGCATGCAGGCGCAGCTCCTCGTCCAGGAAGCCCACGTCGAACGGCGCGTTGTGGATCACCAGTTCCGAGTCCTCGACGAACGCCAGGAACTCCTCGGCGATCTGCTCGAAGCGCGGCTTGTCGTACAATTTGGCGAGCGTGATGCCGTGCACGGCGGCGGCGCCGGCATCGATCTCGCGGTTCGGGTTCACGTAGTGGTGGAACACCTTGCCCGTCGGGCGGCGGTTCACCAGTTCCACGCAGCCCACCTCGATGATGCGATGGCCCTGGCCCACCTCCAGGCCCGTGGTCTCGGTATCCAGCACGATCTGTCGGCTCATGGCGCCTCCTGGGCCAGCAAATCATCGATCGCCGCGTTGGCCAGACGGTCCACCCGCTCGTTGCCCTCGTTGCCGGCATGGCCCTTGACCCACACCCACTGCACCGCGTGGCGCTGGTTCTCGGCATCCAGCCGCTCCCACAGGTCCTGGTTCTTGACGGCCTTCTTGTCCGCCGTGCGCCAGCCCCGCGCCTTCCAGTTCGGCAGCCACTCGGAGACGCCGGTGCTCACGTACTTGGAGTCGGTGTAGAGGCGCACGCGGACCCCGCGCGTCAGCGCGGCCAGCGCCATGATGGCGCCCATCAGCTCCATGCGGTTGTTGGTGGTCTGCAGTTCGGCCCCGGACAGCTCCTTTTGCGCGTCCTTGAAGAGCAGGAGTGCGCCCCAGCCGCCGGGACCGGGGTTGCCGCGGCAGGCCCCGTCCGTATAGATCTCTACTTCAGTCATGTTCCCTGGCGTGTCGTGGGCTCGACGAGGCCGCCCAGCAGTCGGCGCCTCTCGCGCAGGCGCGGCCGGATCGGCGTCAGTGTGTAGACGTGCTTGCGGGCCTTGATCAGGTAGGCGCCGGCAGGCAGCGGGTTGAGCAGGCCGCGGCGCAGGATACGCCGCTGGTTGGGCGCCGTGCCACGCTGCCAGGGGCGGCTGAAGAGATAGTGGCGGCTGAGCACCACATCGTAGCCCAAGAGCGCCAGCCAGTCGCGCAGGCGCCGCTCCGGGAGCAGCTCGATGAGCCCCGGCGGGAAGCCCGTGCGCGAGGCCGCGGCCCTGAGCCCCCACAGGCTCATCGGCCGAAACCCCAGGATGACCAGCTGGCCCTCGCCGGTGAGCACGCGGTCGGCCTCGCGAACGACGGCCTGCGGGTCGCTGTCGAACTCCAGGGTGTGCGGCAGCAGCACGCAGTCGACGCTGCCGCTCTGCACCGGGAGGGCCGAGAGGCGGCCCACCAGGTCCACGGCGCCGCAGGCGGAGGATTCAGCCACGATCGTCTGGCGGCGGGTGCGGCTGGCCTGCAGGAGCGCGCGCGAGGCGCCCCAGCCCCCCAGCTGCAGCAATTCAAGGCCGAAGATCTCATCCAGGACCCCGCTGAGCAGCTGCGCCTCGGCGCTCAGCAGGTCCTGGCCGAGCGCACTGGCCAGCCAGCGATCGCGCGCCGTGACCCCGTCCTGAGGATGGAAAAAAATTGGCAATTGGCTAGCCGTGCCGGTTAAATACCGGGCTCGAAAAACCTAGACTGCCTCTAGATCGCAGGGGGGTGCAAGTTGGCGTACGCAGGCACATCCCAGGGCAGGCTGGTAAGACTCGGCACCGCTGCCGCGGCCAGCCTGTGGCTGGCCGCCTGCGCGACCTCTGCCCCCCGAAAGCTCCCCGTCCCCTCCATCCCCGAGCCCGTGCCGATCACGCTGCCCCCGAGCGCGAGCCTGGCGCCGGTGCCGGTGGAGCTGGCCGAGGGCGCCGAGGCCCCGAAGGCCGTGAGCGGCGAGCAGTACACGGACCTGCTGGAGCGCCTGCGCGCCGGCTTCGCGCTGGGCGACATCGAGGAGCCGCGGGTCGACCGGGAGCTGGAGTGGTTCCTGCGCCACCCGGACTACATCGAGCGCACGCTGAACCGCGCGGCGCCCTACCTGCACCACATCATCACCGAGATCGAGGCCCGCGGCCTGCCGCTGGAGCTGGCGGTGCTGCCGGTGATCGAGAGCGCGTTCGAGCCCTACGCGTACTCGCGCGCCCGCGCCGCCGGCCTCTGGCAGTTCATCCCGGACACCGGCACCCGCTTTGGCCTGAAGCAGGACTGGTGGTATGACGGCCGCCGCGACGTGGTCTCCGCGACGCGCGCCGCGCTGGACTACCTGCAGTTCCTTAACGAGCAGTTCAACGGCGACTGGCTGCTGGCGATCGCCGCCTACAACTGCGGCGAGCTCGCCGTGGCGCGGCAGGTCAAGGTCAACCAGGACAAGGGCCTGCCGATCGACTTCTGGGACCTGAAGCTGCCGGCCGAGACCCGCGCCTACGTCCCCAAGCTCCTGGCGATGGCCCGCCTGGTGGCCAACCCCACCGAGTATGGCCTGGAGTACTCCAGCATCCCCAACGAGCCGTACTTCCAGCGCGTGGACACGGGCGGCCAGATCGACCTGAAGGTCGCGGCGGAACTGGCCGGCATGACGGTGGAGGACCTCTACGCCCTGAACCCGGCCTACCACCGCTTCGCGACCGACCCCACGGGCCCGAATTTCCTGCTGCTTCCCGTCGAGGTCGCCGACACCTTCCGCCAGAACCTGCTGCTGCTGACCCCCGACCAGCGCATGCGCGTGGAGCGCTACCAGGTGCGCAGGAACGACACCGTCGCCTCCATCGCCAAGCACTTCAACATCACCCCCGGCGTCGTGCGCGAGCTCAACGGCCTGGAGACCAACGGCCGCATCGAGGTCGACAGCGAACTGCGCATCCCCTCCGCCGTGACCAGCCTGCCCCCCAAGGTGCTGCGGGCGGCGATGCTGGTGGACGGCAAGGGCAGCGCGAGCCTGCGCAAGGTGCGCGGCCGCCAGGTGCACGTGGTGGCCCGGGGCGACTCGCTCTACGCGATCTCCCGCAAGACCGGCGTCGGCGTGAAGACCCTGGCGACGCTGAACGGCATCAGCGTGAACACCCGGCTGCGCGCCGGCCAGAAGATCAACCTGGGCAGCGACGCCAACGAGGAGCCCAGCCGCGGCCAGGCCGGCAAGAAAGTCGCCAAGGCCGCCCCGAGCAGCCGGGAGCGGCGGGTCACCTACACCGTGCGCCGCGGCGACACCCTCTACAGCATCGCGCGCTTGCTGCAGGTCAGCGTCGCGAACCTGCTGAGCTGGAACCAGCTGCCGTCCCGCGAGGCCATCCAGCCCGGCCAGAAGCTCATCGCGATCGTCCCCAAGACCCGCTGAGCCGCCGCCCGGGGCCCCCAGGCGCGGTATCATGCCGCCACGTCGAGAACACGTTAGGGGTATCCATGGGAATTCTTTCTGGCAAGCGCGCGCTCATCGTGGGCGTGGCCACCGACCGGTCCATCGCCTGGGGCATCGCCCAGGCCATGCACGCGCAGGGCGCGGAGCTGGCCTTCACCTACGGGCACGAGAAACTGAAGGATCGCGTCGAGCCGCTCGCCGCCTCCGTCGGCTCCCAGATCGTGCTGCCGCTGGACGTCACGGTCGATGCGCAGATCGACGCCGTGTTCGCGGAGCTTACGTCCCGCTGGGGCCATTTCGACATCCTGGTGCACGCCGTGGCCTTCGCGCCGCGCGAGGCCCTGGCCGGCGACTTCGTGGAGAGCACCTCGCGCGAGGCCTTCCGCATCGCGCACGACGTCTCCAGCTACTCCCTGACCGCCCTCTCCCGCGCCGCAGCCCCACTGATGGCGGGCCGCGCCGGGGCGATCCTGACCCTGAGCTACCTGGGCGCCGTGCGCTCGATCCCGGCATACAACGTGATGGGCCTGGCCAAGGCGAGCCTGGAGGCGAACGTGCGCTTCCTGGCGGCGGACCTGGGCCCCAAGGGCATCCGCGTCAACGCCATCTCGGCAGGTCCCGTGAAGACGCTGGCGGCCGCGGGCATCGCGGGGTTCCGCAAGATGCTCGCGCAGGTCGCCCAGACCGCCCCGCTGCGCCGCAACGTGTCCCTGGAGGACATCGGCAATGCCGCGGCCTTCCTGTGCTCGGACATGGGTGGCGGGATCACGGGGGAGATCCTGTACGTCGACAATGGCTTCAGCCACGTCGGCATGAGCTTCCCGCCAGCCACGGAGGGCTGATACCGCGCGGACCGGGTCGGGATTGCCTCTCGTCGGACCGACCTGACCGGGCAGCCGCGTCGCGCTTGCCGGTTCGGCACGGCGATGCGGACGACGAGGGCGCAGACCGCTCCGCAGGGGTGGCGGTGCCACGGGCCCAGCGTGCGGCGTCGCCGCCTCAGACGGCGGTAGGGACTTGCGCGAAGGCGGAGGCCATGAGGTCGATGTCGGCGCGGGCCAACCCAAGTCCTCTGGCCTGCTCCCGCCAGCGACTGACCTGACGGGCCATCTGCGTCACGATGGCCGCACCGTGGCTCCGGGAAGGCACGTACCACTCCGCCGTGTTGACCACGGCCTGAAGGCTCGGCCGGTTGTCCGTCTCATCCAGGTTCAAGACGTGCTCGGCCTTGTCGATGTTCGGATTCACGTCAAACGCCGGCGCCAGACGCCAACCGGTCGCGGTCAGGATAAACCCGTGATTGCGCAGGTGATCGTCGCGATTGCCAACCAGGACATTGAAGGCGACGCGCCGATAGAGCTGTTCCAGATCGGCGGCGATGTGGTCTTTCGCACCCTGGCTCTGCAGAAACTCGGCCATCTCCAGGTAGCTGGAGCCCTCGCTCTGCTCCTTGCGCAGCAAGGCCATCGCGGAAGCATAGTAGCGGCGACGCCCGGCCAACCGGTCAAAACGCTGCACGCAGTAGGTCCGGTGTTCCCCGCCAAAGCCCCGCAGGGTGGCGGCAGGCACGTCAATGCCGCAGGCCAGCGCGAGTTCATGGGTCAGAAACTCCCAGGCCCCGATATCCCGGTCATCGTCGCGCGCCGGGAACTTGGCGATCCAGAGGCTGCCGTCGGCCTGCCTGAAATTGGCCTTGGGCCGTGCGCCGCCCAGCGAGGCGCCCGGTGCCACCAGCACCGCGAGCCACCGGCGCAGCGCATCCCGATCGTCAATGCGTTTGGCTGTGATGTCGCGGGCCACGCGCTCCAGTTCGCCCAGACGGGCAACCGGCGGCGCGGAGAGGGTCTCGTCCGCCAGGAACCGCGCTTCGCCTTCGCGCCGAAAACGCAGCGCCCCCTGGCGCGTGACATCTTGTACGCCGAGCAGGAAGTCCCAGGCCTGCAGCGTGCGGGGCGGGCGCTCCTGATCCTTGGCCGCCAGCGCCTCCCGACGCTTCATCAACATCTGCCCCCAGCGATCAGGGGCCGAATCGTCGAACACCCGGAAGTTGCCGCGTTCCGGGTCGGGATGAAATGCGCCTTCCCCCAACGAGAGGTCCGGATCCAGCGCGAACCGCAGGGGGTGCTGAAGCCAGGCGCGCTCGTACTGGAACCGGATCGAACCCCGATCCTGCGCGAGCGTTCCCACGCGCTGCGGTTCAGCGACCAGGTCGGCGTCGAGCCACACCTCCAGGGCGTGGCTCACGGCTGCGACTCCCCCTCACCCGATTCCCCGGTGCCAGCGCGTCCCGCCGTCGCCGAGCGCCGCCGCGGCGCAAGCCGCTGGTCCTGCAACAGGCGACCCAGCTTGTCGTCCCGGGCCACGGCGTCCAGGTCCGCCTCCAGCGCCAGCACCGACAGGAGGCGCAGCAGCGTACCCAGTGCGATCGCGGGACTGCCTGCCTCGGCCCGGTAGAGGGTCATCCGGGAGATGGCGGCCCGCTCGCAGACGATTTCGATACTGAGCTGCCGCCGCAGCCTGGCCAGCCGCAACCGCTCGCCCAGGCTCACCAGGAGCCGCTTCTGCTTCGGATACATGGGCGGCTGTCGAGACGGCATGTATCACATTATAGATATCCGAAGACTAAGTGTCTATAACGTGATACCAAAGACGTCCACGGCTGCCCGGCCGGGGTGGCCATCGCGGGTAACACCCGTCTCAGGCTTTCCCGGGCGCCTGCCGGGTCGCGGTCGCGGTCGCGGTCGCGGCGAGCACATCGCGCTCACCGGAGAGCCGTGCAACGATGACGGCACAGGACGCATCCGCCAGCACGTTGACCGCCGTGCGCATCATGTCCAGGAGCCTATCCAGCACCAGCAGCACCCCGATCGCCTCCGCCGGCAGGCCGACCGCCCCCAGGATCACGGTGATCCCGACCAGCGAGGCCGCGGGGATCCCCGCGATGCCCATCGAGGTCACCAGCGCCAGCACCACGATCGTGAACTGCGTGAGCACGGAGAGGTGCAGACCGTAGGCCTGCGCGATGAACAGCGCCGCCGCGCACTCGTACAGCGCACTGCCCGCGTGGTTCACCGAGACGCCCAGCGGCAGCACGAACCCCGACACCCGCGCCGACACCCCGGCCCGCCGCTCGGTGCACTCCATCGTCAGCGGCAGCGTGGCGGAGGAGGAGGCCGTGGAGAAGGCCGTGAGCAAGGCCGGCGCCAGCGCCGGGAACAGGCCCCAGGGCCGCACGCGACCCACGACCCGGATGAGGGCCGGCAGCGCAACGAGTGCATAGAGCGCAAGGCTTGCGACCACGCACAGCCCGAAGAGCAGCAAGGGGCCCGCCGAGGCAAAGCCGGTGCGTGCCACGACCCGCGCGGTCAGCCCGAACACGCCAACCGGCGCCAGGCGCATCACGAACTCGGTCATGCGCATCATCACGCGGAAGAGGCCCTGCCAGAACGTGGTCACGCTCTCCCGGTAGGGCGACTCGATGCGGGTGAGGAAGAAGCCGAAGAGCACGCTGAAGAACAGGAGCCCCAGGAGCTTGGTGCCCGCCGCCGCCTCGATGATGTTGGTGGGCACCAGGCCCAGCAGCAGGTCCAGGAGGCCCCCGGAGGCCTTGGCGCGCACGCTGAGGTCCACCGCCGCGGCATCCACGTGCAGCGCCAGCAGGTCCCGCGCCGGATGGCCGTCCACGATCCCCGGCTGCACGAGGTTCAGCACGCACAGCGCGATCAGCACCGCCAGGAGCGTGGTGACCAGGTAGAAGAGGAAGGAGGTCAGGCCCAGGCGGCCCAGGTTGCGGCCCGTGCCGATGCCGGCGACGCCGGTGATGACCGAGGACATCACCAGCGGCACGACCAGCATCTTCAGCAGGTTGATGAACAGGCTGCCCAGGAAGTCGCAGACCTTGATGACCTCGATCCCGCCCAGGAGCCCATCGCTGCCCGCAAGGGCCCCCAGGGCGGCGCCGGCCGCCATGGCGGCCAGGATAACCAGGACCTTGACGGGCTTTTCGCTGGGGCCCGACATCCGGTGTTACTGGAAGACCTTGAGGTTCTTCTTCACCTTGGCGGTGCGCACCAGCTCTGCCATGTAGGCGTCGGTCTCCTGCGTCCCGGCGCGGCGCAGCTCGGCCTGGAAGCGCTGCGCCTTCAGCTGCTCGGTGTCGCCCGCGGGCGCCGTACGCACGCCGGTGACCTGCACGAGCGCCACGCCGCCCTCGTCCAGCTTCACCCGCTGCGAGACCGGCTTGCCCGCGGCCGGGCGGTTCGCGGCAAACACCGCGCCGCGCACCTGCACCGGCAGGCCCGCATCCGTCCGGCCGACGAAGCGCGCCGCATCGGACTTGAGCTTGAGGTCGCCGATAACCTTGTCGAAGGACTCGCCCGCGTTCAGGCGCGCCAGCGCCGCATCGGCGGCCTTCGCGGCCGCCTCGGCGCCGCGCTGGCGGATGAGCTCGGCGACCACCGCCTCGCGCACTTCCGTCAGCGGCTTGGGCGCGGCGGGCTTGTGGTCCAGCACGTGGAAGACGACCAGGCGGTCCTCGCCCAGCGGCACGGGGCCGCCGACCTGGCCCTGGTTCAGGACCTTGTCGCTGAAGACGGCGTCGTTGAGCGCGGGGTTGTTGACCAGCTCGCCGCCGCCGGTGCCGCGGTTGTAGGCCTCCACGACGCCCGCGGTCAGCCCGAAACTCTTCACCAGCTCCTCGAAGGCGCCGCTGCCGCGCTCGATGCGCTGCTGCAGCTGTTCCTGCTGCTCGCCGAAGCGGTCGGCGGCCAGCTCGTGGCGCACCAGCTGCTCGATGTCCGCGCGGGCCTGCTCGAAGCTCTGCGAGGTGCCGGGCTGGATCGCCTCCAGCTGGATGAGGTGGTAGCCGTACTGCGTCTTGACCGGCTTGCTGACCTCCCCGGCCTTCAGGGCGAACAGCGCCGCGGCGAATTCCGGCACGTAGGCCGTGCGGTCGGCAAAGCCCAGCTCACCGCCCTGCGGGGCGGAACCGGGGTCCTTGGAGTGAGCCTTGGCCAGCTCCGCGAAGTCCTTGCCCGAGGTCGCCTGCTGGTAGAGGGCCTCGGCCTGCGCCTTGACCTGGGCGTCGCCGTTGTCCTTGTCGACGGTCAGCAGGATGTGGCGGGCCTGGCGGCGCTCCGGCTCCACGTAGCGATCCTTGTTCTTCTCGTAGCGCTCGCGGAGCTGCGCCTCGGTGACCTGCAGGCTGGCGGCGCTGGCCGTGGCCGAGAGCACCGCGTAGGCCAGCTTCACAGACTCGGTGGTCAGGTACTGCGCGCTGTGCTCCCTGTACCAGGCCTCGACCTGGGCAGCCTCCGGCGCGGGACCCGCGCCGAACTGCTGCGGAGTCAGCAGCGCAAAGCGCAGCTCGCGCTGCTCATCCTGCAGCTGCGCCAGGCGCGCCACTTCCGCCGGCGTCAGGAAATCCGTGCCCGCGACCGTGCCGGCGAGCTGGTTCATCAGCAGCGAGCGACGCTGCTCGGCGTCGAAGGCAACCGGGGAGATACCGGCCTGCGCCAGGCGCGCGATGGCGGCCTGGGCGTTGAACTTGCCGTCGACCTGGAAGGCCGGCTCGCTCTCGTAGGCGCTGCGGATCTGCGCGTCGCTGACCTTGTAGCCCAGGGACGTGGCGTGCTGCAGCACCGCGGCATTGCGCACGAAGCTGTCCAGCAGGCGGTTCTGCAGCAGCTCGCGCTGCGCGGGGCTGATCTCCCCGTTGAAGAGGCGCAGGTACTGCGGCTGCTCTTCCTGCCAGGCGCGGTTCACCTCGTTGGCGGAGACCTCCTCGCCGTTCACCTTGGCGGCGTAGTTGCCGGTCCCCATCGTGAAGTCGACGATGCCGTAGGCGCCCCAGGCGGCAAATACGAGGGTCAGTATGCCGAGCATACTCATGGCCAACCAACGCTGGCCCTGCAACTTGTCACCGATTTTCTGGAGCATGATGGCGTCGAGCGGAAAGGGAGGGCGATTGTACCTGCCCGCCCGCGGACGTACAGCCGCAGGCACAAAAGGAGGCCAAGTCCAGGGCAGGAAGCCCCAAGGCCGCGTCGCCCGGGCCGGGCAAGGCCGTGGCGAGGTCCTCGACAACGGTGCACCCTGCATCGGGCTGCCAGCCTGTTCAGCAAGGACTGGCGGAGCGGACGGGACTCGAACCCGCGACCCCCGGCGTGACAGGCCGGTATTCTAACCAGCTGAACTACCGCTCCGTTGACGAGACCTGAAGCTGGTGGGTGCTGAGGGGATCGAACCCCCGACATTCGCCGTGTAAAGGCGACGCTCTACCAGCTGAGCTAAGCACCCCTCCACCGCTTGACCACCACCCTCGCCGGACCCCTGTCCCGCGAGGGCGCGTACTATAAAAGAACTTTAGTGAGCCTGCACGTGCTTTGACGCCCGCCGGCCCCGACGGGCCGCCTTCTTGTCGCCCGGGGCCGCCTTGGGGGCGCCCAGCGGCACATGGGGGGTCGGCTGGTGGGTGAGCGCCAGCTCCAGCACCTCGTCGATCCACTTCACCGGGTGGATGTCGAGCTTGCCCTTGATGTTGTCGGGGATCTCGGCCAGGTCCTTCTCGTTGTCGATCGGGATCAGCACCTGGGTGATGCCGCCGCGGTGCGCCGCGAGCAGCTTCTCCTTGAGTCCCCCGATCGGCAGCACCTCGCCGCGCAGCGTGATCTCCCCGGTCATCGCCACGTCCGCCCGCACCGGGATCTTGGTCAGCGCCGACACCAGCGCCGTGCAGATCCCGATACCGGCCGACGGGCCGTCCTTCGGGGTGGCCCCTTCCGGCAGGTGGATGTGGAAGTCGTTGTTGGAGTGGAAGTCCTTGTCCAGGCCCAGCATGTCGGCGCGGCTGCGCACGACGGTCATGGCCGCCTGGATCGACTCCTTCATCACGTCGCCCAGCTGGCCGGTGAACACCGGCTTGCCCTTGCCCGGCAGCACGGCGGCCTCGATCGACAGCAGCTCGCCGCCCACCTCGGTCCAGGCCAGGCCCGTCACGTGGCCGATGCGGTTGGACTCCTCGGCCTTGCCGTAGCGGAAGCGCTTGACCCCGAGGTAGGTCTCCAGGTTCTTGGCGTTCACCTGCACGGACTTGGCCTTCTTCTCCAGCAGCAGGTGCTTGACGGCCTTGCGGCAGATCTTGGCGATCTCCCGCTCCAGGCTGCGCACGCCGGCCTCGCGCGTGTAGTAGCGCACGATGTCCAGCAGCGCCCCGTCCGCAATCTTCAGCTCCTCCGCCTTCAGCCCGTTCTGCTTGACCTGCTTGGCGACGAGGTAGCGCTTGGCGATGTTGAGCTTCTCGTCCTCGGTGTACCCGGGCAGACGAATCACTTCCATGCGGTCCAGGAGCGCCGCCGGGATGTTCAGGCTGTTGGCGGTGCAGATGAACATCACGTCGGAGAGGTCGAAGTCGACTTCCAGGTAATGGTCGTTGAAGGTCGCGTTCTGCTCCGGATCCAGCACCTCCAGGAGCGCCGCCGACGGATCGCCACGGAAGTCCATGGCCATCTTGTCGATCTCATCCAGCAGGAAGAGCGGGTTGTGCACGCCCGTCTTGGCCATGTTCTGCACGACCTTGCCCGGCATCGAGCCGATGTAGGTCCGGCGATGGCCGCGGATCTCCGCCTCATCCCGCACGCCGCCCAGCGACATGCGCACGAACTTGCGGTTGGTGGCGCGCGCGATGCTCTGGCCCAGGCTCGTCTTGCCGACGCCCGGGGGGCCGACCAGGCAGAGGATGGGTCCCTTGATCTTGTCGACCCGCTGCAGCACGGCCAGGTACTCGACGATGCGCTCCTTGACCTTGTCCAGGCCATAGTGGTCCTGGTCCAGGACCTTCTGCGCGTTGGCGATGTCCTTGTGCACGCGCGAGCGCTTCTTCCAGGGCACCTTCACCAGCCAGTCGATGTAGTTGCGCACCACGGTGGCCTCGGCCGACATGGGCGACATCATCTTGAGCTTGTTGAGCTCCGCCGTGGCCTTCTCGCGGGCCTCCTTGGACATGCCGGCCTTGGCGATCTTCTGCTCCAGGTCGGTGATCTCGTTGCCCCCGTCCTCCATGTCACCGAGCTCTTTCTGGATCGCCTTCATCTGCTCGTTGAGGTAGTACTCGCGCTGCGACTTCTCCATCTGCGCCTTGACGCGCCCGCGGATGCGCTTCTCGATCTGCAGCACGTCCATCTCGCCCTCGATGGCGACCAGGATGTGCTCCAGGCGCTTGCGCACGTCCAGGATCTCCAGGATCTTCTGCTTCTCGGCCAGCTTCAGCGCCATGTGCACGGCGACGGTGTCGGCGAGGCGACCCGGCTGCTCGATGCCGGCCAGCGCGGTGAGCACCTCCGGCGGCACCTTCTTGTTGAGCTTCACGTACTGCTCGAACTGCGAGATGACCGAGCGCGTGAGCACGTCCATCTCCTTCTCGTCGTACGGGGCGCTGTCGGTCTGCAGCACGACGTCGGCGCTGTAGAAATCGCCAGGGTGCACAAGATCGATGCGCGCCCGATCCACCCCTTCCACCAGCACCTTCACGGTGCCGTCGGGGAGCTTGAGCAGCTGCAGGATCGTGGCCAGGGTGCCGAAGCGGTAGAGGTCCTCCGCCTTCGGGTCGTCCACGTCGGCCTGCTTCTGGGCGACCAGCATGATGCGCTTGTCGGCCTTCATGGCCACGTCCAGGGCCTGGATGGATTTCTCGCGGCCCACGAACAGCGGGATCACGACGTGGGGGTAGACCACGACGTCGCGCAGGGGCAGCACGGGGACGCTGGAGATGGTCTGGGTAGCTTCGGTCATGGATACGTCCCTCGCGACGCCTTGATGTAGGGGCAGTCTAACGCGGTATGCGGGCGATCCGGTCGGCTTTCAAGCCTAGCGCGCGCCCTTGCCCATGAAGATGACCTCCGCCGTCTGCACCAGGATGGCCAGGTCAAACAGCAGGCTGTTGTTCTTGACGTAGTACAGGTCGTACTGCAGCTTCTGGATGGCGTCCTCCTCGGACGCCCCGTAGGGGTAGCAGAGCTGCGCCCAGCCGGTGATCCCGGGCTTCACGCTGTGGCGCTGGGCGTAGTAGGGGATCTTCTCCTCCAGCTGGGCGACGAAGTGCGGCCGCTCCGGGCGCGGCCCCACGAAGCTCATGTCCCCGCGCAGCACGTTCAGCAGCTGCGGCAGCTCATCGATGCGCACCTTGCGGATGAACGCCCCGATGCGGGTCACGCGCGGGTCGTTGGGCGTGGCCCACTGGGGGCTGCCCGCGGCCTCCGCATCCGGCCGCATGCTGCGGAACTTCAGCACATCGAAGACCTGGCCGTTCAGGCCCACCCGCGCCTGGCGGTAGAGCACGCCGCCGCCCTGGCGGCCGTCGTCCAGGTAGATCAGCAGCGCTGTTGCCAGCAGGATCGGCGCGGTCACCGCGACCAGGACCAGGCTGGCAACGAAATCCAGCCCCCGGGACGTCAAGCGGCGCAGGGCGTCCCGCCGAAAGCCGTGGCCGAAGATCAGCCAGCTGGGATTCAGGGCGTCCAGGTAGATGCGGCCGGTCTCCTGCTCCATGAAGGCGATGAAATCCACGACGTTGATGCCGGCCAGACGGCACTGCATCAATTCACGCACCGGCAGGTTCTGGCGGCGATCCTCCAGCGCCACCACCACCTCCTCGATCCCCCGCTCCTCGCACAGGGCCTTGAGCCCCTGGGGCGCGGAGAGCAGCTCCTCGGGGTTCACCGCCAGGGACTCCCCCGGCGGGCAGACGAAACCGACCAGGTTGTAGCCGCGGCGGTCGCTGCGGCGACGCAGGCGCGTGAAGGCCTGCACGCGGCTGCCGTAGCCGTAGACCAGGATCTGGCGCTTGAAGGTCTGCGTGTCCACGAGGCGCGCGAAGACCGAGCGGATGAGCACCGAGAGCAGCAGCGAGAGGCAGACCGCAATGCCCAGGATGCCGCGGCCGATCGCGAAATCCGGCAACAGGTAGAACAGGATCGCCACGACCGCGAAGCTTGCGATCAGTCCCAGCACGATGCGCAGGCTGATGCCGGCGGCGTTGGCGCGCTGGCGGGGGGTGTAGAGCCCCAGGGAGAGGAAGCTCACCAGGGTGACGACCCCGTAGACCAGGGCCCGCAGCCACAGCGACCCGGACTCCTCTTCCAGGGACGCCAGCGAGCCGCCAAAACGCAGCAGCGCCGCGAGGTACAGCGAGGCGGCGAAGGCCGCGCCCTCGAGGCCCACCAGGGCGACGATGGAGCTTTGGAAATACTGCCCGAGCAGTCGTACGCGCATGAGTTGTTCTGGAGATCCTGTCAGCTGCGGCGATGCCTCACACCGCCGTCCCAGTATAGGAAACCGCTACGACGCGGTGCGTGCGAAGGGTCACGTCTCATCCCATCGGCTCCACCGAACAGTCCGATCCCTGGACCACGACCGCCGCGGCGTAGCCCGGGGCCAGACGGACCGCCGACAGGCACCAGCCGCAATCGGGCCCTAACGCCGCCTTCAGCCGGAGCAGCCGGGCGGGCTCCCCCGGGGCCAGGCTCACGTCAAAGTCGCGCAGCGGGAAGGTGAGACCCTGACCGAGGGCCTTCACCACGGCCTCCTTGCGCGTCCAGCCGTCGAAGAAGCCCTGCTGTCGCTCGGCCGGCGCCAGGCGGAAATACGCCTCGTTCTCGGCGACCGAGAAGAACCGGCGTACGAGGGCATCCCGGTCCGTCATCGGCCGCAAGACCTCCAGGTCCACGCCCAGCTCGGCCCCGCGGGCGAGCCCCACCAGGGCACGCGCGCCGGAATGGGAAAGATTAAAGCGCAGGCCGCTGGCCGCCTGCAGGCCTGCCAGCGCGGGCTTGCCGTGCGCCCCGTAGGTCAAGACGACCTGCCCGGGCGGAATCCCCAGGGCCTCGCCCAGGACCTCGCGCAGCGCGGCGCGCGCGACGGTAAAGTGCTGGCCGTCCGCCGGGAACAGGAATCGGTCGGCACGGACGCGCTCCTCGGGCGAGAGCACCGCCCGGCACGCAGCCAGCAGGGTCTCGTCCGGGTCCAGGTCATAGGCGGCCAGGAGCGCCTCGGGCGCCGGGCCACCCCCGACCCCGACCCGCCAGCGGCCGACGGGGCTCAGTGGTTGGATCCGCCCGCGCGGCGCGGCTCGTCCACCGCGGCCACGGCCGCATTGGCAGCCGCCGGGCGCGCCTCGTCGGACTTGTAGACGATGTAGGGGCCGGAATGACCCTCCACCACGCTCTCGTCGACGACCACCTTGCTGACGTTCTTCATCGACGGCAGGTCGTACATCGTGTCCAGGAGGATCGTCTCCAGGATCGTGCGCAGGCCGCGGGCGCCGGTGCGACGCTCCATCGCGCGCTTGGCCACGGCGCTCAGGCCGTCCTCGCGGAACTCCAGCTCCGCCCCTTCCATCTCGAAGAGCCGGCGGTACTGCTTGGTCAGTGCGTTCTTCGGCGCCATCAGGATCGAGATCAGCGCCGCCTCATCCAGCTCCTCCAGCGTCGCCACCACCGGCAGGCGGCCGACGAACTCGGGGATCAGGCCGAACTTGATCAGGTCCTCCGGCTCCACGTCGTGGAAGACGTCGTTGCCGTGCGGGCGCACGTTGACGCCGCGCACCTCGGAGGTAAAGCCGATGCCGCCCTTCTGCGTGCGGTTCAGGATGATCTTCTCCAGGCCCGAGAACGCGCCGCCGACGATGAAGAGGATGTTGGAGGTGTCGACCTGCAGGAATTCCTGCTGCGGATGCTTGCGGCCGCCCTGCGGCGGCACCGAGGCCATCGTGCCCTCGATGAGCTTCAGCAGCGCCTGCTGCACGCCCTCGCCCGACACGTCGCGGGTGATCGAGGGGTTGTCGGACTTGCGGGAAATCTTGTCGATCTCGTCGATGTAGACGATGCCGGTCTGCGCCTTCTCGACGTCGTAGTCGCAC
>CAIPVV010000033.1 GCA_903868595.1 uncultured Pseudomonadota bacterium
ACCGCACTGCAGATGGACATCAAGGTCGAGGGCATCACGCCTGAGATCATGAAGGTCGCGCTGGACCAGGCGCTGGAAGGCCGCCAGCACATCCTCGGCGAGATGAACAAGATCATCACGACGCCGCGCTCCAATATGTCGGAGTGGGCGCCGTCGATCATCACCTTGAAGATCGACCCGGAGAAGATCCGCGACGTCATCGGCAAGGGTGGCGCGGTCATCCGCCAGATCACCGAGGAAACCGGCACGACGATCGACATCGAGAACGACGGCACGGTCAAGATTGCCTCGGTCAACGGTTCGGCAGGCCGCGAGGCACAGCGCCGCATCGAGCTGATCACGGCGGACGTGGAAGTGGGCCGGATCTACGAGGGCCGCGTTGCGCGCCTGATGGATTTCGGCGCCTTCGTGACGATCCTGCCCGGCCGCGATGGCCTGGTGCACATCTCGCAGATCTCCGACGAGCGCGTCGAGCGCGTGGGCGACAAGCTCAAGGAAGGCGATGTGGTGCGCGTCAAGGTGCTGGAAGTGGACCGCCAGGGCCGCGTGCGCCTGTCGATGCGCAGCGTGGACGTCGCCTAAGGCGTCCCTGGTCTGCCTTCGGGTCCTGAAGCAGGGCCTCGTTACCGGCGACGGTGACGAGGCCTTTTTCGTTACAGCGTATCCGGCCCCGGCTCAACCGCCGCCTGCTCCTCGCGGGCTGCGCCGCCTGCATTGGCCAGCAGCTTGAAGATGTCGTTCTGCACGCTGCGCCAGCGCTGGTAGTTGCGCTCCGCAAGGCTGGCAGCCGACTCCAGGGGCTGGGCCGAGGGGGAGCTCTTGAGCTGGTCCTTCAGTTCGCGGTGGTGGTTCGCGATGAGCTTCAGGCTCTGCTCCAGATAGCTTCCCACGACGCCCTGGGCCGGGCCGCCGTAGCTGCGGATGACCTGCGAGAGGAAGTCACGGCTCATCAGCGGCTCGCCGCGGTGCTCTTGTTCCGCAATCACCTGCAGCAGGATCGAGCGGGTGATGTCTTCCTGGGATTTCTTGTCGACGACGACGAAGTCGATGCGTTCGACAACCAGGCGGCGGATGTCCGCCAAGGTGATATAGCGACTCTCCACCGTGTCATAGAGACGCCGGTTGGGATACTTTTTAATGACTCGTGGTTCACTCATCGCCGACTCCTCAAGCGAGTTGCGCAGCGCCGGATGTGCCGACCCCCTCCATACAAGCAGGGTTATAACTCCAAATGCTGCGGTTGTGGGGCTCGGGTCTCCGGCAAGCCTACCAAGACCTCCGGGCGCCAGTTCCTGACCGCCCAGTCGAGGATGTCCGCGACAGGTCTTCCCGCGAGTCCTGATGGGGGGGCCTGGCGCATCAGTCGCAGGGCCTCAAACAGTGCCACCTGCGGTTCCCAGCCGCCTATGGCGACCGAGCGCTGCGACTTGGCCAGT
Organism: uncultured Pseudomonadota bacterium; assembly: GCA_903868595.1. Classification (GTDB taxonomy): domain Bacteria; phylum Pseudomonadota; class Gammaproteobacteria; order Steroidobacterales; family Steroidobacteraceae; genus ZC4RG30. The sequence continues at coordinate 1,437 of CAIPVV010000033.1, forward strand.
TTGCGCCCGTCCGGCTCGATTACCAACGGAAGATGCGCATATCGGGCAGCCCGTAGGCCCAGGGCCTCCCCGATCCACAGCTGCCAGGCCGTGCTGGATAGCAGGTCCGCGCCGCGTACGATATCGGTAATCCTCTGGAAATCATCATCCACCACCACCGCCAGCTGGTAGGCGAACTGGCCATCACGACGGCGCACGATCGGGTCGCCCAGCTGCTGCTGGGTTTGCTGCTGGGGCCCCTGGATGCGGTCCTGGAAACACGCGACTGCGCCCTCGGGGATGCGCAGGCGCAGGGCGTACGGGCCGGGTCCGCGCGGCCCTTCCCGGCAGGTCCCCGGGTAGGGCCCGGTCGCGGTTTCCCGCCGGGAGCAGCTGCAAGGGTAGAGCCGGCCCGTGGCCGCCAGCACGCCCAAGGCCGCCTCGTACGCCGGCAGACGCGAGGACTGGTAGAGCAGGGGTTCGTCGGAGCAGAGGCCCAGGCGGGCGAGGGTGGCTCGCATCTGGCCTGCCGCGTCGGGGACGACGCGCGGCGTATCCAGGTCCTCGATGCGGATCAGCCAGAGGCCCTGGCTGCGGCGCGCATCCAGGTAGCTGCCCAGTGCGGCGACCAGGGATCCCAGGTGCAGGGCGCCAGTGGGCGAGGGCGCAAAGCGCCCCCGGTAGCCGGCCGCCGCCCTAGCGGTATCGGTCGTCGCGGTCGCCGTACTGCTTTTCACGACGCTCGCGGCGTTCCTGCGCTTCGATGCTCAGGGTCGCCACGGGGCGCGCTTCCAGCCGCTTGATGCCGATCTGCTCGCCGGTCTCCAGGCAGTAGCCGTAGCTGCCGTCCTCGATCCGCTTGATGGCTTCCTCGATCTTGCGGATGAGCTTGCGCTCGCGGTCCCGCGTGCGCAGCTCCAGGCTGAATTCCTCCTCCTGCGTGGCCCGGTCGTTCGGGTCCGGGAAGTTGGCTGCCTCGTCCTTCATGTGCGAGACGGTGCGGTCGACCTCCATCATCAGGTCCTGCTTCCAGTTGGAGAGGATCTGGCGGAAGTGATCGAGCTGCTCCTTGCTCATGTACTGCTCGCCGCGCTTGGCGACGTAGGGCTGTACGTTGCGCGGTCCGGCTAGCAGGCTGTCATTGGAATCGGCGTCATCGGCCACGACGACCGGGGCCGTGACACGCAGAGAAACAGGGGGCTTTTTCGGCTCGGGTCTTTTCGGAGAGGCGGTCACTGAGGGCTTTTTATCCAGGTCTTTGGCGAGGGGTTTCACGGGGGTCTTTGGCTTGACCGGGGCAGGGGCCTTGCTGGCAGGCGCCTTGCTGGCAGGCGCAACCTTGGCTACCGGTTTGCGAGGCGCAACGGACTTCTTCGCCGCACTCTTGGAGGCAGCGGGTTTCTTGGCCTTGCCACTCTTGGGCACGGGTTTCCTCGCCGGCATCTCGCGCTCCTTGAACATCAACCCCATGATGAAGGACGCGCGATTATACCGGCGCGAACCTCCCTGTACAGTGTTCCTGCGGCGGGGGCCCGTTTGGTCCCAAAGCGCCGACTTTCCCGTCTCAGGGGAGGCTTACGGGGGGCGGCGGCGTCCAGCCCGGGGCCTGGTGCTGGGCAACGACCGTGGTGTAGATGCCACCGCGGACGAGGAACTCGGCCGTCAGGCGCATGAACCGCGGGGCCGCGGCCTCCACCATGTGTCCCAGGATCTCGTTGGTGACGGCTTCGTGGAAGCAGCCGCGGTCCCGGAAGGACCAGATATAGAGCTTCAGGGCCTTCAGTTCCAGGCACTTGGACTCGGGGACGTACTCCAGCTTGAGCGTGGCGAAGTCCGGCTGACCTGTCTTTGGGCACAGGCAGGTGAACTCCGGCATCGTCATGCGGATGGTGTAGTCGTTCTGGGGTGCCGGATTCGGGAAGGTTTCCAGCGAGGTGGAAGGTTTGGTGCTCATATGTTGTGCCAGATAATTTACACTAAGGGGCGCTTTTGCGCGCCTGCAAACTGGATCGATCCCCGATGCGTCTGACCAAGGTCAAGCTGGCCGGCTTTAAGTCTTTTGTCGACCCGACAACCGTTCAGTTCCCCGCGAACCTGACCGGCGTGGTGGGTCCCAACGGCTGCGGCAAATCCAACGTCATTGATGCCGTGCGATGGGTAATGGGCGAACTCTCCGCCCGCCACCTGCGCGGCGACTCCATGACGGATGTCATCTTCAACGGCTCCAGCGCCCGCAAGCCGGTCGGCAACGCGTCTGTGGAGCTGGTCTTCGACAACAGCGACGGCAAGATCTCCGGAGCCTATGCCAGCTACAACGAGATCTCGTTGAAGCGCGTGGTCTCCCGGGACGGGGCCTCCAGCTACTTCATCAATGGCGCGCGCTGCCGCCGCAAGGACATCACCACGCTGTTCCTGGGCACGGGCCTGGGCGCCCGCAGCTACGCGATCATCGAGCAGGGGATGATCTCCCGCGTCATCGAGGCGCGCAGCGAGGACATGCGCGCCTTCGTGGAGGAGGCTGCCGGCATTTCCCGTTACAAGGAGCGCCGCCGCGAGACCGAGGCGCGGGTGAGCGATACGCGCGAGAACCTGGAGCGCCTGCAGGACCTGCGCGATGAGATCGAGAAGCAGATCCGCCACCTGCAGCGCCAGGCCACCACGGCGCGCAAGTACCAGGACCTGAAGAACGAGGAGCACCGCCTGGGCGCGGAGCTTTTGGCGCTGCGCCTGCGCGAGATCGACAGCGGCGCGGCGATCAACGACCGGGCCGTGCGCGAGGCGGACCTGGTGCTGCAGCAGGCCCTGGCCGAGCAGCGCTCGGCCGAGGCCAGCGTCGAGAAGCAGCGCGAGTACCAGGCCGAGAAAATGGAGCGTGTCACCGCGGTCCAGGCGCGCTTCTACGAGCAGGGCGCGGAGGTTGCGCGCACGGAGCAGACGCTCGCCCACACCCGGGAGCTCAGGGATCGCCGCCGCGCCGAGCTCACCCGCGCCAACACCATGCTGGAGGAGCTCGGCGGCCAGATCGGCCGCGACGAGGCCCTGCGCAGCCGCCTGCTGTCGGAAATCGCCGAGCTTGCCCCGGGCGCCCAGCAGGCGCAGCTGACCGAGCAGGCACGCGCCGCCGCGCTGGAGGAGGCGGAGGAGTCGCTGCAGGTCTGGCAGCAGCAGTGGGAAGAATTCAATCGCAAGCTGGGCGGCACCAACCAGACCACCCAGGTCGAGCGGGCGCGCATCGAACAGCTGGAGGACCAGCTGCGCCGCCTGGGCGTACAGGTGGATCGGCTGGCCGTGGAGCACGAGCAGCTGCTGGCCGCCGACGCCAGCGCCGGCCTGACGGGCCTGGAGGAGCAGGAGTCGCTGACGCGCCTGACCAACGAGGAGCTGGCCGAATCGCTGCAGACGGTACTGGGCTCGCTGCAGGCCCTGCGCAGCGAGCAGCATGCGACCGAGGCGCGGCTGGAGAGCGTGCGCTCGGAGCGCGAGAAGGCGCGCGCGGAACTGATGTCGCTGGAGGCGCTGCAGAAGGTGGCGCTGGGCGAGCGGGACCGGGAGTCGGGCAAGTGGCTGGCCTCCGCGGGCCTGGCCGCCCGGCCGCGCGTCGCCGAACAGCTGAGCGTTGAGGGCGGCTGGGAGCGCGGCGTCGAGGCCGTGCTGGGGGATCACCTGGAGGCGGTCTGCGTCGACGGGCTGGACGCGCTGGTCGGGAGCCTGGAGCGCCTGGACAACGGCCACGTCATGCTCGTGGAGCCGGGCACCGCGGAGTCCGTGCTCGCCGCCGGCTCCCTGGCCTCCCGGGTGCAGGGGCCTGCGGCCATCGTGCGCCGCCTGGCCGGCATTCGCACTGCCGACACGCTGGCCGAGGCGCTGTCACGGCGCGCCGGGCTGGGGGCGGCGGAGTCCTTCGTCACGCGCAGTGGCGAGTGGGTCGGCCGCGACTGGCTGCGGGTGGCGCGCGGCTCGGACGTGCACGCCGGCATGATCGAGCGCGAGCACCGCATCAAGGCCCTGCGCCAGGCGCTGGAGGGCCGCGAGGCGCTGGCCCGCGAGGTCGAAGCCCAGTTGGGCGCGGTGCGCGCCCAGGTCGGGGAGACCGAGCGAGCGCGCGACACCATCCAGACCGGCATCCAGTCGGCGCACCGCGCCTACTCCGATGCCCGTGGCCAGCTGGAGGCCGCCCGCGCGCGCAGCCAGCAGTCCACGCTGCGCCGGGAGCGCATCAGCCGCGAGTCCGCGGAGGTCGGTGCCGAGCGCGAGAAGGCCCAGCAAGCCCTCTCCCGCGCGCGGGAGGCCTATGAGGGTGCTGCGGCGGAGCTGGAGGTGCTGGATGCACGCCGCCACGACTTGGAGGCCGAGCGCGAGGAGCGCCGTGCGGCGACCAACGAGGCGCGCGCCCACGCCCAGTCCGCGCAGTCGCGGGCCCGCGAACTGCTGATCCAGCTGGAAGGACGTCGCTCGACCGAGGCCTCGATGGTCGGGGCGCTGCAGCGCATGCACGAGCAGCGCGAGCAAATCGCGCAGCGCCAGGCCCAGCTGGAGGAGGAACTGCGCGGCGGCGATGAGCCGGTGCGCGAGCTGGAGCTGCACCTGAACGAGGCGCTGGCGCGTCGCCTGGAAGTGGAGACGGAGCTGGCCGCCGCGCGGCGGGAGCTGGACTCCGCGGACGCGGAGCTGCGGCAGCTGGATGAGCGCCGGCTGCACGCCGAACAGCGTGTGCAGGCGGCCCGCGAGGCCATGGAAGTGGCCAAGCTTGCCGCGCAGGAGTCGCGCCTGCGGCGCGAGGGACTGGCCGAGCAGTTCGCCGCGACGCGCTTTGACCTGGAGGAGGTCATGGCCGCGCTGAGCGAGGAGGCGCAGGTGCCGCGCTGGGAAGACCGCCTGAGCGCGGTGCTGGCCGACCTGCAGCGCCTGGGGCAGGTGAACCTGGCGGCGATCGATGAGCTCAAGGAGCAGACCGAGCGCAAGACCTACCTGGACGCGCAGTACAAGGACCTCACCGACGCCCTGGATACGCTCGAGCAGGCGATGCGCAAGATCGACAAGGAGACGCGCACGCGCTTTGAGGACACCTTCAACCGCATCAACGTGGGCCTGAAGGAGAAGTTCCCGCGGCTCTTCGGTGGCGGCCACGCGTACCTGGAGATCGTCGGCGACGACATCCTCACCGCTGGCGTCGCCGTCATGGCCCGCCCGCCGGGCAAGCGCAACAGCACCATCTCGCAGCTCTCCGGCGGCGAGAAGGCCCTGACCGCCGTGGCGCTGGTGTTCTCGATCTTTGACCTGAACCCGGCCCCGTTCTGCCTGCTGGATGAGGTCGACGCGCCGCTGGATGAGCACAACGTCGGCCGCTTCTGCGAGATCGTGCGCGAGATGTCCAACCGCGTGCAGTTCATCTTCATCACGCACAACAAGACGACGATGGAGCTGGCCTCCCAGCTCATCGGCGTCACGATGAACGAGCCGGGTGTCTCGCGCATGGTGACGGTGGACGTGGATGAGGCGGTCCGGATGGCGGCGGTGTAACCATGGGCGAGCTACGCTGGATACTGCTGGGGGTTGGCGCACTGTTCCTGGTGGGCCTGGCGGTGTGGGAGATGCGCCGGCCGCGCCACGCGAGCAAGCAGGACCCGGCGGGCGAGGCCTACGAGTCCGCGGCCTGGCGCGGGCAGACAGCGATCCGCGCAGCGGACGATGCGGACATCGAGATCCCGGAGATGCGCGCCTCCGACACCCAGCGCGATCCGCCGCTGATCCTGCTGGACGACATGCACGCCGCCGACACCGACATCGGCGTGAACGTGGCGGTGGAGGTAGCGGTGGACCGCCCCGGCAGCGGCCCGGAGATCCTGCAGGAGGCGCCGTGGGCCGAGGAGTCCGCATCGCCGCCGGCGGAGGTGCGCAACGTGCCGATCATCTGGCCGCCGCTGCACCAGGAACGCATCATCTGGCTGCGCGTGGTGCCCGGCGGCGCGGAGCGTTTCAGCGGCCGCACGCTGCGCCATGCGCTGACCGGTTGCGGCCTGGTCCATGGACCGCAGGACATCTTCCACTGGGTCGATGAGCAGGGGCAGGTCGTGGCCAGCGCCGCGAACCTCGTGCGGCCCGGCAGCTTCGACCCGCAGACCATGGATACCCAGCACTACCAGGGTGTGCACCTGTTCTCAGTGCTGCCCGGCCCGCTGCCGGCCCAGCAGACCTTCGATGAGCTGCTGGCCCTGGGCCGCGACATCGCCTCCCGGCTCTTAGGCCTCGTGCAGGATGAGCGCGGGCAGCCGGTGGATGCCGAACGCATTGCGCAGATCCGCGCCTCGCTGCAGCCGGACTCCGCAGGCTCCCACGGCGCGGAGGCGGACGAGGCCGGCACGTGAGCGCGGCGCCAGCCCAGCGGGTACGCAAGCTGCACGCGCTCATCGAGCAGCACAACTACCGCTACTACGTGCTGGATGAGCCCACGGTCAGCGACTTCGAATACGACCAGCTGATGCGCGAGCTGCAGCAGCTGGAGGCCGACCATCCCGAGTTGCTTACCGCCGATTCCCCGACCCAGCGCGTGGGAGCGGCCCCCTCGTCGGCCTTCCAGGCCGTGCGTCATCCGGCGCCGATGCTCTCCCTGGAGAACGCCTTCAGCGCCGAGGACGTGGAGGCCTTCGACCGTCGCGTGCGCGAGCGCCTCGGCACGGGCGATGACGTGCGCTACATGGCCGAGCCCAAGCTCGACGGGTTGGCCGTCAGCGTGCTCTACGAGGACGGCGTGCTGGTGCGCGCAGCGACCCGCGGGGATGGGGAGCAGGGTGAGGAGATCACCGCCAACATGCGGACCCTGCGCAGCGTGCCGCTGCGGCTGCTGGGCAAGGCGCCACGGGTGCTGGAGGCCCGCGGCGAGGTGTACATGCCGGTGGCGGGCTTTGCACGCTTGAACGCCGAGCAGCTCGCGCGCAACCAGAAGCCCTTCGTCAACCCGCGCAATGCGGCGGCCGGCAGCCTGCGGCAGCTGGATTCCCGCATCACCGCCAGCCGGCCGCTGGAGATCTGCTTCTACGCGCTGGGGCAGCTGCAAGGCCGGCCCGCCTTCACAACCCACGGGGAGGCGCTGGAGGCGCTGCGCGACTGGGGACTGCGTACCTCGCCGGAGGCGCGCGAGGTCGTGGGCCTCGCGGGCTGCCTCGCCTACTACCAACAGCTGCAGGCGCGCCGCGAGTCACTCCCTTACCAGATCGACGGCGTGGTCTATAAAGTCAACGACGTCGCGATGCAGGAGCTCCTGGGCTTCGTGTCGCGTGCGCCGCGCTGGGCCATCGCGCACAAGTTTCCCGCCGAGGAGGCCACCACGATCCTGCGTGCCGTGGACTTCCAGGTCGGGCGCACCGGCGCGCTCACGCCGGTGGCGCGGCTGGAGCCGGTGCTGGTGGGTGGCGCCACGGTCAGCAATGCGACGCTGCACAACATGGATGAGATCGCGCGCAAGGACGTGCGCATCGGCGATGCGGTGGTCGTGCGCCGCGCCGGGGACGTGATCCCGGAGGTCGTGCGGCCGCTGATCGATCGCCGGCCGGCCGATACCGCGCACATTCTGCTGCCGACCCACTGCCCCGTGTGCGGCTCGCGCGTGGAGCGCGTGGAGGGCCAGGCGGTGGCCCGCTGCACCGGCGCATTGCGCTGCCGGGCGCAGCGCCAGGAGGCGCTGCGGCACTTCGCGGCGCGCCGCGCCCTGAACATTGACGGCCTGGGCGAAGTGGTCATCGGCCAGGTGGTCGAGCGCGACCTCGTGCAGAGCCCTGCGGACCTGTACGGGCTGAGCTGGGAGGTGCTGGCGGAGCTGCCGCGCATGGGCGAGAAGTCGGCGCGCAACCTGGTCGAGGCGATCCAGGGCAGCCGCGCCACCACCCTGCCGCGCTTTCTGTTCGCCCTGGGCATCCCGGAGGTCGGCGAGGCCACGGCTGCCGGCCTGGCGCGGCACTTTGGCGCGCTGGATGCGGTGATGGATGCCACGCCGGAGCAGCTGGAGCAGACCCCCGACGTGGGTCCCGTGATCGCCGCGCACGTGGCGGAGTTCTTCGCCGATCCGCTGAACCGGCAGATCGTGGGGCAGTTGCGTGCCCAGGGCGTCCACTGGACGGAGGGGAAGCCCACGCGGCGGGACCTGCTGCCGCTGGCGGGCAAGGTGTTCGTGCTGACCGGCACGCTGCCCCACCTGAGCCGGGAGGAGGCCAAGCAGTTGCTGGAGGCGCAGGGGGCGAAGGTCTCCGGCAGCGTCTCCGCGCGCACGCACTACGTGGTGGCCGGGGAGGAGGCGGGCTCCAAGCTCGCCAAGGCCCAGCAGCTGGGCATCGCGGTACTGGAGGAGTCGGGGCTGCGCGCGCTGCTTGCGGATCCGGCGGGGTTCCTGGCGGCCGGCAAGGCCCACTGAGCGCCAGACGGCACGGGCGTCCTAGTGAATGGCGCTGTCCAACAGGTGGTGGCGCACGGCATAGGCGGCCATCTCCGCGTCGCTGCGCAATCCCAGCTTCTCCAGAATCCGGCGGCGGTAGCTGCGGATCGTCTTGACGCTCAGGTTCAGTTCTGCCGCCGTGGTGGCGGGCGCCAGGCCGCGCGCGATGCGCACGAACACCTGCAGTTCGCGGCTGCCGAGGCGTCGATGCGGGGTCAGCGCGTCGGTGTCGGGCTGCTCGCGCTGCGCCCGCACCGGGTCCGGCAGGTAGCGATCGCCAGCGGCGACGCAGCGCACCGCCGCCAGGATCTCCGCCGCGGTGCACTGTTTGTTCAGATAGCCCTGGGCGCCGGCTCGCAGCAGCGGCGGTCCGAAGCCGGACTCCGGGTGCGCGCTCAGGTACAGCACCCGCAGGTTGGGGTAGCTCTCCCGGAGGCGGGGCAGCAGGTCGACACCGCTCTGGTCGGGAAGGGAGATATCCAGCAGCAAGAGGCTGGCAGGGGTGGAGCGCAGGAGCGACAAGGCCTGTTCGGCCGTGCCCGCCTCGCCCACCACGTGCAGGGTGGCGTCCGATTCCAGTATGCGTCTCACCCCTGCCCGGAACAGCGGGTGGTCGTCGACCAGCAGGATCCTGGTGCCCGGCAATCCCACGGGTGCCTCTAGGGTGACTCGGAGCGGTAGTCGTTGAGGCGGTTGTAGAGCGTCTTCAGGCTCACGCCGAGCATGCTGGCAGCACGCGTCTTGTTGCCATGGCACATCTCCAGCGTGGCGAAGATGAGCATGCGCTCGGCCGCGGCCAGCGTGGTGCCGACCTGCAACTGCACGTAGGCGCCGCCGTCGGGCTGTACGGGGGGCTGTACTGCGCTGATGGAGCCGATGTCTTTCACGGGGCACTACTCTGAGGCATGGCGCGATTGGTCGCGCTTCTTTTTCAGGTGCCAGTGTGTCCGCGCGGCCACTGCCCGCGCTAGCGGCGCTGTTCCCCGATCCTGTCAGACAATTCCTACAGGTAGCGGGCGGGCAGGCGGCACGGGGCGGCCGGCGGCCGCCCCGGGTTCGTTACAGTTTCTTTTCGATCTTGGCGTTCTTGGCCAGCTCGTCCTGGTAGGCCTTGAACTTCTTGGCCTCCACGATCTGCACCAGGCGGTCCTTGACGCCATCGAACGGCGGCGGCGCGAGGTCTCGCGTGTCGTCCAGGCGGATCACGTGCCAGCCGTACTGGGTCTGCACCGGCGTCTTGGTGTACTGGCCCTTGGTCAGGCCGACGACGGCCGCTGAGAACGGCTGCACCATGCGGTCGGGCGTGAACCAGCCCAAGTCGCCGCCATTGTCCTTGGAAGGGTCCATCGACTCCTTCTTGGCCAGGTCCTCGAACTTTGCGCCCTTGTCGAGCTGCTGGATGAGCTTCTGGGCGAAGGCCTCGGTGGCGACCAGGATGTGCCGGGCGTGGTACTCGGTCTTGGCCATCGCGGCGACCTGCGTGTCGTACTCCTTCTTGAGCTCCTCGTCCGTGGCCTTGCGCTCCTTCAGGTAGGCCTGGGAGGAGGCCTGCTGCAGGACGTTCAGGCGAGCCAGCTGCAGGACGGCCTGCGTTTCCGGCTGCTTGGCGATGCCGCTCTTCTCGGCGTCGGCGGCGACGAGTTCGCCACGGATGAGGTTCTCCAGGAGCTGTGCCTTCTGTTCCGGCGTGGCCTCGGAGGCCGGCTTGCCGGAGACGCCCTGGACGTAGAAGTCGAAGGTGTTGCGGCTGATGGCAACGCCATTGACGATGGCAACGTCGCCGCTGGCGGCCTTGTCAGCCGGAGCACTCTGTTTGCCGCAGGCGGTCAACAGTGCGAGGACGACACAGGCAGGAATAATGGCGTATTTCATTCGGTAACTCATAGTGTTGCGAAGATAAGTTCATCCAATATCGTCTGTTCCGCGTGCCTCGATCTGCAGGGCATGGATGCCACCCTGCAGGAGGTCAGCGACAGCGGTATACACGAGTCGGTGGCGCTCCAGAAGCCTCTTGCCGTTGAAAGCCGCCGCCACGATGCGCACGGCGAAGTGGCCACCGCTGCCGGCCCCCGCGTGGCCCGCATGGTCCGCGCTGTCATCGCGGATCTGCAGCTGCGTGGGCGCCAGCGCCGCCACCAGCCGGGCGCGCAGCTGCTCGGACACGTCGGCGCCGGGCGCGCTCAAGGCTTTGGCGCCGCGCTGGCCACGGCCGCCTCGGCCCGTCGGGCGAGCCACAGGGCCTGCAGCACCACGAACACCAGCGTCGCCGCGGTCAGTCCGATCACCTTGAAGTTGACCCAGGTTCGCTCCGAGAGGGTCCGTGCGACGAGGATATTGGCCAGGCCCGCCAGGGCGTAGAAGACGACCCACAGGGTGTTCAGGCGCAGCCACAGCGCCCGTGGCAGTTCCTGCTCGCCGGCGGCGGATCGCAGAAAGCGCTGGGCCAGGGGCTCCCGGCCGGCCAGCCCGCTGAGCAGGAAGGCCACCGCCACGATCCACATGAAGATCGTGGGCTTCCACTGGATGAACTGTGCGTTGCGCAGGATCAGCGTCGCTGCGCCGAACACCAGCACCAGGATCGTGCTGAGCAGGTGCATCCGCGGGATGCGGCGGGTGAGCAAGTAGTCCACGGCCAGCAGCGCCAGCATCGCCACCATCAGCACGCCGGTCGCAAAGTACAGGTCGCGCAGGTAATAGGCGGCCATGAAGGCCAGCAGGGGCGAGAATTCCAGCAGGGCTTGCATCGGGGAAGGGCGTATCAGAGGCCAGGTGAATCCGGCGGGTCGCGTATCATAGCGGAGTGAGCCAATACCTTGAAATTCACCCCGTGAACCCGCAGCCGCGCCTGGTGCGCGTGGCCGCCGATTGCGTGCGCGAGGGCGGGGTGATCGCCTATCCCACGGACTCCTGCTACGCCCTGGGCTGCCGCGTGGGCGACAAGGAGGCCCTGGAGCGCGTGCGGCGCATCCGTCAGGCCGACAAAAACCACCACTTCACGCTCGTGTGCCGGGATTTGAGCGAAATTGCCCGGTATGCACGGGTGGATACCTGGCAGTTCCGCATCCTCAAGGCCTGCACCCCGGGGGCCTACACGTTCCTGCTGCCGGCGACCAAGGAAACCCCGCGCATGCTGCAGCACCCCAAGCGCCGCACCATCGGCATCCGCGTGCCCGATCACCCGGTGCCCCGGATGCTGCTGGAGGAGCTCGGGGAGCCGCTGATGAGCTCCACGCTGCTGCTGCCGGGGGAGGAGCTGCCGCTGACCGACGGGGAGGAGATCCGCGAGCGCCTGGCGCACCAGCTGGAGGCGATCCTGGACGCCGGCCACTGCGGCATCGACCCGACCTCGGTCATTGACCTCTCCGCCGCCCCTCCGGTGA
>CAIPVV010000034.1 GCA_903868595.1 uncultured Pseudomonadota bacterium
CGAAGGGGGCAGCAGGTACGCCGTGCCGCGGTCAACCGATCGGAAGTTGCTCATCCAGGCCCCCTCGACACGATCCAATCCCCGTGTCGAGGTTACCCAAAATCACACTCAAAAGCCGCTTAAGTCCGACACGCTCCTAGGCCTCACGGCCTACCGCTATCGCCACCGGGCCGTGGAGCAGTGGCGTGACGGCTGCCTCTTGGAACTCAGTGCCCGGACGGATGACAATGGGCACAGCTCCCAGGTCGAGTCGCGGCCGCAGGGGCCCGGCTGCGTGATGAGCTACGCCTACTGGGATGCGAGACTGCTGGGGCAGCAGCGACTCCTGAACCCCCAGACCGGCGCGTATGACCGCATCCAGGTGCAGCACCTGGGCAGCCAGGTACTCAAAGTCCGCGACACGCCGCTGCGCGCCGAGCACTATGCACTCAGCTCGGAGCAACTGAAGATAGAGTTGTGGTACTCGCCCGGCGGCGAGTGGCTGCAGTTGGATTCCACCACCAAGGACGGCAAGCGGCTGCGCTACCGTCTGAACTGACAAGACGGACATCGTGAAGATAGCAATCGTCGGCAGCGGCATCGCGGGCAATGTCATCGCCCACCACCTCTACCGGCAGCACGAGGTGCACCTCTTTGAGGCCGCCGGCCACGTGGGCGGCCATGCGCACACGCACGACGTGGAGGTGGGCGGCAAGCCGTATACGGTGGACACCGGCTTCATCGTCTACAACGACCAGACCTACCCGAACTTCTCCGCGATGCTGCGCACCCTGGCCGTGCCCTCCCAGGAGAGCTCGATGAGTTTCTCGGTGCGCTGCGAGCGCAGCGGCATGGAGTACAACGGCACCACGATCAACAGCCTCTTTGCCCAGCGCCGCAACCTGCTGCGACCCGGCTTCTGGCGGATGATCCGGGAGATCCTGCGCTTCAACCGCGAGGCGCCGGCGCTGCTCGCCGAGCAGGAGGCCGCCGACGGCCCGGACATTGCGCTGGGGCATTACCTGGACCGCGGCCGCTATTCGCGCGAGTTCATCGACTGGTACATCGTGCCGATGGGGGCGGCGATCTGGTCCACCGACCCGGTGCGCATGCTGGACTTCCCGGCGCGCTGCTTCGTGCGCTTCTTCCACAATCACGGGATGCTCTCGGTAAACGACCGGCCGCAGTGGCGCACCGTGAGCGGCGGCTCGCGCGAGTACGTGCGCAAGCTCACCGCGCCGTTTGCCGACCGCATCCGCCTGAACACCCCCGTGCAGCAGGTCCGCCGCTTCCCAAGCCACGTGGAGATATCCACGGCCGCGGGCGTGGAGCGCTTCGACCAGGTCTTCCTGGCCTGCCACAGCGACCAGGCGCTTACGCTGCTGGCCGACGCCAGCGCACTGGAGGGCGCAACCCTTGCCGCCATTCCCTACCAGGCCAGCCAGATGGTGCTGCACACGGATGCGAGCCTGCTGCCCCGCCGCCAGCGCGCCTGGGCCGCCTGGAACTACCACCTGCTGCCCGATGCCCTGCCCTGCCAGCGCGCCGTGGGCGGCAGCGCCGCCACCGTCACCTACAACATGAACATCCTGCAGCGGATCAAGTCCCCGCACACGTTCTGCGTGACCTTGAACCGCCCGGATGACATCGATCCCCGGCTCGTGCTCAAGCGACTGACCTACCACCACCCCGTGTACACGCCGCAGGGCCTGGCCGCGCAGGCGCGGCAGGCGGAGGTGAACGGCGCGAACCGCAGCTACTTCTGCGGCGCGTACTGGCGCTACGGCTTCCACGAGGATGGCGTGGTCAGCGCGCTGGCGGCGCTGGAGCACTTCGAGCAGCGCCTCTCAGTGAAAGTCCCGCGAGCGTGGCAGCAGGGCACCGAGCAGCCGCGAGCGATCCGTCAGCCGGCCGGCGATCAGGTGGGTCACCCCGGACTCGCGCTGTAGCTCACCGCGCACCTCCAGCAGCTGGGCGTGCACCAGCTCCTGGCGCTGCTGGCGTCCCAGCTCCCGCCACACGATCACGTTGATGTGGCCCGACTCATCCTCCAGCGTCAGGAAGGTCACGCCGCTGGCCGTCGCCGGCCGCTGGCGCGTGACGACGATGCCGGCGACGCGGGCGTGGGCGCCGTTGGCCAGGCCCGCCAGCTCCGCCACCGACTGCACGCCGGCGGCGCCCAGCCGCTCGCGCAGCAAGGCCAGGGGATGGCGCCCCAGGGTGAGCCCCAGGGAGGCGTAGTCGGCCACGATGTCCTGCCCCTCGGTGGGTGCGCGCAGCAGCGGCACGGCCGCCTCCTGCGGCGGGGAGGGTGCCGTGGGCAGGGACGGCGCAAAGCCCGCTACGCCCCAGTACGCGCGGTGCCGGTGGCCTCCCAGGCCCGCCAGCGCCCCGGCAGCGGCCAGCGCCTCCAGCGCCCTGCGGTCCAGCTGCGCCCGCTCCCCCAGGTCCTGCACGCCGGTAAAGGGCGCGTGGCTGCGCGCCATGAGGATGCGATCCACCGCCGCCGTGGCCAGCGACTTCACCAGCGCAAAGCCCAGCCGCAGCACCGCCGCCCCCTGCGCGTCGCGCTCCAGCGTGCACTGCGCGCCGCTTTCGTTGATGTCCACGCCGCGCACTTGCACGCCATGCGCGCGCGCGTCGCGCACGAGCTGCGCCGGCGCATAGAAGCCCATCGGCAGGCTGTTGAGCAGCGCCGCCGTGAAGGCCGCCGGGTGATGGCACTTGAGCCACGAGGAGACGTAGACCAGGAGTGCGAAGCTCGCCGCATGCGACTCCGGGAAGCCGTACTCGCCGAAGCCCAGGATCTGGCTGAAGATCTGCCGCGCGAAGCCCTCCTCGTAGCCGCGCTCGCGCATGCCGCCGATCAGCCGCTCCTCAAAGCCCCCCAGCCCCCCGTGCCGCTTCCACGCCGCCATCGCCCGGCGCAGCTGGTCCGACTCCCCCGGCGTGAAGCCCGCCGCGACGATCGCCAGCTGCATCACCTGCTCCTGGAAGATCGGCACCCCGAGCGTGCGCTCCAGCACCGAGGCCACGGCCGGGCTGGGATAGGTCACCGGCTCCGTACCCGCGCGACGCCGCAGGTACGGGTGCACCATGCCGCCCTGGATGGGACCGGGGCGCACGATCGCCACCTCGATGACCAGGTCGTAGTAACGGCGCGGCCGCAGGCGCGGCAGCATCGACATCTGCGCGCGCGACTCGATCTGGAACACGCCCACCGTGTCGCCCGCGCAGATCATGTCGTAGACCTGCTCATCCTCCGCCGGCACGCCGGCCAGCGTGAGCTGCTCGGTACCGTTGAAGTCCGCCACCAGCTGGAAGCAGCGGCGGATCGCCGAGAGCATCCCCAGCGCGAGCACGTCGACCTTGATGAGCCCCAGCTCATCCAGGTCGTCCTTGTCCCACTGGATCACCGTGCGCTCCGGCATCGCGGCGTTCTCGATCGGCACAAGCTCCTCCAGCAGCCCCTCGGCGATCACGAAGCCGCCGACGTGCTGGGAGAGGTGGCGCGGGAAGCCGATGAGCTCGCTGGCAAGCGCCAGCAGCTGCACGATGCGCGGCTCCTCGGGGTTGAAGCCCGCCTCGCGCACCCGCTCGGGATCGATCTGCCCGCCGTCCCACCACTTCATCGCCGTCGCCAGCTGCACGGCCTGCTCCACCTCAAAGCCCAGCGCCACGGCCAGGTCCCGCAGCGCGCTGCGCGGCCGGTAGGTGATGACGGTGGCGGCCAGCGCCGCGCGATCACGCCCGTACTTGGTGTAGAGGTACTGGATGACCTCCTCGCGCCGGTCGTGCTCGAAGTCCACGTCGATGTCGGGCGGCTCGTCGCGCTCGCGCGAGAGGAAGCGCTCGAACAGCATCTGCATGCGCACCGGGTCCACCGCCGTGATCCCCAGGCAGTAGCAGACCACCGAGTTGGCGGCGGAGCCGCGACCCTGGCAGAGGATCCCCTGGCTGCGCGCATAGCGCACCACATCGTGCACGGTCAGGAAGAAGGCCTCGTAGCGAAGTTCCGCGATCATCGAGAGCTCGTGCTCGATCTGCATGCCGACCGCCGCGGGCACGCCGCCCGGAAAGCGCTGCGCCGCGCCCTGCAGCGTGAGCTTGCGCAGCCAGGAGCTGGGCGTCTGCCCGGCCGGCACGATCTCGCGCGGATACTCGTAGCGCAGCTCCTCCAGGTTGAAGTGGCAGCGGCCGGCGACCACGCTGCTCTCATGCAGCAGCGCGGGCGGGTAGAGCCGCGCCAGGCGCTGCGGCTCCCGCAGGTGGCGCTCGCCGTTGGGATAGAGCTGCCAGCCGGCCTCGGCCAGCGGGATGCGCAGGCGTATCGCGGTGAGCACATCCTGCAGCCGCCGCCGCTCGCGCCGGTGCAGGTGCACGTCGCCGCAGGCAACCGCCGGCAGGCCCAGCCGCTGCGCCAGCGGCAGCAGCTCGGCCAGGCGCTGGCGGTCCAGGCCATCGCAGGTAAGCTCCACGCCCAGCCACACGTCCCCGGGCAAGAGCCCCGCGAGCCACGCGCCCGCCGCGGGGTCCGGCGCATCGCCCGGCAGCCACAGCAGCAGGCAATCGCCGGCTTGCGCGCCCGCCCCGGCCAGGCACTGCGCGAGGTCCTCGCGCGCCAGCCGGTAGCTGCCCTTGGTGGCGGCCCGCCGGCCGCGCGTGATGAAGCGGCACAGGCGCCCGTAGCCACGGCGCGTGCCGGCCAGCACCACCAGCTTCATTGCGCAGTCGAGCGTGAACTCCGCCCCCACGATGAGCTTGAAGCCCTTCTCCTTGGCCGCGGCATGCGCGCGCACCACGCCGGCCACCGAGCACTCATCGGTGAGCGCCAGCGCCGTGTAGCCCAGCTCCTGCGCACGCGCGATGAGCTCGCTCGGCTGGGAGGCGCCGCGCAGGAAGCTGAAGTTACTCAGGCAATGCAGTTCGGCGTAGGCCGGCAGCGCTTCAGCCGAACAGGCCATGCAGGAACCAGCCTTGCGCGCCGCTGCGCTCACGGAAAATCCACAGCCGTGCGCCGCGCACATCGAAGGCGACGTAGTAGTCGCGTTGAATGTCGCTGCCATCCCACCAGCCGGTCTCCAGTCGCTCCGGCCCGGCCAGCAGGTTCAGCCGCTGCCCCCGGTGCAGCGGGTAGCCGCTGCCATCGGCGGCGCGCACCAGCGCCTCCGGCTCGGCGAGCA
>CAIPVV010000035.1 GCA_903868595.1 uncultured Pseudomonadota bacterium
CAACACCATGGTCATCTTCATCAACCAGATCCGCATGAAGATTGGCGTGATGTTTGGCAGCCCCGAGACCACCACGGGCGGCAACGCGCTGAAGTTCTACGCCTCGGTCCGCCTGGACATCCGCCGCATCGGCGCGATCAAGAACGGCGAGGAAGTGGTCGGCAACCAGACGCGCGTCAAGGTCGTCAAGAACAAGGTCGCGCCGCCGTTCCGCGAGGCCGAGTTCGAGATCATGTACGGCGCCGGCATCTCGCGTGAAGGGGAGATCATCGACCTGGGCAGCGAGCACGCGATCATCGACAAGTCCGGTGCCTGGTACAGCTACAAGGGCGAGCGCATAGGGCAGGGCAAGGACAACGTGCGCAACTTCCTGAAGGAACACCCGGAAACTGCGCGTGACATCGAGGCGCAGATCCGCGCCAAGCTGCTGACGCCCAAGGCGGCTGCGGCCGACGCGGGCGAGAAGGACAAGCTCAACTAGGACCGTGCTGAAGCCCAGGGTTCCCGTTACAGGTATCTGGGCTTATCGGGAGTGAACCGGGCCGGCGCGAGCTGGCCCGTTTCTTTGGAGGGGCAGGGACGTGCGAGTGCGGCGACCTTTTGGCAACCGTCCGCGGCGACAGGTCGATGAGGTACAGGCGACGGATCCGCAGGCCGCCCGCCTGGCGGGCTTTGCGCTGCTCGCCCGGCGCGACTACTGCATCGCCGAGTTCACCCACCGCCTGGCCGAGCGCGGCTTTGCCCTCGAGGCGATCCAGCAGGCCGTGGAGGGGCTGGCCGAGGAGCGGCTGCTCAACGACGAGCGCTACGCCCAGAACTACGTCCATGCCCACACCCAGCGCGGCCAGGGGCCGCGCCGCATCCGCCAGGATCTGGCCGACGTGGGCCTGGAAAACGCCCAGATCGAGGCCGCCCTGGCAGAGGTGGCGGACTGGCATGCCCTCGCCCGCGACACGCGGGTGCGTAAATTCGGGGCGGAACCCCCCGCGGAGTGGGCCGAGCGCGTCCGGCAGTCCCGATTTTTGCAATACCGGGGCTTTTCCAACGATCATATCCGCAGTGCCTTGGGCGGTTCCGAGGCTGACCTTCCATTCGACCCGGACTCATGACCCAGCCAAGCAAACTGAGCGCAGCCGATGTACGGCGCGCATTCCTCGACTATTTCACCCACGTCGGCCACACGGTGGTCGCCTCCAGTTCCCTGGTGCCGGGCAACGACCCGACGCTGCTGTTCACCAACGCGGGAATGGTGCAATTCAAGGACGTGTTCCTCGGCAAGGACCAGCGCCACTACGTGCGAGCGGCCTCCAGCCAGCGCTGCGTGCGTGCCGGCGGCAAGCACAATGACCTGGAGAACGTCGGCTACACGGCGCGGCACCACACGTTCTTCGAGATGCTGGGCAACTTCAGCTTCGGCGACTACTTCAAGCGCGATGCGATCCGCTTCGCCTGGGGCTTTCTCACCGGCACGCTGAAGATCGATCCCAAGCGCCTGTGGATCACCGTCTACCAGGACGATGACGAGGCGGCTGACATCTGGCTCAAGGAAATGGGCGTCCCGGCGGATCGCTTCACGCGGCTGGGGGAGAAGTCCAACTTCTGGAGCATGGGCGATACCGGACCCTGCGGCCCCTGCACCGAGATCTTCTACGACCACGGCGCGCACATCCCCGGGGGGCCACCCGGCTCGCCGGATGAGGATGGCGACCGGTACGTGGAGATCTGGAACCTGGTGTTCATGCAGTTCGATCGTTCGGCCGACGGCACGATGACGCCGCTGCCCAAGCCGTCGGTGGACACCGGCATGGGGCTGGAACGCATCTCCGCCGTCATGCAGGGCGTGCAGTCCAACTACGACATTGACCTCTTCCGCGAGCTGATCCAGGAAGCCGCGCGGCTGGTGGGCACGACGCAGCTGGACAACCCATCGCTGCGCGTGATCGCCGATCACATCAGGGCCTGCGCGTTCCTGGTGGCCGATGGCGTGCTGCCCTCCAACGAGGGCCGTGGCTACGTGCTGCGCCGGATCATGCGCCGGGCGATGCGCCACGGACACCAGTTCGGCGCCGAGCCCACGTTCTTCGCCGCGCTCCTGCCCGCGCTGGTGGGCGTCATGGGAGAGGCCTACCCGGAGCTGGCGCACAAGCAATCCTTCATCCGCGACGTGCTGCTGAAGGAGGGCGAGCAGTTCGCCCGCACCCTGGCCACCGGCATGGTGCTGTTGGAGGAGGCGATCAGCCAGCTCGGCGCCCGCAGGATGCTGGATGGGGAGACTGCGTTTCGCCTCTATGATACCTACGGGTTCCCGGCGGACCTCACGGCCGACATCGCGCGCGAGCGCGGGCTGCAGCTGGACCAGGCGGGTTTTGATGCGGCGATGGACGCGCAGCGGGATCGCGCGCGCGCGGCAAGCCGCTTTGGCGTGGACCTGCGCGCGGGCGCGGACTTGGGCACGGTGACGAGTTTCTCCGGCTACGAGCGGCTGAGCGATGAGAGCCGCATCGCGGCGTTGCTGCGCGACGGGGAGCCGGTGCAGAGCCTGGCTGCGGGCGAGCTGGGCGAGGTGGTGCTGGAGCGCACGCCGTTCTACGCCGAGTCCGGTGGCCAGGTGGGCGACACCGGCGAGCTTACCTCCACGGCGGCGCGCTTCGTCGTGACCGACACGCGTAAGCGCGGCGGGGCGTTCACGCACCTCGGGCAGCTGGCCAGCGGGGGACTTAATGTCGGCGACCGCCTTTCGGCGCGCGTTGATGTGCCGCGGCGCGAGCACATCCGGCGCAACCACACCGCCACCCACCTGCTGCACGCGGCGCTGCGCCAGCTCCTGGGGGAACACGTCACGCAGAAGGGTTCGCTGGTGGCCGCCGAGCGCCTGCGCTTTGACTTCGCGCACTTCCAGGCCGTGACGCTGGAGGAGCAGCGCCAGATCGAGCAGCTGGTCAACGCACAGATCCGCGAGAACGCGGCGGCGGAGACCCGCACCATGGGCTACGACGCGGCGGTGGCCGCCGGCGCGATGGCGCTGTTCGGCGAGAAGTACTCCGAGGAGGTGCGCGTCCTGAAGGTGGGCGACTTCTCCCTGGAGCTGTGCGGCGGCACGCACGTGAGCCGTGCCGGCGACATCGGCCTCTTCAAGATCGTGGGCGAGTCGGGCGTCGCGGCCGGCGTGCGCCGCATCGAGGCGGTGACCGGGCAGGGCGCCGTGGAGTACATCGAGCACACCGAGGAGCTCCTGCGCAGCGTCGCAGGCCTCGTGCGCGGCACCCGCGAGGACGTGGCGAGCCGCGTGCAGGAGAGCGTGGAGCAGCTGCGCGCCCTGGAGAAGCAGGTGCGCCAGCTCAAGGACAAGCTGGCCTCCGGCCAGGGCGGGGACCTGGCCTCCGCTGCCGTGGACATCGGCGGCGTGAAGCTCGTGGCCACCTTGGTGGAGGGCGCCGACGCGGGCGCCCTGCGCAATGCCGTGGACCAGCTCAAGGACAAGCTCAAGTCGGCGGTCATCGTGCTGGCCTCGGTCGCCGGCCCCGACAAGGTGGTCCTGGTCGCCGGGGTCACGGCGGACCTGGTGGGCAAGGTGAAGGCGGGCGAGCTGGTGGGCGTGGTCGCCGCGCAGCTCGGCGGCAAGGGCGGTGGACGCTCCGACTTCGCCCAGGCGGGCGGCAGCAACCCGGGGGCACTAGCCCAGGTGCTGGCGGGCGTGGCCGAGCTGGTACGGGCCCGGCTCGGCTCGTGAAATGCTGCGCTGGAGCCCAAACTCAAAGACGTTGCGGCCCAGTGTGCGGCATGTTTAGGGGAAACAAAGGGTCCGCGGATCGGTGGTAACGAGACCACGTAAGATCGCTAAAAACTCCTGTTTTTTTTAGCAGGGTTTCATCGATTGCGACAGAGTTGATCGGGCGGTAGTGTGGCTGTCTGCAAGCAGGAGTTAACCCATGTTGATCTTGACCCGGCGGGTCGGCGAAACCGTCATGATCGGGGATGAAGTGACGGTGACCGTACTGGGCGTCAAAGGCAACCAGGTGCGCATTGGCGTGAACGCCCCCAAGACCGTCGCCGTGCATCGCGAGGAAATATTCGAGCGCATCAAGCGCGACGGCGATGCCGAGCCGCAGGACCCCGTTGCCCCGCCCGGCGACATGGTCGGCTGATTTTCCTGGCTGACAGGGGCTCCCGGCCCCTCTTCTTCTTTGCCTTTGACTGACCGCGCCAGTATCATGCGGCCCCTGCCTGGCAGGCGCGTTCGCAACAGGCGCCTTACAAGCCGGAGAGATGGCCGAGTGGTCGAAGGCGCACCCCTGCTAAGGGTGTAAGGGTCAAAAGCCCTTCGAGGGTTCGAATCCCTCTCTCTCCGCCAGTTTTCCTCTGCCCCTTCAATGACTTGGCTGCTGGCCCATCCCGGTTAGTGGCAAATTCAGTGGCGAATCTGATCTCCGTTGCCTTCGGCGCCCGCTGAAATTCCATTTCGAATGGACGCCCGATCGGTCGAGCAATTTGCCGACCAGTTTCGCCGGCGCGCCCCGGACGCAGTGGTCGCTCTGAATTAATCGCCGCCCGGATCCGCTCGACGTCAGATTCGAGCGTGCCGCCCGCCCACGCGGCGTAGAAACGCAGCATCGTTGAAATGCTGTGCCCATGCTGACGGGCGACCCAGAGGGCGCTGCGCCCGATCATCAAGTCCCAGCTCACGGACGTG
>CAIPVV010000036.1 GCA_903868595.1 uncultured Pseudomonadota bacterium
CGCCCAGGGCGCGCGCGCCGGTGGCGCAGCCCCGCGCCGCACCGGCAGCGCACGGCGCAGCGCCGGCTCCGCGACACCACTGAGGCGTTCGGGCCGGTGGCCCGGCAGCAGGCACAGGCCCTGCACGGCATCGGGCCCCAGGCGCGCGCGCAGCCGCTCGACGAAGGCCGGCATGCGCGTGGCGCCGCCACCGCCCTGCTCGCCCGGCTGCCAGAGTGCCTCGCTCGCCGCCGCGTACTGCAGCAAGGGACCCGAGCGCAGCTCGCAGTACCGCACTGGCGCCGGGATGTGCAGGCGTTGCAGCTGCAGGTCCAGTAGCGTGGCCAGCGCGGTGGCGCGATGCTCCGGCTCCGCCAGGCGCAGCACGCAGCGCGTGGCGGGCAGCTTGCGATGCTCCAGCCGCAGCAGCAGCGCCATGACACCGCGCTGGCGCTCGCGCAGGAACGACTCCAGCGCCTGCAGCGCGGGCGCCACGGTCTGCAGCACGAAATCCTTGCTGGCCAGTTCGAAGGACGGCTCGCAGCGCAGGCGAAACCGTTCCGCGGGCACGAAGGCCAGCCGCGGATCGGCGCGCCGCCCCACCAGCCGGTCCAGGCTCTCCAGCAGGCCCGTGCCGAAGCGCTGCGCAAAGCCGGCGCGCGGCAGCCGCAGCGCCTCCCCGATCGTGCGCACGCCCATCGAGAACAGGCGCGCGATAGCCTCCTCAGGCCAGCGCAGGCACAGCAGCGGCAGCGGCGCCAGGCGGCTCACCAGGCGTGCCGGATCGGTGATGCAGCAGGACTTGCCGGCGCGCGCGAACACCAGCGCCGCCAGCGGCGTGGGCGCCAGCGCGATGGCCGCGCGCGCAAAGTCCGCCTGCAACTCGCCCCGCAGCGCGGCCAGTCCGCCGAACAGCCCCAGGCTGCCGCGCAGCTCCAGCAGCAGCGCATCGGGTGGCTCCAGGCTCACGCGCGGCGTGAAGCGCTGTGCCGCTCGGGCCCAGCGCGCCAGCTGCGGCGCGGCCTCCTGCACGGGCGTGGCCAGCGGCAACTGCACGGCGGCCCACAGTTCGCGCGGCGCCACGCGCTCGCGCACCCCGTGCGTCGGCGGCGACGGCCGTGCGGCCGGCGGCGATGGCGCTGCGGGTGGCGGCATGTCGAAGAGCGGGAGCGAGGTGGTGCGGGGCGCGCGCTTCATGCCGTGAGCTCAAGGGGGATGACAGGGCGGCTGGCGCCGCGGCTCTTGATGAAACGCAGCTGCAGTCCCGTGGGCGTGGCCTCCACGGCCAGCCGCAGCGCGGCCGGCGAGGACTCCCGCTCGGCGGCGGCGGGACGGAAGATCACGGCCGGCGCACGCCCCTGTTCGGTCGCCAGCGCCAGGCGGCGCAGGTCCTGCGGCGCCGCCTGCGGCAGCCACAGCAGCACCAGGTCGCAGGCGGCCGAGAGCAGCGCCTGCTCGGCGGCCCACAGCGCCTGCGCGGGACGGATGATCAGCAGCCGCTCCAGCTGCACGCCCGCCGCGGCGAAGGCGGGAGCGAACAGCGGATAGGGCGGACCGACGAAGGCCGACCAGCGGGGATCGGCCGCGCTGGTCAGGGCCGCCAGTGCCGGCAGCCAGAGCTGCAACTCACCGACGCCCTGCTGGGCCGTCAGGATCTCAATGAGCCCGGTGCGCGGCCAGCCGCCACCGGGCAAGGCCTGGTCCAGCGCTGCAAAGCCCGTGGCGAAGGTCGCGATGGGTGCAACGCTGCGGCCGCGCCAGAGCGCGGGATGCTGCAGCAGCTGCTCCAGCGGCGTACTGACCTCGGCATCGGGCATCGACGTAACACACTGGCTGTTTACAGACCCAAGCCCTTGCCGCGGCGGACCACGCCGACCACCACGCCCTCGATGAGCAGCGACTGCTCCTTGAGGTCGACCTTGATCGGCTCGAAGTCCTCGTTCTCCGGCAGCAGCCAGGCGACCGAGCCTTCCTGGCGGTAGCGCTTGACCGTCACCTCGTTCTCCAGCCGCGCGACCACGATCTGCCGGTTGCGCACCTCCGGCGTGCGATGCACGGCCACGAGGTCGCCATCGAGGATGCCGATGTCCTTCATGCTCATGCCGACGACTTTCAGCAGATAATGCGGCCGCACATGGAACACGCTCGGATCGATCTGCACCCGCGATTCGATGTTCTCCTCGGACATGATCGGGCGGCCTGCGGCGACGCGGCCGATCAGTGGCAGGCCCAACTGTTCGCGCAGCGCATCCTTGAGCTGGATGCCCCGGGAGGCGCCGGGCACCAGCGAGATGACGCCCTTGCGGGCCAGCGCACGCAGGTGATCCTCCGCCGCGTTGGGCGACTTGAAGCCCAACTGCTCGGCGATTTCCTTGCGGGTCGGCGGCATGCCGCTTTCCAGGATGGCGTCCTGGATGAGGCGCAGGATCTGCAATTGTCGAGGGGTGAGATCGGACTCGGACATGGCCGTGCTCCGCGGTTTGACTGTCTATACATACAGTAACTGGGGTTATATCCAGATGCAAGCTCGGGACAAGGATTTAACGGATCTGGACGTGGCGATCATCGGGGCCGGCCACAACGGCCTGACCTGCGCGGCGTACCTCGCGCGGGCGGGCCTGAAGGTGGCCCTGTTTGAGCGGCGCGGGATCGCCGGCGGCGCGGCGGTGACCGAGGAGTTCCACCCGGGCTTTCGCAACTCCACCGCCAGCTACACCGTGAGCCTGCTGCACCCGAAGATCCTCCGCGAGCTGCGCCTGGCCGAGCATGGTCTGCGCGTGCTGGAGCGGCCCCTGCAGAACTACCTGCCGCTCCCGCAGGGCGGCGGCCTGCGCATGGGGCCGACGCTGGAGGCCACGCGCCGCGCGGTGGCCGCGCACAGCCCGCGCGACGCCGAGCGCCTGAGCGCCTTCCATGCCCAGCTGGAGACCGCCGTCACGCTGCTCAAGGGGCTGCTGCTGAAGACGCCACCGACGGACCTGCGCCGCTTCGCGGACCTGTGGTCCCTGCTCTCCACGGGACGCGGCTTCCGGGCGCTGCCGCTGGAGTCGCAGCGCACCGTGCACGAGGTGTTCACGCGCAGCGCCGGGGACCTGCTGGATGGCTGGTTCGAGAGCGAGGGCATCAAGGCGGCGTATGGCTTTGACGCGATCGTCGGCAACTACGCGAGCCCCTACACGCCGGGCAGCGCCTACGTGCTGCTGCACCACGCCTTCGGCGAGGTGAACGGCAAGCGCGGCATCTGGGGCCATGCGATCGGCGGCATGGGTGCCATCACCCAGGCCATCGCGCGCGAAGCCCAGGCCCATGGCGCGCGGATCGAGCTGGAGGCACCGGTCCGGCAGGTCATCGTGGAGCGCGGCCGCGCGCAGGCCCTGGAGTTGGAGGATGGCCGCATCGTGCGCGCCAGGATCCTCGCGGCGAACGTGAACCCGCGCTTCCTGTATCTCTCGCTGTTGCCCGCCGCCCACGTGCCGGAGCCGATCCGCGAGCGCATGCAGCGCTACCGCTGCGGCTCGGCGAGCTTTCGCATGAACGTGGCCCTGAGCGAACTGCCGCGCCTGGATGGGAGCGGCGCCCTCGGCAGCGACCTCCACCGCTCCGGCATCCTCTTCAGCCCCTCGCTGGCCTACATGGACCGCGCGCACGCCGATGCGCGCCTGGCCGGCATGTCACGCGAGCCGGTGGTGGAGATGCTGATCCCCAGCACCGTGGATGACAGCCTCGCGCCACCCGGCCGGCATGTGGCCAGCCTCTTCTGCCAGCACTTTGCCCCGACCCTGCCGGATGGCCGCTCCTGGCACGCGGCGCGCGATGCGGCGGCGAACCTCATCATCGACACCGTGAACCGCCACGCCCCGAACTTCAGGGCGAGCATCCTGGGCCACTCGGCGCTCTCGCCACTGGACCTGGAGGAGAAGTTCGGCCTGCCTTCCGGCGATATTTTTCACGGTTCGCTGGGGCTGGATCAGCTCTGGGGTGCCCGGCCGCTCTGGGGCCACGGGGACTACCGCACCGGCATCGACGGGCTCTACCTGTGTGGATCCGGCGCCCATCCCGGCGGGGGTGTCAGCGGCCTGCCGGGCCACAACTGTGCGCGAGAGATTCTGCAGGACCAGCGTCGCTGAACAGGTTGGACTTGTCGCATAACAACGACCGTACGCTTGCGCACGTAGCGCCGGGCATTAGCTGAATCCCCGCTGAATCAAGCGGAAAATGCAGTTTCCTATTGCATCCATGCCATGGGTTATGGTCAAGTTGCGCCACCGCAATGGCTACCGGCCAGCCTGGATCGAAAGGCGCGGTATCATCTGCATCTGGTTTGCACGCACTCGTTCAAGACCCAAAGGGGATAGATATATGAAGCTCGTACTCAAAATCGCCGCGATCGCCGTTGTTGCCGCCCTGGCTGGTTGCACGGACCTCAAGCCGCTGCAGGCCCAGGTCGACGACCTGAAGACCCAGGTTGGCAAGCTGTCCTCCGACGTCTCCGCCAACAAGGCCTCTGACGACGCCACCACCAAGTCCGAAGCCGCCACCGCCGCCGCCAACGCGAAGGCTGCTGCTGCTGCCCAGTCGACCGCCAACCAGGCCCTGGCCGCTGCCCAGGCCGCCCAGTCTGGTGTGGATGCGACCAACGAGAAGATCGACCGCATGTTCAAGCGCTCGGTTTCGAAGTAAGACGGCTTACTTCTCTCGAAAAGAAAACGCCGCGTTGAGCGCGGCGTTTTTTTTCGTCCCGCGGAAAGTGCCCCGCACACGGCGTGCACCGCTCCGGCCGGGCCGCCAGCGCCTACATGCGCACCAGCGCGGCGCCCCAGGTGAGCCCGCCACCGAAGGCCTCCAGCAGCACCAGGTCACCCTTCTTGATGCGTCCGTCGCGCACGCCCCGGTCCAGTGCCAGCGGCACCGAGGCGGCCGACGTATTGCCATGGTCCTGCACGGTGACGATGACGTTGTCCATCGACATGTCGAGCTTCCTGGCCACGGCCTGGATGATGCGGATGTTGGCCTGGTGCGGCACCAGCCACTTGATGTCCGACTTCTGCAGGTGGTTGGCGGCCAGCACCTCATCCACGACGTTGCCCAGCATCGTCACGGCGATCTTGAAGACCTCGCGGCCGGCCATGCGGATGAAGGCGCGGTTGCCGGTGCCCGGCTCGTAGCCCTTGGAGATGCCGCCCGTGCAGTACAGCAGGTTCTGGTAGGAGCCATCGGCGTGCAGGTGGGTGGAGATCACCCCCTGCTCCTCGGAGCCCTCCAGCAGCACCGCACCGGCGCCGTCGGCGAACAGGATCGCCGTGGTGCGGTCGCTGAAATCGGTGATGCGGGTGAGCGTCTCGGCGCCCACCACCAGCGCGCGCTTGGCTTCCCCGGCGCGCACGAACTTGTCGGCCACCGACAGGGCATAGAGAAAGCTCGAGCAGGCGGCCTCCACGCTGAAGGCAGCGCCGCCGCGGCAACCCAGGCGGGCCTGCAGCATCGCACCGGCGTTGGGGAACACCAGGTCCGGCGTAGTCGTGCCGAACACGATCAGGTCCACGTCGGTCGGCTGGATGCCCGCCGCCTCGATGGCGCGGCGCGCGGCCTGCTCGGCCATGTCCACCGTGGTCTCGCCCTCGGCCGCGTAGTGCCGCCGCTCGATGCCCGTGCGTTCACGGATCCACGCGTCGGTGGTCTCCATGCTGTGCTCGAGCTCGGAGTTGGGGACGATGCGGGCAGGCAGGTACGAACCGGTGCCGATGATTCGGGAATTCATCAGATCCTTCTTCTCTTGTGTGCTGCGGACCGGCGGTCAGGGCTTTTTACCATGACTGGCGCAGGGGCGACCATGCGGGCGTGAGGGGTCCGTGGCGCTGAGACAGCAAGGAAAACGCCCATTGCAGGGGACTGCAATGGGCGCTGGAGCGGGCCGTTGGCGTGGCAGCCGGCGCACCGTCAGTTCACGGGCCCGGACCTAGCCGACTCGTCAGTCCTGATCGTCGGCCTCGACGGCCTTGGCGATCACACGCTTGCCACGGTAGAAACCGTCCGGCGTGATGCGATGACGCAGGTGGGTCTCACCCGACTGCGGATCGATGGACAGTGCCGGACGCGCCACCGCGTCGTGGGAGCGGTGCATGCCCCGCTTGGAGGGAGTCTTGCGACTCTTCTGAACAGCCATTCTTCAATCTCCTCGTCCGCGGCGCTTTTCCTGCCGCTTCGGTTCGTCACGCGTCGCCCGGCCCATCAGGTCACCCAGCGCAGCAAAAGGTTTCTGCACTTCCTCCGCAACCCCTTCGGGTTCCGGCTCTTCCGGCCGCATCGCGCAGTACTCTTCGTCCGCGTGCAGCGGCGCCAGAGGCAATGCCAGCATCAAGTCTTCTTCGATGAGCTGACTCATCCGCAGCCGGCCTTCCGGCGCGATCATCAGCTCCTCATCCTCCGGCACTCGCGCCGCTGCGGCCTCCGAGTGCGGCAGGAACACGCGCGAATCCGTCTCCAGCCTCAGCACCATCGGCTTCATGCAGCGCTGGCACACCAGCGTCACATCGCACTGGGCCTGCACGGTGGCGACTGCGAAGCCCCGCTCCCGTACAAACCCGGCCGTGCCGGTGGCCGTCCCGGTGGGGGCCGCGAGCTCGGCGACCAGGCGCTTCATCCGCGGCACTGGAATCGCAAACGCGACTTCGCTCCCCTCCTCTGCCAGGGTCGCTACATCACGCAGTTTCGACCCGTCGTCCGGCATGGGGCGCGTATCATAGGGGCGAGATACACCCAAGTCAAAACGGCTGCAGAACCCCCGACACAGCTCCAAGTGCTTGTTTGGAGCGGACCTTGTGACGCCCGCCATGCCCCAAAGCCCCCCGCTCGTCCTCGCCTCCACCTCCCGCTACCGCCAGGGCCTGCTGGCCCGCCTGGGAGTGCCCTTCGAGGTGCGCTCCCCGGGGGTGGATGAGACCCCGATTCCCGGCGAATCACCGACCCATCGGGCCGTGCGGCTTGCCCAGGCCAAGGCCCGCGCCGTGGCCGCGGAACTGCCCGAGCGGATCGTGATCGGCAGCGACCAGGTGGCGAGCCTGGGCGACGGCGCGGCGGCGCAGATCCTGCGCAAGCCCGGCGACATCGCCACGGCGCGCGTGCAGCTGGCGAGACTGGGCGGCCAGAACGCCCGCTTCGACACGGCCGTGAGCGTGGTCTGGCCGGGTGGGGAGAGGAGCCACTGCGACGTCACGCGCGTGTTCTTCCGCCCCCTCACCGCCGGCGACATCGAGCGCTACATCGAGCGCGAGCCCTCCTTTGACTGCGCCGGGGGCTTCAAGTGCGAGGGGCTGGGGGTCAGCCTCATGGAGCGACTGGAATCCAGCGACCCGACCGCACTGGTCGGGCTGCCGCTTATCTGGCTTTGCGACGCCCTGCGCCACGCGGGGCTGAGCCTGCCCTGACCGCGCCGCCCGCCCTGGCCTTGCCGGGGGCGCTGCCGCGGGGCTTGGCCCCGGCACCGCTGCGAGGCTGGGCCGCCGCGTAGCCGCGGGGCTTGGCGCCGGCGTTGCTGCGCGGCTTGCCGCCGGCCTTGGCGGCGACCTTGCCGCGCAGCTTGCGACGAAACTGTACCGGCGGGACGGCCGTGGCGGGCGATGAGGTCACGGGCACCGCGCGCTGGCGGGCCGGACGCTCGGCCGGCGGCGTGGAGCGCAGCTTCACCTTGCGCGAGGCCGCGGCGGTGGCGAGGCGGTCCAGGAACGCCTTGAGCTCCTGGGGCAGCGGCGCACTGGCCGACATCGTCACCTGCCGCTGCGGATCGTCGTAGCTGATGCTGTGCGCATGCAGGAACAGGCGCTTGAGGCCCAGCTCCTCCAGCTGTTCGTTGAAGGCCGGATCCCCGTACTTGGGATCCCCCGCCACCGGATGGCCGGCATGCTCGGCATGCACGCGGATCTGGTGCGTGCGGCCGGTCAGCAGCCGCACTTCCACCAGCGTCGCAAGCTTGCCGTAGAACTGCACCACCTTGAACTCGCTGCCCGCGGCCTTGCCGCTCGGGTCCACCTTCACGGTGCGCTCCCCGCCGACGCGAAGGTCCGTGCGCAGCGGCGCATCGATGAGCTTCTGCCCCAGCTCCCACTTGCCGCGCAGCAGCGCCAGGTAGCGCTTGTCGAAGGCATCCTCGCGCAGCAGCGCGTGCAGGGTGCGCAGCGTGGAGCGCTTGCGCGACACCAGCAGGCAGCCGCTAGTGTCACGGTCCAGCCGGTGCACCAACTCCAGCGTCTCCTCCGGGCGCGAGGCGCGCAGCCCCTCGATCACGCCGAAGGTGATGCCGCTGCCGCCATGCACGGCGAGGCCCGAGGGCTTGTCCAGCACCAGCAGTCGCTCATCCTCGTGGATGATCGCCCCCTCCACCTGCTCCAGCACCCAGCGCGGCACGGGCCGGGCAACCGGCGGGGCGTCCGGGTCAATCACGACCTCCCGGTAGGGCGGCACGCGCAGCGTATCGCCCTCGGCGACCCGGGCCTCGCCCTTGACGCGCTTGCCGTTGATCCGGACTTCGCCCTTGCGAAGCATCTTGAAGAGATGGCTGCGCGGCACAGTGGGCAGCAGGCGGGCGAGGACCTTATCCACGCGCTGCCCGGCCTCCTCCGGCCCCATCTGGAGGGTGCGCACGGCCGTGCGTGCAGGGGCGGCGGCGTCCGGAACGGGCGGAAGGTCGGTCATTATCTTGTAAGGTCTTGTTTTTGAAGAAAGTGCGGTTATACTGAACCGGTCGCTGCAGACGGCGCCTGGGTTCCTCCCTAGAGAGGAGCGCGCATCAAGCAGCACAAAACACCGCGGCACAAGCCGCATGTTAGTTGGTCCCGGGTATCGGGACCATCGTACGGCCGACCAGGTCGCAACGCTCAACGATACACGCCCGGTACACGGGCTGCTGAAGAGAGCGCGCCCGTCGGTCAGCAGAAAACTAAAGGTTGCTGGCGCTCCGCCTCACACGCGGCGCGATCGCTCCACTACGCAGTGCTCGCATTCATCTACGCGCTCGTAACCAGTTTCCCCGCCCAAGTCTTGGCGCTCTGCTGCCCGCCGCGGCTCATTGCTGCGCACGCTTTCGCGTGCGCCTCCCCCACGTCGGCCCCTCAACTCAATTTGAGCGGGACTCATGAAAAGAATGCTTGTCAACGCGACCCAGCAGGAAGAACTGCGCGTCGCACTGGTCGATGGCCAGAAACTCTACGACCTCAGTATCGAGATTCCCTCCCGGGAACAAAAGAAAGCCAACGTCTATAAGGCCCGTATCGCCCGCATCGAGCCCTCGCTCGAGGCGGCGTTCGTCGACTACGGCGCGGCTCGCCATGGCTTCCTGCCGCTCAAGGAGATCTCCAAGGAGTTCTTCAAGGCCGGCGGCGGCCAGAATCGCGGCATCCGCGACCTGATCTCCGAAGGACAGGAGATCGTCGTGCAGGTGGAGAAGGAGGAGCGCGGCAACAAGGGTGCCGCCCTCACCACCTTCATCAGCCTGGCCGGCCGCTTCCTCGTGCTCATGCCCAACAATCCCCGCGCCGGCGGCGTTTCGCGCCGCATCGAGGGCGAGGACCGGGACCAGATGCGCGAGACGATGGCGCAGCTGCAGATCCCCGATGGCATGGGCGCCATCATCCGCACCGCGGGCGTCGGCCGCTCGGCCGAGGAGCTGCAGTGGGACCTGGACAACCTGCGTACGCAGTGGGACGCCATTGCCGCCGCCGTGGGCACGCGAGCGGCGCCGTTTCTCCTCTACCAGGAGAGCGATGCGGTCACCCGCGCGATGCGCGACTACCTGACGGATGACATCGGCGAGATCCTCGTCGACGATGCCGGCGCCTTCCAGCAGGCGCAGGAGTACATGCAGCGCTTCATGCCGGCCGAGGCCCTGCGGCAGCTGAAGCTCTACAGCGAAGATGTGCCGCTGTTCACGCGCTTCCAGATCGAGAACCAGATCGAGTCGGCTTACGCCCACAAGGTGCAGCTGCCCTCCGGCGGCAGCCTGGTGATCGACTACACCGAGGCGCTGGTGTCGATCGACATCAACTCGGCGCGTAGCACGCGCGGCTCGGACATCGAGACCACGGCCTGCAACACCAACCTGGAGGCGGCCGAGGAAATCGCCCGCCAGCTGCGTATCCGCGACATCGGCGGCCTGATCGTCATCGACTTCATCGACATGGAGTCCACGAAGAACCAGCGCGATGTCGAGGACCGCCTGCGCGATGCCATGAAGATGGACCGCGCGCGCATCCAGATCGGCCGCCTCTCGCGCTTTGGCCTGTTGGAGATGTCGCGCCAGCGCCTGCGCCCGTCGCTGGGTGATTCCAGCCACCTGAGCTGCCCGCGCTGCAACGGCATCGGCAGCATCCGCAGCGTGGAGTCGATGGCCCTCTCCATCCTGCGCCTGCTGAGCGAGGACGCCCGCAAGGACCGCACCTCGCGCCTGATCGTGCAGGTGCCGGTGTCGGTCGCCACCTATCTCATGAACGAGAAGCGCGTCGCCCTGCGCCACGTGGAGGAAAAGAGCGGCATCGAAGTCTTCATCGTGCCCAACCCGGACATCCAGACGCCGGAGTATTCGATCCGCCGCGTGCGTGATGATGAGGCGGGCCTCGCCGAGAACGCCCAGGCCAGCTACAAGATGCCGACGACGCCGGAGACCCCGGACATCGCCGTGCAACTGAAGAAGCCGGCCGCAGCGCCGGCCGCGGTCGTGGCCCCGATCATGCCGACCACGCCGGCGCCGGCCAGCCCGGCGCCGCGCGAGGCTCAGCCGGTGGCCGCACCGGTCGCCGCAGCCCTGCCGGTGGAGGGCGGTGGCTCGTTCTGGACGCGCCTGAAGCGCCTGATCACGGGCGATGCCGTGCCGGCCGCCGAGCCGGCGGCCGAGTCCCCGCCGGCCCGCTCGAGCGGGGGCGGCC
>CAIPVV010000037.1 GCA_903868595.1 uncultured Pseudomonadota bacterium
GCAGCAAGCGCGGTGGCCGCGGAGCGCGGCCCTGCGGTGCATGGGATCCGCAGGGAGGGTTGTCGCGGAATGAACACGGACGTCAATGCCGCTCCTGCATCAGATCCCCCCGGCCCGTTGGCGGGCCCTGCCGGCCCGGTGCGGGACGGTGGCGTGGCGCTCTGCCAGGTCATCGTGCGCCCCGATGGCCAGATCCGCCTCGGCTATGCCAGCCCAGGCGCGCGCGCACGGCTCGGACTCTCGCCGGACGGCGGCTGGACGGATATCGCTGACCTCTTTGTGGCGCTGGATCCGGACGCCATCGCCCAGTTGCGGCGTCTGATGACGGCGGATCCAGACTCCAGCCCTTGGACGCAGGCGTTCGGATGTCGCAACGCCGCCGGCGCACCGCAGGCGTTACTCGGGCAGTTCGCACCCTAACGCGGTGCGGAGGGAACCCTCCACTGGCATGGCGTCTTTTCAGACCTCGGTGCGCAGCCGCCGCCGGGAGAAGCGCTAGCGCTGGGCGAGTCGCGCCTCAAGGACGCCATGGACTCCAACCAGATCGGCATCTGGGAATGGGACCCCAACAGCCTGGATCTGGTCTGTAACGACGCCATGTTCGCGCTCTACGGCGTACGCCGCGAGGACTTCTCCGGTGCCTACGAGGCGTGGTCGACCTGCCTGCACCGGGATGACAGGGCCGCAACGGAGGCGGCGCTGCAAGCCGCCGTTGCAGGAACGGGCAGCTATCAGCCCTCCTTCAGGGTGGTCTGGCCCGACGGCCAGGTCCGTCACATCAAAGGGCACGCACACGTCGTGCGCAATGCAGACGGTGTGGCGATCCGGGTCATCGGCACGAACTGGGACGACGGCGACTATGCCAACGCCCAGCGCAAGCTGAAATTCATCGACTCCGCGGTCTCCCACTGCCATACCGCATTCTTCTGGCTGGACGAAGAGGCGCGCATCATCGATGCCAACGACTTTGCGTGCAGGGACGCGGGGTATACGCGCGAGGAACTGGTCGGCCAGGAGATCACCCTCCTGAACCGGAACTTTGATCACCAGGCGTGGCGGGAGCGCATAAGCGAAGCCAATCGCATGCTGCCGCGCAGCTTCCAGGCGCGGCACCGGCGCAAGGACGGGACGGAAATCCCGGTGGAGATCACCTCGCAGTACATCGGGTCGGACGAGGGGGGGTACATGTTTGCCTTCGCCCAGGACATCACCGAGCGCCTGCTCGCGGAAACTCGCCAGGCAGAGCTGGAATCCAGGCTTGTGGGCGTCCACCTCCTGCTGGAGTCGGTGGTGGAGCACATGCCTTTCGCCGTGTTCCTGAAGAGCGCGGCAGACCTGAAACTCGTGCTGGTGAACGCCTACGCGGAGCGGCTCTTTGGTCTTTCCCGCGAAGAACTTCTGGGCAAAACAAACTACGATTTCTGGCCAACCGACCAGGGCGATGCCTTGACGGCCGCGGATCGCCAGGTGCTGGCCTCGAACCAAGTGCTGGAGATACCGGAGGAGATGGTCAGCGCCGCTGGCCAGGAGACGCGGTTCGTGCGCACCTGGAAAGTGGGCTTGCGCTCCGACAGCGGTGAAGCCACTCACCTTCTGGGCATTTCCACGGACATCACCGACCGCGTGCTGTCCACCCGGCGCCAGGCCGAGCTGGAGGCGCAGCTTCACCAGTCCCAGAAAATGGAGGCCATCGGCACGCTGGCGGGTGGCATAGCGCACGATTTCAACAATGCGCTGGCCACCATTCTGGGCAATGCCGAGCTTGCACGGCAGGACGCCGCAGGCAACGCGGGTGTGCAGGAGAGCCTGGTGGAAATACAGCGAGCCGGATCGCGTGCACGGGAACTGGTGAGGCAGATCCTGGCCTTCAGCCGCCGCCAGCCCACCGATCGCGTGGGCCTTGATCTGGGGCCGCTTCTGGCGGAAACCATGCGCCGCCTGCTGCGGGCTACGGCACCGGCGCGCCTTGACTTGCAGTTTCACGCCGCGCCCGATCTGCCCCCGGTGCTGGGCAACGCTGCACAGATCGAACAGGTCCTCATCAACCTGGTCACCAACGCGATCCAGGCCCTTGCCGGCGGGGCAGGCTCCATCGAGGTCACGCTCGACACCGTCGAGCCGGCGGCGGACCTGCTGCATCGCGATGCGGACCTGCGTCGGTTGCACGAGCAGCATCCGGGCCGGGCGGCGCGTCTGCGCATTACGGACACGGGACCGGGCATGCAGGCCAAGGTTCTTGAGCGCATTTTCGAACCGTTCTTCACGACCAAGCCGGTCGGCGAGGGGACGGGACTTGGCCTGTCCGTGGTTCACGGGATCGTGCGAGCGCACGAAGGCGTGATCCGCGCGGTCAGCGAGCCGGGAACGGGAACAACCTTTACGATCTACCTGCCTGTGACGCAGCAATCGGCCGAAGCCGCGCCCGAAGTGGCGATTGCCTCGCCGGGTGACGGCAAGGCGTCGGGTGGCCAGCACCATGTGCTGTGCATTGATGACGATGCATCGGTGCTGTCGCTGATTGAGCGCCTGCTGCAGCGGCAGGGGTGCCGGGTGAGCGCCTACAACGACCCCCGCGATGCCCTGGCGGCGCTGCGCGCGGACCCCACCGTTTTCGACCTGGTTCTGACGGACCACAACATGCCGGGCCTATCCGGGTTGCAGCTTGCGCAGGCGGTCCACGGGCTGCGCGCAGACTTGCCCGTCGTGCTGGCCTCCGGCTACGTCGATCAGACCCTGAAGGACGCGGCGCTGGCCGCCGGTGTTCAAACCGTGCTTTTCAAGGCCGATGACCTGGGTGCCTACTGCGCCGCGGTCCAGCAGTTGCTGGGTGGCCGCTCGGCAGCCCTCCACTGATCCTCAAGCCCCGGGGCAAAAGCCGGCCCTGAGGACACCGAGAGAGCCCGGCGGCATCCACGCCATCGCTGCGGCGCGGTGCCGATATCCCCCGAAGGGCCCAGGAAGAAATGGTCGGGGCAGCAGGATTTGAACCTGCGACCCTCTGGTCCCAAACCAGATGCGCTACCAGACTGCGCCATGCCCCGAACCGGGTCCGGCGGGAAGCCGGAGGCCGTGGATCATACGCAGCAGCGCTCGCAAGCGCCATGGCGGCCGGCTATCCTGCCGGGCCCCGGGTGCGGGGGGGGGCCGCAACGGGCGGTCCCGGACACCCGTAGGCCAGAACAAGGAACCCGACATGACTGCACGGTTGATCGACGGCAAGGCCATTGCGCAGGCGCTGCGCGAGGACATTCGTACCCAGGTCAGTGCCCTGCGCGCCCAGGGGCGCCGCGCGCCCGGCCTGGCGGTGATTCTGGTGGGCGCCGATGCCGCCTCCCAGATCTACGTGCGCCACAAGCACCAGGCCTGCGAGGCCGCCGGCATGCACTCGGTCGTGCACCTGATGTCGGCCGACAGCACCCAGGAGCAGGTGCTGGCCGCGGTCCACGCGCTCAACCAGGACGACACCATCGACGGCATCCTGGTGCAGCTGCCGGTGCCGGCGCAGATCAGCGGCAAGGCCGTGATCGATGCGATCGCGGTGGCGAAGGATGTGGACGGCTTCAACCCCGAGAACCTGGGCCTGCTGGCACAGCGCACGCCGCGCCTGCGCCCCTGCACGCCCTATGGGGTGATCAAGATGCTCGAGCACGAGAAGATCGACGTGCGCGGCATGGATGCGGTGGTCATCGGCCAGTCCAACATCGTCGGCCGGCCGATGGCGCTGGAGCTGCTCATGAAGAGCTGCACGGTCACGATCTGCCACAGCCAGACCAAGGACCTCCCCGGCCACGTGGCGCGCGCCGACCTGATCGTCGCCGGCATCGGCAAGCCGGAGTTCGTTCGCGGGGAGTGGATCAAGCCCGGCGCCGTGGTGATCGACGTGGGCCTGAACCGCCTGGAGAGCGGCAAGATCGTTGGTGACGTGGCGTTCAAGGTGGCCGCCGAGCGCGCCGCCTACATCACGCCGGTACCGGGCGGCGTGGGCCCCATGACGATCGCGATGCTGATGCAGAACACGCTGGAGGCCTACCAGCACCGCACGAGGACGTAGCGCCTCGGGTCGGGGGCGAGCGCCTGCGGCGCGCTACTTGCGCCGCCAGGTCGTGAGGCCGCCCGGCTGGTCCTCCAGCAGCACCCCCTGCGCGGCGAGCTCCTCGCGCAGGCGGTCGGAGGCGGCGAAGTCCTTCGCCTTGCGCGCGGCCAGCCGCGCCCGGATCTTCTCCTCCACTTGCGCATCGCTCGGCCCCGCCAGCGGCGCACCCTCGCCCGGCAGGCTCAGCCGAAACCACTCGCCCGGATCCAGCTGCGCGATACCCAAAAGCCCGGCCAGCGCGCGGAACTCCGCGGCCCACGCCGCCGCTTGCGGCAGCTTGCCTGCCGCCCGCAGCGTGTTGATCTCGCGGGCCAGCGTCTGCAGCACCGCCACGGCCTCCGCGGTATTGAAGTCATCGTCCATCGCCGCCTCGAAACGCTGGCGGTAGATGCTGCGGCCGGCGGGCGGCGCTGCGAGCGGCAGGTCGCGCAGCGCCGTGTAGAGCCGGTCCAGCGCGGCATCGGCCTGCTCCAGCTGCAGCAGCGCGTAGTGGATCGGGCCGCGGTAGTGGCTGCCGACCAGGAAGTAGCGCAGCACCTCCGGGTGGCGCAGGCGCGGCAGGATGTCCCGCACGGTGAAGAAGTTGCCCAGCGACTTGGACATCTTCTCGTCGTCGACGTTGACGAAGCCGTTGTGCATCCACAGCTTCACGAACGGATGGCCGCTCGCCCCGCAGGACTGCGCGATCTCGTTCTCGTGGTGCGGGAACTTCAGGTCCATGCCGCCGCCGTGGATGTCGAAATACTCCCCCAGCAGCGCCGTGGACATCGCCGAGCACTCGATGTGCCAGCCCGGCCGCCCCGCTCCCCAGGGCGACTCCCAGGTCGGCTCGCCTGGCTTGGAGCGCTTCCACAGCACGAAGTCCAGCGGATCGCGCTTGGACTCCTCCACCTCCACGCGGGCGCCGGCGCGCAGATCCGCCAGGCGCTTGCCGGAGAGACGGCCGTACGCCGGGAAGCTTGCCACCGAGTACAGCACGTCGCCGCTGGCGGCCACGTACGCGTGGCCACGCTCGATCAGGCGCGCGATGAGCGCGAGGATCTGCGGCACGTAGTCGGTGGCGCGCGGCTCGATGTCCGGCCGCTCCACGCCCAGGCGCGCCGCATCCGCGTCCATCGCGGCGATGTAGCGCGCCGTGAGCTCGCCGATCGGCTCGCCGTTCTGCGCCGCGCGCCGGATGATCTTGTCGTCGATGTCGGTGATGTTGCGCACGAAGGTCACGGCGTAGCCGGCGTGGCGCAGGTAGCGGCGCACGACGTCGAACACGACGAACATGCGCATGTGCCCCAGGTGCAGGTAGTCGTAGACGGTGATCCCGCAGACGTACATGCGGACTTGGCCGGGAACGAGCGGCTCGAAGGGCTCGGCCTGGCCCGTCAGGGAGTTATGGATGCGCAGCATGGGGCGGGATTCTACGTGAATCGCTCCAGCCGCTCCTGCGCCGAGCCCGGCGACATCGCCGCCAGCAGCGGCGCCAGCTCCGGCCCGTGCAGGCGCCCGGTGAGCGCCGCCCGCAGCGGCTTGAACAGCGCCGCGCCCCGCGCGCCGCTGGCCGCCTTGGCCGCCTCGGCAAGGGCCTTGAAGTCGTTGCCGTGATCCCGCGCCGCCGCCGCCGCGGCGGCGAAGAGCCCCGGGGCGCACTGCGCCACCGCCGCCTGCGCGTCCGGCTCCAGCCGCGGCGGCGGGCCGAAGACCACCTCGACCCATTCGCTCGCATCGGCGGGCAGCACGATGTTGGGCAGCACCGCGCGCACGAACGCCTGACGCTGGCCGTCCGGCAGCGCCACCGGCAGGAAGGGCGCAAGCCACGCCGCGGCCGCCTCGATCGGCAGCGCGCGCACGGCCTCGTGCTGCCAGTGGGTGAGCTGGGTGGTGTCGAAGTGCGCCGGCGAGCGCTGCAGGTGGGCGACCTGGAAGGCCTGCGCCATCTGCGCCAGCGACAGCAACGCGTTCTGCGGCGAGGAATGCCCCAGCCGGAACAGGTGGTTCACCACCGCCTGCGGCAGGTAGCCGCGCTCGCGCAGCTCCCGCACGCTGGTGGCGCCATGGCGCTTGGAGAGAGGCGCGCCGTCCTCGCCGGTCAGCAGCGAGACATGCCCGTACTGCGGCGCCGCCAGCGAGAGCGCCGCCAGGATCAGCAGCTGCCGGGGCGTGTTGGTCAGGTGATCCTCGCCGCGCAGCACGTGGGTCACGCCACTGACCGCATCGTCATAGGCATTGGAGAAGAAGAACGCGGGCGAGCCATCCGTCCGGCGCAGGATGAAATCCCCGATGTCGCGGCAGGCAAACACGCGCGGCCCATGCACCAGGTCCGTGAAGCCCACCTCCCCGCTGGGCGGCACCGCGAAGCGCAGCGCCCAGGGCTCCCCCGCCGCGCGGCGC
>CAIPVV010000038.1 GCA_903868595.1 uncultured Pseudomonadota bacterium
CTTGCCGATGACGTCGCGGATCTTCTCCGGGTCGATCTTGATCGTCGTGATGGTCGGCGCCCACTCCGACATCTTCTCGCGCGGGCGCGAGATCACGGCGTTCATCGCATCGAGGATGTGCAGCCGCCCGTCACGGGCCTGTGCGAGCGCGACCTTCATGATCTCGCTCGTGATGCTCGTGATCTTGATGTCCATCTGCAGCGCGGTGATGCCGTCCTTGGTGCCGGCCACCTTGAAATCCATGTCGCCGAGGTGATCCTCGTCGCCCAGGATGTCGGTGATGACCTTGAAGCGGCCGCCATCCAGCACCAGGCCCATCGCGACACCGGCAACCGGCGCCTTGATCGGCACGCCCGCGTCCATCAGCGCAAGGCTGGTGCCGCAGACGGAGGCCATGGAGCTGGAGCCGTTGGACTCCAGGATCTCCGAGACCACGCGGATGACGTACGGGAAACCGTCCATCGACGGCAGCACGGCGCTGATGCCGCGGCGCGCGAGGTTGCCGTGGCCGATCTCGCGGCGCTTCGGCGATCCCATCATGCCGGTCTCGCCAACCGAGAACGGGGGGAAGTTGTAATGCAGCATGAACGGCTCGCGACGCTCGCCTTCCAGCGCATCGATGATCTGCGCATCGCGCGTCGTGCCCAGGGTCGTGGTGACCAGGGCCTGCGTCTCGCCGCGCGTGAACAGCGCCGAGCCGTGCGTACGCGGCAGCACGCCAACCTTGACCGTGATCGGGCGGACCGTCTTGTAGTCACGGCCGTCGATGCGCGGCTCGCCGTTCAGGATGCGATCCCGGACGATGCTGCTCTCGATGTTGTGGAACTGCGTGCCCAGGGCCTCGCCACCCCATTTCGGCTTCTCGTCGGCCAGCGGCACGGCCGCGATGACTTCGGCCTTGATCTCGCCAACGCGGGCATAGCGCTGCTGCTTCTCGATGATGCGGTAGGCGTCGGAGAGCTTGGCCGTGGCCTGCTCCTTCACGAACGCGACCAGCTCGGCATCCACGGCGGCCGGCTTCCAGTCCCAGCGGGCCTTGCCCGCGGCCTTCACCAGCTCGTTGATGGCGCTGATGGCCACCTGCATCTGCTGGTGGCCGAAGACCACGGCGCCCAGCATGACGTCCTCGGAGAGGCTGTCGGCTTCCGACTCCACCATCAGCACCGCGTGCGCGGTACCGGCGACCACCAGCTCCAGCTGCGAGCCCTTGAGGGCCTCGCGGCCCGGGTTGAGCACGTACTGGCCGCCGATGTAGCCGACGCGCGCGCCGCCAATGGGGCCGGCGAACGGCACGCCCGAGATGGCCAGGGCCGCGGACGCACCCAGCATGGAGGGGATGTCGGCCTGGATATCCGGGTCGATCGATACGACCGTCGCCACGACCTGCACTTCGTTGAAGAAGCCGTCCGGGAAGAGCGGGCGAATCGGGCGGTCAATCAGGCGGGAGGTCAGCGTCTCATTCTCGCTGGGGCGACCTTCGCGACGGAAGAATCCGCCGGGAATGCGGCCGGCCGCATAGGTCTTTTCCTGGTAGTTGACGGTCAGCGGGAAGAAATCCTTGCCCGGCTGCGCCTGCTTACGGGCAACTGCCGTAACCAGGACGACCGTGTGACCCATGGTCACGAGAACTGCGCCATCTGCCTGGCGCGCAAGCTCGCCGGTCTCGATGGTGACCGTATGCGAACCAAAGGAGAAAGACTGCTTGGCAACACTCACGCTTGAATGACCTCAAAGAAAGGGTTTCGAAAGACGACCAGTCCCAGAAAGCAAAAGGGCCGCGCTGTCTCGTTGGAACTGCGCGGCCCGTTTGACGTCAGCGGCGAAGTCCCAGCCGCTCGACTACTTCCTGGTATTTCTGCGGCTGCGTCGACTTGAGATAGTCGAGCAGCTTGCGGCGCTGGTTAACGAGCCGCACGAGGCCACGCCGGGAGGAGTGATCGCTCTTGTGAGCCGTGAAATGGCCGCCGAGGCCGCTGATGCGCTCCGACAAAAGAGCGATCTGCACTTCGGGCGAACCGGTGTCATTCGGATCGCGGCGGAACTGCGCAAGGATTCCGCTCTTCTTTTCAGTCGATAACGCCATGTATGGGCCCTTGTTTAAAGCGCGGCATTCTAACCGCTCGGATACAGCCCCTCAAGTGAATTGGAGGCCTAAATCGTTGAAAAGGCGGCGTGGCTGCAATAAACCACCCGGAAGCACCTCTCCGAGACCCAGGAACAGGCCATCGGGGGCGTAGATACGGCATCGCGGCGTTGGCGCGACGGGCCCGACGGGCACGGCCTGCCCGTGGAAGAGCGTCTGGATGGCGGCCAGGTCCAGCGTCTGGGCCGGCAGCTGAGGCAATGCAGCATCGGCGGGCAGCAGCTGCACCGAGCCCGGATCGGCAAGAACCTGCTCCAGCGTGACCAGGGGGTAGCCCTCGAAGGGTTCCACGAACTCGCGCCGCAGCGCGGTCAGGTGGGCACAGGTGCCGATCCGGGCCGCCAGGTCCTCGGCAAGCACCCGGACGTAGGTTCCCTTGGAGCACAGCACGCGCCACTGGCTGTCCTGGCCGTCCAGGCCCAGCAGCTGCAGCGCATGGAGCTGGATCTCTCGGGGCGCCCGCTCGACCTCTAGGCCCTGCCGCGCGAGCTTGTAGAGGGGCTGGCCATCCCGCTTGAGCGCCGAGTACATCGGCGGCACCTGCTGGGAGACCCCAAGCATCGCCTCGGCCGCCTCCCGCAGCAGTCCCTGCGCCCCCTCGGGCACGGCGCGCGTCGCCACGACCTGCCCCTCGGCATCGCCGGTGGCGGTGCGCTCGCCCAGCCGGGCGGTAAACAGGTAGGCCTTGCGGCCCTCCAGCAGGTCGCCCGCGACCTTGGTGGCCTCCCCCACGCACAGGGGCAGCATGCCGGTGGCCAGGGGATCCAGGCTCCCGGTGTGCCCGGCCTTGGGGCGACCCAAGGCGTGTCTCACGCGCTGCAAGGCGGCGTTGGAGGACAGGCCCTGCGGCTTATCCAGCAGCAGGATGCCGCTGGTCATGTCTGGTTCTTGACGGCCGCCGAAATCAGCGCGGTC
The DNA here is from genome assembly GCA_903868595.1 of uncultured Pseudomonadota bacterium. Lineage (GTDB taxonomy): Bacteria > Pseudomonadota > Gammaproteobacteria > Steroidobacterales > Steroidobacteraceae > ZC4RG30. The sequence continues at coordinate 3,059 of CAIPVV010000038.1, forward strand.
AGCTTGGCCGCGCGGTCGAAGGTCTCGTCGATGGCGAACTCCAGGCGCGGAGCGTGGCGCAGGCCCACGCGACGCCCGACCTCGCCCCGCAGGAACCCCGCTGCGCGAGCCAGTCCCTCCAGCATCTCCGGCGGCGGCGCCGCGCCGCCGAACGGCAGTACGTATACCTTGGCCGTGCTCAGGTCCGGCGCCGCCGTGACCGCCGTGACGGTCACCTGCCCGACGCGCGGATCCTTGACCTCGCGGCTCAGCAGCTCCGCCAGCGCCCGCTGCATTTCTGCCTCGATGCGCTGGTGACGCTGGCTGGGACCTGAACGTGCCATGTGGCGACTTAGATCGTGCGCGCGACTTCAACGCGCGAGAAGCACTCGATCTGATCGCCCACGCGCACGTCCTGGTAGTTCTTCACGCCGATGCCGCACTCGGTTCCGGCCCGGACCTCGTTGGCCTCGTCCTTGAAGCGACGCAGCGACTCCAGCGCGCCCTCGAAGATCACGACGTTGTCGCGCAGCACCCGGATCGGGTTGTTGCGCTTCACGGTGCCCTCGGTCACCAGGCAGCCGGCGACCACGCCGAACTTGCTGGAACGGAACACGTCGCGGACCTGGGCGATGCCCACGATCTGCTCCTTGATCTCCGGAGCCAGCATGCCGCTCATGACGGCGCGCACATCGTCGATGGCCTCGTAGATGATGCTGTAGTAGCGCACGTCAAGGCCGGTCTCCTTGATCGCGTCGCGGGCACCCGCGTCCGCGCGGACGTTGAAGCCGATGATTCGCGCCTTGGAAGCCGCCGCCAGCGCAACGTCGGAGGCCGTAATGCCGCCCACGTTGGCGCCCAGCACCTTGACCTGCACTTCCGAGGTCGAGAGCTTGTTGAGCGCATCGCGCAACGCCTCGGCGCTGCCCTGCACGTCGGTCTTGATGAGGATCGGGATGACGCTCGCCTTGGCGTCCTCCATCTGCGTGAACACGTCCTCCAGCTTGGCGCTCTGGCGCCCCTGCTTGGTGTCGCGGAACTTGCCCTGACGATGCAGCGCCACTTCGCGCGCCTTGCGGTCGCTCTCCACGGCAATCAGCTCGTCGCCGGCATTGGGTGCAGCGGTAAGGCCCAGCACCACCACCGGCATCGACGGCAGCGCCTTGTCCACGGCTTTACCCGTCTCATCGAACATCGCGCGCACGCGGCCGAACTGCTGGCCAGCGAGGATCGGGTCGCCCAGCTTCAGCGTACCGCGCTTGATCAGCACGGTCGCCACGGCGCCGCGGCCCTTCTCGATGCTCGACTCCACCACGATGCCGGAGGCCAGCCCGTCGCGCGGCGCCTTCAGCTCCAGCACCTCGGCCTGCAGCAGGATGGCATCCAGCAGCGCATCCACGCCCGTCCCTTCCTTCGCCGAGACATGCACGAACATGTTCGCGCCGCCCCACTCCTCCGAGACCACCTCGTACTTGGCCAGCTCCTGGCGTACGCGATCCGGATCGGCATCGGGCTTATCGATCTTGTTGACGGCAACCACGATCGGAACGCCGGCGGCACGCGCGTGCTCCACCGCCTCGATCGTCTGCGGCATCACGCCATCGTCGGCCGCCACCACCAGCACGACCACGTCGGTCGCCTTCGCGCCACGGGCACGCATGGCCGTGAAGGCCGCGTGACCCGGGGTATCCAGGAAGGTGACCATGCCACGCGGCGTTTCCACGTGATACGCGCCGATATGCTGCGTGATGCCGCCGGCCTCGCCGGAGGCGACCTTCGTGCGGCGGATGTAATCCAGCAGCGAGGTCTTGCCATGGTCGACATGGCCCATGACGGTGACGACCGGGGGACGCGGCAGGTACTTGTCCTCGGCGTTTTCGGCGCCCTGCAGCCCTTCCTCGATCTCGTTTTCCTTGACGAGCTTGGCCGCGTGGCCCATCTCCTCGACCACCAGCACCGCGGTGTCCTGGTCGATCGGCTGGTTGATGGTGGCCATGACGCCTAGATTCATCAGGACCTTGATGACTTCCGTGGCCTTCACGGCCATGCGGTTGGCCAGTTCGGCGACCGTGATGGTCTCCCCGATGGCAACGTCGCGCTTGACCGGCGCGGTCGGCATCTCAAAGCCGTGCTTGGCGTCGCTGTCGTGGCTCGACGGACGACCGCGCGTGCGCTGCTTGCTCTTTTTCTTGAAGCGGGCGCTCACGTCGCCGGCGACGTGCAGTTCCTGGCGGCCGTAGCGGGTCGCCGGGTTGGCCGGACCACGCGGGGCCACCGGCGCCACCGCGGCAGACGCCGGGGCCGCGGCGGCGACGCGCGGTCGCTCGCTCTTGGCCTGCTCGGCGGCGCGCTGTGCCAGTTCGCGGGCGCGGGCCTGCTCGGCCTCGTCCTTCGCACGCTGCTCGGCGGCGCGGCGGGACTCCTCCTGTGCGCGGCTACGGTTTTGCTCGTCTTCCAGGCGACGGCGGTTCTCGTGCTCGATCCGCTCGGCCTCGCGACGCTCGTTGTCCAGGCGTTCCTGCTCGGCGCGCTGGGCGTCCTCGATCTCCTTCTTCTTGACGTCGACCTGGTCCTGCTGGACCCGAGCCTGCTCTTCCAGGACGTCCCGCTTCACGTAGGTGCGCTTGACGCGCACTTCCACGTTCACGGTACGCGCACGGCCCTGCGTGCTGGCGAGCTTCAGCTCGCTCTGGGTCTTGCGCTTGAGGGTGATCTTGTTCGGTGCGGCGGTTTCCTCACCGCTGCCGTGGCTGCGACGCAGGTGCGTCAGCAGCTCCAGCTTCGCCTCGTCGCTGATGAGATCGTTCTCGCCGGCTACGGTGATGCCAGCCTGCTCCAGCTGCACGAGCAGCCGGTCTACAGGAACCTTCAATACATCAGCAAATTGTGAAACGGTGACATCAGCCATGTTTTCTCGCTCTCCAGGCCTATTTCTCGGCCTGGAACCAAATTTCGCGCGCCTTCATGATCAGCACGCCGGCACCCTGCTCATCCAGTCCATCGATGTCCGCGAGGTCATCGATCGACTGCTCGGCAAGCTGCTCGCGGGTGCGAACACCACGACGCGCCAGTGACAGCGCGAGGTCCGGATTCATTCCGGTAAGGGCCAGCAGGTCGTCTGCCGGCATCGTCTGCTCCAGCGTTTCTTCGCCCGCGATCGCCTGCGTGAGCAGCACGTCACGTGCGCGATTGCGCAATTCCTTGACCATCGCCTCGTCAAACTCGGCAATGGACTCCAGCTCGCTCACCGGCACGTAGGCCAGCTCCTCGATCGTGGAGAAGCCTTCCTGGGCGAGGATCGCCGCCACATCCTCATCCACGTCCAACTGCTTCATGAACATCTGCACCAGGCGCGAGGACTCGGACTCGCTCTTGGCCTCGGCGTCGGACTCGGTCATGACGTTGAGGTCCCAGCCCGTGAGCTGGCTGGCAAGGCGGATGTTCTGGCCGCCGCGCCCGATCGCCTGGGACAGCTTGTCCTCGGCAACCGCGATATCCATGCTGTGGGAATCCTCATCCACCACGATGGAGAGCACTTCGGCCGGCGACATCGCGTTGATGACGAACTGGGCCGGGTTCTCGTCAAAGGGGATGATGTCCACGCGCTCGCCGGCGATCTCGTTGGAGACGGCCTGCACGCGCGAACCGCGCATGCCGACGCAGGCCCCGACCGGGTCGATGCGCGGCTCTGTGCTGCGCACGGCGATCTTGGCGCGCACGCCCGGATCGCGGGCGGCACCCAGGATCTGGATCGTGCCCTGGCCGACTTCCGGCACCTCGAGCTTGAACAGCTCGATCAGGAACTCAGGGGCCGTGCGGGAGAGAAACAGCTGGGGGCCGCGCGGCTCGGAGCGTACTTCCTTCAGGAACGCCTTCACGCGGTCCTGCGGCTTCAGCGCCTCGCGCGGGATCATGTCGCTGCGCGGCACGAAGCCCTCAGCATTGCTGCCCAAGTCCACGAAGATGCCGTTGCGGTCAACGCGCTTGACCACGCCGCTGATCAGCGTGGAAACGCGATCCTGGTAGGCCTCCACGACTTGCGCACGCTCGGCCTCGCGCACCTTCTGCACCATGACCTGCTTGGCCTGCTGCGCGGCGATGCGGCCGAAGGCGACCGACTCCATCGGCTGCTCGACCATGCCGCCCGGCTCGGCGTCCTTGCTGACGTCCAGGGCATCGTCCAGTCGCAGCTCGGCCTCCGGGTTCTCCAGCTCGTTGGAGTCGTCGGCGAAAACCTTCCAGCGACGGAATGTCTCGTAGTCACCGGTTTTGCGGTTGATCGCGACGCGAATGTCCCAGTCCTCGCCGTGCTTCTTGCGCGTGGCCGCCGCGAGGGCCGCCTCGAGTGCATCGAAGATGACTTCTTTTTCGACGCCCTTCTCGTTCGAAACGGCGTCCACCACAGTCAGGATTTCTTTATTCATCTGCTCCTACCTCCGAGCCGGCTTCCGCGACCAATCCGGGGAGACTCTGGCTTTGCCAATCTCCGCTATCGACATGGTCACCGGCTCGCCGTCAACGATCAGTTCGATTCCGTCTGCATCAGCCTTGGTCAACTGCCCCGTGTAGCGCCTGCGGCCGTTGCGGGCCACGCCCAGCTCCACGTGCACCCGCTCGCCGACAAACCGCTGGAAATGCGCCGCGGTCCTGAGGATGCGGTCGACGCCCGGTGAGGACACCTCTAGCGTGTAGGCCACCGGAATCGGGTCTTCCACATCCAGCAAAGCGGACAGCTCACGGCTGACCTTTTCACAATCCTCAACGCCAATGCCTTCAAAGGACCGATTCTCATCGGTCTCATCGCCGACCCCGGCCGGAGCCACGCCGCCCGGCCAGTCGATATAGACGCGCAACAGGGCCTGCGACTGGCCCGGCGCGTACTCGATATCCACAAGCTCATAGCCCAGGGAGGCCAGCAACGGCTCACTCAGGGCGATCAGGCGTTCACGAAGGCTTTCGACCATTTCAAATCCAAACAAAAAAGGGCCTTTAAGAGGCCCTCCCGCTGCGGCTTGCCAGCGACCGCAAAAGAAAAGCCCCTCACGGGGCCCTGACAAGCGCCCCTCGCGTAGCAGGCGCGAAAATAACTCTGGCCCAAGCCCTGTGGGTCCCGGACGGCGAGCCGCATGGGTCCCAAGGTTGGGCCGCGTATACTACAAAATCAGGTGGCGCGCGTAAACCCCAGTCGGCGCTTGTATTTTTGGGGTGCCTGAGGCTGCTGCGCAGCAGCAGCCCGGCGCTCACCGGGGATTCGCGTGGTAGGTCCCGTCCTGCATCCGTTCCAGGTCCTGGTCAAAGCACGGTGCGGGCTCGCCCATTTCAACGCTGCTGAGGGTGATTTTGCGGGGACGCAGGCGCCAGGGCTCGGCCAGCACCTTCGGATCCTCCACCACCGCCGTGTACTCGATCGTGTCGCCCCGTCGCTTGAGGCGCTCGGTGACCCGAAGGTCGGCGGTGTGGAAGGCCCCGTTGTCCGTCAGCCACGTCTCCTCATTGAAGTTGCGGGTCTCCACGACCAGCGTGTCCCCCTCCCAGCGGCCCAGCGCATCGCCCAGGTAGGACTGGCTGTCGTCGTTGCGCTTGGCCTTTCGGTCCAGCGGCACGATCCGGAAGAAGGGTCCCGAGACGTCTTCATAGAGGAAGACCACTTCCCGGGCGGTCTGGACGATCTTGTCAGGGGGGCCGATCCGGGGCACGCCCGGGGGACGGCAACGCAGTACCGGATCCGTCTTGACCTGTTTTTCCGTCAGATCGCGCACTTTTGCGAGAAATTCTGGCCTGTACTGGGGCATATCGGGCGTCGGCCGCACGGCAGCGGCCGCCAGCGCCTCCGGGGTCGCCGGACCGCAACCCGCGACGCAGACCGAACCGTTGGGCTGCTTCTGCGGCTGCAGGAAACCGATCCCGCCCCCGTTCTCCCAGGTACCGTTCAGGTCCGGGTGGCCGTCGACCAGCCGGGGCGTCTTGCCCGGGGCGGCCTGCGCCCCGCCGAATCCGGCCAGGGCCAGTGCGAGCGCCATCGCCGCCAGTGCGCGCTTGGTCATGCAATCACTCCGTTTGAAAGCCCGTCCGCCGGGTCGCCGGCTATTTCTCGTTCGGGTCGCGGGCGAACTGGTAGTGGCGTCCGTCGTCGTAGGCGAGGCTCAGGATGTAGCCGACGGCCGGCGCGCCGCTGCGCACCGGATTGATATCCACCAGGACGTGCTGGCCCCCGCCCGCGATCAACTGGCTGCTCAACCCGGCCTTGCGCATCATGGCAACGGGCAGGGACTCCAGCTTCCAGGTCATGACCGAGCCGTCGGCTTCTTTCACGTCGAGGTAGACCTGCGTGTGGGGATTGATCCACTCCACGCGACTGACCGTGCCACTGAGCCTGACCGTCTTGGTGACGTCGAAGACACCCGCAACGGAATGATGGGCCATGAGCGGCGCCGAGCCTCCACCGACGAGCGCGAGAAACAGCATTGCCGTGCGCAGATTGCGCCTCATTTCGCCCCCGGGTCGAAGCCCGTGTGGCCGGACTGGTCTACGGGATTGCGGTCATTCTCGGCGCACACGAACTCCATCAGGCTCCAGTCGCGCTGGCGCTTGAAGGTATGGGTGATGTGGTACGGACGCTCCAGCGCCTCCGGATCCTCAATGGTCATCTCCAGCACCAGCAGGTCCGGATCCTTCGCGTCCTGGTGGAAGCGCTCACCGATACGCAGGCTCTTGCTGTGCTTGATGCCCGGTCCCAACTCGGTGACCGTCTTGATGCCAAGGGTGTCCACGACCAGCGTGTTGCCTTCCCAATGCCCGATGGAGTGGCCAAAGATGCCCGGCTCCAGGTCATCCGGGTGGCCCCGCCCATCGGTATAGATGCTGCGCCACTGCATCCAGGCCTCGTGGTGCATCGTCACGCGCCCCGGCGTGAGGAGGAACTCGATGGGGTACTGGGCGGTCGCCATCATGTTCGGCATGCCCGGCGGCATGCAGTTGGAGGTCTGCTTGCGGACGACACCGTTGTTGTCCTTTACTTCCTTCTGCCAGGCCTCATAACGCCGGAGGAACTCGCCCTTGAGGAGGGGACGCTCGCGGGGCGCCTCCCCCGGGGCCGGCGGCTTGGGGCGCTCCAGCACCCAAACCCCGCCCCAGTCGGGCAGGGCGTTCAGGGCCGTATAGGCCCCCTTCGGGTAGGCGGCGCCCAGTTTCTGGGGTGCTGCCGCGGCAGACACCGTAGAATTTTCACTGACTATGCACGCTCCCGACAAGAAAAAAACAAGCCCGCTGAGCGTTGCCCGGAACTTCATGGTGCCTTCCCCCGACTAATAGTTGTTTTCCGCCTGCGTCCGGCTGGGCCGGCCACCTGCCCGTGACCTTAATGTGCTAGGCATTGGCTCGCAAGCAGAGCATATAATGACGAATAGACAAGCCGAACGCGACTGGCGTTCAAGCCGGAGGGACTCAATGACGACACGCAGACTGGCGGGCTGGGTGCTGGCGGCCGCAGGGGGCTTCGCGCTTCCGGCGATGGCCCATCACTCCTTCGCAATGTTCGACCAGACCAAGCAGGTCTCGGTGAAGGGCAAGGTCACGGAATTCCAATGGACCAATCCCCACGCATTCATCCACGTGGCGGTACAGGATGGCGCGACGAACGAGGTGTGGGAGGTTGAACTCAACAGCCCCAACAACCTCAAGCGCCAGGGCTGGAACTCCGGCAGCGTGAAGGTCGGCGACCAGGTCACCATCGTGATCAACCCGCTGCGCGACACCGCGCACAAGGGCGGATTGTTCGTCGCGGTCACGCTGCCCGACGGTACCGTCCTGGGGGATGCCACCCGCGCTGGCGGTGGCCCGATCAACGTACCGACCGTACCGTAAGCCTCTGGAGCGGCCACATGACCAAGACAAAAATCGCACTGTTTACCGCCGGCCTGCTGGCCGTCTCGACGCCCGCCTGGGTGCATCACTCCGGCGCGATGTTCGACCCGTCCTCCGAGAAGACCATTGCGGGCAAGGTGACGGAGTTCAACTGGACCAACCCGCACTCCTCCTTCAAGCTCGAAGTGACGGATGCCTCGGGTACTAGCGAGGTGTGGGCCATCGAAATGAACGGGCCGCAGAACCTCATGCATGACGGCTGGAAGCGCTCCACCATCAAGCCGGGGGACAAGGTCACGGTGGTGGTGCACCCGCTGCGCGACGGCAAGCCGGGTGGCTCCTACGTGTCCATCACGCTTGCCGATGGCACGACGCTGAAGGGCACGGGCCCCGGCCAGAGCGGCTACGAAGCCCCCAAGACGCCCTAGTCCTTGGCTACAGGGATCCGGCGGCCGTCCGGCCGCCGGTTCCGTAGGCTCCTGCGCCTACTTCTTCGCGCGATCGTCGACTGCCTTCTGCCCAGCCGAGGTGCTCGGCAGGTTCTGGTTCAGGTTCGGCAGGCACTCCACTTCCGGAATATCGCTGTAGTCCTGGCGCAGGAAGTTCTTGCTGCTCTTCCACTCGCCCTTCCACATCTTTGGATCCGTCATCGTGTAGTCGATGTGCAGCGTCATGCCCTTGTCCTGCATCGTGATGCGCTCGACCATCTCGAACTCATCGCTGATCGGGATGCCGGAATCGATGTAGTGCTCGTTGGTCTCGAAGTACTTGCTGTGCACGACCAGCGCATCGCCCTCCCAGTGGCCGATCGACTCGCCGTTGTAGGTCGGCACTGAGTAATCCAGCTCCGAATGCGGACGGCCGTCCAGGTAGATGAAGCGCATGCTGTTGGTAAAGGCGAACAGCATGTAGATGATGGTCGGCTTCTGGATCATGCTGGTGGGCCAGACTCGCGTCATGATCATCGGCATGCCGATCGGATAGCACTGGCCGCTGCTGTCGCGGTAGGAGACGCCCTTCTTGCGCGCTTCCTCCGCCTCCCGCATCGCCGTCTTGCCGGCTTCGTAGAACTCCGGGTACGGCGGACCGAAGCGGAAATCATTGAAGGATCTGCGCAGGTCCACGAACCAGGTGCCGGTCAGGTCGAACGGCGGCTTGGGGCGCTTCTTGGCCAGATTCGCCGGTGCCAGGGCCCCCAGGTAACCCGGGTGCTTGTGCGCCAGCTCGTCCATCCGGTCCTGCGACAGCCCGCCACCGGCGGTGCGCCCTGCCGGCGGGGCCGCCGGCGCCGCCTGTGCCAACGTGATGCCCGGCGCCCAGGCGCCGATTGCCAGCACCGCGGCCGCCATCGCCAGCCTGCCATATCCCCTGCTCATTATTGGTTTCTCCACTAGATAAATAGGTCCGTCAACGCGCCGCCGCCGTGCTCACCACGAACTGCAGCACCGGCGCCGACAGCGAATCATCGTCGCTGCCCACCGCGGAGGTCTCGGATATATGGGAATGGTTCGGCAGACGCAACTGCTTCAAGGGCATCCCGTTCTGCGAGCGGGCGCGGATCAGCGCCTCCGCGTCGGCGGCGAAGCTCTCCGGATCCAGCTCCCCGTAGGTGACCAGCAGCGGCAGCGGCGTCCTGGCGAGGGCGGGCAGCGACTCGCGCGCCTTGTACTGGGATACGTCGTCGCCGTAGTAGTCCTTCCAGACGCTGACCTTGTCGCCCAGCGTGTAGATGCCGGAGGTCAGGATCGCGCCGGCGATGCCGGGCTTGGCAGCCCGGGCAAGGTAGTCGGCGGCATGGGCTCCGCCGGCAGAGTGGCCCCACAGGAAGATGCGCGCCGGATCACCGCCGAACTCTTTCGCGTGGGCCTTCAGGTACGCCACCACTCGCGTCAGGTCCTCGATGCCCGCGGGGTAGGGGAACTGCGGCGCGTAGCGGTAGTTGATGGTCACGCCTACGAGCCCCTGGGAGGCTGCCCACACCCCGATGTTGTCGTAGAACGGGGACCCCGGCGCGCTCTTGGCGCCGCGGCTGAAGCCACCGCCGTGGATGAACACCAGAACGGGCCGGCCCTTGCCCGCCGCGACGGGCGTGAACACATCCAGGCGATGCCGCTCGTGCGGGCCGTAAGCCAGGTCGCGCTGCAGCTTGATGCCCGCGTACGGCTCCTTGGGCTGCAGGGGCGCGTACAGGGCAGCCGTCCTGGGCCCCTCGATGCGCGGACCGATCTCCCGAAGGGCCGCTGCGATGGCATCGGACATGCCAGGGGGCTTGGGCAGCTTCGCCGCCGGCGCCGCGGGCGGCGGCATCGGATAGCGGGCCAGCTGCGCCTGCAGGGGCGGCAACGCCGGTAGCTCGGTCCGACCGGTCACCGGGTTGGCATAGTGGTAGGGAATCTCATAGACGATCGGGAACATCGCCGTGAACGTGGTGGGCGGCGCATCCCAATCAAAGCCCGGCGTCGGGCCGGGCATGAGGCGCCCCGCCGCCTTGGCAGGCCCCCCGACGTAGCTGGCGGAGAACGTGTTGTAGGTGTGGTCGACGCTGAACTTCCAGACGCCGCCTTCCTTCACGACCTCATTCTCGTACACCGCCCCGCCGATGGAGGAGCGTCCGCCCATGCCCATCTGCTGGAACATGCGCACGCGGATCTTGCCGCTGCGCCCCTGCGGATCCACATGGATCACGGGCTGCATCTGCAGGTGGTTGCCCAGGCGCCCGGCGACCGGTCCCTCCTCGCCACGGCCGAACACGGCCTTCAGGAACGAGCGGACGCGCTCTCCCTTATAGACGCCGCGCTGCGCAAGCTCGATGGAGCCGTCCTTCGCGAACAGATCCGCAAGGTCGGTCCACAGGTTCTTGTCCAGGTAGTAGCCGTAGGCGCTCTCCAGGTTCTCCAGCTCATGGTAGTCCTTGACGCGCTCCACCTGCCGCTGGGTCTCGGCCAGCACCGCGGCCGCATCACGCACGGGCTTGAGCACGCCCGGCTTGCCGGGGTTGAACAAGGCCGCTGCGGCCAGCTTCGCATCCGGCCCGCCCACCGCCGGATAGGTCGGCGCCGCACCGGAGACGGGATTGCGGTAGTGGTAGGGGGGGACCTGTGCCTTGGGGAAGATCTCGTAGACCTGGGTCGGTGGCCGGTCCGGCGGCAGCGCAGGGTCGATGCCCGGCGCGGGCTGCGCGTCCTGGGTCCAGCCCTTGTCGTAGTCCGTGATGAAGGTCGGGTAGAGGTGCACGGACTTGAACTTCCAGACGCCCTGCTCCTTCACGTAGGCGTTTTCATAGACGCCCTCGCTCCACTGACCGGACTGGCCGTAGCGGGCCGTGAGGTCCAGCTCCCGGCTGCGCGCACGCGCGCTGAGGCCATCGGCGGCCACGTCCACCACCTCCTGCAGCTGGATATGGTCGTTGAGCCAGCCCGGCTCCAGGCCGTGGTGGCCCAGTCGGCCCAGGAACGCGCGCACCCGGGGCTTGCCCAGGTAAACGCCCTGCTGCGCGAATTCGATCGTGCCGTCATCGGCGAACAGGTCCGCCAACTGGTCCCACTGCGCGCGGTCGAGGTAGTACCCGTAGATGCGCTGCAGGTTCTCGATCTGCGTCTCATCCTGCAGCCGCTCCGCGCGGCGCTGCAGGTCCGCCAAGCTGCGCTTCACGTCGCCCCTGACGGGCTTGACCGGCAGGGTCGCCGCATCCCAGGCAAGCCCCCCGGACAGCGTGGAGGGGTTGGCATAGTGAAACGGCGCGACGCACGCCGCGGGAAAGCCCTCGCAGGCCATGTTGCGCTCGATGTCGGCCGGATGGGCCAGCGGCCGTCGCGCGCGGCTCTGCGGCACCACGGCCTTCGCATCACCGGGCGGCGTGGCCGCCGCGGGCGGGGCGGTGTAGCCCCAGCCGGTGGCGTAGGAGGCGCCAAAACCGGAGTGGTAATCGAGCTTGGCGATCTTCCACACGCCGTTTTGCTTCGCGTACTGCATCTCGTAGACACCCTCGGCCCAGGTCCCCGCGGGCCCGCCGAAGCTGCCAAAGAACGCCAATGCCCGCCAGCGACCCTTGGCGGTTTGCCCGCCCGGGTCCAGGTGAACGACGGGCTGGATGTTCAGGTGGTTGTAGAGACGCTTGTCCCCCAACCCCACCTCCCCGAGCTTCACGTTGCCGACGTTCAGGTACAGGTGCTCGCGGATGCTCTTCTTGCCGACGAAAACGCCCGCCGGGTAGTTCGCCACGGCATCGTCGGTAAAGTACTCGGCCAGGTCCGTCCACATGCCCTTGTCCAGGTAGTAGCCGTAGGTGCGCTGCAGGCGCTTGATCGCCCGCAGATCCTCCGCGGCCGTCACCTCCGCGCCAAGCTGCGCGACCTGCTGTGCCAGGGAGGCCGCAGCCGGACCCGGCTGCTGTGCGACGGCCGACACGCCGATACCCGCGAGCAGCGCGCCGGCGATCATCGCGGTCCGGCGGACCGCGCGTCGTACTTGAATCATCGACTACCCCTCAGCGGTCGCGCCCACGCGCGCCGCGCCCTGCTTGTTCTCGTCAGGCAACCCACATCTGATCAACGGGCTGCACGGGGGCGGTGATGCGCCCGGCCTGCGGAACGCCCGTATCGACGCGGAACGCATACGGCGGGTACGCGCCGCACATGTCATCCACCGTCCAGTCGCCACAGGGATCCCGGTAACCGCAAGCCAGGCCCCCTACCGGTGCGGCCTGCAGCAGCGATATCGGCAGCAGCGAGGTGACTACTGCGCCGCCCACCGTCAAGGTGAGGCCGCCGAGGAAGGCGCGCCGGTCCAGAAGCGTATGCATGGAATTGCTCATGGCATGTTCCCCCGGATCAGGCTGTCACAGGCGGCAGTTCATCGGCATCGAACCAATTGGTGTGCGTGCCGCTGCGCAGCCGGAACGGCAGCTTCACGGTGGCGATGGCGCCCTCCTCCAGGCGCTGCGCGTCGACGATCACCAGGTCGCTGGACAGGGTCTCGTAGTTGCTTGCGATACCCAGCAGGTAGCCATCGCCCTCGCCCTTGCTGCCCTTGCGCGGCACGAAGCAGCTCTCCTGCAGGCTCTGCACCGGGCCCACGAAATAGGCTGCGGTCTTGCCCGTGGCCACGTCCACCCGCAAGTACTGGTTGGTGACGAAGCCGCCCATGTTGCCCGCACGCGCCTTGTCAAACGGCTGGTTCGGGTCGCGGTTGCCAATATAGGCGTACTGGTACGGCAGCGACAGGTAGCGATCGTCCATGCGGGCCAGCACGCCGTTGGCCACCGAGACGACTTCCTCGTCGAACGTGTCCTTCTTGGACTTCATGTTGAAGGTCCAGCGCCGCAGCTGCGAGGGATCCCGCTCGCCGCTGGAGGTCGGCAACTCCATCGTGATGGTACCGTCCGGGTGGTCGGTGGCGTTCAGGAAGTGCAGCGTGTTGCGGGCCGGGCCCTTGAACCAGCGCACGTCCTTGGCGGCGCCGTTGCGCGGCAGGACCGCGACCATGGTCGGCAGGTTGCCGTTCCACTCCCACATCGGCTCGCCGGACTTCAGCCGCGCCTCGCTCGTGGTCCGGGCGATCAGCGGGATAAGGATGTAGTTCTGGGTCAAGGCCATGTCGTGCATGATCCCCACGTACGGGGTCTTGAACCAGACCTCGTTCGTGACGACGCCGTGCTTGTTGACCGTGTAGACGGCCACGTCGTTGGAGAGGTCGCCCTTGGCCTGGTAGCCGTAGCAGATCATCTCCCCCGTCACCGGGTCGATCTTCGGGTGCGCCGACATACTGGTCGCGGTATAGCGACCATCGAAGGTCCAGATGCCCTTGGTCTCCAGCGTGTGCGGGTCCACGTACCAGGGCAGCGAGTCCTCCTTCAGGCACAGCAGCTTGCCGCCGTGCCAGTAGAGATGCGTGTTGGCGGCCGAGCGCTCCAGCTTGGCGACGCTCGGATCGTCCGTGTAGTGGTTGCGGTAGACGCCGTAGAGGCGCCGGTGCGCCTCGCGCTCCGCCTGCAGGCGCTGCGTCTGCACGTAGCGGCTGCGGTAGTTGACGTTGCCGTTCTTGATGCGGAAGCGGCTCACATGACCGTCACCGTTGAAGCCGGTCGGCCACTCGTTCTGCGGCGGGCGGTACTGGAAATCGCACTGCATCCGATAGAACGTTCCCTCGATGTCGGTGGGCACCTTGCCCCAGACTTCGCAGTCGTAGACGTCAGCCTCAAAGCGCGTCGGCGCATTGAAGCCCGTTGACGGGAACATCGGATGACCACGGAAATCGACTGCCATGACACATACCCCCGCTTTGATCCTTCCTACGAACACCCGCCAGCACTAGCTCAATTCTAGTCCTTGCGGGCGGATCCGCCAGCCTCACCGGCTGGCGGATGAGCCCTCTGCCTGCCTAGAAGCTCTTCTTGATCGTCAGGGCCCACTCGCGCGGCCGCCCCGGGTCACCCACGCGGGCAACCGCCGGCAGCCCATTCACCGCGCCGCCACGCTGCGTCGCGCTGCCCAACTGGTACCAGTAGAACTTGTCGAACAGGTTCTCAACGCCCAGCGACAGCTCATAGCTGCTGCTGGCCGGTTCGAAGGTGATACGCGTATTGAACAGTCCGTACGACGGGATGATGTCGTCCGGGGTGCGCTGTGGCAGGGCTGCGTTCCCGTTGGTGCGGTAACCCTGGTAGTTGTAGTCCAGTCGCGGCGTGAGCTTGCTGCCCCCGGCAAAATGGAACGCGTACTGCGCCCCGGCACTACCGGTCAGCTTGGGCTGCAGCAAGGCACTGGTGTCGCGATAGTTCACGGCACTGGTATTGGCCTGGTCCCCGTAGAACATGATGTAGCCAAGCGATGCATTCAACTGCAGGTCCTGTATCGGGAATGCCGTGATTTCCGTCTCAAAGCCACGGGTCTTGCCCGGTGAATTCTGGTACAGGAACCAGGGAGTGGATGGCAGACCCGCACGCTCCGTCCCGGCCGGGCACAAGCCGCCGTTCAGGAAATACGGCGTCCCGGCGCTCGGATTGCTGCTCAGGGTGCACTGGCCCGCGCCAGCAACCTGAACCAGGCGGCTCTTGTAGTCCATCAGGAACAGGGCGGAATTGATCCGCAACTTGCGGTCCAGCAGCTCGACCTTCGCGCCCACTTCGTAGTTGACCACCTCTTCGCCCGGCAGGCCCTGGATCTGACCCACGGTGAAGACCCGCGGCGTCACGCCGGCCGAGGTAAAGCCGGTCGACGTCGAGGCGTACAGGAAGGTCGTGTCCGTCAGCTGGTAGTTGATACCCAGGTTATGGTCCGGCCGACTCTCACCGTACTGCAGCGGCTGGGGCAGAACGGCAAGGCCATAGTGCCGGAAGGTATTGGTCTTGGACTCATCCGTATAGCGCAGACCCCCGACCAGCGAGAGCTTGTCGGTGAGCTTGTAGCTCAGGTGGGCAAACGCGGACTTGTTCTCCGATGTAAACAAGTCGTCGGCGACGAAGCTCAGGTTGAAGGTCGGGAAGAATGCCGTGTTGTAGGCGCGGCTGAATGACTTGTAATAGAAGACACCGGTCGTGTAGTCGAGCTTGTCATTCAGAAGCGTCCCCGACAGTTGTGCCTCGGCCTGGAATTGGCGATGCGACTGCAGGTAGTTGGTCTGGGTCAACTCAAAGGGCATCAGGTCACTGTCGTTGATCCATTTGCTCTCATACGAGCGGTAGGCGGTAATGACCTTCAGGTGAGTCTTCTCACCCACCTTGTAGTCCATCGTCGCATCCGCGCCGTAGGAATTGAGGTGGCTGTTGGGATCGTAGGAAACGCCATTGACGACGTTGCCGAAGGTGGCGTAATTGGTGTACGGGTTGCCCGTCACGAACCGATTGCCGTTCTGGTAATTGATGCCATAGAGGTTATAGATGGTCAGCGGATAGCCGCTCGTCGGGACCAGGCCGGTGCCGCCCGTGTCGGCGCGCTGGGTTAGCAGGGTCTCTACCGGCGGCTCATCGTTCTGCGTCGAATAGTCGGCCGTCAGGTTGAACTCCAGCCGATCGGTCGGCAGGAAACGCAGCATGCCGCGCACCGCCTGGGAGGATTTGCCACC
This sequence comes from uncultured Pseudomonadota bacterium, assembly GCA_903868595.1. Taxonomy (GTDB): domain Bacteria; phylum Pseudomonadota; class Gammaproteobacteria; order Steroidobacterales; family Steroidobacteraceae; genus ZC4RG30. Next base: position 18,962 of record CAIPVV010000038.1, read on the forward strand.
CAGGGATCCGAGCGAGCAATTGTTGCCTTCTGAAGGCTGCAGGGTCTGGGGGAATGCGAAGGCGTTATCCGCCGCGCTGCCGACGGCCACCGGGCCTGCCACACCGTTGACCTTGCCGATGCCATCGCCAATGCCAGCCAGAGCAGGCGTTCCACGACGGATCATCTCGCAGGTGAAATCCAGGCGCTGTCCATAGCCGTCCTGCTTGCGGGAAATGCCGGTTATGCGACCAAACAGCGTGTTATCGACCAAGCTGACGTCGGCCATGGCCTTGACGTCAATCCGGTGACGTTCGCCATAAGTGACCTCCACGCTGGCCTTCTCGTCACCCTGGGGCTTCTTGGATATCAGGCGGATCGCGCCGCCCATGCTGTTCTTTCCAAACAACGTGCCCTGCGGTCCGCGGAGCACCTCAACGCGCTCCAGGTCCATAAGGTCCATCGAAGAGCCCGTCAGAGTGCCCTGGTAGACATCGTCGATGTACACACCTACGGCAGGCTCGAACGCGTAGTTGAAGTCCACCTGGATCAGGCCACGCATGCCAATGGTCTGCGTCGGGCCGTAGTTGCTCACCGGCGGACGAAAGAAGGCATTGGGAATCGCTGCCCCCAGGTCGTCCACGTTCGTCAGACTGCGGGAATCCAGGTCCGCGGCTGTCAGGGCCGTGATGGCCAGCGGTGTGCTCTGCAGATTTTCCGCATGGTAACGGGCGGTGACGACGATTTCCTGAAGCGCGCCACCCGGGGCTTCCTCCGCGGCAGCACTGGTTCTTGGTGCAATGCCCAATGCCGCTGCCACTGCCAGGGAAACCGACGACGCGCGCCATAGGGAGCTGCCGACACGGGAAGGTATTCTCATTATTCGACTCCTCACGAGTTCTCTTTTTTTGTATGTCGCCGGCATCAAGGCGATGCCGGACACCCCAGACAGTGAGATTGCGTCTCACTTAAGCCACTACTTTGCACCGGCGGGCGATGGGGGGCAAGTGAAAATCGTTGAAGTCGCAATGACTTGTCGGGGTCGCCAGGTAACTGGCGCTGAGCCCTTGAGGGCACTACAGTCGCCCCCCTTACGCAGCAGAACAACACAGGCCAACCATGACCTTCCGCCCCCCACCGGCAGCAGGCTTGCTCGCCACGACCGTTGCCGTCACGGCCGCCCTTGCCTGGGGCAGCGTGCTGGGCGCAGGCCCCGCCGGCGGCAGCACTGCGCCCGCCTTCACGGCCCGCCAGCTGACGGCGGCGCCGACAACGGGCTGGCTGACCAATGGCGGCAGCCTTTACAACCAACGCTATTCGCCCCTTGCCCAGATCAACCGCGAGAACGTCGCCCAGCTGCAGGCCGAGTGGCGTGTGTCCCTGCACGGCTCGGGCCTGACGCCGCGCAGCGGCAACCAGGCCCAGCCGATCGTCCATGACGGCGTGATCTACATCATGACCGGGGAAAACGATGCCTTTGCCGTCTCGGTGGAGACCGGCGCGATCCTGTGGGAATACAAGGCGAGCATCGATCCGAAGGTCGCCCGTCCGTGCTGCTCGTGGGTGGGGCGCGGACTGGGCCTGGGCGAAGGCAAGGTCTTTGTCGGCCAGCTGGATGCCAAGCTCGTGGCGCTGGACCAGGCCACGGGCAAGGTCCTCTGGTCGATCCAGGCCGAGGACCCGAGGCTCGGCTATGTCATCGCCAGCGCACCCCTGTATTTCAACGGGCTGGTGATCACGGGCTTTGCCGGCAGCGACCTGGGCACGCGGGGCCGCCTGAAGGCCTATGACGCCAGGACCGGCAAGCTCGTGTGGACCTTTTACACGGTGCCGGGTCCCGGCGAGCCCGGGCACGAGACCTGGCCCCAGGATTCCGACGTCTGGAAGTACGGCGGTGCGGCGATCTGGCAGACGCCCGCAGTGGACCCCGAGCTCGGGCTCCTCTATTTCACGACGGCCAACCCGGGGCCGGTGCTCAAAGGCAACCTGCGACAGGGCGACAACCTCTACAGCGTGTCGATGATCGCGTTGGACGTGAAGACCGGGAAGTACCGCTGGCACTTCCAGCAGGTGCACCATGACATCTGGGACTACGACTCGCCCAACCCGGTGATCCTCTTCGACGCCCCCTACGGCGGCGTCCTGCGCAAGGGGATCGCGCAGGCCGCCAAGACCGGCTGGGTGTACATCCTGGACCGCGTCACCGGCAAGCCGCTGCTGGGGATCGAGGAGCGGCCCGTCCCGCAGGAACCCCGCCAGCACACTGCGGCGACGCAGCCCTATCCCGTGGGTGATGCAATCGTCCCGCAGCAGCTGGACATGGCGGTGGAAGGCTACGAGCTGGTCAACGACGGCAAGATCTTCACGCCCTTTGCCGACAAGCCGGTGCTGTGGAAGCCACTGGCCGCCGTGAACTGGCCGCCGAGTTCCTACGACCCGGCGACGCATTACCTGTTCATCTGCGCCCAGGACGGCACCTGGGGCGCCGTCGGGGGCAACCCGCAGTACCCGGTGGAGCCCGGTGCGCTGTACTCCGGCAGCGTGGTGCAGCGGATCAACGCACCGCGCCGCGGCGTCTTCGGCGCGATCAACCTCACGACCAACCGCATCGCCTGGCGTCAGCAGTGGGTGGACCAGTGCTACAGCGGCTCCATCACCACCGGCGGCGGGTTGGTGTTCGTCGGTCGCAGCGACGGCCGGCTCACCGCCCTGGACAAGAACGACGGCCACAAGCTGTGGGAGTTCCAGACCGATGGCGGCGTGAACGCACCGGCCTCGACCTTCCAGTACCAGGGCAAGCAGTACGTCGTGGTCCTGGCTGGCGGCACCGCGCTGGCGGGCAGCAAGCGCAGCGACGGCCTGTGGCTCTTTTCACTAGAGGGCAAGACCCAGTCCCTGCCCCGGGGCTCCGCCGATCCCCTGGCCGCACCGCGTGGCGCCGGGCCGGGCATCGACGGCCCCGCTGTCTCGACAGGCCCCGCGGACCTGTCCAAGGGCAAGGAGCTCTTCACCGGCGCCTGCGTCGTCTGTCACGGCGAGAACGGCAAGGGCGGCTCGCATGGCGGCGCACCACTGACCACGAGCCTGACGCACGACGCGATCATCCAGGTGGTGAGCAACGGTCGCAACCAGATGCCGGCCTTCGGCAGCGCCCTGCGCCCGCAGGACCGCGAGAACCTCGCCGAGTACGTGCTGCAGCTGGCGGCCCAGTCGCGGCCAGCGCAGTAGGGGCTGCGGGCCACGGCGGGGCGCGCCCTCGCACGTCTCGCAGCGCTACGCCTCAAAGTCGATCGCGTGGCCGCCCGCCCGGGCGCGCCAACGCGCGCCGTGCGGATCAGCAGCAGGCAGGCACACCATGGATCCAAGCCTGCGGGGCCGAAGTCAGTGCGCACCGCCAGCAGGCCGGACGCTGCCGTCCCTACGCGCATCGGGCCCGCGACCCGGAGGGCCGCGGGCCCGAGCCTCCTACTTGGTCTTGGCCAGGACCTGCAGGATGTAGGCGCTGACGTCGGCGATCTGGTCCGGCGTATAGATGTCCCGGAACGTCGGCATGTTATTTCGGCCGGTGGTGGTTACCAGTCCAATCTGCTCGGCCGTCAGGCTGTTGAGCAGCGTCGGTCCACCGCCATGCCCGCCGGTACCGGACTCCCCATGGCAGGCCACGCAGGCTGCCTTGTACAGCGGCTCCCCGTTGCTGGCGACGCCAGGCCGCGTCGGCGGCGTCACCACGGGGCCTGCCCCCGGCCGGCCGCCCGTCGCGGCCCCGGTGGCCACGATCGGCCCGATCTTGCCGTCCAGCGAGAACATCCACACGCCGTCCCCACGCTTGCCGTTGGCAAAGGCACCGCCGCCGGCATGCACGGCCACGTATTGCTTGCCCTGGTGCGCAAAAGTGGTGACGGTCGTGTTAACGCCCGCATCCGTCATGAACTCCCACAGCTTGACGCCCGTGCGCTTGTCCAGCGCCGTCAACCGGCCGTCGGTTCGGCCGACGAACAACAGGCCACCGCCGGTGACCACGGAGCCGCTGTAGCAGATCTCCCGCCATTCCTGGCGCCACACCAGCTTGTTGGTGCGCACGTCCAGCGCGGCGAGGATGCCCCCGTCATGCACGCTGGACTGGGTGAAGTTGCCGCCCATGTAGACCTTGTTCGGCCCTGGCGTCTCCAGCGGCAGGCGGACCACGAAATTGCTGATGCGATCCGTCGCGCAGACGTACATCAGGTACGACTCCGGGTCGTAGGAGGATGGCGGCCAGTTGGCGCCGCCCATGGTCCCCGGCTTCATCATCGTGGGCTCGTTCCAGAACGGCGTGAAGATGCGCCCGCCACTGGGGATCTCGCTGCTGCCGGGGATCCGCCGCGCGTCCTCCGGGACGATGTCGATCTGCTGCGGCACGACCGCATCGCCCACGGGATAGGGCTGGGTCGCGGCGGTCTTCTGGCGGGGCTCCTGGGGGACGGGCCGCTCCACGATGCCGACCAGCGGCGTGCCGTTGCTGCGATCCAGGATATAGGCCCAGCCCGTCTTGCTGACCTGCGCCAGGGCCTTGTGCAGGCGGCCCTTGTAGGGGGCATCAAAGAGGATCACGGGGTTGGGAGAGTCGTAGTCCCAGATGTCGTGGTGCACCTGCTGGAAGTGCCAGCGGTACTGACCGGTCTTCACGTCCAGCGCCACGATCGAGTTGGCGAACAGGTTATCGCCCTCGCGAACGCTGCCGTTCAGGTCGGGGCCGGGATTGGCCGTGGAGAAGTACAGCAGGCCCAGCTCTGGATCCAATGCCGGTGTCTGCCAGATCGATGCACCGCCGCGCAGCCAGGCGTCGGAGTCCTTGGGCCAGGTCTCATGGCCCTTCTCGCCCGGGCCCGGCACCGTATAGAAGGTCCAGGCCAGCCTGCCGGTCTTCGCGTCATAGGCCTTGATGCGGCCCCGCGTGCCCATCTCCCCGCCGTTGAAACCGGTGATCACCAGTCCGTCGTAATACAGCGGCGCGGAGGTGATCGCAAACCCCTCCTCCCAGCGCTCGGCCTGGATCTGCCAGACCACCTTGCCGGTGCGCTGGTCCAGTGCCGAGAGCTTGGCGTCCGCCTGCGAGACGAACACCTTGCCGTCGCCCAGGGCCACGCCGCGGCTGACGCGGCCGATGGGACTGCCGGCACGCAGGTCCGGGTTGCCGTGGAAGGTCCACAGCACCCGCCCCGTCTCCACCTCCATGGCGAACACGTCGTTTGCACCATTGGCCACGTACAGGACGCCGTCGTAGGCCAGGATCTGCGCCTGGCCGGCGTGTCCCGGGGTGACGCCGCTGAACATCCCGGTGCGCCAGAGCGCCTTGAGGCCGGCGACGTTGTCGCGGTTCAGCAGCTTCAGGGGCGAGTAGCGCTGGTTATAAAGCGTGCCGCCGTTGGTGATCCAGGCGTCCGTCGGGGGAGCCAGCAAGTCGCGGGCCGTGAAGGCCGGGGCCAGTCGGCCCACGGCGTCGCCTGCGGGTTCCGCGGCCAGGACGGGGGTGCCCGCCAGCACGGTCAGCAGCGAGACGAAGCCGGATAGTTTCCAGTGACGCATGGTTTCCCCCCGGGGACATTTGGTCGGATCAGGCGACGCTCCGTCGCACCTGCCACGAGGCGCGCCGCGTCTGTATTTCGGGCATTATGCACGCCTGGCCGCGTGCACACATCCGAGGCAAGCCATGCCCCTCTCGAAGCTGGAACATTTCCTCGTCATGACCTCAGACATCGAGGCGACGCGGGAGTTCTACTGCAACGCACTGGGATTCAACGACGGCTTCCGACCGGACCTGGGTTTTCCCGGGTACTGGCTGTACCTGGGGGACACACCGGCCATCCATATCGCCGAGTGGACAACCTACACGGCCCACAGCAACCGGCTGGGACTGCCGGTGACCCGCCCGGCACCGGGCACGGGGGCCCTGGACCACATCGCTTTTCAGGCCAGTGACTACGAGCAATTCCTAGCGCGGCTGCAGGCTCGTGGCGTTAACGCCCACCGGCACGACGCGCCGGAGGCCAATCTGCGTCAGCTGTTCCTGCTCGACCCCAACGGCATCAAGCTGGAAATCAACTTCTTCTCCCCGCGCTGAAGCACTTGCCCCGCGCGGGGAACGCCCCGGGTCAGCGGTTGGCGGCCATCAGCTGCTGCAAGAGGGCCGCGGTCTCGGGATGCGTCTCGGCCCCCGACACGCCCGCGCGGCCTGTAATACCGGCCTTGCCTTGCGCCACGTCCAGCGCCGTGGCACCGGACTGATCCTTCAAGTCCAGGCGAGCGCCATTCTCCGCCAGGAACTTCACGTACGCCGTCCAGCCCCACAGGGCCGCACCGTGCACGGCGGCCTGGCCATTGTCGCGCTGCGCGTTGATGTCGGCGCCGGCAGCCAGGATCAGCTTGCTGGTCTCGATGCAGCGCGACTCGTTCCGAAACCGCGCCCGGATATCGATCGTCGTGGAGCCGATGCCGGCGGCGGCCATCAGCGGGGTGATCCCCAGCGTATTGGGGAGATCCGGCAGCGCGCGGTACCTGAGCAGGAGCCTGACCGAATCCACGTCCCCGGCCTTCGCGGCGCGGATGAGCGGCGTGGTGCCGACGGTCAGCATGGAGTCGCCGCCGCGGTCCTGTCCCAGCGAGCGGTACGGCGGGAAGAGCTTCAGCTGCATGTTCGGGTTTGCGCCCTTGGCGAGCAGCTGCTCCGTGACGGCCAACGCCGTCGTCGCGTCGCCGGACGGACGGTCCGGACGGCCACCGCGGGGCGTGGTGTTGTAGTCCACCGCCGAGTACAGCGGCGCACGGCCCCAGGTATCCCAGCGATTGACGTCGGCGCCCGCCTTGATGAGGTACGCCGCGGTATCGAAGCGTGCATTGAGCACGGCCATCAGCAGCGGCGAGATATTGTCGGGATCGGACAGGTTGATCAGGGCGCGGCCCTCCACCAGCGCACGGGCGCATTCCGCGCAGCCTTCCCGCGCCGCCAGCAGCAAGGCGGTGAGTCCGCCCGTCGGGCGATTCTGGGGGCGCGGCTCCGCCGTGACCTTGCGCGGCCATGCACGGATCGCCGAGCGTTCGTTCACCCGGGCGCCGCGCTTGATCAGCAGGCGCACCATCTCGGGCTGGCTCTGTGCCGCCGCCCACATGAGCGCCGTCTGGCCACGCCACTTCTCCACCGCGTTGACGTTGGCACCGGCCTTGATCAGCACCTGCGCCGCCTCAAGGCTCCCCGTGCGCGCCACCGTCATGAGCGCGGTCTGCCCCTCGGCATTGGCCGACTCCACGTCCGCGCCCGCCTTCAGCAGGGCGCGGATCAAGGGCGCATCGCCGCGCTCGGCGGCCTCCGACAGCGGCGTCGAGCCATAGTCATTGGCCGCGCTGGCCGAGGCACCCGCCTTGAGCAGGCGCTGGGCCAAATCCACGTAGCCGAAGTGCGCTGCCCAGTGCAGCGCGGTCGTGCCGTCGGCTGACTTCTCCTGGACGTTGGCGCCTGCGTCCAGCAGGCGCGCGGCGGCTGCCGGATCCTCTCCTCGCAGGGCATCCAGCAGCGTCGTGTCGCTCCAGGCGGGGATCTGCACGAACAGCAGTCCGAGCGCGGCGAGGCATCCGGTCAGTCGCATCGGCTCAGATCTCCGCAAAGACCGAGGTGCTGTCACCGATCTTCTGGACCGGCACCCCGGCCTTGGTCAACAGGGTGAGGAGCAGGTTTGCCAGCGGCGTCTTGTCCGGGTAGCGCAGGTGCTGGCCACCCCGGATCTTGCCTGCGCCGCCGCCCACCACCGCCGTCGGCAACGGGAAATGGTTGTGCAGGTTGCTGTCGCTCATATTGCTGCCGTACAGAATCGTCGTGTTGTCCAGCATCGATCCCTCGCCGTCGTTCTGCTCGGAGAGCTTCTTGACGAACTTGGCGAAGACCTGGGTGTGGAAGGTCTGCAGCTTCGCCAGGCGCTCCATCTTCTGCGGGTTGTTCGCGTGGTGGGAGAGCGGATGGAAGGCGTCGGAAATGCCGATGAAGTTGTAGGGCTGGTTGCTGACCTCCGCGGCCATCATGTAGGTGGCCACGCGGGTGAGGTTCGCCTGGAATGCCAGCGCAATCATGTCGAACATGAGCTGGATGTGCTGGTCGAAGGAGCTGGGGATGCCCGAGGGCGCATCCGGCAGGTTGAGCTTGGACATGTCGCGATGGGAGAGCTGCTGGACGCGACGCTCGATCTCGCGCACCGTCTCCAGGTAGTCACTCACCAGCGCCTGGTCGCGAGCGCCCAGGGTGCGCTTAAGATCCGCCGCATCGCGGCTCACCAGGTCCAGGATGCTGGCGTTCTCCTGCTGCAGCGAGGCGCGCTCATCGGCCGTATCACCCTGCCCGAAGAGCTGCTGGAAGAGCTTGCGGGGGTTGTATTCCATCGGCAGCGGCGTGGTCTCGGTGCGGAAGGAGATGGTCTTGCCGTAGCTGCAGCCGTAGTTGCGGTCGCAGGAACCTTCGCCACCGCGCTCCTCCGTGGCAACCTCCAGCGAGGGCAGCGGCGTGTCCTGGCTGATGTAGCGGGCGGCGATCTGGTCGGCCGTGATCCCGCCGTAGGGATCATGGCTGATGCGCGGCGGCACGCAGCTGAGCCAGGTGCCCGGCGTCACGGCATGCACGGGCGCCGCGATGGCCGACTTGTTCTCCAGGCCGCTGACCACCACCAGCTGTTTCTGGAACGGGGCCAGCGGCGCCAGGATCTGCGGCAGGTCGAACGTCGTGCCTTCCTTGGTCGGCGTCCACTTGTCCATCACCGCACCATGCGGGAAATAGACGAAGGCCATGCGGGGCTTGCCGGCCGCGGCCGTCTTGGCGATCGCGGTGTGCGCCGGGATCATCGCATCCAGTAGTGGCAGCGACACGCCGACTCCCAGGCCGCGCAGCACGGCGCGGCGACTGAGGTGCTTCTTGGTGATGAACATGGTGGAGGTCCTCCGGCTGTGCCGTGAAGTAAGCGACTACTGCCGCTGCGCGGTCCGGGTTGAGGCGGGGGACGGCTTGTCCTGCGGAATGCGATCCATCAGGAAGGCCGGGCTGTTCACGATGCCCAACACGATCGAGGAGAGCCGATAGTTGTCGGCCCCGGCATTGCGCACGATCGCGCGCAGGGTCGGCATGTCGTAGTACGAGACCGAGCGGCCGAGGGCATAGGTCATCAGGTTCTCCGTGAACGTGGACACGAACTGCACCGGTCGCACGACCAGCGCGTCGCGCAGATCATCCGGCCCGTGCAGCGGCGTACCGTCCACCAGCTGGCCGGTCGCATCGATCGGCGTGCCGGCATCGATGTCCTTCTCCCGCCACTGGCCCACCGCGTTGAAGTTCTCCAGCGCGAGGCCCAGGGGGTCGATCACGCCATGGCAGGACGCACAGGACTTCATCTTGCGATGCGACTCCATGCGCGCGCGCACCGTGAACTGCTCGCCCCCCTCCTGGCTCTCGGGGAAGGCGGAGACATTCGGCGGCGGAGCGGCCGGCGGCGTGCCGAGCAGGTGCTCCAGGATGTAGGCCCCGCGCAGCACCGGGGTGGTCCGGTTGGCATAGGAGGTCGCCATCAGGAAGGCGCCCTTGCCCAGCAGCCCGCGTCGATAGGACTGCTTGAACTCGATCCGGCGGAACTGGCCGCCACGCACGTCATGCAGGCCGTAGTGAAGTGCCAAGCGCTCGTTCAGGTAGCTGTGGTTGTCCGTCAGCAGGTCCATGACGCTGCGGTCGGCATCGAAGATGCTCCCCACGAACAGTTCCAGCTCCTGCTGGAAGGCCTGCACCAGGTCCTCCGAGTAATCCGGGAAAAGATTCTGGTCCGGATTGACCAGCTCGGTGCCGTGTACGTTGAGCCACTGTAAGGCGAAATTGGTCACCAGCGAGTGGGCGCGCGGATCGGCCAGCATGCGGCGAACCTGGGCATTGAGGACCTGGGGATCGCCGAGCTTGCCCGCCGCGGCCAGGTTGATCAGCACGTCGTCCGGCGGACCGCTCCACAGGAAGAAGGACAGGCGCGATGCCAGGTCCACATCGCCGATCCGGAAGCTCTCGCCCGGCCGCACGCCCGCCGGCGGCGTGTGCTGGCGGTAGAGGAATTTCGGGCTCACCAGAAGGGCCATCAGGCCCTTCTGGATGCCGGCGTCGAAGTCACCCTGCTTGCGCCCCTCGGCGTAGAACGCCAGGGCGCCCTCCACCTCCGAGTCGGTGATCGGTCGCCGGAACGCCTGGCGGGCCAGCGTGGAGAGGATCTGCCTGGCGCAGGGCGCCTCCTCGGCCGGCGTGCGCGGGTAGCAGCTGAAGATCTTGCGACGGCTGGCGGTCTGGCTGACGCCCGACTTGCTGAGCGGCCCCTTGACCTCCACGCTGCTGATGCGCGGGCCGTTGGAGTTTCCGTTGACGGCGACGCCCATGCCTTCCACGGGCACGAAGCCGTGGAGGATCTCGTTGGACTCGGCCGCGGTGTTCTGCCGGAAGCTGATGCCGATGCGATGCGCACCGGCCTTCACGTGGGCCTTGATGTTCTTGAAGCGATCGTTAATGGCGCCCACGCCCACCGCCTGCTGCAGGTCCACGGCGTCCAGGTCCTGCGGGCTGCCCAGCTCCGCCTCGTACACGCGCCGCTCATCCACCGTGACCACCAGGGACTTGGGGTCCATCACGCCCCACAGGTAGCCTGCGCCGACCAGTCCGTTGATGGTGAACTCGTAGTCGCCGTCTACTGGAAATTCATGCTCGATGAGCATGCCGCCACGGGTCCCCAGCGGCAGGCCCTCCAGGTGCATGTACTGGCCCACCTGCCAGCTGCCCGGGTAGATCGTGCTCTGCGAGCGCGCGGCGGGGTTCCCAACCGCCATGATGCTCACGGCACGCGCGGCAGTCAGGTACTGGTCAAGGAACGACGGGGAGACCTTCAGTACCTCGGCGGAATTATCAAAGCCGGAGCTTTGGTCGTCGCGCGGTAGCAGGCTTGCGGCATTGATATCCAGTGCCAGCAGGTCGCGGATCGCGTTGGTGTACTCCGGCTTGTTCATGCGGTGCAGGCCGACGCTACCCGGGTTGGGATCCAGCGCCGCGCTCTGATCCAACGACACCTCCATCGCCGAGGCAAAAGCCTGAACGGAGGCCTTGTCCGGCTGTGGCTCACCCGGGGGCGGCATCATCCGGCCGCGCAGCTTGCGAACCGCCTTCTCCCAGACTTCGGCGTCCCTGCCGACGGATTCCGGTTGCAGCGTATCGAAGGCCACACCGCCCGCCCAGTCGGTCGCGTTGTGGCAGTTGCCGCAATACTTGTCGAGGAAGCCCCAGTTCTTGTGCAGGTCGGACGCCGCCGGCGCGGGCGTTGACGGGCCGGCCGCCTGGCCCGCCAGGGGGACCGCCGCCAAGAGCAACGCCACTGCGAGAATGGATCGCCTCATCAAAAACCCCTAGCGCGTGACGCGCCGTATCTCGTTGACATGACCCCAGGCCCCCTCATAGGCCGTGCGCAGGAAGCGCGCCGGATCCCCGAAAGCCGCGTCAAATTCCTGGGTCGGCGCAGAGGCCAGAAACTGCTCCCAGGTCTCGCCCTTGTAGTAGCTCTGCCCGATCCGCGTCAGCACCGCAAACACCATGTCCTGCTGCGCAACCAGGTCCGTCTTGCCCAGGAGCGCGGCGCCCGAACCCACGATGCGCGTGTGCACATCGCAACGCGCCATCAGGCTCTTCAGGCCGGTCACCATGCCGCCGGCCCAGCCATTGGTGGAGTAGTCGAGGATCGGATAGCTTCGACCGGTGGCCACATCGCCGGCCACGAGCACGTTCTGGCGCGGGAAATACACATACAGGTCGCCATCCGTGTGCGCCTGGGGCAGGTAGCCGTACTCGACCTGCTGGCCTGCGAACGGGAGCGTCTTCGTGCCGTAGAAGAAGGTCTGCGTGGGCTGGGCTTTGGCCGGGCGCGGCGGATAGACCCGCGGCTCCCAGGCGCAGTTGATTTCGGCGCCCAACCAGAGGCGCGTGTTCTCGTGCGCAACGAGCCTCGCGCCCTGTCCGGCAAACAACTCGTTGGCGCCCGTGCGGTCCCAGTGCCAATGCGTATTGATGAGTGTGCCGACGCGGCGACCGGGGAACTGACGGGTCAGCAGCCCGGCAAGCTCCGCTGCGTTGGCCGCCAGCCCGCCGTCCACCAGCAGCAGCTCGCTGCCCGAATCCGCCACGACCACCGGCCCGCCGGCGCCGGTGACCAACGCCAGGCCGTCGCCCAACGGCTGCAGCGTCAGTTGGGTCCCTGCAGCCGCAGCCCAGCGCGCCAGAGGCAGCGTGGCAGTGCCGGCGGCCACTGCCAAAAGGCGCCTGCGCATCAGATTGGTCGGCATAGTCCCCCGTTTCCCTGCCACAAGGCCCGAAGGCTTGCGAAGGCAGTGCTTGAGCGACCCCGATTCTAGTCAAAACCTGTGGTTTTTTCCCATCCACGGGGTGCGGGGAACTCCCCCCGAGACCTGCCGAACGGCGTGCTGCGGGGCGTGGTTCCGTTGCGGTGGCCCCGCCGCGACCGCCGCGCCTCCTGTCGGCCGGGCGGATGCCGGCGAGGCCCGGGCCACGTTACGCCCGGCTGGCGTTGGTCCTGCGTCGCGACAGGGTCGGCGAGTGGCGCTGCGACGCCTCGCGCGGGTCGCGCCCTCCGCCCGCGGTCGCAGCGCTTCGAGGCAGCTGCGGTCGCACTGCGCGAGGACGGCTCCCGGTGGGACCTGATGACGTGTCTGCGGGTTGCCACCTACCGGCCCTGCCGCGGACTAACGCGACCCGCGCGGCCGGGTGACTCGGCAGACGGCTCAGGCGACGCTGGGCTCGGACTGGTTGCGACGCCGTCGGTGCGCCTCCACCAGTTGCAGCCCGGTCAGTTCGCACGGCGGCAACTGCACGCTGCTGGTGCCCCTGGGCACAACCCGCTCACCCCAGCGCAGCAGGTGCGCGCACCAGGTCAGCCCGGCCCCGAAGGCCGGCAGCAGCAGCGTGGCATGGGGCTGCACGCGCCCCTCCTCCAGCGCCTCCACCAGCGCCACCGGCACGGTCGCAGCGGACATGTTGCCGTAGCGGTGTACGTTGACGAAGACCCGCTCCTGACTCAGTCCACACCGCTTGCTCACGGCCTCGATGATGCGAAGGTTGGCCTGGTGCGGGATCACCAGGTCCACGTCCTGGGGCGACATCCCGCGGGCCGCCAGCACTTCGGCGCAAGCCCCCGACATGCCCAGTACCGCACGCTTGAAGATCTCCGGTCCCTCAAAGGTCCAGTCGGTCGCGCCATAACGACGGGAAAAGTCCGCGTAGCGTCCGCCCATGCCCTGGATCACCAGCGTGCTGCGCGCCTCCGCATCGCAGCCGAGTTTCTCGGCCAGTACGCCTTCCTCCCTCGGGCTGGCCTCCAGCACCACGGCAGCGCAGCCATCGCCGAACAGCACCGCCACGCCGCGGTTGTCCCAGTCCATGAGGGAACTGATGAGCTCGCCGCCCAGCACCACCGCATTGCGCACGACACCGCTGCGGATCATCGCGTTCGCCGTGCTCAGCGCATACAGGAAGCTCGTGCAGGCGGTGTTCACGTCCATCGCCGCTGCGCGCTTGGCCCCCAGGCGCAGCTGCAGGCCGGATGCCTGGTTGGGCACCTGGTCATCGAAGCTGCAGGTGCCAAAGACAATCAGCTCCACCGCCTGCGGATCCAGGCCCGCCGCCGCCAGCGCCCGGCTGGCCGCCACGAACGCCAGGTCCTCCAGCCGCACATGGGAAATGCGCCGTTCGCGGATACCCGTGCGGGAGACAATCCACTCATCGTCGGTTTCCAGGAACGTGGCCAGGTCGGCATTGGTCAGAACGGCAGGCGGCAAGCACTTGCCCCAACCCGTCACTGCTGCATAGGTCACGCGGGAACCTCATCTTCTGCTCTGGTCTGGAGGTCACTGTAGCAGCTGCCCATTTCCCTTTGTGCCCGCCCGATGCCACAGTCGCCTCCACGCTGGAGAATTCACCCCCCATGACTGCGCCCCCTCGACCACGGATCAATCCCCGAAAGCTGCTGCTCAGCAAGTGGACCGCCACCACGCCGCGAGACAAGGAGAAACATTTCCTGGTAACGCGCCTGGTACCCCCGCTGGCGCCTTCGGAGGCCGTTGAGCTGGTGGAGCTGGAGGCCGTGCACTCCGGTCGCTCCCAGGTGCTCTCGTGGCGCGAGCTGGCCGACGTCTCGCTCTGGCGACAGGGCTGGCTGTGAGCGCAGCCGACGCGCGAGTCGCGATCATCGGCGCAGGCCTTGCTGGCCTCTCCTGCGCCCGGGCACTGGCCGACGCGGGCATCCCCACGCGGCTCTTCGACAAGGCCCGCGCCCCCGGCGGTCGCCTGAGCACCCGGCGCGGGCCGCACTGGCAATGCGATCATGGCGCGCAGTACTTCACGGCGCGTACGCGCGAGTTCAGGCGGGAGCTGGAGCGTTGGATCGCGGCCGGGGCAGCCGCCCTGTGGACGCCACGCCTGTCGATACTGGGCGGCGCGGGCGAGCACCATCCCGACCCGAGCGTGCAGCGATACGTGGGGGCGCCGCGGATGAATGCGCCGGCGCGGCTCCTGGCCGACGGCTTGGCCGTTCACTGCGGGCAGACGGTTCGGGGTCTTGAGCGGCACGGGGAACGATGGCAGCTGCACTTTCTGGAGGAAGAATCTGCCTCCCAGGCGTTCGATACCGTCCTCTTGGCCCTGCCGGCCCCACAGGCACTGCAACTGCTGGCCCCGGTCAACCCGCACCTGGCGGATCTGGCGGGGCGCGTCGTGATGCGTCCCTGCTGGGCGCTCATGCTGGATTATGCGGAGCCGTGTCCGCTGCCGTTTGACGCAGCGTTCATCAATAGCGGCCCGCTGCGCTGGGCCGCACGGGACGGCAGCAAACCGGGTCGCAGTGGCCAGACCTGGTTGCTGCAGGCCACCGCCGACTGGAGCCGGACCTACCTGGAGCACCCGGCCGAGGACATCGCGGCCCGGCTCATCGAGGCCTTCGGTGCCTGGGGAGCTCCGGCGCCGCACCACGCCACGGCGCACCGCTGGCGTTATGCGGACCTGACGGAACCCCTGGAACTGGGGGCGGCCTGGGATGGGCCGAGCGGCCTGGGTCTGTGTGGCGATTGGCTGCAGGGCGGCCGGGTCGAGGGCGCGTGGCTCAGCGGCCAGCATCTGGCGCGCCAGGTCTCCAGCGACGCCGCGGCGACGCGCTAGCGTCACCGGGAGGGTGACCGAACCCGTCGCCTTGGCGAGTCGGCCGCCCCCCTTATCCCAGGGCGCCCACCTATCGGCTCACAGGGTCTTGTGGGCACCGTCGCAGAGCGGTTTGTTGGCCGAGTGCTTGCACTGGCAGAACCAGACCTTGCCGGTCTGCGTGGCGGTGTAGGCCAGGGGCGCGAACTCGCCGCCCTTGTGGGCGCCATCGCAAAACGGCTGCTTGGCAGACTTGCCACAACTGCACCAGTAATAGGTCTTGCCGGCCTCGACATCAATGCCGACCGGGGCACGCGCGGCGATCACGGGATCTGACATGGGTAGCTCTCCAAATGGGCTGAACAGGATGTGAACGGGAAGAATTAACCGGGGAATTCTAGCGCAGCTTGTTCCCCGCTACGGGTCCGCGTAGGGTCTGGGTCCGTCGCGCGCCCTACCCCAGTTACGCCTGAGACCCTAACCTGCCGTGCCCTATTCATTGCTACTGCAGTTGCTGAACCGCTTCCTGGTGAGCTTCGTGGGACTGTTCCTGGTCGGCACGAGTGAATGGTCGGACTACATGTTCGGGGAAGTCTCCTTCGAGCAGTTCGTCTACCACACCCGCTTCGGTATGAACGGCATCCTGAAGACCGATGCGGGCAGCGTTCACCGCTTCTTCGTCACGGCGGTAGAAATCCCGCTGGTCGCGGCACTGCTGATCGGCGCGGTCTCGCTGCTGGCGGAGCAGCGCTGGCGAGCGGGCAGCAACCGGGACGGCGCACCGGCGCCGCTGTGGACACGCGGCGGTGCGCTGGTGCGTCGCCTACACCTGCTCACCGTCGTGGGGGGCGTGGTGTTCTTCCTGGCGACCTTCAGCTTCGGCACCTACGTCGGCTCCCTCTTCGGCCCCGACGTCTTTGCCGCGAACTACGTGAACCCGGCCGGGGTGTCCCTCACCCCGACCGGCAAGCCCAAGAGCCTGGTCCTCATCTATGTGGAGTCCCTGGAAGGCACCTACCAGGACACGTCTCGCTTTGGCCGGGACCTGGTGGCGCCACTGACGCGGCTGCAGCACCAGTACCTCTCCTACGACACCTACTCGCAGGTCGCCGGTGCGCACTGGACGATCGCCGGCATCGTCGCCACCCAGTGCGGCGTCCCGCTGAAGGTGTCGCTGCTGCCCTCGCCGGAGGACCCGCGGCAGCACCTGCGCAGCTTCCTGCCGCGTGCCACCTGCCTGGGCGACATCCTCAAGTCCCACGGCTACGAAAGCGTGTTCCTGAACGGGCCAGACCTGGAGTTCGCGGACGTCGGGACCTTCCTGAAGGACCACGGCTACAACCGCACCTACGGCGCAAAGGAATGGATTCAGGCCGGCGAGCCGGCCAGCACGATGACCGAGTGGGGCCTGCGCGATGACCGGCTACTCGCGCATGCGCGTACGGAGCTGACGCAGCTGGTCGCCAACGGGCGGCCTTTCAACCTCACGATCCTCACGGTCGACAGCCACGGGCCGGAGGGCCTGTTGAGCGATGAGTGCCGGCGCCGTGCGGTCAAGGACTTCCCCGGCATCATCACCTGCACGGCTGCCCAGGTCGCCGAGTTCGTGAAGTTCATCGCCGACAAGGGATGGCTGGATCAGGTGAGCATCGTCGTGCAAGGCGACCACATCGCCATGGAGAATCCGATCCACGACATCTTGGAGACCAGCAAGCACCGCACGATCTTCAACCTGATCGTCTCCAAGCCCGTAGAAACCAAGCTCGGTGATGGCATCGACCACTTCGACATGTATCCGACGATGCTGGAGCTGCTGGGGCTGCATCCGGCGGCCGGCCGCATGGGGCTCGGCTACTGCATGCTCAAGCGCTGCGCAACGCCGGCCCCGCCAGCCGAGCGCATTCCGCAGTTCAAGGACGGGCTACTGAACCGCAGCCCGGTGTATGAGGCACTGTGGACCGGCTAGGTTAGCGCTTCAAGGGCCTTGGGCTGAGCAGAACTTCCCTAGGGCAATGTCAGTGCGACCAGTTCGCCCGGGGAACCGCGCGCGCCTACGGCCACGACGATGTACTGACGGCCCTCCAACATATAGGTCATCGGCACGCCGGACTGGTTGGCAGGCAGCGTCAGCTCGTACAGCACCTCCCCCGTCGCCTTGTCGTGCGCACGCAGCTTGTTGCCGCCGCCACCGGCCCGCCACAGGCCGCTGCCCTCGCCGGAGAACAGCAGCGTCTTGGTCACGAGCAGTCCCGACTGGTCGAATGATCCCGTCCGCGGCAGGGTGATCCCCGCCAATGCCGGGTTGTTGCGTGCCCAGTCCGGCGTGGAGGCGTTGGGCACCATCCAGACGTGCTTGCCGGAATTCAGGTCGATGGCGGTGATGCGCCCCCAGGGCGGCTTGACCAGCGGCAGCCCTGCCGGCCCGCCGAGCGAACCCTGCGGGAAACCCTCCCCATACGCGCCGATGTAGCGCATGTCGGAGATCTTCGGATCCTGCCGCAGGCCGATGGGTCCCACCGTGGAGATGGAGCCGACGTAGAGCAAGCCGGTCTCCGGATCCAGCGCCGCGCCCTGCCAGTTGGCACCGCCCGAGAGGTTCGGGCGTATCAGCGAGCCCAGGTTACCGCCCGGCTCCACCACCGACGGCGGCAGGAACGCCGGCCCGTAGCGGTAGTGGCTGATGATCTCGCGTGCCTGCTGCTTCATCGCCGGCGTGAAGTCGATGAGATCCTCATCCCGCAGGCCCTGTGGTTCGAACGGCAGCGGCAGCGACGGGATCGGCTGGGTTGCGGAAGTCCGCTCGCCCGGCACGTCCGATTGCGGCACCGGCACCTCCTTGATCGGCCACACGGGCTTGCCGGTCACACGGTCAAAGACGAACGCATAGCCCGTCTTGGTCACCTGCACGACGGCGGGGATGCGCTTGCCAGCCACCGTGATATCGGCGAGCACCGGCGGTGCCGGCAGGTCGTAGTCCCAGATGTCGTGATGGATGATCTGGTAGTGCCAGACCCGCTTGCCGGTATTGGCATCGATGCACACCAGCGCATCGGAGAACAGGTTGTCGCCGGGCCGGTGGCCGCCGTAGAAGTCGCCGGTCGCTGCCTCAACGGGCAGATACACGTAGCCACGCGCGGCATCGGCGGTGAACGGGGACCACACGCCCGTGTTGCCCGTGTAGCGCCAACTCTCTTCCAGCCAGGTCTCGTTGCCGACCTCTCCCGGCTGGGCGACCGTATGGAAGGTCCACTTCAGGGCGCCGGTGTGCACGTCGAACCCACGCACGTATCCCGGGATCGCTTCCTTGGAACGCGGGGCGCCGCCAGCCGAGAAGGAGACGCCCACCACCACCACGTCGCCCACGACAACGGGTGGGGAACTGGATCCCACGGAGGCCCTCGCCAGGTCCTCCGCACGCGGCAGCCCGACCTTCAGGTCCACGATGCCCGCGTTACCAAACGAGGCCACCGGCAACCCCGAGCGGGCATCCAGTGACACCAGCTGGAATCCCGGCGTGATGGTGAGGATGCGGCTGCCCTCGCCCGCCTTGCCGGAGCGCCAGTACGCCACGCCACGGCCGGAACTGCGACGCGGTGCGTTCATGCCCCGCGCGCCCTCATCCAGGCGATACATCCACAGCGTCTCGCCGGTGGCGGCGTCGATCGCGATGACATTGCGGCGGATGCCCGCCGTCGTATACAGGACGCCATCGGCCATCAAGGGTGTCGCGCGGTAATAGAACTCGGGCGTCGGTCCGTAGTTGTCGGTCTTCCAGCGCCAGGCAATGCGCAGCTTGCTGACGTTGTCGCGATTGATCTGCGCGAGGGGCGAGTAGCTGGTACTGCCGAGGTCACCGCGATTCTGAAGCCACTCGACCTGGCGGGTTGCATCCGCGCTGGCCGCTGCGGGGACCGAGGCCGGAACCGACCAGCCGTTGGCGCGGCGGATCGTGGATACGGCAGCAGCGTATTCCTGGTTACTCAGGCCGCCCGGGTTGGCCGGCGGCATGCTGCCGCGCGTAAAGAGCTCCAGGACCTGTGCCGGAACGCCAGCCCACTTCTGCTGGAAGCCGGCTCCGATCAGCGTCGGACCGGTTTCCCCGCCCCGCAGCTCCGGTCCATGGCAGCTGGCACAGCTACGCAGGTAGACCTCGTCAGGGGACTGCGCCCATCCCCACGGGGAGAGGAGGATCGCGAGGGTGCCCAGCACGGGCAGTCCCACTTTGCGGCACACCGTGGAAGGCATAAAGCTCATAGGCGACTTTTTTCTTCTGGGAGCGGAGGCCCGCAGAGTACCCCAGATTCCGTTGATCCCACATGACCTCCCACGCAGCCGGCAGGCCGGCTTGTCTGGCCTGCTGGGGCGCTGCCGGCGCCCAGGGGCATTACCCTGCCCGCACTTCCACGGGCATCCGTCCTATCGCCTCAAAACGTCGCTGCTGCTTGAGCAGTGGCCACCAGTCATACAGGAAGATTTCAATGGGGCGCCACATCGCCACCCAACCCACCAGCAGAAGCCCTTCTGCAAGCGCCTCCTGGCCGATCAGCGTCATCGCCAGCCGCCTCAGCCACAGGCACCCCGACATGAACACCAGGCCAATGACGAGATTGCCAACCCCTCTGCCTAACAATCGGTGGCGTTCCTCCCGGGCGTGGCGCGCACGGTACTCAAAGTAATGTCGAACGGCGCCCGGGAGGCTTTGCGCATCCTCCGTGCCGCACTGCGACTGCGGCAGGTAGACGAGTAGTTTGCAGGACTGCGTGTGACCCAGCTCCCGAACCGCGTCGACGATATAGGTCTCCGCGTCCGGATCAAGATCCTTCTCCCGGAACGGCGCGGGATCGAGATTGTGGAACAGCTGGCGAACATCCCGCAGCCGAACCTCGATCAGCCACGCACCACCCTCGCGCCGGTATGCCGAGAATTCCGACGGGACACGGAGATCGGTCATGGGCGCGTATGCCTACTCGTTGCGGAGCACTGCAAGAGGTAACCGCTCAACCCGTCAGCAGCAGTGGCAGCCAGATCGCAGCAAGCGTCAGGAGAAGCCCGACTCCCACCTGCGTGCCGTAAGCCACGCCACCCCCGAGGTAGGCCGCGCCCAGCTTGCTCGCCGTGTTGGTCGTGATGGCGATGAGCACCGGAAGCCGAATCATATCCCCTGCAGCGATCTGCCCCGTAACCGCCAGCGACAGCGTGGAGGCACTGGCTGCGTGCACATCAAAGAGCCCCGCCAGGGCCGCCGCGAAGGTCGCGGCGGTGGGCCCTAGGTGCGCAGACACTAACGAGACCAACAGCGTGACACCGCCCAGGATCGCGCCGAAACCCAAGGCATAGAGCAAATTAAACGCATGCCCCTGCGGCACTTCGGCCGACGGTCTTTCCCGCTGCCGAAGCACGCTGGCCAAGGCGGCGGCCACAGCAGCCGCCAGCCCGCAGGCCAACGAGGGCCACAGGATCCGCAGGGCCGGCGGATAAACGGCCAGCACGACCGCGCCCAGGAGCAGGACCGTGGAGACGGTTGAGAACAGGGCACCCGCCACGCACGAGGCGCGCAGCTCTGGCATCTCCCGGGCGCGTGCTCCCAGGGCCGCGATGGTCCCTGTGCTGCTGACGAATCCGGACAACAGACCGGAGAATGCCAGGCCCAGCCGCGGGCCCGCCGCCCGTAGCGCCACGTAGCCGCCGGCCTGCAGGGCCAGGAAGAGCACCACCAAACCCCACAGGCGTCGCGGGTTGGCGCCGCCCGCCCCGCTTTGCGGGGCGTCGGGCAACAACGGCAAGAGAATCAGGGTGGCAGCGGCAAACAACAGGCCGTCGCGCAGTTCCACCTCGCTGAGGGTATCCACCGAGAACTCGTGCAGTGGCCGCCTGCTCGCCAGCAACACGGCGACCACCACCGCACCGCCGGCCGACGTGCTGGGATGTCGGATCGCCAGAACGCCCAGGAGGTACGTGACCACCAGCGCCAGGGCCGTCGTCATCCCGGGATCCGTGGTCGGCTTGCGCCAGTAACCGATGGCTGCAAACAAGCCCACCAGCACGGCCCCGGTCGCCACCAGCCCCGGCAGCGTCAAGGCCGAAGCGAGCGCACCCAGCAGGGAGGCCAGCGCAAACGTACGCACGCCCGCCGGACCACGACCCGGCCCCACGCCCTTGCGACGTTCGCGCTCGATTCCAATCAGGAGCCCACCGCCCAATGCCGCGGCCAGGCCCAGCAAAGTGGATTCGGAAATGTCCATGAACGGTAGTATGCCTGCTGCGACGGCCGCGAACCTGAAGGCGGGGTAGGTACTCCACCTGACAGAGGCCCCGGGCGGGGGGCGTGCAAGTGCGATACGCTAACGCCATGGGATTTCGATTCAGCCGCCGCATACGCATCCTTCCCGGTATACGCATCAATGTCGGGAAGCGCGGCGTGTCGACGAGTTTTGGAACTCGCGGCGCGTGGCTCACCGTCGGCAAGCGCGGCACGCGCGTCACCGTCGGCCTGCCCGGTACCGGACTTAGCTACACCCAGCGCGCGCAGACCCGTACGGACGACCCCGCCCCCACGGCAAACGAGCCGCCGGGCCTGGCCTCGACAAGCCGGTCCACGTGGGTGTTCGTAGTTGTGCTACTGGGAGTGTTCTGGGTGCTGGTGCGCGTGCTGAGCTGATCCGCCCCGGGTCATACCAGTGCGTCGTCCCGCGGTATGGCGGCCCGGTGCGGGCCGGCCGACCAGGGGTGTTGGGGGCTTCGGTCGCCCCTTGTCCGGCGTACCGTTGCGCAAGCCGCTCCCGCCCTGAAACGGCTCGGAACCGAGCAAAAAATCCGCACCAACGCCACGGAAGGGCCGCCTGGAGCGGTTGCGGCGGAAAATCCAGTGGCCGTACCAACCTTCGCCTGCGATATCGCGCTCGAACGCGACGCGCGGGCGATGTGGCGAGATGACGGCTCGCCGACAGCGATGCCTTGCCCGCATACCTCGCTCTCCTGACCTCCTGCGTGTCCGCCCGGCCGCCGAGACCCGCAGGAAGAGGCGGGAGACCGAACCCGGCACTGGCGCATCTCGGTGCAGGGACATGCGGGCAACCGGCCCTGAACGCACAGGCCGCGCTGTCGTGGCCACCCAGGGTGGTGAGCCGGCGCTATCGCATCGGTCGCCCGCGCGCACTGCGCCAGGCTCGTTGCAGCGCGTAGGCGGCAACCCGGATTAGCGCGTACCGTGGGTCGCCCCGAACGTACCGGGCAGCACGCGGTGTCAGAGACCCGGCAACCCACAGGAGGAAGGCATTGAACGAAACTCTTTCGAGCATCCTGCGCAGGACACGAGAGTTGGAGCAGGCGCTGCAGGCCGAATTGGCCCGCCGCCGGGAAGCCCTTCCCTTCAGCGTTGAGGACGGCAGGATTCGCTTTGATCCCGCCACCCGGCAGGCCCACAGGGACCTGAAGGTGCACCTGCTTGGCTACCTGCGCGCAACCCGCCCCCTTCTGCTGCTGAGCCTCCCTTTCATCTACTCGGTCGCCATACCGCTGCTACTGCTGGACGCCGTACTGTCCCTGTATCACGCGATCTGCTTCCCCATCTACGGGATTCCCAAGGTCCGGCGCCGCGACTTCTTTGTTTTCGACCGCGCGCAGCTGGCCTACCTCAACGCCATCGAGAAGGTCCATTGCGCCTACTGCTCCTACGCCAACGGCCTGCTTGCGTACGCGCGGGAAATCGTCGGACGGACCGAGCAGTACTGGTGCCCCATCAAGCACTCCCGGCACGTGGAGGCTGCCCACGGCCGCTATCC
The DNA here is from genome assembly GCA_903868595.1 of uncultured Pseudomonadota bacterium. Taxonomy (GTDB): domain Bacteria; phylum Pseudomonadota; class Gammaproteobacteria; order Steroidobacterales; family Steroidobacteraceae; genus ZC4RG30. The sequence continues at coordinate 41,944 of CAIPVV010000038.1, forward strand.
GCGTTTCTTCGAGTACGGCGACGCCGCCGCGTACCGCCGCGAGCTGGCTGCGCTGCGGGAAGAACTGCGCAGGGAGGGCGAGCAGGACATCGCCCCCAAGCCCCCCGGGCCGATAACGCCCCTATAGGAATTCGTACGAGAAGTATCGCTTTGCCCTGTGGACGCGGCCCGAGGGCGGGTCCGGAAAATGGGCCGGGAAGAGGATCGCCCCGTTATCGGCACACTGGGCCAGCAGGCGCTGGCGAGTCGCGCAGGCTTCCGCGGGCTTTTCGTCGGCGAAGAAGGGGATATCGGGTCGCACCAACTGGATCGGATGATGGACGACATCGCCCGTGAACACGGCCTGTGAACCACCCCAGCGCGCATTGACGACCACGCTGCCCGGGGAGTGCCCGGATGCATCCTCAAGCCACACACCTTCGTCAATCTCGTGATGCACACAGTGGTCGCTTTCCACGATGTCGGCCATTCCGGCCTCCACCACGGGTAGCACGGAATCCATATAGGCCTCGTGGTTGTGGGCCTCGTGGGTCTGTGTCCGGAAAAACTCATAGTCCTTGCGACTGAACACGTAGCGTGCGTTGGGGAACGTCGGCACCCACTGCCCGTTCGTCAGGCGCGTGTTCCAGCCCACGTGGTCGGCATGCAGGTGGGTGCATACCACCAGGTCGATATCCTCGGGCAGGAACCCCTCCCGAGCCAGGTTCTGCAGCCACTCGGTCTGCAGATTATCGGCCCAGGGGACGCTGCGCTGCTTGTCGTTTCCGCAGCAGGTGTCGATCAGCACGTTTCGGCCGTCGACCTGCAGAACGTAGCTTCGGACCTCGATGCGGAAGACCGCGGCCTCCGGATCCTCCGACAGCTCCTTGCTCCAGTACCACGGCCTCATCTGCGCCAGGTCCTCGGCCGTGACGCCCGGCACGGCGAACTGCATCGGCATGCTGCCCTCGCCCTCGCGGACGGTACTGATCTTCAGCTTTCCCAGATAGCCGCTCATGCCCACCCCGTTGTTGTTCTGCCCGGATCCTCTCATACGTCCGATGCCAAGCAAACCTGCGGCGCTCCGCTGCATCGGACTTCCCGCGGGCCCGGCGGCCCGAGTCGCCCTGGCCCGCCCCAGTAAGACCCGGTCCGCTGCGGCGCCATCCGCCCGTCCTGTCCGGCCGCACCGGCGCAGGGGGCCCCGGCCGACGGGTCCGCGGAGGCCGTGGCCCGGTACGGAAACCGCTACGCGCCGGAGTATAATCCCGAGCGGTTGGGGTCGGCGATTGGACCGCACAGGCCGATGCCGCCCGATCCGGAAAGCAAGAAGACCAGCGAACCGCCCCATCGTTCGCTACGGCGGGACTTTGTCGGGCAGGGGGAGAGATGGCGAGCATCGAGCAGGGCTTTGATTTCATCGTGGTGGGCGCCGGCACCGCAGGCTGCGTGCTGGCGGCAAGGCTGTCGGAGGATCCGGGCCAGACGGTGTGCCTGCTGGAGGCCGGTGGCTCCGGAAGGAGCCCGGTCATCGACGTGCCCGCCGCGGTAGCACTGGCCCAGCGCTCGGATCCGATCAACTGGCGGTTCCAGACGGTTCCCCAGCCCCAACTCAACAACCGCCGCATCTCCGTGCCGCGGGGCCGCGGCCTGGGCGGATCTGCGCTGATCAATGGCATGGTGTATTTCCGCGGGCACCCGCGTGACTACGATGGCTGGGCGGCGGCGGGCGCCACGGGCTGGAGCTATCGGGAAGTCCTTCCCTACTTTCGCAAGACCGAGAACAACGAGAATTTCAGCGCCTCGCCCTTCCACGGCCAGGGCGGCCCCATGAACGTGCGCTCCGTCACCCGCCCCAATCCGCTGAACTTCGCCTTCTTCGACGCCTTGGCCGAGCTGGGCTATGCGAGCCGGGCCGACCTGAACGGCGCCGACAGCGAAGGCATGGCCTTGCGGCAACTCACCATACGGGACGGCAGACGCGAGACCACCGCCAGCGCCCTGCTGCGGCCCGTCCTGCATCGACCGAATCTCACGGTCCTGAAGGACACCCGGGCGACCCGCGTCGTCCTGGAGGGGCGTCGCGCGGTGGCGGTGGAGGTCCGCGGCCAGGACGGCAGCACGTTGCAGGTGCGCGCCCATCGCGAGGTCGTGCTCTCGGCCGGGGCCATTCAGTCCCCCCAGCTGCTGCTCCTGTCCGGCATCGGGGACGCGACTCACCTGAGTTCGGTGGGGGTTCCCGTCCTGCATCCGCTGGCGGGCGTCGGCCGCAACCTGCACGACCACCTGGCGGGCCCTGTCCTGATGGCGACGCAGGACCCGGCCTCCTACGGGATTTCTCCGCGAGCCATGCCGCGCAACATCGTCAACGTGCTGGAGTACCTGCTGCGGCGGGAAGGCCCCTTGGCCAACAACATCTTTGAGTCCGCGGCGTTCATCAAGACCCTGTCGGGCCTGGACAGACCCGACGTGCAGCTGGTGTTCCAGCCGGCCAAGCGGCCAGGCCCGTCGTTTCCGTTTCCGATTGGCCATGGCTATGCGATCAGCCCGGTAGGGCTGTATCCGCGCAGCCGCGGCCGCCTCACCCTGGCCAGCAGCGACCCCCTGGCGGCGCCGCTGATTGACCCCAAGCTGTTGTCCGCGCCGGAGGACATCGCCCCCCTGATCCGGGGCATACAGGTGGCCCGCCGCGTGTTTGCCGCATCAGCGTTTGCGCGGTACGGCGCCGTGGAGACCTCTCCTGGCCCTGCGGCCGGCAGCGATGAGGCCCTCATCCAGCACCTACGCAGCCAGTCCTATACCGTGCACCATCCCGTCAGTACCTGCCGGATGGGGACGGACGCCTCCGCCGTGGTCGACCCGCAATTGCGTGTCGTGGGGCTGGAGAACCTGCGCGTTGCCGATGCCTCCGTCTTCCCGTCCATCATCGGCGGCAACACCAACGCCGCCGTGGTGATGATTGCCGAGAAGGCGTCCGACCTGATTCGGGCCCGCCCGCCCCTGGCGCCGGCAGACCCGGAAGCCCTGCTTGCCTCGCAGCCCTGACAGGACTTGCGAGCTTTCCTACACAACCCGCCCGCGGAGAGGACCATGACCGACCAGTTGAGCCCTGCCGAACGCCTGGAGATCGAGAAAGCCTGCGAGCGGCTGGTATACGAGTATTCCCGCGCACTGGACCTGGGCGACATGAGTGCCGCTGCAGACTACTTCGCCGAGAACGGCTCCATGGCCCGCCCCATGGCCCCCGACCAGGTCATCCAGGGCCGCGAGACCATCCGCGCCTCACTGCTGACCCGACCCAAGACGCTGCTGACCAAGCACCTCGCCACCAACGTGATGGTCGATGTCGAGAGCCGGGACCTTGCCCGCGGGATTTCCTACCTCACGATGATCTCCACCACGCCTCCCGCGGACTCCAAGGCACCGTTCCTTTCCCAGGGACCCGTGTACTTCGGGGAGTTCCGTGATCGATTCATCCGCGAGAACGGCGTGTGGAGATTCCTGGAACGACGCGGCTCGATCCAGATGAAGTTTGCCGGTGCCGCACCGCCCAGCCCCTAGGCTGTAGGGATCAGAACGCGACAGCGGGGCACCCGGCGTCAGCGTGGCCGCCCCCGGCGATGACCCCCAGGCGGGCGTCACCGGATGCCGTCCGGGCCGCGAGGGCCACCCGAGAGTCCCGCGTACGCAATTGCCTGCCTCCTTCCCACCACGCGTGAGGATTTCCGCCATGCTGATTGCCACCCGCCCTTCACCGGCCCCGCTTCGAGCCGCCTGGCGCCTGAATTTGTGGACGGCAGCGACGCTAGGCGCCCTGCTGCTGGCCCTGGGATTGTCGGTAGCAGACGCCGCGCAGCCGGCGGCGGCAGCAGCGGCCGGCGGAACCGAAGTGGGCCCACCGCCCCCCGGGATGTTCGCGCCCCCCGGGCGCAGCATCACGCACGTCGCGGGCGACCTGTACCGCGCCAACAATGGCGGCTGGTATGTGGGATTCCTCGTGACCCCGGCCGGCATCGTCCTGGTCGACACCCTGAGTACCGACTTTGCACGCTGGCTGAAGCGCCAGCTGGCGGAGCGTTTCCCCGGCAAGCCCGTCAAGTACGTCATCTACAGCCACAGTCACTGGGACCACGTCGAGGGAGGGGCTGTCTTCGCCGACACCGCGACCTTCATCGGCCAGGAGGGCATGCTGCGGAACATGGACGGACGCTATCCCGCCCTGCCCGGCGACATCGTGGATCGCAACGATGACGGCATGCTGGACGCCGAGGAGTTCGAGCAACCCTTCACCGAGCGACCCTGGTTCTGCGGGGCGTTCCGAAGCTCCGTGACCTCCAAGGCCCAGGGCGGTGGAACCCGGGCGACGCCGGCGGAGTTCTTTGCCGAGGTCCGCAAGCCCGATATCGTGTACTCGGAGCGCATGACCCTGCGTTTTGGCGGCAAGACCATCGAGCTGGTGTTCCCCGGGAAGAACCACGCGAATGACGGCACGGCCGTCCTCTTTACCGACGAACGGACCTTGTTCGCGACCGACTTTCCCGCCGATGCCCTGGTGCAGAAGACCATGCGTTCCCTGCCCAGTGCCTGCGGCCCCTTCGACGGGCACCCCTTGTCCGAGTGGATACGCTCCTACCGCACGCTGGAAGGGCTGGACTTTGACATCCTGGTCGGTGGCCACGGGGCCGTCGCCTTCTCCAAGCGCGACGTTGCGGAGGGACGCGAGTACTTTGAGTACCTGCGCCACGAAGTGGATGCCGCCATGCGCCGCGGCCTGAGCCTTGAGCAAATGCGAAAGACAATCCTGCTGGAGCCGTACCGGGACTGGGCCTATTACGACCAGCTGCGCATTCCCAACATCGAGGCCGCCTACTACAACCTCAAGATCTACAAATAGGCGATCGGCACGCAGCCCGGGACACCGCCGTCCCCGGCTTCGTGCACGCCGGCACCGATCACCCGTCAACGTCCGGGCCCAGTCCCGCGATCAACGCGCCGCTGCCAGACACGCACTACCAAACCCATAAAAAAGCCCGGGAGCGTGAGCTCCCGGGCTTCTGTTTTTTTTCACCTTGCTTAAGGGTAGCGGGACAAGCTTAGAACTTGGCCTTCATCCCCACGAAGAAGCAGCGCCGGCAGCGCTCAACCCCACAGCGCTCGGCTGGCCAGCTTCGCACCCTCCACCAGGGCCTGGAACTTGGCCCACATGATCTTCGGATGCACGCGGCTGATGCTCTCGACCTGCGCGAAACCGCAGTCGGTGCCCGCAATCACGTTCTCGCGTCCCAGAAGGCTGGCATAGCGCAGGATGCGGTCGGCGACCAGGCGCGGATGCTCGACCGATACCGTGTGGTGGGTAATCACGCCCGGGATGAGGATCCGGGCCGCCGGCAGCTTGCGTCCCTCCCACACGCGCCATTCGTGCTCGTGGCGGGGATTGGCGGCCTCGATCGAATACGCGCCCGCCTTGACCTGCAGGATGAGGTCGACGATGTCCTCCAGCGGGGCATCGGAGAGGTGCGGGGCGTGCCAGCTGCCAAAGCAGACGTGGTAGCGGACGCGCTCCTCGGGGATGTCGCGTAGCGCGTGGTTGAGCGCGTCGATACGCAGTTGCGCCCAGTCCCGAAATCGTTCCGGACTCTGGCGAACAAGGTGGTCGTAGAGGTTGGCGAGCACGGCATCGTCAACCTGCAGCACGAAGCCGGCCCGGTAGATGGCCAGGTATTCGGTGCGCAGCGCCTCGGCGATGGCAAAGACATAGTCGTGCTCGTTGCCATAGTGTTCGTCGATGCCATCGAAGGCGGTGCTGGCCGGGGCCACGGCCGTCATGAAGACCTCGGTGGGTGCCGGCACCGCCTGCCGCGCGGCATCCGCCAGCTCATCCACGGCGCTCTGGATGACCGCCGGATCGCGGTATCGCACCGGCCCGACGCAGGCCTCCGTTGGGAATCCCTGGGCCGCCCTCGGGAAGGTCTCGGCGAAGTACTCCGCGAACCGCTCGCCGTCCTCACCCAGCCAGTCGGCCTTTCGCAACTGCAGCGGCCGCAGCTCAAAGCCCTCGATACGCGCCAGGATGTAGCTGGCCCAGTTGGCCTTGCTGAATTCCCCGTCGTTGACGATATCCAGCCCCACGGCCACCTGCTGTTGCAGGATGTCGGCGATGGCTTGGCGCCGCACGGTTGCCAGGCGCTTCGCATCCCCGGTGCCGGCCTTCAGCGCGTTGATCTCGGCCAACAACGCCGGCGGGCGCGCCAAGCTGCCCACATGCGTGGTGAGGATGCGGTCTTCGCTGCGCTTCATGGTCAACCTCTTGTGGTGTCCGGGGAGCGGCGGCCCGCGAACCGCAGGTTCGCCGGGCTCCCTGCCCTCTCCAACCGGTTCGATGTGCCGATCCCTGCGGGGCTGGCCTAAGGGAACCCCGACGCCAGAGTATGGCTTCCCAAGCCTTGCTTGACGGCTGTCGTCCGGGTACGACGCAGCCGGAATCCTAGCAACGGCGCGCCCCGGCGAGCTGGCCTTAGGGTTTCTTTTGCGAGGGCCTCCGCGACGATACCGGCCTTTCTCTGCGCCTCGATATACAGCTTGTTCAGCCGCCGCGTCTCCTCCTCCAGCTCCTTCATCCGCGCCCCCAGCGAGACGTCCATCCCTCCCTATTTGGAGCGCCACTTGTAAAAAGTGGCCGTGGAGATGCCGTGCTCCCGGCACAGGTCCGGACCGGCCGTACCGGCCTCTGCCTGCCTCAGGACCGCCAGGATCTGGCTGTCCAGGAACCTTGATCGCTTCGTGTAGAGTTTCCTCCAGGCGAGAAATTTCTACGTATCAGACCCCCCACTTGGCAGGGGGTACTACCGCAGACCCGGCCCGGCGCCATCGGACCCAGGCCGGTCGTGCGCCCTGGCGCTATCGCCAGGGCGCCGATGCATCGGTACGGATTAGAACTGGTAGCGCACGCCCACCTTGTAGTACCGGCCGATCTGGTCGAACAGCACCGGGTTGGAGAAGTACACCGGCGAGGTGCCCGGTGCCGACGGCGGCACCCGATCCATCAGGTTGTTGATCGACGCAAACACCTGGGACTTGTGGTTGCCGTCCTGGCTCAGGTTGTAGCTGGCCGTCAGGTTGAAGTAGATCGCCGAGGACACCATGTTGTCGCTGACGGTGTTCTTGGCGATGCCGCCTTCCAGGATCGTCGCCTTGGTGGGGTCATAGAGCGGATCGTCCGGACCCACGTAGGTATTGTTGAGATGGCCCGAGGGGATGTAGCGCGTGGTTAGCGTCCCGGAGAACGGCCCATTGGCGTAGGTCGTGTACAGGTTGGCCAGCAGGCTCGGCACGCCAGTAGCGGAGCCGGTCTCCCCGACGCGGTCGGTCGTCACGCCGTAGATGTTGGTGGCGCTGGCCAGATTGCGCGTGACGAGCAGCCGGAAGGACAGGTTGCCGGCCCAGGAGGCATGCATCTCATCCAGCGGCTGGGTGTAGTCTGCCTCGTAGTCCAGTCCGCGCGTGCGCAGCCAGGTGGCGTTGATGTTGGTGCTGTCCACGACGGCCAGGGACTTGTTGGGCCCGAAGGTAATCAGTGCGCAGTCCGGTGAGGCCGCATTGGCAAAGCACTGCTGCACGATGGTGGCCGCCGTGCCGGCGCTCGTGATGTAGTTGTTCACGCGGATGTCGTAGTAATCGACCGAGAAGCGCAGGCGCGAGGCCCAGCCGGACTGCGGGGCGATCACCAGCCCGTAGGTCCAGGTGGAAGCCACCTCTGGCGTCAGGTGCGGGTTGCCCCCCGCGAGGCCGCTGGGGTACTGGTTGACGGTGGGGGTGACGAACGGGTTGGCCACCGGGTTGAAGCTGCTGGCACTGGCCTGGAACAGGTCGTAGAAGTTCGGAGCGCGAATGTCCTGCGAACGCGTTACGCGAAAGCGCGCCCAGTCCAGCGGCTCCCACACCATGCCCAGCTTCCAGCTCAGGGCGTTGAAACTGTCGGTGCTGGCCTGGTTCAGGTAACCGCCCGTGCCCTTGACGCTGTAGTGCGCGTCACGGATGCCGCCACTGAAGTTCAGGCTACGCGCCCCCGGCACGTTCTTGAGCAAGGGCAGCTCGGTCTCCAGGTAGCCCTCGATCACGTTCTGGCTGGCGTTGTAGTCGTGGCCGAAGTTCTGGTAGTAGTCGAAGGTGTTGGACAGGGGGTCATGCAGCAGGTCGTCCCCATCGCGGCGGGCCTCCAGGCCACCCGCCAGCGACGCGGCGCCTGCGGGCAACTGGAACAGCTCCCCGTGCGCGTTGATCGACAGCGCATGCTGGTAGATGTCCAGCCGCTCGGTCAGCGTGTGGTAGACGTAGCCCAGCGCGGCCTGCGAGGGGCCGCCGAACACGTTGTAGGGCTGACAGCCGGCGGCGGCGGCCACCAGGGCCGGGTTGGTGCTCAACGTGGCACGGCAGACCGGCTGCCCCTGGGGATTGAGGACCACGTCGGTCGACCACCACAGGTAGGCCAGACTTGCCGGGTTGTTCACGCCACCGGTGCCCGGCTGGTTGATGATCGGCCCACCGCCCGTGACCATGTCGTTCTGCACCGACTGGTGGCGCACGGTGTTGGAGTACTGGTAGTAGGCGTCCCACTTCCAGTTCTCCCCGAGCTTGCCGGACAGGCCCGTGGCCACGTGCCAGCTGTCGGCCGAGGAGCCCGAAACGCCAGGCAGTTCGCCCAGGATCGACACGTTGAAGGCGCCCGTGCCGTAGGTACCGGTCGTCGCCGTGGTGCCGGGACGCAGCGAGGCCGGGGTGAGCGTGGGGGCAGGCAGGTTCAGCAGCGTGCGGATCTGCTGCGGCATGTAGGGATTGTCGGCGAAGATCGGCACCGTCGTGCCGTAGTACTTGGCCTGCTGCGTCACGCCATAGACATAGCCGTACGCAAATTCCGCAAAGCCCTTCACGCGGTCATTGAAATCGTAGTCCGCATGGAAGAACGAGGTGTAGCGGTTGACCGGCACCTGGAGTTCACCCAGCGTCTGGAACGGGATGGTGTTGCCACCGGTGGTGGTGTTGCCCGAGCCGGGCAGGATGATCGTATCGGCTATGGGCTTGCCGGTATTGTCAAAAGTCACCGCACCGGTGCCGAAGAGGTTGCGCAGGGCAGCCGTGCCCGCCGTTGAATTGTTGATGATGGAGATCACGCCGTTGGGGTTGGCCCAGAACCCGGCACCGCTCGGAACACGCACGTAGTAGGGCTGCCCAGCGACGTAGGTGGCCCCGGCAGTGTTGGCGATCAGCGCATCGCTGGCGCACCAGGAGCGGGCCGTGTAGCAGGCCCCGATCTCCGATTCCCGGTTGCCCTCCAACCCGGCAATAAAATGACCCTTGCCGCCGCCGAAGTCCTGTCCCAATGCCGCGGACACGTGGTAGTTCTGGCCATCCCCCGCCTGGGCGCGACCGTAGTCCAGCTGCGCCTTGAAGCCGTCGAACTTATGGTCGAGGATCACGTTGACGACGCCCGCCACGGCATCGGAGCCGTAGGCCGCCGACGCGCCGCCTGTCACCACGTCCATACGCTGCACGAGGATGCTGGGGATGAAGTTCAGGTCCACCGTGGCCTCGCGGGTCTCGGTGGCCACGCGACGGCCATCCAGCAGCACCAGGCTGCGGTTGACGCCCAAGCCACGCAGGTTCACCAGCTCGGCGCCCACGTTGAAGCTGCCGAAGCCGTTGGTGTTGGCGTTGTTGCTCGCCTTGAAGGCCGGCAGCGAGCTGATCATGCTGCCGACGTTGGTGACGTTCAGGTTCTCAAGCAGCTTGGCATCCACCACCGTAACGGGTGTCGGCGTGGTGGCACCGGTATTGCCCAGGCGGGTTCCCGTGACCACGACCTCATTGATCTCTTCATCGGGTGTCGCTTTGCTCTGCGCCTGCGCAGGGGACACCGACAGGACACAAGCACTGGCCAACAGTGCCGCACGCACCCACAGGTCAACGGTCGCCGTGATTTTCACAAACACCCCATTCAATTTGGTTTTTCTTGTTTCCGAAGGCGCCGCGCTGGTGGGCGCGAGCAGCCCGGGCAGGCCCTTGCCTGACGCTTAACAGTCCGATTTCGAACCATTTTCATTGAGCTGTCAACGATCTTCGACTCACGCACTTCTTCGGGCAGCCGGCTGGCGCGGGAGTCAGGAGGACTGCCGAGGTGGCCACTTGCCGGGGTGCATCCGGAACGACCCGGGAAGACTATAAATTTTTCGCAAAATAGCGCGATTGAAAGGTCAACGACACCGGTTTGGCGGATCGTGTCCCCGCGCGCTGGGGTTGCGGCCATTGGCTAGCCAATGGCCTGGCATTGACCCTGGATCAAACCGAGGCCTTGCGCCCCTCGCCCTTCGCCCTTCGCCGCGCGCCGGCGCAGGGATGTGCCAGGCTGGCCAGACCTCACGCGAGACGCCTCACGCCCACGATCTGTGGCATCGCCAGGGTGCGGCTTGACCCGCCGCCGCTTCCCAGCGCCCGGGCGCCAAGATTCCCGGCTCCACCCCTACCGCGCCCGCGGCGAGGGCGCCACAGACCCCACGTCCCGGTGCCTGCCGCAGGGAAGGCGTTGCGGCGGAGCACCCCGTACCTCCAGGGCAGCCCACCACGCGAACAGCCGGTAGCGGGGGCGTGATCCGCTTCCAAGCAGTTGACATAACACCCGCCCAACCGTGCCTGGATCCTCTGATGCGACAGGCAGGGGCTCGAATAATCCGGATCCGTAGACGCAAGCAGCGAACATCCATCGGGCACTGGCGCTCTAGTGCAACATGTAGCACAATAAGTCCATGAAAGAAGCCGGCATACGCGAGGCTCGACAGAACCTCACCGCATTGATCGAGGACGTGCGCAAGGGTCACGAGGTGACAATCACCGATCGTGGCAAGCCAGTCGCGCGGCTCGTAGCGCCCCGCCCCGAGGAAGCGAAGCCGTTTGCGGGCCGTGCCGCATTCCGCCGAATGATGCCAGTGCTTGCCACATCGCTCGCCGCGGCGGTCATTGATGAGCGAGCCGAGGGTGGCTGAAACGCTGCGAGTGCCGGATGCGCCTGTTGCCGAAACCGGTGTCTACCTCGATTCCAGCGCACTCGCGAAACTATACGTCCCGGAGCCTGAAAGCGATGCACTCGAGGAATTTCTTCGCGGCAGGCGGGACCTTCTGATCTCGGAACTCGGCATTACAGAGGTGCTATCGGCCGTCGCCCGTCGGCGACGCGAGGGCGTGCTTACGGTCGTTCAGGCTTTCGACATTCGCGACGCCGTACTGGCCGATGCTGATTCTGGTTCGTTGCGACGCTTGGATATGAGCCCCAGGGTTCACCGCGAGGCCGAGCGCCTGCTATTCCAACTCGATTCGGTCGCGATGCGAACCCTCGACGCGCTGCACGTAGCCCTTGCTCTGCTAAACGCGGCCACCCACGTGGTGACCTTTGACACGCGTATGCGCGCCGCTGCGCTGCAGGCAGGGCTCAGGACGCTCGACCTGCAGGCGCCGCGATGATCGCAGTCCGGCGCCGGCGGATCTTTCCCGGAGCAACTTTGGTAGCTGACTTCGGCGCGCTTACGAGCAAGCGCTGCTCTTCAGATTTGAAAGCCTGATTCGAGTGGCTAGATGATGCCAAAACGAAAAAACCCGCATGAGCGGGCTTTCGTAACTCCCCGAGGGAATTGGTAGCGGGGGTAGGATTTGAACCTACGACCTTCGGGTTATGAGCCCGACGAGCTGCCAGACTGCTCCACCCCGCAACCGAGGGCGCGAATAATACCCGAGTTCTCGCGCCTGTAACACCTAAATCTGGCAAATCTTTGCCAACTGCCTAGCCCAGTGGCATGACGCTGCGGCACAGGTCCAGGAGCGCATCCGGCAACAGGCCCAGGGCCAGCGCTGCGAGCGCGTTGACGCCCACGATAAAGCGCAGCGAGAGGCGCTTCTGTCCGAGCGGCAGCTTGCCTGGAGCCTCGAAATACATGAGCCACACGACCCGCAGGTAGTAGAACGCACCGATGACCGACATCAGAACGGCGATACCCGCTAGATAGACATGGTTGGTGCCAAGGAGCGCCTGGATGATCCGAAGCTTCGCCCAGAAACCAACGAACGGCGGCACGCCCGCGGTGGAGAACATGAGCACCGCCATGATCAGTGCCAGCGAGGGGTCGCGCACCGCAAGGCCCTTGTACTGATCAAGCTGGTCGGCCTCGTACCCGTCACGGGACCCCAGCAGGATCACGCCGAACGCACCCAGCACGACCAGCACGTAGACCAGCGTGAAGTACAGCGCGGCCTGGTAGCCATCGGCATTGCCGCTCACGAAGCCCAGCAGGATAAAGCCCACGTTGGAAATCGCCGAGTAGGCCAGCATGCGCCGCAGGTTCGTCTGCGCGATGGCCACGACGTTACCCAGGACGATCGATACCACGGCAATGATCGCCAGCATCTGCGACCAGGTCGCCACGGACTGACCCAGCCCTTCTGCCAGCAGGCGGAACGCCAGGGCGAAGGAAGCAAGCTTGGGGGCCGTCGCCACGAGCATGGTGACGGAAGTCGGGGCGCCCTCGTACACGTCCGGCACCCACATGTGGAAAGGCACGGCACCGAACTTGAAGGCCACGGCCACGACGATGAACGTCAGGCCCAGGATCAGGCCCAGGCTCGGCTCTCCCGCCAGGGCGGTCGACAGCGTCGCGAGCGACAGCGAACCGGTAAGGCCGTAGACGATCGACATACCGTACAGCAGCGTGCCGGAGGCGATCGCGCCGAGGACGAAGTACTTCATCGCCGCTTCGGCCGCCAAGCCATTCTCGCGGTCGAACGCCACCAGTGCGTACAGCGAAAGTGCCAGCAACTCGATGCCCACGTAGATCGTGATCAGGTTGCCCGCGGACGTCAGCACCAGGATGCCCAGCAGCGCCGTCAGCGCCAGGACGTAATATTCGCCCTTCTGTATGTGCCGCCGCACCAGGTAGTCGCTGGAGTAGTACAGCGCAACCGCGACGAAAAGGAAGGCCGCCAGCTTCAGCAGCGTCGCGAGGTTGTCCGCCACGTACATGCCGTCGAACAGCATCCTCGCGTGACCGAAATCAGCGGTCAACAGCGTGACCAGGGCCCCGCCCAGCAGCAGCACCAGCGTGAAGCTGGCCGTTCGGGACGGCTTCTTCATGCCAAAGAAGACATCAAACACCAGCAGCACGCACACGGCCGCCGTGAGATAGATCTCCGGCATCGCGGGCAGGATCTGGGCCAAGCTGAAGGTCGTATCGGTCATGTCCAGCGGTCCTGTCAGGGCGTCGGCAGCTTGGTCAACAGCATCTGCTCGACCAGGTGGTGGATCGATCCGCGCATGACATCCAGCAGCGGCGCCGGCCACAGGCCCAGCAGCAGCACGCCGGCGGCGAGCACGGAGAGGATCAGAAACTCACGGCCATTGAGGTCCTTGAGCTCGGCAACATGTTGGTTGGCCACGGGTCCGAAGATGACCCGCTTGACCAGCCACAGGGTGTATGCAGCGCCCAGGACCAGCGTCGTCGCCGCCAGAAACGCATACCAGAAGTTGGCCTTGTAGCTGGCAAGGATCACCAGGAACTCGCCGACGAAGCCCGACGTCGCCGGCAGGCCGGAGTTGGCCATGGCGAAGAGGACCATGAAGGCCGCGAACTTCGGCATCGTGTTGACCACGCCGCCGTAGGCGCTGATCTCGCGGCTGTGCACCCGGTCATACATCACGCCCACGCAGAGGAACATGGCCGCGGAAATGAGCCCATGGGACACCATCTGCACCATCGCCCCATCCAGCCCCATGCCTGCGCCCTGGGTGCTGCCGGTGCGCGCGACGATATCGTAGGCGAGGAAGGCGCCGAGCGTCACGAAGCCCATGTGCGCGATCGAGGAGTAGGCGATCAGCTTCTTCATGTCCTGTTGAACCAGGGCAACAAAGCCGATGTACACCACGGCGATCAGGGACATCGCGATGATCAGCCAGTCCAGCTCGCGGCTGGCATCGGGCGTGATCGTCAGGCTAAAGCGCAGCAGGCCGTACCCGCCCATCTTCAGCATGATGGCCGCCAGCACCACCGAGCCGCCCGTGGGCGCCTCGACGTGGGCGTCCGGCAGCCAGGTGTGGACCGGCCACATCGGCACCTTGACGGCAAAAGCCATCAGGAATGCAACGAAGATCCAGCGCTGCTCCGCGATCGTGAGCGGCAGCTGCTGGAAGGCCGAGATCGAGTAATCCCCGGTCTTCAGGTACATGTAGATCAGTGCGATCAGCATGAACACCGAGCCCAGGAAGGTGTACAGGAAGAACTTGATGGTCGCGTAGACGCGCCGCGGGCCGCCCCAGATGCCGATGATCAGGAACATCGGGATCAGCATCGCTTCCCAGAAGAAGTAGAACAGCAGCGAATCCAGCGCAGCGAAAACGCCCACCATGAGGCCTTCCATGATCAGGAAGGCCGCGAAATACTGCGCCGCGCGCTGCGTGATCACCGTCCAGCCTGCGATGACCACGAATATCGTCGTGAAAGTCGTCAGCAGGATCAGCGGCAGCGAGATGCCATCGACGCCCAGGTGGTAGTCGGAGTGGAAGGTCGGGATCCAGGGGCTGCGCTCCACGAACTGGAAGGCCGCCGTCGTGCCGTCGAAGCCCGCGTACAGCGGGATGCTCAGCGCGAAGGTCGCCAAGGCGGTCGCCAGGGCCAGCCAGCGCGCGCTGGAGAGGTTCTTGTCCCCCAGCAGCAGGGTTGCAAAGCCGCCAGCGATGGGCAGCCAGATGAGTACGGTCAGAAGATTCGGCGACAGCATTAACGGATCCTAGTGCGCTTTCAAAAGGAACCAGCCGAGCAGAGCTGCCAGACCGATGACCATCCAGAAGGCATACGAATACAGGTAGCCGGTCTGGACCCTACGGGCGACGCCGGAGAACCAGCCAACTGCGGCAGCCGAGCCATTGACGAAGGTGCCGTCGATGATCGCCTGGTCGCCGCCACGCCAGAACAGCAGGCCGAGCCCACGGCTGCCCTTCGCCAGGACGTTTTCGTTGAACCAGTCGAAGTAGTACTTGTTGACCAGCACCGTATGCAGCCCCCTCAGGCGGCTCTCCACCGAATCGGCAAGCTTCGGCCACTTCAGGAAGAATGCCCAAGCCGACACCACCCCCGCCAGCGCGAGCCAGAACGGCGCGCCCAGCGGACCGTGCAGCGCGAAGGCCACGGGGCCGTGGAACTCGCGGCCGACCTCCCCTACCACGTCGTTGCGCTCCAGGACCTGGATGGCACCCTGGAAGTAGCCGCCGAACAGTGCCGGCTCGATCGTGAAGAAGCCGATCAGCATCGACGGGATCGCCAGCGCCACCAGCGGCGCCTTCATGTCCCAGCCCACGTCGTGGAAGTGGTCCCTGGCGTGGTGGTCCAGGCGCTCCTCCCCGTGGAAGGTCATGAAGATCATGCGGAAGGTGTAGAGCGCCGTGACGAAAACGCCCAGCAGCACGCACCAGTACGCATAGGTCGCCCCCGCGCGGTGGGACTCGCCAACCGCCTCGATCAGCGCGTCCTTGGAATAGAAACCCGAGAAGAACGGCGTACCGATCAGCGCCAGTGCGCCGATCAGCGAGGTCCAGTACGTGACCGGCATGCGCTTGCGCAGCCCACCCATCTTGCGCATGTCCTGTTCGTGGTGCATAGCGATGATCACGGCGCCGGCCGCCAGGAACAGCAGGGCCTTGAAGAACGCATGGGTCATGAGGTGGAAGATGGCGACGCTGTAGCCGGAGACGCCCAGCGCGACCGTCATGTAGCCCAGCTGCGAAAGGGTGGAATACGCGACCACACGCTTGATGTCGTTGCTGACGATACCCAAGAAGCCCATGAACAGGGCCGTCGTGGCGCCGATCACCAGTACCGTGGAGAGTGCGGTCTCGGAGGCCTCAAACAGCGGCGACATGCGCGCCACCATGAAGATACCGGCGGTGACCATGGTGGCCGCGTGGATCAGGGCGGAGATCGGGGTCGGGCCTTCCATCGAATCCGGCAGCCAGACGTGCAGCGGCATCTGGGCGGACTTGCCCATCGCGCCGATGAACAGGCAGATGCAGATCACCGACATCGCGGACCACACGTGGCCCGGGAGGATCTCCAACGTCTTGCCGGCGATCAGGGGCACGGCGGCAAACGCGTCCTTGTAATCCAGGGATCCGGTGAAGTACACCACCCCGGCGATGCCCAGCACGAAACCGAAGTCACCGACGCGGTTCACCAAAAACGCCTTCATGTTGGCGAAGATGGCGGTTGGCCGGGTGTACCAGAAGCCGATCAGGAGGTAGGAGACCACGCCCACGGCTTCCCAGCCGAAGAACAGCTGCATGAAGTTGTTGGACATCACCAGCATCAGCATCGCGAAGGTAAACAGCGAGATGTAGCTGAAGAAGCGCTGGTAGCCCGCGTCATCGTGCATGTAGCCGATCGTGTACACGTGCACGCACAGCGACACGAACGTCACGACGACCATCATAAGAACAGACAGGCGATCCACCAGGAAACCCACCTGCATGCGCACGCCGTCGCTGATCAGCCAGGTGTAGACCGTATCGTTGTAGACAGGCACTCCCCCGACGACCAGCTGCTTGAACACAACCAGCGAGAGCAGCAGCGCGCCCAGCACGCCGGCGATCGTGACCAGGGCGGCGCCGGACCGGCCCACGATGCGTCCCAACAGGCCGGCAATGAGGGCGGCGGCCAGGGGCAGCAAGGGGATGGCAAGCAACAGGTGCGGATTCATGGGGTCGGCATCAACCTTTAAGCGAGCTCAGTTCCTCGACATTGATCGTGCGGCGCTCGCGGAACAGGACCACGAGGATCGCAAGACCAATCGCCGACTCGGCCGCAGCCACGGTCAGGATGAAAAAGACAAACACCTGGCCCTCGATGTTCCCGAGGTAGCGCGAGAAAGCCACGAAGTTGAAATTCGCGGACAGCAGCAGCAGCTCGATGCACATGAGCAGCAGGATGACGTTCTTGCGGTTGATGAACATGCCGGCCACCGACAGGGCGAACAGCAGCCCCGATAAAACCAGCATGTGCTGTAGCGTGATCATTCGCGCTTCTCCGCCGGGATCTTGAGGACGCGGACCCGGTCCTGGGCACGGGTGGCAACCTGCTTGCCGATGTCCTGGACCTTCAGGCCCTTGCGATGGCGCATCGTCAGTACGATCGCCGCCACGATGGCCACGAGCAGCAGCACCGCCGCCAGCTCGAAGGGGTACACATACCTGGTGTACAGCACCTCACCCAGGGCACCAGTATTGCTGTAGTCGCTGGCCAGCGGGCGCGGCGCCTGGGTGGCGTCGATGCCCAGGCGGCGAACGGCGACCACGCCCAGGATCTCGAAGACGATCGCCAGCACCGTGAGCCAGCCCAGCCAGGCATAGCGGGTGAAGCCCTTGCGAACTTCCTCCACGTTGATGTCCAGCATCATAACCACGAAGAGGAACAGCACCATGACGGCGCCGACATACACGAGCACCAGGACGATCGCCAGGAACTCAGCCTCGATGAGCAGCCAGAGGGCCGCGCTCGTAAAGAAGCTAAGCACCAGGCAGAGGGCCGAGTGCACCGGGTTGCGCGCCGTGATGACGCCGAACGCCGAAGCGATCAGCATCGCCGAGAACGCATAGAACAGGATCTGGACCAGCACGAGTCTCCCCTCCCCGACCGCGTCAGCGGTAGCGGGCGTCCGCAGCCTTATCCGCGTTGATCATCGCCTCGTAGCGCTCACCCACGGCCAGGAGCTTGTCCTTGGTCATGATGTTCTCGCCGCGATGCTCCATGTGGTACTCGTGGATGCGCGTCTCGACGATCGCATCCACCGGGCAGGCCTCCTCGCAGAAGCCACAATAAATGCACTTGAACAGGTCGATGTCGTAGCGCGTCGTGCGGCGCGTGCCGTCGTTGCTCACATCCGACTCGATCGTGATCGCCAGCGCCGGGCAAACGGCCTCGCACAGCTTGCAGGCGATGCAGCGCTCCTCGCCGTTCGGGTAGCGGCGCAGCGCGTGCAGGCCACGGAATCGGGCCGACTGCGGCGCCTTCTCTTCCGGGTAGTTGACCGTGACCTTCTTGCGGAACAGCGTCTTCAGGGTCAGCCACATGCCCTGCAGCAGTTCACCCAGCAGGAAAGTCTTGATGATACTTGCGCGGGACATGCTCAAACGCTCCAGGGGCCGATCTTGAAATACACCATCAGGCCCTCCACGGCGATCCAGACGAGGGTCACCGGAATCAGGATTTTCCAGCCCAAACGCATGATCTGGTCATAGCGGTAGCGCGGGAAGGTCGCACGCAGCCAGAGAAAGACGCACAGGAAGAAGAAGGTCTTCAACAGGAACCAGTGCAGGCCGTTGTTCAGCAACTGCCCGAGCACGGGGATGTGGAACAGCGCGTTGTCGTCGGCCAGGTAGCCGTTCAGCGGGCTCAGCCACCCGCCCATGAAGAACACGGAGGTCAATCCCGCGACCAGGATCATGTTCGCGTATTCGGCCAGGAAGAACAGCGCGAAGGCGATGCCGGAGTATTCCACGTGAAAGCCGGCGACGATCTCCGACTCGCCCTCTGCCACGTCAAAGGGCGCTCGATTGGTCTCGGCGACGCCGGAAATGAAGTACACGACGAACAGCGGGAAGAGCCAGAACCAGTTCCAGGCCAGGAAGGCGCCCTGCTGCTTGGCGACGATCGTCCCCAGGTTCAGGCTACCGGCCACCATCAGCACGCCTACCAGCGCGAAACCCATCGCGATCTCGTAGGCGACGATCTGCGCGGCCGAGCGCATGGCGCCCAGGAATGCGTACTTCGAGTTGGAGGCCCAACCCGCGATGATCACGCCATAGACACCGACCGAGGTCAGCGACAGCACGTACAGCAGGCCTGCGTCGATCTTGGCGATTGCAAAGTCCGGCGCGATCGGCATCACCGCCCAGGTCGCGAAAGCCGGGATCAGGGCGATGGCCGGCGCGATGCGGAACAGCACCTTGTTGGACTTGGCCGGGATGATCACTTCCTTGATGAGGAGCTTGATCACGTCGGCGAACGGCTGGCCCACGCCCGGCAGCAGCCCGAAGATGGTCACGCGGTTGGGGCCCTTGCGCAGCTGCATCCAGCCGATGAGCTTGCGCTCCCAGAGCGTCAGCAGCGCCACCGAGATGATCAGCACGATCGTCACGGCGAGGATGAACACCAGCGAGTGCACAAAGTCCGGGACGCTGTTCCACAGGGTCATCATCCGATCCATCACGCGGCTCCCTGCACGGCGCCGTAGCGGGCGACCGGCAGCTTGCCGTCACGGGTGGCCTGCAGCGAGGGCGCGCGACGCACCAGCGCATCGATCTGGTACATCGGCACGTCCACCACCGCAGCGTCCGCCGGCAGCGTCGCCGCGCGCGGCGTCGACGCCGCCGCGGCCGACTGGCCGGCGCTGGCCTCGATGAGCGCGCGCAGGTCGGCGCGCACGTCCTCGGAGGTCTGCTGCTCGAAGCCCTGAAGGCCCAGCAGGTTGCCCAGCACGCGCAGCACCTTCCAGCCCGGACGCGCCTCGCCCACAGGCTGGGCGACGCCGGCGAAGCTCTGCCACTCCCCCTCCAGGCTCACGTAGGTTCCCGAGGTCTCGGCAAAGCTGCCGATCGGCAGCAGTACCGTCGCGCAGGCCTTGAGCTCCTCGCTCTCGTAGGGCGTCAGCGCGACCACGAATTTCGCGCCCGCCAGGGCAGCGGCGGCGCCGGCCTGCAACGAATCCGCGCCCGGCTCCACTCCGAGCAGCACGTAGCTGTGGAGGCTCTGCTGCAGCATGGCGGCGGCGCTGAGGCCCGTCGCGCCGGAAGCCGTGCCCGCCGCACCCCGCGCCGGCAGCACGCCGGCCAGGTACGCACCGGCGGCATTGGCGCCCTCGGCCAGCACGCCCAGGCTCGCACCGGTGGCCGCGGCCAAGGCCGTGGCCAGCGAGCGCAGCGCCGCATAGGCGGGATGACGGATCGCCAGCGCGCCCAGCCAGATGGCCTTGCGCTCGGCGCCCTTGAGCTGGGCCGCCACGTCGCGGTGGCGCTGCTCCACGACGACGCCTGCAGGCGCAGCGCCCTCGGTCGCTGCCGCCAGCACGGCCGCCAGCTCCACCAGCTGCTGCGCCGGCGAGGCGACGCTGTAGCTGGAGACCGGGAAGAGGTACTCAAAGCGTGCCGGGTTGATGAAGGAGACCTTGGCGCCGCCGCGCACCGCGGCCTTGCGCACGCGGTTGGCCAGCAACGGGATCTCGTGGCGCAGGTTGGACCCGACGACCAGCAGGGCCTGCAGCTCATCCACTGCCGCCACGGGCAGGCCCAGTTGCGGCTGCACCGGGTCCTCGGCATCGGCCGAGAAGTCCACCTGCCGCAGCCGGTGGTCGACATTGGCGCAGGAGAGCCCGCTCGCGATGCGCGACAACAGCGTCAGCTCCTCCACCGTGGAGGACGGGTTGGCCAGGAAGCCCAGGCTGTCGCGCGGCGCGGCCTTGAGGCCCTCCGCCACGGCATTCAGTGCCGTCTGCCAGTCGACCTTCTTCCAGACGCCATTCTCGCGCAGCATCGGGGCGGTCAGCCGGTCGGCGCTATAGACGCCCTCGTAGCTGAAGCGGTCGCGGTCGGAGATCCAGGTCTCGTTGATCAGGTCGTTCTGGCGCGGAACCACTCGCATGAGCTTGCCGCGCAGGATGTGGCCGTAGAGGTTGCTACCCAGGCCGTCGTGCGGGGACACCAGCGCCTGCTGCGTCATCTCCCAGGAGCGCGCGCGGAAGCGAAACGGCTTGCTGTTCAGGGCGCCCACCGGGCAGAGGTCGATGATGTTGCCGGAGAGCTCGTGATCGACGCTCTTCTCGATGTAGGTGCCGATCTCGTTGTGCTCGCCCCGACCGGTCGTGCCGAGTTCCGGGATACCGGCGATGTCCTGCCCGAAGCGCACGCAACGCGTGCAGTGGATGCAGCGCGTCATGTCGGTGGAGACCAACGGCCCCAGGTTCTTGTCCTTCACGACGCGCTTGCGCTCGTGGAAGCGGGAGATGTCGCGGCCAAAACCCATGGCCAGGTCCTGCAGCTCGCACTCGCCGCCCTGATCGCAGATCGGGCAGTCCAGCGGGTGGTTGATCAGGAGGAATTCCATCACCGAGCGCTGGGCCGCGATGGCCTTGGGCGAACGGGTGTGGATGACCATCCCCTCGGCAACCGGGGTCGCGCAGCCAATCTGCGGCTTGGGCATCCAGTTGATCTCAGGGGCGCCGCTGGGGCCAATGATCGGCTTGCGGTCGGGACCGAGCCGGGGAAGGCCGATCTCGACGAGGCACATGCGGCAGAGATC